>DATMNZ010000115.1:0-17212 GCA_035568495.1 Saccharimonadales bacterium (SeqCode) | reverse complement strand
TTTCCGACACCCAGCCAGGTGATGGTTCCGTCAGCGGTGTTGAAGAACGCCAGGCTTAACACCGCGCCCCTCGTGCCCATGAGCCGCTGGTGACACGAGCGCACTAACGGAATCAGCGAAGTGGTCTGCTGGTTCTCCAGGTCTGCAATGGCCAGGGCCGCAGCCCGTGCGGCGCCTTCACCATGCCCCACCCCGTCAACTACGGCCACCAGGACGCCCGAAGGCATTGTTTTCACCAGGTATCGGTCCCCTGATTCCTGTTGCCCTGGACATGGCTCCTCGGTCACACTCCACTCAATCGAGGACATGGCGAACCGTCCACTTCTTGATGGTCACCACAGTTCCCTGGCCAAGCTTAGACTCAATTTCAAATTCGTCCATGAGCCGCCGCACGCCGGGCAGTCCCAGTCCCAGGCTTCTTGAAGTGCTGTACCCATCCTGCAGCGCCTGGTTCGGATCGGCCATGCCTGGCCCCTGGTCACTCGCGATGATGACAATCCCCTGTTTTTCAGAAGCATGAATAAAGCGAAGAATGATCTCCCCCTGTTTTGCATACATCACTATATTCCGGGCCAGTTCGGAAATAGCTGTGGCAATCAGGGTGAGGTCCGTGGTGGAAAAACCCAGCTTGGAGGCTTCAGTCCGCCCGGTTTGCCGTGCCTGGATAATATCCAAGTCCGAACCGATCGAGATTCGCATCTCGCTCACCGCGCTACCCGGTGCGCTGCCGTTGCTGCTGCCCGGACGGGGGCTGTTACTCCCGGCTTGGACGATCTTGGTCACGCAACCTATTCCTTCCGGCTCTCGATTCCGCGCGAATTCGACACTGGAGCGCCCTTGCCCTGGCGCTCTAGAAATAAGAGCCCCTCTTCCAGGTCTAGTGCGGTGGCTACACCCGCCAGATTGACTCCCAGTTGGACCAGAGAGAATGCGACTTCCGGTTGAATTCCGACAATCACGGTATCCGCGCCCCGCAAGCGGATCATCTGGGCAATGTCCCGCAGGGTGCGCGTAGCAAAAGAATCCATCACGTCCAGGGCGGTCACGTCGATGATAACGCCGCGCGAGCGAAACTTACCCACCTGCTGTACAATTCCGTCCCGCAAGAGCAGCAAATCTGCGTCATTGAGGGCCGATTGAATTGTGGCAATGAGATAGTGACCCTGTTTGAGAATCGGTACTTGCACGCCCGCCGCCTTTTATGTGCTGGATGAAGTCTCGCTCAACTGCACCACCCTATAACCCAGGGCGCGCTCCGCCTCTTCGATGCCTCCCTGCAGATCGCCCACCGTGTTCATCTTGCCGAGGTCCACACCGATGGTGACCAGGGTCTGCGCGATCTCTGGTGACAGTCCCGTGATAATGACGGTTGCACCCAATAAGCGGGCCGCTTCGACCGTTTGCACCAGGTGATTGGCCACCGTCGCGTCCATGACCGGCACGCCCGTGATATCGATGACCACCACCTTGGCGCGGTTCGTTCGGATGCCCCGGAGCAGTTGCTCGGTAAGTTGGCGCGCCCGCTGCGGGTCGATCACTCCGATGATGGGCAAAATGAGCAACCGCTCGCGCACCTGCAACACCGGAGTGGACAAAACGCGAATCGCTTCCTGTTGCTCACGAATGACGCGCTCCCGTTCCTGCACAAAGCCCACCGCCACCGTGTTGGCGATGCGGTTGGCCGCCGGTTCGTAGGCATCGAGAATGCGATTGAGTAGCCCGAAATCGTTGTGGTATTTCGCGAACAAGGACCGCGCCAGCACGTCGCGCAGCAACAGCACGATCCCGATGACTTCGTCTGTCTCAACGCCGCGAGGGATGATGCGTTCCGACAGGTTACGGGCGTACGCTTGCAGGGCCTCGAACGTACCGCTTTCCAGCGCTTCTACATAGTTGTCATAGACGGCCGTGGCTTCCGCAAAAATTTCTTCTTTTCCCATCACCGTCAGCAATCTTGCCTCGGTGATGCGGCGCGCCCACTCTTCGCGCAGCTGGGTCCGGTTCTTGCGCAGGTGCGACACCAACTCGCGCAACAGTTCTTCAATCGGAGAGACGGGCGTACTTCTCTCAGGTAAGCCGACGTTTGTCATGATTAACCTCACAGTCTTCCTGGCTGTTAGCGGCACACCAAGACCAGACGTTGATGCTGTATTCTCAACGAGTTCCCAGCCATTGCATATACCGTAAAATACTGACAAATGTGGTCACATCTTTTCACGATGCCCCGTTCCCCATTTGTTTCGAACTATACTACCGGACTTTGATCAGGTAAATATCTGAATAACTATTCAGTCCGGTGCCGCTCAGATTCATGTTACTGTCCAGGACCACATAGTGGCCGTCCCGGCTGATGGCCGCGCGGCTCTGCGCCCAATAATATTCCGCCGAGCGTGACCGATGGTGGGCCAATCGTAGGACCGACGAGCCATCCACTTTTACCAGAATTATTTCCTCATAAAAATGGCGCCAGCGAGAAGACCAGTCCGCCGCCAGATGTTGTGGAAAGCAGGAATAGCCGGGGCACGAACTCTGGTCAAAAAATGAAATGGCGACCCAGCCTTGTGGGCTGTCCCGATAGCTGATGTGGGTTGATGCCCAGTTGATGTCCACCAGGCACGAAACTCTGTGGGGCGGCTCTGCCGTGATCACGTCGGCTCCGCCTCCGCTGGGACAAGCATCCTTGTACGTATCTGGAATCCGTCCGACGATCGCGATTTCCCTGCCGTTCAGATCTCTGCCAACGTCGGTGTGAATACTGTTGTCGAACATATGCCAGTCGAGCACGCCGCTGGTGGTGTAGACTTCCTGGCCTCGTCCGGCCCCTGGGCCATTGCAAGACCATGTGACCAGCAGCTTGTTGGAAGGCATGATTTGGATTTTGTGCCAGCCGCATGCGGCATCCTTGGCGCCGATACTCACCCTGTCGCCGGTTGGGCCTTTGCTAATGCTGTACAGCAGGGCCCATCCGCCCGCCACCAGCCAGAGATGATCGCCATCCTCGGATAGGTCTTCCTGGTCAGGAATGACAACATTGGGCTCGCCTGCAAACGTATGCAGGGCGATGCTCTTCACTGTATGTCCCGCGATCACGCCTTTGTAAAGGGTGTTCCTGTTCGTATAGTAAAACGCGTCCGCGGCATCCCTTGACCAGGGCACATTGGCGGAGTTGATCGCGGGAAAATCGCGCGGGGCAACCACAACGTTGCCGGCCGTATCGACAACCACGCCTTGCCCCCACTCGGTAATCAGCATGACTCGGGTTTCATTCTGATTGATCGCGCTGATGGAAGCGTACTGGTGGTGTACCGCCAAATTGAACTGCCGCCGGGCGTCAGTCAGGCGCAAGATTGTGCAACCGTACTGCGGATCGATATAGGCGCCGCCTCTGGCCGGCGGAGTGAAGCTATTGAAGTCCGGAGGAATGTGCGCCAGTCCATCATCCTTCACTCCGCAAATCGCGCTATCCGGCGCTCTTGCACCGGCCACCTTGACTTCATTAACTTCCGTCTGTGGTGAACTGCCCCGGCAGCCAGTCAGGCTTGCAATGCAAAGGACCGAGGACACCAGGATTGAAATCGCTCCAGGTCGCATGGCTTTTCCCAAAAATCCTAGCAGGCCAGCATACGACCAGCAACCTCGACCAGCGACCAGGACAGGTAGGAGCACCTGTCCCACATCAGTCACTCTCGCCAGATGTATTCGACCTGTGAACATGCGAGACTACCAGAAAGTACGGAAAGGAAAATCAGTATAAATACTTAAAATACCGGCAAGCGAATTGGAAATCTCTAATAATTCCTTTGCGCTTCCTGGCAGTACGCCTCTTCCAGGCCTTAGCTGATTCCTAGTCCCTCAAGCTCCAAATAGCGGGTTGTGGTGTAAATCGAAAAATCAGGAGTGGCTCCGGTTCATGCCCGGTATGGACCGTGTCCACCTCTATCACTTTGGCAGACGCCCACTGGGCATGCTGCCCACGGAGGAGTCTGTCTTGAAAACAGTTGTTCAGAAATGCGCCCCTTTGTTTGTCTTAACCCTTGGCTTCCTGGTCTTTTCAGGAACCACACTTGCACAAAACACGCCATCCTGCGGCCAGCCGGATGATGGCCTCATTCACGTTCCACCCAGCTATAACAGCTTCACCCCGCCGGCCGAAGGCCAGAGCTATGCCGATCCCCAATATGGCTGTTCTGTCACCCGCTTGACCGACAGCGTGCATAACAGCCCGGTTGTCCCCCGGCATCATTACTACTCTACTCTCACGCCGTTCAATGCAAATTCCTCCGCGGTCATGGTATTTCTGGACAACGGATCGAATGAGATTCGAGACATTCACGGCAACATGATAGTTCCCGTCTCCAACATGCCCGGCTCAAACACCGGCGTTCAACCCTGGGACCCGGCCAATCCGAATATCTTCTACTACGCGAATGGCAATCAGTTTTTGAAGGGCACGATTTCAGGGACAACCATCGTCAGCACTGTTCTGCACACCTTTTCCGCCTTCAGCCGGGTGGTGATACCCGATGAAGAAGACGTAACTGACGATGGGACCAAAATCTGGCTGATCGGAAATCCCAGCAACGAATGCGCAGGGACAGGCATTCTCTACAATCTGGCCACCGATGCCGTCGTCTCCCAGTCGCTCGGGTTAAGTAGTTGCCACAAAATCCAGGTCTTTCCGTCAGGAAAAATGCTGTGTACGAACTGCAACGGGAACATCATGACCATCTACAATACCGACGGCAGCATTTTCTGGAACCCTCCTTATACTCAATCGGCGCACACTGAGGTAGGGACTGATTTACAGGGCCGTGAAGTGCTGATCTCCACCGCTAACGGGGTAGCATCGCTGAATTCCTGCGCCGATGCCTGGAGCAGCCTCACTGTCGTCGATATCAATGCAAAGGCCCCGGTAAACTGCCTCATCAGTGGGATTCCAGCGTGGCACGTGAGCTATCGCGACAGTTCCAAAGGATGGGCAGCGCTCTCGTTTTTTGACTCGGGAAGCTGCCCCGACTACTCATGTTTCTCCCCGCAGGACCTCATATCCAACTGGCTGAACCTGTGGCCCCACTATGGTGAAGAAGTCATCCTGGTAAAGATCGACGGCTCACAGATCCAGCGTCTTCTGCACCATCGCTCCCGGAGCGCCGAATATTACTGGGCCCAGTCACATGCAGCCATCAGTCGTGACGGGAAATTTGTCGCCTTCGACAGCAATATGGATATCAGCAATTCCGGCTTCGTCAGCCCCAATCAGTACGGCGATGTTTACCTTACTCCTGCTCTGGGGGGCCCTTCCCTGGCGGTCCTCCCCTCAGCCGTGACTCTCAACACCGGAGGGACGCAGACCTTTAGCGCGAGCGGCGGCGTATCGCCCTACACCTATAGCATCGCGACCAACAATTCAGGTGGAAACATCAATTCCTCCACTGGCGCATACACAGCAGGCTCAAAGGGTGGAGTCTCAGATACCGTCCAGGTCGCAGACAGCGGGGCAAATACCGTGAGGGCTGCCGTAACCGTGCATTCCACACTCGCCATCTCGCCGGCTTCGGTGTCGGTAAACACCAGCGGAATTCAAACGTTTAGCGCGAGTGGGGGCCTCTCTCCTTACACTTATAGCATCACGGTCAACAACTCAGGCGGAAGCATCAATTCCTCCACGGGCGCTTATACAGCGGGCTCCAAGGGGGGCGTCTCCGATACACTGCAAGTCGCAGATAACGCTGGAAACACCACCAGTGCAGCCGTAACTGTGCGCTCCACACTCGCCATTTCGCCGGCAACAGCGTCGGTAAACACCAGTGGGGTCCAGACGTTCAGCGCGAGCGGGGGGCTCTCTCCTTACACCTACAGCATCGCGGTCAACAACTCAGGTGGGACCATCAATGCTTCCAGTGGCGCTTACATAGCGGGAACGAAGGGTGGAGTCACCGACACAGTCCGGTTGGCCGACATGGCCGGAAGCATCAGCAATGCCGCTGTTACAGTGAATGGCGCCTCGTGCTCTACGATCGCTAAGGTACAGGTGGTGTCGCCGGGGTCTGCATCCACTACCAGCCTATCGGCTTCGATTACGGAAACTGCCGGCAATCTTCTGGTGGCCGCTGTCTACTGGAATGGATCGGATGTGGCCAGCGTTTCCGACAAACTGGGAAACACCTGGATGAGTGTCCCGGTGCAGGACAATGCCACCACGTCAACGGACGTCCGCATCTGGTACGCCCAGAATATCAAAGGCGGCGCGAACACGGTCACGGTGACCCAACCGTGGTCGGTCACCCTGGGATTCTATTTGATCGAATATTCAGGGATTGCAATCGCCAATGCGCTGGATGTGGCGACTGGTAAGATCGCTTCCAGTGCCTCTCACTCCATTGACACTGGCAATCTGACAACCACGGGATGCCGTGATCTGGTAGTCGGGCTGTTGGCCGACACCTGGGGAAGCGGGACCATGACACCCGGGGCCGGTTGGACCAGCCGTGGAACGGACGTCAATTTCTACTCCACGGTGGTCGACAATTTGCCCGGCGGGACCGGGACATTCGATCCTAACGCAAGCCTGGCAGGATCAAATTCAGATGCCGCGTGGGCAGCCACAGCGGCCAGTTTCAAGGCCAAGCAATAAACACCAGGGAGACCCCGCGCAAGCGGGGTCTCCACTCTAATGAGAATCCTGCCCAGCCGCTTGCTGCCTCTTCCCAGCTTCCCGGCGCCAGAAGAGCTGCTCTGCATTCCATAGCAGGTAGTTTCTCATGACCGAAGGTCTGACTCCCGCCAGGGAATTTTTCGCGCCCACGAGAATATTGGGGCTAACCACGCAGATCACAGGATCGTATGTCGAAATGATCTCCTGGACGCGATCATACATCTGCTTTCTCTTTTTGTAGTCAAGCACCGCAGTCTGCCGTCGCATAAGCGTATCAATCTCAGCCTGCCATGCCGCCACCGGCAGTGTACCCGTTTGGTCCCAAAGGTGCGTGCCTCCACCGGAAGTCCAGACGTTAATTTCAGGGTTTGGATCTGCATCGCCGCTCACCAGGCCGAGAATGGAAGCTTCGTAATCGAACGAGTCGAAGACGCGCGTCATGATGGCCTGGAATTCAAGAGGAACAACGTTGACCCGCATCCCGAGTTGCTTCAGATCATCCTGAATGATGGTTGCGATCTTCGTCCTTTGTGTATTGCTGGGGTTCGTCAGAATGGAGAACTCCACCGGGTTTCCATGGGCGTCGACGAGCATTCCATCCGTCCGCCGGGAAAAACCTGCAGAGCGCAGCAGCGCCGACGCCCTCTCCAGAGACCTCGGGGGATGCTCAACCGCTTGGTTGATCCATAGCTTGTTCGCGGGCGTCACCTGCTCCCATAGCGGCGTAGCGCGCCCCTGATAAGCCAGCCGGACGATCGCCTCGCGATCAATCGCCGCAGAGACAGCTTGCCGGAACTCGAAGCGTCGAAACCACTCCTGCTTCCGTTGGATCTCAGGAAGCTGCTTCGCGCTCAGGTCGTTTAGGTTGAAGAAAAGAAAATCGTATTCGAATCCGGCTCCCAGATCGTCGAGACGGTAGCCTCTCTGGTGCTGCTCTCTTTCCAAGGCTGAATAGTTTTCCGCATTGATTTTGACGACATCCACGTCCCCAGCTTGAAAACGAATGGCCTCAGCATCCTCCGTCGGAACAATCAAAAAGGCGATTTCATCCAGGTATGGAAGACGGTTCTTCCGGAAGTCGGCCTTCCAATAGAAGGGATTGCGCTCCAACACCATCTGCTGCCCGGGAAGATACTGTTTGGGCCGAAACGGGCCGAGCCCGGCCATTTCCGCCGGACGCGTTGCCACACTCCAGGCTTTCGCGATCGTCCCTCCTTCATAGGCGCGTTCCAGCAGGTGCCGGGGAAGTATGCTCACGCTGTCAAACAGCCGTTCGGCTGCAGCATAGGGTTGAGGCAGATCGAAGGCCACTCGATAAGCATTCAGCTTTTGCACTCGGATCGGCTTTCCTCCCACCAACAAGAGGTCTCGTTGCGGAGAGTGTACGTTCTCATCCAGATAGACCTTGAAGCTGAACACTACATCGTCCGCATCAAAAGGATGCCCATCGGAAAACAAAACGCCTCTCCGCAGCTCCAGCGTATAGCGCTTTCCGTCCGGGGAAACGGTCCAGGATTTTGCCAGTGCAGGTTCCGTGTGCTGCGTATGAAGATTGATGTGAATCAGATCGGCCCCAAGGAGCGCAATCACTTCCTTCGAAGGCAGGTCTACGACGGTAACCGGATTGAACGTCTTGGGGTCCGAATGGAGCGACGCCACTAACCGGCCCCCTCGCTCGCCAATTTCACCCGGCAAGACCAGGACATCCTCATCAGGCTTGACGGCACGGGGTGCGGGTGAAGGCACAGATGAAGCACCGGCCGCGGCCAGGACCATGAGTACCATGGCAAGGACCGTGCCCTTGAGTAGATATCTCATATCGCCACCTGCAACTTCTCTATGGTCATGCGGCCTTTTCTCGAAAGCCCCGGCGCTTTGAAGTGCGCGCAAAGCGCATCTGCCAGCAAGTGGTAAAGCAGAAATACCGGTACCAGGGCAAGGCCGGAAACCAACATCCACCAGCAATTCTCCAGGACATAATATTTCTGGAGCCCGGCAAGCATGTTGCCCCAGCTCGGCGCCGGTTCGCCCAGTCCGAGGCCCAGGAATGAAAGAGTGATTTCGGCCAGGATGCATTGCGAAATCAAAAGCGCAGCCTGCGTCAGCACGACGCCCATAATCTCCGGCAAAATATGGCGGCGAAGAATGTAAACATTCGAGGCCCCAAATCCGCGCGCCGCATGGACGAAATCACGTTGTTTCGCGCTCAGCACCACGCCACGGACCAAGCGCGACGGCCGCGCCCAGCCGGCCAGTCCGATGACGCTGATCAGAAGAAAAAAGGGCTGGCCTGCGCCTAGATTCAAAGGCAGAAACGCGCGTAACGCGAACAATAGATAGATCCACGGCAAGGCCATGAAGATCTCCGCCACGCGCATGATCACGTCGTCCGGCCACGAACCAAAGTATCCCGCGATGCACCCAAGAATGGCGCCTAACCCTAGTGACAGTCCGGTCGCCAGCAACCCCGCGAACAGAGAAACCTGCCCGCCATAAAGCAGGCGCGATAACTGATCGCGGCCATAATCATCAGTCCCCAGTAGAAACACTCGCCCAGGTGCATCCACACCCAAGAGATGCCGCGCTGGTCCGAGAGCGGCCCTGGGTGCATGGGTCTCTTCCCTCACTAGAAATCGAAGCGGCCACGTGTGGCTGCAATCTTCGGCATAGCGCGGAGGGCCAAGCGAGTTCCCTTCATTGACCCAGGTACAAACGTACGGCCTCAGATGGAAACGGCCGTGGGAATCAAAAATATGAAGGCGCATCGGACGCTCGAAGGGGGCATCTCGATGCTGCTCAGCCGGATCATAGGGAGCGAAGAAGCCGGCGCCCAGCACCAGAACGTGGACCGACGCCAATGACAATGCCGCGAACCAAATTTTCTTCTTATACATATGGTTCATTCCACTCGAATCCGAGGATCAGCGATGTAAAGACAAACATCTGCGAGCAAGCTGCCTGCCACCAGGAACAAAGTTGAAAAGAGAACAACCGCCACTACAACATACGGATCGCGCTGCAAAATCGCCTCCAGCAGCATCGGACCGACACCCGGCCAACTCATGATGACCTCAATCAACAACGACCCGCTCAGCAGAGCGCCTACCGAAAGACCAAACATCGAGATCAGTGGATTGGCCGCGGCCGGAAGCGCGTAGCCGAACAATATCCGGCAGGGGGGAATTCCGTGACCTCGCGCCGCCGTAATGAATGGTGTATCCAGAACTTCGAGCATCGCAGACCGCACATGGCGGACCAAGACTGGAAGCATGCCGGCAGTGAGGGCCAGCACCGGCAGGACCATGTGAAGAACAAGGTCTTTCATCTTTCCTGACCCTTCGATTTCCGAAGTCGCCGGCGCATACATGCCGCCGGTGGGAAGCCAGCGCACGCGCAGCGCCAGTGCCAGCACACCCAGGCCGATCAGAACGTCGGGAGTAGCCTGCAAAAAAGCCGTTCCGATGCCGAAGATCCGGTCTTGCCATCGGCCCGCCCGAGACGCAACCATGACCCCGATTGGAATCGCAACCAGCCACGAACACGCCAGGGCGCTGAAGGTCAAAATCAACGTGTTGCCGGTCCGCGTTCTTAACAGCGGCCAAACAGGACTGTTGTACGCAAACGAGAAACCCAGCTCTCCGCGAGAAACAGAACCTAACCAACGCAGGTACCGGGCCGGAAGGGGCCGCTCAAGACCGTATTCAATTCGTAGAGCGGCGACAGTTTCCCGCGATATCTGCGGGCTCAATCTCATTGCCTGAAAATACTCGCCGGGCGCAAGATCGATGAGGACGAACGTGAGCACCGATACCCCAAATAGGACGAACAGCGCGCGCGCCAGCCGTTGAGCGAGAAAGTGGATCATTGGCGGCTTAAACCTGAAAGCCTGCTGAACGCCGCCGTCACCGCCGGAGACTGGTCTGTGTGCGGCGATCGTGAGCACACGGGCAATCGCGGTGGGCCGAGAGTCACGATTTCTCCTTCGTGAAGAACAGCTACCTCATCCGCAAAATGAGCAACCATGTCCGCGTCATGAGAAATGAATAGATATGTAAGAGAACAAACCTTCTGCAGTTCAAGTAACAGATTGGAAATCTGTGCACGGGTCGAAAGATCGAGGCCGGCCAGAGCTTCATCCAGAATGAGCAGCTTTGGTTCCAGGGCCAACGCACGCGCGACGACCAGCCGCCGCCGCTGGCCGCCACTGAGTTCGAATGGTGAGCGGTCTCCCAGGTGCGCCGGTAGTCCAACTAGGGCCATTAAATCAATGGCCCGTTCCTTGCGTTCTTTTTTTGTCCCTCGCCCGGAAATCAGCAAAGGCTCTGAGACAACTTCGACTGCCGTGAACCTCGGATTCAGAGCAGCGGCGGGCTCCTGGAATATCAATTGTATCTGCCGCCGGAAAGGTATCAGTTCGCGCGGGGTGAGGCTTACAAGGCCCTTCCCTGCAAACAGGATTTCTCCCGAATCCGGCCTCTCAAGGCATGCCAGGCAACGGCCCAGCGTGGATTTACCCGACCCCGAAGGGCCAATCAGGGCCAGGGTGGAACCTGCACGGATCTTCAAGTCAACTGCGCGCAATACCTCGATGGAAGGCCGGTTCCTCCCGAACGTCCGCCCTCGTGCGTACCCTTTGCACAGAGCGAGTGCCCTCAGCAGTACCTGCGGCTCATCGGTTGGTGATAAATCAGTGCGCATAGTTAACGCAGCGGACACGCCTCACTGCTTCCGGCCAAACCTCTTCCGGCTTCCGTGTTCGACAAAGACTCCTTCCGTCAGGGCAGCGGGCCGCGAAGGCACAGCCCTCAGGCATATCGCCCAGGTCCGGAGGCTCGCCCGGAATCACTTCGAGAAACCGCTTTCGATTCCTGTCTGGGCCATTCGCTGGCCGGGAGCGTAACAGGCCCCGCGTGTAAGGATGCAATGGCGACTGAAGGACATCTCGGGCAGGGCCTTCTTCAACTACCTGGCCCGCATACATGACCAGGATGCGGTCGGCAAAATGGTCAAGGTCATCGGGATTGTGACTGATCAGGAGAAATGCCAAGCGCAGTCTTTCCTGGAAACCCTTCAATAGGGTCAGAATTTCCATTTGCGTCACCGCATCCAGGGCCGTAGTTGGCTCATCCGCAATGATCAGCGCGGGGTGGCATGCAATCGCTTGTGCAATAACCACTCTCTGCTTCTGTCCTCCACTCAACTGGTGCGGGTACGCCATGTCGATGCGGTCCACTGTGGCGAGTCCCACTTGGGCCAGAAGGGCGCACGCCTCTTCTCTTGCCCGCGCCCAACTCATTGATTCATGGGCGCGCAGCACCTCCGCGATCTGGTCGCCTACCCGAATCACTGGATTGAGCGCCATGCCCGGCTCTTGATAGACCATCGAGATTCCAGCGCCGCGGACTCTTCGCAGGTCGCACTCCGCCAGGGTCAGCAGGTCCTTCCCCTGGAAGACGACCGCGCCGCGCAACACACTGGCCGCCTTTGGAAGTAACCGGAGCAGCGACAATCCTAGGGTCGTCTTCCCGCATCCTGATTCTCCCAGCACTCCCACGGCTTCGCCTGAAGTGATGTCGAAACTCAACCCGTCGACCGCAATGCTTTGCCGCCGATCGTCCAAGGCATAGCAGACCTCCAGGTTTCGCACTTGAAGCAAAGGTTGCATTGCTGTCCCCTGAAGTCCAGACACATTGGCCTCGAAACCTGAGACTCGTGGCCCGGGCCGGACTCTCGATGAACTCAACACTGCTAGTTCATCTGATACCCTGCAGCCACCGCCCGGCTAACGTCGAGGCGGCCATTGCCCAAAGCAGGCGAGATGTACAGGGCATGGGATATCGCCTGCGCCGCCGACTGCTGATTTAAATTCCCGCCTGAAGTCCACAGAAGCGCAACCGTGCCCGATACAAACGGAGTGCTGAAGGAGGTACCCCAACCAGCGGCATAGGTCCCATAAGGATAGGTTGTCACAATGCCTTCCCCGGGAGCGCCCACCCAGACTGGTGGCTGCCCATAATTTGAGAACGAAGAGAGCGTGTCATCGTTGGCCGTGGAAGCGACACCCATCACATTCTTCAATCCGGCCGGATAGACTACGGCTTGCTTTCCATCATTGCCCACCGACGCCACGCTGATGACTCCGCGGTTGGCGGCGTGATTCACGGCCTTCTGCAGCTCAGGAGAATATGTTGGAAAATCGAAGCTCATATTCAGGATGTTTGCGCCGTTCCTGGTGGCATAGTAGATCGCGCGCAGCACATCCGAAAGACTTCCTGTCCCGTCCGCCCGGAACGCCTTGAGCGGCATGATATGAGCAGTTGGGGCCACCAGGTGGATTACCCCTGAAACCATTGTCCCGTGGCCAAAAGCCGCGTATTGAGACTGCGAAAAAGTGGAATAGCCTTGGTCATTGACGACCGCCATGGTCGATTGGTTGACCTGTGCCACATAGACATCGTTGACGACCGCCATGGTTGACTGATTGACATCGGCCAATTCCGAGCCGCCGCTCTGGTTCCGCGTGAAGTCATACCCAGGCACCAGGACACCCTGAAGTACCGGGTGGGTAGTATCCACACCGGTGTCAATGTCGGCCACCGTCCCCGCGCCGCTAACATTGAAGGACCTCTGGGCAGCCGTAAGGTTGATGATCTGCGCCGCAGGTTGATTGACATACCCGTTCCAGACGCTGGTTCCGTAATAGTTCACAGGGGAGGTATCGTACAGGCTGCTGGGCGCCGTACGGGACTGCATCACATGCAACGGCAAGTCGGGCTCCGCGTCCACGATGCCCAACTGCCCCACCAGTTCCTGAAGAAACGTTGCCAGAGGTACGTTGTTCGGGACCGTAACCAGGAACACCTGGCCCAGAGCTCCGTCCACGGTCTCCGTTACGTTGCAGGTTAGAAGCAAACAAGTGAGTTGCAGGGCGTTTTGTCCCAGGGAATCCCGTACGATGACGTGCTCCTGGGCCACGGCCGGCGCGCCTGAAATTGTGACCAATAACAAGCATGTGAGTAGTAGAGAGAATGTCTTGTGATGTCTCATTTCCGCTTTTCCTGCTTCTATGGAATGACATGGCCGCATGGCGCTGCCTTGAAGCTAATTTCCTGCCGATCGCAAACTTGGTCTTAGCTTTCTGGAGCAATTCATCTTCCCTAACGGGAGCGACACCCACGACCGCTCGCCTAACCGGATTTCCAGGCTCAAGTCGTCCGTCGGCTCAAATTCCATTTGAAACTCGCCAAATTGGTTCGTGACCGTGCGCGCCAGGGTTCCGCTCCCATCCACCAGGAGCACGGAAAGATCGTCATTCTTGCTCTTTTTCTCGCCATCCAGCACCTGGCCTGCCAGCAACATTCGCCCTGGTCCTTCCGCACAACTAAAGGCCACGTCGATAGTTGCCTGCTTGTATTGATACGCAATCTGTCGTACACCCGAAGCCAAGCCACGTATGCCGGCAGCCGGCGGAGACTGACGGCTATCGAATATCATTCGCGCAATTTGCGCGCCCCGCGGCGTTATCTCGTGGGAGCGCGAAGGAGCGACAAGATCTTGCAGCGTCACCCACAAATGCTGCAGCAGTCCTTCCTGAAACACCGGGATCAGATCATGGCGCTCAATGAGTTCCCTCATTTCACGTTCGACAGAGCCACTGCAAATCACCAGCATTCGGTCCGCCAAACTTGGACGAATCTGCTTTGTCTTCAAGATCGCCTGTTCCGCTTTTGCGGCTGAAGCGCCGAGATCGATTAATACCGCATCAAACGGTTCCCGTTGCAAGGCAATGTGCGCCGTTTCCTGGGTTGCAGCCGCCGTGCATGTCCAACCCATCGTGATTAGAAACGTGGATATCAGGCCCTGAGCGGATGGCTCAATCCCGGCGAGCAGGATTTTTCGTTTGCTGAACAACTGGACCTCAAAATGTTTGCAATGTCCCGCGTAAAACTTGCTGCCCATAACCTAGTCAACCGGATACAGTCTCGCTCAGATCTTGGGGTGAGTAAATGCGGGGAACTGTGTCATTTTTGATCAGTAAAATCCTGTATGTGGAGAACTAGCCGACCAGGATAAAGGGAGCCCAAAAATAAGGATTGGGGTAGCGTTCCCGCACCTCGATCATGGCCTCGCGTACCGCCGATGCGCGGTCCGGATGATTGCTGAGACGGCGGTAGAATGCCTTCATAAACTCTGCCGTGCTGCCATCGTTTACGTCCCATAGGGTCAGCAGCAGGCTACGCGCCCCGGCCGAGAGCAGACCTCGAACCAAGCCGATGAGCTCATCGCCGGCGGCCACTACGGTAAGACCGGTTGAGCACCCGCTCAGGGTCACTAATTCTGCCGGCAGCTTCAACTGGTAGAGATCGTAGAGTGTGAGGAAGCTGTCTCCCAAACGTATCCCGGAAAACATGGGGTTGTCTTTGCGGAAAAACCCGTGCGTGGCGATGTGGACCAACCGGCTCTGGGGACCGTGCTCTTTCAAAACCTTCTCGTTTGCGTCGGGACCGAGGAACACTTTAGCGTGGGGAACAATCTCAGCCACCGCCTGGAGCTCGTCATAGATCGACGGGACTTGCCGGTCTGGGACGCCCAAAATCAACGAACCACCGGTCTTATTCACCGGCTTCTGCCGGCACTGCATGTAAATGTTAGCGCTGGGCGCATAAGATAGAGTAAAGGCATCGATGAGGTATTGGGCCCCGTCAAAAAGAGCATGAAAGGGAATGTAATGGAGCAATTCATGGGGCACCACCACCAAATGACGCCCCTGCAGCCTGGAACGGACGGGAGCTATTAATTCCGTGTAAAGCTCATTCAAATGATATTGCGTCGCCTCAAAGATCGGTCTCTCAAACTCCTGCACATAGTCCGTACCCAGGTGGAATTTTGAGAGTTGCAATTGAAGCATGCGCAGAATCTGGGCGACGCGGGCAGCCAGCGTCACGGAGATAATTTCCACACCTGTCTCACGCACGACCGCCGCCAGGATACGGTCTTGCACCCGGAAGTATTCCAGCAGCGTTGTATTTGGACCGAGGGCCTTGCACAGGGAATCCAGGGAGACGAATACCGCCGACCCGTCCACCGGCGCCGGCGGCGACTCGCGCAACGCCCGCAGCAGATCACGCTCGCGCTCTTGGGCCAGTTCCCGCAGCCCCAGAAGGCGTTCATCGGATGCGGTCACATGGCCGAGTTGCTCCGCCTCAATCCGATGGTAATACCAATTCAGTTGCTCTCGCAGGTCGCGTATCCGGTGAGACACGGGATTTTCTTCAGGGCCTTCCGCAGGCATGGGATTCATGCGGTGAACGATCAATTCGAGCAGGCTGCGCGACTTCGCCTGCTCAATGTAGACCCATGCTTCCTCGCAAGCGTCTTTAGTCTCGCCAGATGCCAGACAAAGATCAACAAGGTTCTCATAGACTTCCAGTCTGTTCTTTACAAATGAGATTTTCAGCTCTTCTCCATGCACGCCGCCGCGCAGAAGCTCAAGCATTTCTGTCGCGGCCCGGTAATGACACAGTGCCTGCTCCCGATCGTGGACCGCTTCTTCGATTTGCCCCATCACGAAATGCGCTTGATAAGCAATGAGCGGCATCTCTTTGCCGCCCAGACCTCGGAGGGCCGTCAGGCATTGCTCACGGGCAATCTCGATTTCACCCGTTTTCATGGATATCCGGGCGAGCAGCAGGCGGCAAAGAATTGCCCGTCCGGGCAAGGGCGAAACCTGGAAGAATTCCAGCGCGGCCTGGCAATATTGCTGCGCCTCGGGCAATCGCCCTTCGTTGAAGTAAACCAGGGCGCGATATAGATCAATGAGCGATGGCCAAACATGGTTCTTCTCTTTGACAAATAAGTCGCGTCCCTGGGCAAGAAGTTCCAGAGCTCTAAACCCTTCACCGTGCTGGCTGAGGGCGATGGCCAGGTTGCACAAAGCCTTTGCGGCTTCATAGCCGATGCCGAGTTGTTGAAAACTGCTGAAGGCTTCTTTGGCCAGTTCCGCCGCATCCTGGTTGATGTTCAATTCCAGGTAAATTTCAGAGAGATCGAGTTGGCAGAGGGCTGCGTGGTACGCATCGCCTGTTTCCTGGGCCGTGATGCTCGCTGCCTGCAAACTGCCAATGGCCCGCCCGTAGGCGCCCCGAAGGTAATGAAGATAGGCGATGTTATATTCAGCTTGGGCGATTGCCAACGGGACATTATGGTCACGGCATATCTTACGAACTTGCTCATAAGCGCCCTCGGCCTTTTCATATTCATTCAGCATAATCAGGCACACCGCCGCATTGTGGAGCGTGGCGATCATGCCCTCTATGTCTTTGTCTGGCAGCAATTGGGAAAGGGCCCGCTCATAGAAGGTGAGCGCCTCCCGAAACCGGTCCTGCCGGTGGAAGATATTTCCAACGTTGATCTCAAGGCGCGCCAGACGGAGATTGTCTTTGGCTTCCGAGAAGATCTTCCGGGCCCTCTCCCCTGCCGCCTGCGCTCGCTCGTATTCGCCCAGCAGAATCAAAGGTTGAATCGATATGCTTAGGGTCCGCCCCTCTTCGATGGGTT
>DATMNZ010000114.1:0-11458 GCA_035568495.1 Saccharimonadales bacterium (SeqCode) | reverse complement strand
GAGCTTTGCGCCGGCATTCAAGTCGCGATCGCCGAGAACATCGAGCGTATCTACAAACAGAATTGCCAGAACCTGGGCGTGCTGACTTCCACCGACTTTGGCCTGATCGACAAGATCAGGGCCGGGCAGGAAATTCCTCTGAGCGAGTTCACCTTGGGTGAGGACGAAATTACCCGCCAGGTGATTGAATACGGAGGCTTGTTTCCTTTCAACGTGGCCCGCCTGCAGAAGAAGGTCTTTTTGCCGGCGATCACCACGGGCAAGCGTCCGATGACGATTGCGGAAAAGATTTTTGCCCGCCACATGCTCAATGAGCGGGGCGAGACCGGGATTCCGGCGGTCAAGCCGGGCGATACCGGTTTTGCGCGCACGGATCTGCGCTTCAGCCATGAGTACGTTACACCTATGGCCGCCATCTTCTTCGAGCATTTTGTCGGCCCGGACGCCAAGGTCAATGATGCGTCGACCATCCTGTTCTTCCGCGATCATCTTACGTTTCTCGATGAGGTGATTTCCGAAGAGAAGAAAAAGATGGGGCTGCTCGACCTGGCTGGACAACTCAAGGTCAAGCAGGAAGATTTCTCGAAGAAGCAGGGCATACGCCTGCATGGTGAACTGAAAGACCGCAAGGGGTCTGAAGGAATCTGCCATTCGGTGATTGCCGAGAGTTATGCCCTGCCGGGGCAGCTCAACGTCGGTTCCGATTCCCATACGCCGCACGTGGGCGCCGTGGGCTGCGTGGCTTTCGGCATCGGCACTACCGATGTCTTTAATTCATGGATTACCCGCGACATCCGCGTCAAGGTCCCTGAATCGGTGAAGGTGCGTGTGAAAGGGAAGCGCAGGCCCAACGTGACCGCCAAAGATTTCATCCTGCTGCTGCTGAGCATGGATTACATTCGCAGCGGCCAGGCATTGGCGAAGGTCATGGAATATTGCGGCGAGGCCATCGAAGAATTGAGCGTCGATGAGCGGGCCACCATGACCAACATGGCGGCCGAGATCGGCGGATTCACCGGCATCGTCGCCCCTGATCGCAAGACCGTAGAGTTTTTGATGGAGCGCCGCGGCATGGGCATGGCGGAGGCTGAGAAGCTGTGCGCCGGATTGGCCAGCGATCCTGACGCCGGCTATGCGCACACGATCGAGATCGACGCGAACGATATCACGCCCATGGTGGCCACGCCCGGCGATCCGGGCAATGGAAAGTACGTCCGCGAATTGAACACGCCGGTGCCCGTGGAAATCGCCTATGGCGGCACCTGCACCGCCGGCAAGAACGCCGATATGGATATGTACGCACAGGTGCTCGACAACGCCCTGCACGAGGGCAAGAAGGTGGCCGCCTCCTGCAAGTTCTATATTCAGTTTGGCTCCCAGGAAACCCGTGAGTATTGCGTCCGGAAGGGCTACCTCGATATCTTCAGCCGCGCCGGGGCCACAGTGATCGAGCCCAGTTGCGGCGCCTGCATCAACGCAGGGCCAGGCGTTTCCACGCGCGCCGATCAGGTGGTCATCAGCGCCCAGAACCGCAACTTCCCCGGACGCAGCGGCCCCGGCCTGATGTACCTGGCCAGTCCGTATACGGTGGCGGCCAGCGCCGTGGCGGGATATATCGTGGAGTATCAGCCGCAGGCGCTTCGCGCTGCTGTGGGCGTGTAGCTGTTTTTCAAGAGAAACGAAATCAGCCAGCCCTCAGACGCTATTCCGCATCTACTCATTTGCTGATAAAATTCAATGTTCGGGCAGCAGGTATTTTTATACAGGAGAGATCGAAACTGATATGGCATACGTAATTGCGGAACCCTGCATAGGCACCAAAGACTCGGCTTGTGTTGATGCGTGTCCGGTGGATTGCATCCATCCGAAAAAAGACGAGCCCGGGTTTGAGGGCGCGGAGCAGCTCTACATCGATCCGGTGGAGTGCATCGATTGCGGGGCCTGCGTTCCTGTGTGTCCTGTGTCGGCGATCTTCGCGCTCGATGATCTGCCGGAAAAATGGAAGGCATATACGGACAAGAACGCCAAGCACTTCGGCCGGTAACTCCGGAGGCGATTTTCTGGCGCGCAGCCCTCAGGGCTGCGCGCTTTCTGTTGGTGCGGGTGTATTCTTGATCTTTCATGCCCAAGCAGTCAGAAGCGCTGGTCCTACGCACCTATCCGTTCCACGAGGCCGACCTGCTGGTCACGCTGTTCACGCGGAGCGAAGGGAAGGTCCGGGGCGTGGCCCGCTCGGCCATGCGCTCGAAGAAGCGCTTCGGCGGCTCGCTGGAGCCATTGACTCATGTGCTGGCCCATTGGCACGATAAAGAAAAGCAGGAACTGGCCCGCCTGGATTCCTTCGATATTATTTCTTCTCCGCTGGCGGATGCGATGAGTTATCCCCGCCTCGCGGCCCTGGCCTACGTGGCCGAGGTGATCGACCAGTTCGTGCCCGATCGCGAGCCCAACGATTCCATTTTCCGCCTGGCGCTTGCGGTGATCGGCCAACTGCGCGGCGAAGCCATCTGGATGCCGCTTACCTACTTTGATCTGTGGATGGTGCGTCTGGCCGGCCTGCTGCCCGACCTGACGGCCTGCGCGGAATGCGGAGCGCGGCTGAACGGCGATAATGCCTATTTCCATCCGCGAGCGGATGGATTGTTGTGTCCGCGCGACCGCAAGCTGGCCAGCGGGGAAGTCTCGGTGGAATCGCGGGAACTGGCTGCGGGTATGCTGCGGGCCCCGGTCGAGACCTTCGCGGGAAATCCGTGGCCGCGGGGCGTAGCCGCCGACCTGCGAAAGTTTCTCAAACAGAGCATGGAGATGCACGTCGAGAAGAAACTGGTGACCGCGGCGATGCTCGAGCGGATCGAGTAAGCTTTGTGGGTGAATTTGGCAATTTAGTAATTTGGCAAGTGGGTAATTGAGTTGCGGCCAACGGACGCCAATTGCCAAATTACAAAATTACCCAATTACCAAATCCGCGACCATGCCTGAACCAACGCATCTCTGTATCGAGACGGGACGGCCCTTCGACAACGAAGCCGCCGCCAGCGCCAGCGCGGCCCGCTTCCGCGAAATACAGGCCGAGTGCGATGCGGGCAAGGTCCCTGACCTGCGCGCCGGGGACGTGATCTACGTAGATACATGCATCTATGTGAGCCACGGAGTCGACGATTTCCGCGGTGGCCTTGGCGAAGTGATCTCATTTGGATCCGATACGAGCGCCGGAGTTCCCACACCCTTCGTCAAAGTAGCGCAGGACCCCGACACATGGAACAACTGGAAGCTTCTTGCCGCGATCCAGAAAAAGCTGCGGGAAGAGTTCGGAAAGAAGTGGTCGCATCCTGATCCGGATTACCGGCCAGAATTCAACCGCTGGGACGATTGAGCAAGCAATCAGCAATCAGCATTCAGCCATGCAGCAGATTGGTAATTGCCAAAATTGGTAATCGGGGAATTTTGAGGATTGCCAGTATTGCCATGATTGCCAGTATTGCCAGAATTTCAAACCCGTACGCTCTTTAAATTCTGGCAATACCGGCAATACTGGCAATTTCTTCTGCTCTCTTCTGATAAATTAGTAAAGTTCCCATGGCGAACCCCCAAGCTCTTACATTTCAGGAACTTCTTCTGCGCCTGCAGCAGTTCTGGGCGCAGCGTGGCTGTGTCTTGCAGCAACCTTATGACATTGAAGTTGGGGCAGGAACCATGTCACCGGAGACGTTTCTGCGGGTGCTGGGGCCGAAGCCGTACCGTGTGGCGTATGCGCAGCCCTCGCGGCGTCCGGCGGACGGACGCTATGGCGATAATCCCAACCGTCTCTATAAGCACATGCAACTGCAGGTCATCCTCAAGCCGCCACCGGACAACACCCAGGAGCTGTACCTGGAATCGCTGCAGGCCATCGGCATCGACCTAGGCAAACACGATATCAAGTTTGAGGAAGACAACTGGGAAGCCCCGACGCTGGCGGCCTGGGGCGTGGGCTGGCAGGTGATGCTTGATGGTCTGGAAATCACGCAGTACACGTACTTCCAGCAGTGCGGCGGCATCGATCTCGATCCTATGTGCGTTGAACTGACCTACGGCCTGGAACGCATCGCTGCCTTTCTGCAGGATGTGGAAAGCATTTACGACATCATATGGGCGCGTGAGCCCGATAGCGGAAGGGAAGTGACCTACCGCGAGGTGCGCCACAAGGAAGAGCTGCAGCTTTCCGTCTACAACTTTGAAACCGCCGATGTAGCAAGGACGTGGAAGCACTTCGAGCAGTATGAAGCCGAGTGCCAGGCGCTGGTCCTGAAATTCAATGAGTTGAGCGGGAACAAGAATTCGAACGAGGCTGAGCGGCAGCGCTTTCCGCTGCTGGGCGCTTACGATCTGTGCCTGAAATGCTCCAACCTGTTCAACATCCTCGATGCCCGTGGAGCCATTTCGGTGACCGAGCGCGTCGGCGTGATCGCCCGCGTAAGGCAACTGGCGGTAGGACTGGCCAAAGCCTACCTGGCGCAGCAGACCCCACGGAAAGCCGAGGTGGCATAATGGCCGGCTTTCTGCTGGAAATTGGGTGTGAGGAAATTCCGGCGCGCATGATCGATGGCGCGCGCGAGGAACTCGCCCGGCGGGTAAGTGAATTGCTGGTGCGCGAATCGCTGCTGGCCGCGCAGGAAGGTGCTCCCCTGCAGTCGTTCTCCACGCCTCGCCGGCTGGCCGTTTTCGTGTCCGGCGTCGCAGCTTCACAGCCGGATGTGACCGGGCAGATCACCGGCCCTTCGCTGAAAGTGGCTTATAAGGATGGAGTTCCCACGCCCGCGGCTGAAGCGTTTGCCAAGAAGGCCGGCGTGGATGTCAGCAGGCTCGAAAAAGTCAGCACTCCTAAGGGCGAATACCTGGCCGCCACTGTCACTACCAAGGGACGCACGGCCGTGGAAGTGCTAGGCGAATTCCTGCCCAAGGAAATCGCAGGCATCTACTGGGCCAAGAACATGTATTGGCGCGGCGGCAAGCCGGAACGTTTTGTGCGTCCGGTGCGCTGGATCGTGGCGCTGCTCGATGGGGAAGTGGTGGCGCTGGAATACGCCGGAATTAAGTCCGGGAACCAGACGCGCGGCCACCGCATCCTGAGCACGGGGGAGCACAAGATCGCCCTGGCCGCCGATTACCAATTGGTATTGAACGGCGCCAAGGTGCTGATAAGCCGCGCGGAACGCGAACACAGGATTCGCAAGGCCCTCGACGCCGCCACCCGCGCGGTGGCCGGGGCGCGCTGGCGCGAAGACGCTGCGCTGCTCGATACCGTGGTCAACCTCACGGAATGGCCGTCCTGCATTCTGGGCGGATTCGATCCGCAGTTTCTGTCCCTTCCTGAAGAAGTGCTGGTCACGGTGATGCGCGACCATCAGAAATATTTTGCCGTGGAAGACGCTGAGGGCAGACTGGCGCCGCATTTTCTGGCGGTGCTGAACACCGAAGGCGATCCCGATGGGCTGATCCGCCACGGCAATGAGCGTGTCCTGCGCGCGCGTTTCAATGACGCCCGCTTCTTCTGGGATACCGACCAGAAGGTCCCGCTGAAGGACCGCGTGGAGATGCTCAAGTCTGTGACCTTCCAGAAAGAGCTGGGCAGTTATTACGCCAAAGCTGGGCGCACTTCGGAGTCGTCGGCCCAGCTTGCCTCGTCGCTGGCTGGATCCGACTATGGAATTAACCTGGGTGCGGTGCAGCAGGCAGCGGAACTGGCCAAGACCGATCTGACCACCGAGCTGGTCAAAGAGTTTACGGAATTGCAGGGCATCGTCGGAGGGCTCTATGCCAAAGCCCAGGGACTGCCGCCGGCGGTGGCAGATGCCATCTACGATCAGTACAAGCCTGAATCCGCTGAAGACGCGGTACCGGGAACCATTGAGGGCGCTGTTCTCTCACTTGCTGACAAAGCCGACACCATCGCCGGAATGTTCGCGTTGGGGCTGGTTCCTTCGGGCTCGAAAGATCCGTTTGGCTTGCGGCGGCAGGCCAATGGAATTGTGAGGACCATCGCGGAGCACAAGCTTTTGCCGGTGAGCATCACTATGCTGATGGGTCTGGCACGGAGCCGCTATGACGGCAGCGACGTGGAGAAGAAGTTTACCCTGACCGGGGAGGCCTATAAGCAGGCGGTACAGACCTTCTTTCACGAACGGCTGGAGTTTTATCTGCGCGACACACTAGGGTTGCCTCACGGCGTGGTGACCGGCACACTTGCGGCCGGCGCGAACGACGTTGTGGATGCCGTGGCGCGGGCCGAAGCGCTCGCTCAAGTCCGTCCGTCGGCGGATTTTGACGCCATCGCCAGTTCCTTCAAAAGGATGAAGAACATACTGCGGCAGGCGCAGGAGGCAGGCGTGAAGATTGCCTCGCCGTTTCAAGAGTCTGTGCTTAAGGAAGAACCAGAGAAACACCTGGCGGCGCAGATTCCCAAAGTGGCTGCCAGCGTAAATACATTGCGCGCCAGCCGCCGGTATGAGGAGGCGCTGCTTGAGATTTCCCGGCTGCGTCCGCCGATTGATCTTTTCTTCGAAAAGGTCATGGTCATGGCCGAGGACGAAACCCTGCGCGCCCATCGCCTGGGACTGCTACAGACGCTGATTGCGGAGTTTTCCGGCATCGCCGATTTTTCCGCCATCTGATTCATGAACATCGTTGCAGAAACCACTCCTGGGGCCCATTCCTGGAAGCTCTGCAGACATGCATTTTCTCAACGCAATCGAGTAAACACGGGCGGCTGCTGGCGCCCAGGAAACTGCTGCAACTGGAACAACGTGACTCTGTCAGCCGCGAATTGCCAGGACTAGGACGGCGCTGAAAGAGAGGTACTTCGTAACTTGGGTTGACTGGTAGTTGATACTGCGCCACTTTCATCTCCACTGAGGTTTCTTAGGCACATAGTGCCATAACCGGTAAGGCGGAAGTATGAAAGCGCCATAAAAAGTTCTAATTTAGTTCCGTTTTGGGAATAATAACTGCACACTTTACAGGGCAGTAATCCCTTCAAATGGTTGCTAAACTGTTTAAAATGTTGGTATTAACGAAAACAGAAATAGATTAGATTGATCTTACATAATCGGCCGGCGAGTCGCAGCCGAGGTCATTCTAGGAATTTCATACGCCACGATGTGGGATTCCGGAGTCTATTTTGGGACAAAAGGACGGGTGGCTTTCTTGCGGGGAAAGCGGTCTTCCCCCCTTCCGCCCGGATGAACATTACCAACAGGAAGGCCGCCCCTGGTTGTCACTTCGGCGAGACGTTGCCTTTCCCTTTGCAGCGGGCAATGATGGCCTGCTGCAGGTTTACCCGGAGCTGTTCGGGAAGCTCGTAGAGCTTATTGTCGCGGTAGATTTCAATGGTTTTCTTTGTGGTATTCATGACCACGCGGCAATCGTGGCACCACTGCAGGTGCTCATCGAGCTCTTCACGCAGCAGAGCGCTGGAGGTGCCGTCGAGGTAGTCCGTCAATTCGTTAAGAAACTGGGTGCATTTCACTGCTTGCCGTCTCCACCTTTCCTTGAATTAAAGAACTTGCCCAGCCGCTCCCGCAGTTGCAGACGGGCCCGCAGCAGCCGCGATTTCACCGCAGGCACGCTAAGGCCCAGCGTCTCTGCGGTTTCTTCGGTTGAAAGGCCTTCCACATCGCGCAAGACGAACACTGTTCGAAACCCGGGAGGCAGCCCCTGGATGGTCTTCTTCAGGATGTCCCCGAGTTCGGTCTGCCCGTAAATCTGCTCCGGGTTGGGACTCCAGTCCGCGACCTCGCGCGGCATGGCGCCTTCTTCGGTTTCCACGTCATCGTCGAGAGAGACGGTCTTGCCGGTGCGCCGCTTACGCAGCTTCATGAGCGCTTCGTTCACCGCGATGCGCACCAGCCACGTATAGAACTTGGAATTGCCCTGAAACTGGTCCAGGTTGGTATATGCCTTGAGGAAGGCCTCCTGGACTACATCCTGGGCGTCTTCTTCATTGTGCGTGATGTGCTGCGCGATGCGGAAAACGTTGCGGTCATAGAGCTGCACCAACTGGCTAAACGCTTCCAGATCGCCTTTCTTGGCCGCCTGCACCAGGGCCATTTCACTGGTAATTTCACTGGTATCTGCAGCAGCTTTATTTTGGATGGTTTCCATGTGTTCCCGACTCAATTAATTTACTATGTCTGCCGCCTGAACGGTGAATGAAACGGCGCCCGCGGACAGTTTTATTGCTCCTGGAGGCCATTTTTAGATCTTCATCTCTCCGGGCCCGCTGTTCTCTCTCTAGGCACTGGGTATATTCGGCATGGGCGGCATACCGTATAATCGCGATTAGAGCGAATGTCACGCACGGCAAAAACACAAAGCATTGTTCAGGAGACGGTCAAGCAAGTTCTGGATTCCGCGCTTCCACGCCTGCGCGAAGAGATGGTGGCCAGAATCTTGCAGGAATTGCATGTCCTGGAACCAGCTTCTGGCGGCGCGCCCATAGAACTGCTGAATGCGGCGTCCTCCGCTATTCAGGAATCGAGCAGCCAGGCCGATATTCTGCGCAACTTGCTGGAAGGCGCGGCCCGGTTCGCGGGGCGCACGGCCCTGTTCGTCATCAAAGCAGGATCGGGCGCCGGATGGCAGGCCACCGGATTTGAAAACAACGACGCCATCAGGAATTTCACTTTGAGTGCATCTTCCGGCGTACTGGGCAATGCCGTGCAGTCGCGCGCGGAAGTCTACTGTCCAGTCACCGATTTCGATGGGGAGTTGGCCCGGACCATGGGAATGCCTCTGGATGGGCAGTGCCTGCTGCTGCCGCTGGTAGTGCGCGACAAGGTAGCGGCCGTTCTTTACGTCGATGCCGGAACGCTCCCTGAGGGCAGGATTGCTGGAGATGCGCTGCTGGCTTTGTCCCGGTTTACGGGCGTCTGGCTGGAATTGACGGCCATGCGCCGGTCCGCAGGCGGAACGGTACCCGAAGAGCCTCCGCCCGCAGTGGTCGCCGCCCCCGAGCCGCCTCCGGCCCCGGCCGGACAGGCATTGGCCCCTTCGGTGGTCGAGCCCGAAGACGAACTCCATCGCAAGGCACGGCGCTTCGCCAAACTGCTGGTGGATGAAATCAAGCTCTATAACCAGGCCAAGGTCAGCGAAGGGCGGCAGAACCGCGATCTCTACGGCCGGCTTAGGGAAGACATCGAGAAGAGCCGGGCGACCTATGAAAAGCGTTACGGCGAGAGTCCGGCGGGCCCGTCGAATTATTTTAGTCAGGAATTGGTCCGCATTTTGGCGGATAATGATGCCACGCTCATGGGCGCTGGTTTTCCGGGTTAATCACTGTGGCTCTTCTTCGATTCACTATATGTTGCTGGGCGGCGCTGCTTGTGGGCGTTGGCCAGCTTTCGATCACGGCTTGGGCGGCGCAACCTTCCGCGGCCAACGCGCCTTTTACCAGCGCACCTTCCGCGAGTGCATCTTCCACAAGCAAAACGGCTACGTCCTCCAAAAAGAAATCCGCGCGCAAATTCTCAGCGGCGGAGGTCCGCCGGCTGCAGAACATCAAGAAGACGTTTGTCGCTTCCACCGAGTTGAAGGTCATGGCGCAGCAGCTACTGCAGGCGCGCACGCCGCCGGCTTACGCCGGCGTGGAAGCCTACGCCGCGAAACACCAGAGCGATGAAGCCGGCCCGCTGGCCTGGCTGGTGCTCGGTTACGCGCACTCTCTGGATTCCGATTACCCTAAAGCCCTGGCGGCGTGGCGCAATTCACAGCCCTTGGCCCCGCTGATGGGCGACGTTCTCGACTACCTGCGGGCCACCGCCTATCAGGGAGAAAAAGACCCGGCCTCGGTGATGACTGTGCTCGAAGGGTTTGAGCAGCGGTATCCGGCATCGGTGCTGCAACACGAGGCGGCCATGCTCTACGCTAACGCGCTGACCTCCACGGGAGACGCCAAGAAATCCATCGCCTTCCTGGAACATCACCGCCAGCCTTTGCGTGCGGATGTCGAATTCGCCCTCGGCCAGGCATACCGGGGCGCACAAGAACGAGATAAGGCCGCAGCCGTCTACAGCCGCATTTATTTTGAAATGCCGCTCACGCCCGAGGCCGATCTGATTGGCTCCGGTCTGCTGGCCTTTACCGCCAATGCGGCCTACGATGCGCGCTTTGCCCGCGCCAGCCTGCTGCTGAAAGGGAAGCGCTATGCCCAGGCGGCCGCTGAACTGGGCGCCCTGGCGGAGGAAGCCCCGGAATCGCAGTTGAGCAATGTGCTGGGCGAGCAAGGTGTGGCCCTCTATAAAGACCACAAGCGGGATGCCGCCCAGAAGTTGCTGGAGCGTGTTCTGAAATCGGGCAAGGCCACGCGCGAAGCCCAGGCACAGGCCTATTATGTGCTCGCGGAAATCGCCCGCGAGAAAGACGATACCCGGCGCTACCACGAATTGCTGGAACAGTTGCGGACGGCCGCTCCAGAGAGTCCATGGCTGCAGGAAACCCTGCTCTCGGCCGCCAACATGTATCTGCTGAAGAAGGATTATGAAACCGCGGTGGTCTTCTATTCCGAGTTGGCACAACGCGACCGCCGTGGCAAGGATTCCTCCTATGCCCATTGGAAGGCCGCGTGGCTCACCTACCGGATGGGCCACAAGGAGGACGCCCGCAAGATGTTTGAGGAACATCTGGAAGTGTATCCGGCATCGGCGGAAGTGCCGGCGGCGTTGTACTGGCGCGGACGCCTGGCTGAAGCCGATCACGATCTGCCGCTGGCGCGCGCCTGTTACGCCAAGGTTTCCGAGCTCTTCCGCTATTTCTACTACGCCAATCTGGCGCGCGCCCGGCTGGCCACCACCGGCGCCGACGATGCCGCGGCGCCCGCTTATCTGGGCCGCCTGGCAAAGCCCGCGCTGCCGCCCCAAGGCTGGGACCCGCCGGGCGACAACCTCCACTCCCACAAGGCGGAGCTTCTGGCCAACGCTGCGTTATTTGATTTTGCGGTCAAGGAGTTGCGGGCCGCGGCCAACGGCGCTCCACCCTGGCAGGCGGTCTCGGTTGCCCAGATGTACGGCGACTCCGGCAACTACCTGCTGGCCATCGAAACCTTGAAACGCGCAGTGCCCGGATACTTCGCTTCCGACCTGGGACGCCTGCCGCGCCCAGTGTGGGAGCTGTTGTTCCCGCGCCCCTACTGGGACGACCTGAAGAAGTATTCGGTTTCGAACCAGCTTGACCCGTATCTGGTGGCCTCTCTGGTGCGCCAGGAATCGGAGTTCTCTCCCGTGGCCATCTCCAGGGCCAATGCCATGGGCCTGATGCAGTTGCTGCCGCGGGTCGGCAAAGGAGTGGCCCACGAAGAGCGGCTCCAGAATTTTTCGACCGATCAACTGCTGCAACCCGGCCTCAACATTCAACTGGGCACCCGCTTCTTTAAGCACATGGTAGACCACTTCAACGGCCAGGTAGAGTTCGCTCTCGCCGCCTACAA
>DATMNZ010000113.1:0-4505 GCA_035568495.1 Saccharimonadales bacterium (SeqCode) | reverse complement strand
CCACCATCAGATCATTGAAACCGCCTTGGATGCATTCGTCGAAATGGATTCAGAAGGTCTGATCACCAACTGGAATGCGCGCGCCGAGACCACCTTCGGATGGTCCCGCGCGGAGGCCATCGGGCAGCCCCTTGCCCAAATGATCGTCCCCTGCCGGTACCGTGACGCGCACACGCAGGGGCTGCGGCACTTTCTTTTGACCGGCGCGGGCGAGATGCTGAACCGGCGCATTGAGATTACGGCCTTGCACCGGAACGGCTCTGAATTCCCCATCGAACTTGCTATTTCTCCCATCCTCTGGGGCCATCAGCGGTTGTTTGCCGCATTTGTGCGCGATGTGACCGAGCGCAAGCGGGCCGAGCAGGCGCTGGCCCGGCGCACGGAAGAATTGCTGCGATCGAACGCCGAGCTGGAGCAGTTTGCTTATGTGGCTTCCCACGATCTGCAGGAGCCGCTGCGCATGGTGGCCAGCTACACACAGCTCTTGGCCCGCCGCTACTCTGGCCGGTTGGACAAAGATGCGGACGAGTTCATTGCCTTCGCCGGAGACGGGGCCACGCGCATGCAACACCTGATCCAGGACCTCTTGTCGTATTCGCACGTGACCATGCAAGGCAGGGAATTGCAGGCCACCGACTCGCGGGACGCATGCGAGCAGGCGGTGGCCAATCTTCGCGCCTCCATTGTGGAATCCGGGGCGGAGGTGGTCCACGGATGGTTGCCGATTGTGCGCGCCGATTCCATGCAGCTTACCCAGCTCTTCCAGAACCTGATCGGCAACGCCATCAAATACCGTAACCAGCGCATGCCGGAAATCCACGTTGCCGCTGTTCCGGTGGACGGCCACTGGGTCTTTTCCGTCCGGGACAACGGAATTGGCATCGAGGGCCAATACTACGAACGGATCTTTCAGATGTTCCAGCGGCTCCACACCCGCAAGGAATACCCGGGTACCGGCATCGGTCTGGCCATCTGCCGCAAGATCGTGGAGCGGCACGGAGGCAAAATCTGGGTGGAATCCGATTATGGAGCGGGAGCGACATTTCTGTTTACGCTCCAGAGAGAAGAGGGAGAGGTCAAATGAATTCACTGCATCTTGAAATCCTGCTGGTGGAGGACAATCCGGCGGACGTGCGCCTGACCCTCGAAGTCTTCAAAGAGACCATGCTCACCAACCATTTTACCGTGCTCGGCGATGGGGTTGAGGCGCTGGCCTTTCTCCGCCGCCAGGGCGCGTACACGCATTCGGTCAAGCCAGATCTCATCTTGCTCGATCTCAATCTTCCCAAGAAGGACGGTCGCGAGGTCTTGGCCGAGATCAAAGCCGACGAGCGGCTGATGAAGACCCCAGTCGTAGTCTTGACTACTTCGGCGGCGGAAGAAGACATCGCGCGCGCTTACAGCGACCATGCCAACTGCTATATCACCAAGCCGGTAGGCCTGGAGCAGTTCTTTCATGTGGCCCATGCGATTGAATGCTTCTGGCTTTCTATCGTCAAACTGCCTTGACATCGAGGAACCTATGTCTATCCCTATGACCAAAATCCTGCTCATCGAAGACAATCCGGCAGACGTCCGCCTCTTGCAAGAGGCCCTGGGGGAAATCGCCGACTGCCGTTTTGAGATCTCGCTCTGCGAGACACTGGCCGAAAGCCGTGAGTTTCTTGACAAGAACACGCCGGATGTAATCCTGTCAGACATCGGGTTGCCTGACTCGCAGGGACTGCAGACGGTGCGCTATCTTCACGAAATTGCCCTCACGGTGCCGATCGTGGTGCTGACTTCGATGAATGACGACGTATTTGGCAGACAGCTACTGCGGGACGGCGCTCAGGACTATCTCGTCAAAGGACAGGTCAGCGCCCAGTTGCTGTGGCGCGCGCTTCGTTACGCCATGGCCCGGCATCAGGTGCAGTTGAACATCATGAACGTCGCCCTGGTCGACAGTTTGACCGGGCTCAATAACCGCCAAGGGTTCCTTACTCTGGCTGAATATCACGCGGCCCTGGCTTACCAGACCGGAAAACCGTTCTTAGTCGCATTTGTGGACCTCGACGGCCTGCAACGAATCAACGAGACCTTTGGCCACCAGGAAGGCAACCGGGCCCTCGTTGATGCCTCTTTGGTGCTCAAGGACTGTTTCCGGCAGTCGGATATTCTGGCGCGGATTGGAGGAGATGAGTTCGCTGTCCTGGTCGCTGATGCAGATGAAAAGGACGCGGAGACCATTCGTCATCGCGTCGACCGGAAATTGCGTACTTGCAACGAACATCCAGAGAGGCGCTACCAGCTCTCTTTCAGCATGGGGGTTGTATCGGGCGATACAAGCCGCCATTCCGATATCGAAAAGCTGCTCGCCCATGCTGACGCGCTCATGTACGTGCAGAAGCGTGATAAAAGGGAATCTTGCGCGTTCCTCGGGGCCAGCACGGCGCCAGATGCCTGGCCGGGCCAGGCTTGAACGTTTCGGACACCTATGTTGACGGAGGGCTTCACCCGGCGGTCTTCACTTCGGCGGCGTCTGCAGCAAGCTCGGATTTCAGCCGCCCCTGGACGCTGCTCGTGAATTCGTTAAACATATAGCTTGAGACGTCACTGAAGAGGCGGGAGCCGATCTGGGCCAGAAGACCCAGGACATTCATCTCCAGGGTGCCTGTGACTTCCGATCCTCCAGTGGCCAGCGGACGCACCCTGCCCGTCATCTTCAGCGATGCGCTGCCTCTGCCAGTGGTGTCCTTGCCCTTGCCCATGATCTCCACCTCGTGGGTGTTCTCATCGACCCGCAGCACCTTGACCGTGCCCGCGTACGTCGCCGTGCTGGCCCCCATTTTCATCTGGATGAGGCCGGCAAAAGTGTGTGCGTCCACCTGCCCCGTGATTTTGGCTCCCGGGATGCACCGCACCACCTGCATAGGGTCGCTCACAAACTTCCATGCTTTGTCGATTGCGGCCGGCGTGCAGAAACTCTTTTCAAAAGTAATTGACATAAGAATCAAAAGTCCTTTGTTGATAAATAGTACTCTAGGCCTTGCGGAAATATCATGCCTAGCGAATAAACGAAAGTGCTAACGCGATATGGACTATCGTATAGACACGATGCAACAAATAAATATTGACTTAGATAGTCCTTAAACAGCCTGTAGATGATTAAAAATTACATTTTATTGGATATAGATGCCCTCTTAAAATTAAATATAACTAATGGCCTTAGGGCCTGCTCACCGCCGGCGCCGGGCCGTTCGCGAAAGCCCTTTCCCGCCACCTGCATGTGCCGATAGTCTCTATAAAACGAGAGGTGTTGCAGAAAAACTCACTGGCGTAGCGCCTGCGCCCTGACCCGGAATTAGGAGTTGTCATGTTGACCAATGAAGTTATGTCGGCCACCATTCTGGTGGCCGACGACGAAGAACAAAATCGCAGGTTGCTGGCCGACATGCTGCGCATGGAGGGATTCAAGGTTGTACTGGCGGCCGACGGTGACGAAGCCATTGCTCTCTTCAAAAGCCAATCTGTGGATCTGGTCTTGGCCGACGTAATGATGCCCCGGCGCTCCGGATTTGCTGTATGCCGCGTGATCAAGAGCAATCCCGTAAGCCGTCTGGTGCCGGTTGTCCTCATGACCGGGCTTACGGGCATGGAGGACCGCGTCCAGGGCATTGAGTGCGGCGCCGATGATTTCCTGAACAAACCCATTCACCTGGAAGAGCTATGCGCCCGCGTACGCTCCTTGCTGCGCCTGAAACATTTCACCGACGAGTTGGACAACGCTGAAACCGTCCTCATGAGCCTGGCGATGAGCATTGAGGCCAAAGACACATATACCGAAGGCCACTGCGACCGCCTTTCGCAATATTCCGTGGTGCTGGGACGGGCGCTGGGCGTGTCCGAAGACCAGCAGGTCGCATTGCGGAGGGGCGGCGTGGTCCACGATGTGGGCAAGATCATCGTGCCCGAACATATCCTCCTCAAGCCCGGTCCGCTGACTCCGGAAGAGCGCAAGATCATGGAGCAGCACCCCGTGGTGGGGGAACGGATCTGCAGCCCGCTGAAGTCTTTCCGGCACGTCCTGCCCGTCATACGGCACCATCACGAGAAAATGGATGGCAGCGGTTATCCCGATGGCCTGGCCGGCGACGCCATTCCCCTGGTCGCCAGGATCATGACCGTCGTGGATGTCTACGACGCGTTGACCACCGCGCGCCCTTACCGCAAGGCGTTGGCCCCGCAGGAAGCCTTCCGCATCATGCGCGAAGAAGTCAAACGCGGCTGGTGGGATGAAGCATTGGTAGAACAGTTTGCGGGCCTTGTTGCCCTGGAGGTTGTGGCCTAGCGCCCTGAGGGGTGTTCCGTAGGTACGTGTGACAGTAATCCCAATGCAGTTCACTTAAGGAGTTGACTCTTCTGTTCGCTGGGCCAGTGTAAATAACCACGGTCGTAGAGACGGTGCTCAGCACCGTCTCTGGGTCTTCGCGGCAGCGAAGGCCCAAGCCGCGCGGCAGCGCGTG
>DATMNZ010000112.1:0-2891 GCA_035568495.1 Saccharimonadales bacterium (SeqCode) | reverse complement strand
AGCAGTCGATGCGTGGGGCTGGGGCGGCCATGGGAACCGAAAGCGAACAGGCCCTCCAGGAATTCGCCGACCATACCGGCGGGCGAAGGTATGGGAGCGGCAGAGTGGACGAGGCGCTCCAGCAGGCGATGACCGATTTCCGCGCAAATTACCGCATCGCCTATTACTCGGCGCCGGCCAAACCGGATGGGAAACATCACAAACTTCGGGTGACTTGCGCCCGTAAGGAAGTGCGCTTACAAACCGAGCCGGGGTTTTATGCTGTTGCGCCCCTGGACCCGCCGGACGATGTTGAGCGCATGGCATTGGAAGCCGTCGCTCACAGTCCGTTTGACGCCACCGACATCGGGCTCCGGGCGAGTGTTTCGCCCGATCCTGGCACGCCGGGGAACATGCGACTTGAAATTCGCATCGATGCAGCGGACCTGCTGCTGGGCCAGGCGCAGGATCGTCGTACCGGGAAAGTCTCCGTCTTGTTCGCCGCCAACCAAGCCGCCGGTTGGGGCCAGCCTGGTCCTCCGATCCCGCTGGACATCAGCCTGACCCCGGAGCAGTACGCGACCGTTATGCACGACGGGATTGAGCTCCACCGGGCGCTTCCCGCCGGCTCGGCCATCCGGAAGATCCGCGCGATCGTCGTGGACGGAGAGCTGGGCGCGGTCGGGTCAGTAACGATTCCTATTCAGCACTGATCAGTGCGGTCAAAGCGAACTGCGGATATACTGCGCTATCTTAGGGACTGTTAGAAAATAACCATGTCAACAATCCGGAGCCGCCGAGAAGTGTCGAGATGAGTGGACATGCGCCGCGGCGCGCAACGGAGGATGAAAATGGGTGGCGCTTGACAGCTCTGCTAGCGTGGAAGTAGGCTGCCCCGGAACCGAGATCGGCCTTGACAGTGGTGCTGATAGAAGCCCGCAGATGAGTATGATCCGGACGCTGTTGGGCACAACGGATTGTGGCCCTGGCTTTTTTTGGCAGGTGAACACGTGAGGGAGACTCTATTTTTTCAGGCGTCCTCCGGCAGCAGCCAATGAGGATCAACGTATGAGAGTCATGCATGAGCGATGCGCGGGATTGGATGTACATCAGAAGACGGTAGTGGTCTGCGTTTTGACAGGAACAGCGGGAAGCGAAGCGAGGCAGGAGAAGCGGACGTTCACCACGGTGACCTCCGACCTGCTGAAGCTGGGTGACTGGCTGGGCGAGTGCGAAGTGACGCACGTGGCCATGGAATCCAGCGGCGTGTATTGGAAGCCGGTCTGGGCGGTATTGGAAGGCCAGTTCGATCTGACCTTGGCCAATGCGGCGCATATCAAGAACGTGCCGGGGCGCAAGACCGACCAAAAGGACGCCGAATGGATTGCCGAGTTGTTGCGGCATGGGTTGATGGAGAAGAGCTTCGTACCTCCGGTAGCCGTCCAGGATTTGCGTGAGCTGACCCGCTACCGGGCGCAAGTCACCGGGGAGCGCAGTTCGGTGGGCAATCGCATCCGAAAGCTGCTGGAAGGCGCGAACATCAAGTTGGGGTCTGTAGCCAGCGACGTGATGGGGGTTTCCGGGCAGCGTATGTTGGATGCGCTGGTGGCGGGAGAAAGCGATGCCACGCGGCTGGCGGAGCTGGCACTGGGACAGTTGCGAAAGAAACAAACGCAGCTGGAAGTCGCGCTGGCTGGCCGCGTCCGAGAGCATCATCGGCGGCTGCTGCGGCTGCAGTTGGCCAACTGGAGGTTCCTGGATCGTTTGACCGAGGAACTGGACGTAGAAATTGATCACGAACTGGGACCTCTCCGGGAGGCGGCGGCCCTGGTAGAAACCATCCCGGGCATCAGCGTTTTGACGGCTTGGAATGTGGTAGCAGAAATCGGCGGGGACATGAGCCAGTTTCCCACCGCGGCGCATCTGAGCAGTTGGGCTGGTCTGTGTCCTGGCAACAACGAGAGCGCCGGAAAGCACTATTCGGGTAAGACCCGCAGCGGCAACGTCTGGCTGAAGAGGGCCTTGTGTCAGGCCGCTTGGGCAGCCTCGCATACCCGCGATACCTATTTCGCCGCCCAGTTCCGGCGTCTGGCGGCCAAGCGAGGCAAGAAGCGAGCCGTTATCGCGGTGGCGCACAGCCTCTTGGTCGTGATTTACACCATGCTGAAACAAGGCAAGAGCTATCTGGAACTGGGAGTGGACTATTTTGAGAAACTGCATGTCGACGATTTCAAACGCTACTTGGTGCGCAAACTGGAGGCCCAAGGGTACAAGGTCACCTTGGAAACCGCGGCATGAGCGGAGAGATTTTCGAGGGAGTCTCGACACGGCACGCACGAGTGCGTGCGCCACGGCGGAGCGACATAGTTATTTCCTAACAGATGCTTAGTTCCCGATTTCGCAAATACGGTAATGAATGTTGTGATTCGGGGCCAATACTCGGCGCCAATACTTAGTTACATAGCTAAGGCTGGTAGTGGGTGTATTTAAGCAGCCCACTACACTGTCGTCGATCACTTTCTGGATTGGCAAGCTCCTGAACCAGTGAGCCAACGATTGGGTGAAGTACCCGTAGTTGCGAAACCGAGTACTTAGATCCTGGGACTTATCTGCAAACAGTACTACGCAGGACCTGCAACCTTTGTTAGGAGTAATAGCGATTGAACCTCAGGAGCCCTTGCTGTTACGCTTTGTATTCGAGGTTCATAGTGTGTCTGCACGTGTTATTGCCGGTTGCCTCCTGAGGAAGTAACGAAAAGATATGATCTTTGGTACTTACAATCCAGCTTTGGCGGGTCACTTACTGTCATGAAAGCTGACGCAACGTTGAACAAAACATGCACGCCCGAATTCCGATTCGGACTGCGCAAGAGGCCTATTGCATGCTTTGCAGCCCTCGCCCTTCTGGCGAT
>DATMNZ010000111.1:0-5285 GCA_035568495.1 Saccharimonadales bacterium (SeqCode) | reverse complement strand
AGCAAATTGAGGACAAGACGGTTAATGAGGGAAAAGTTCTGAGCCGCATGACCCGCGCGCTTCCGGCACAGGTCCTCGCCAAAGGCGACATCCAGGACCCAGTGGAGCTTGTTCTCAATACCCCAGTGCTGACGAATGGCGGAGTTCAGTTTGCTGGCTTGCGGTGGCAGGCTGGTGATGTAGTAGCGAGTCTCGTTTTCAGTTTTGCCCGTGGCTTTGTGGAAACGTTCGGCTTGGATTCGTACCAACCCTTGTAGACCGATCCATTGGGAAGAGTTCTCCAGCAAGCTGAGATCGCCGATAACGGAACAGGTGCGCCGTTCAACGCGGCCATGACCACAATCAATCTCTTCGGCTACCGAATCGGCGGGCAGCATACGAAACGAGTCCTGGATGTCCTCCAGCAGGTGACCCTGATTTTCCTTGACCGCCAAAATATAGTCGGCTTTGTACTCCACGATTTGCTGGGCGATCGAGCGCTGACAGCCGATGGCGTCAATGGTCACGATGGTGCCGCTTAATTCCAGAATTTTCAATAATTTAGGGATGGCCGTGATTTCATTGGACTTATCATCGACCCGCCTCTGGGCTAACACCAAGTTGTTGCTATTGGCCCACGCTGAAACCATGTGCACGATAGCTTTCTTGCCCCGGGTGCCCCGCAGCATCTTGCCATCGATGCCCACCACCTCCCCGGCGGTCAGCTTGGCTAGAGAAGCCACCCAGGCCACGAAGCCCCGCTCCAACTCCTCCGGGTCTAACGCGGAGAAGACCCGATTGAAGGTGTCATGGGAAGGAATGCCGGACGGCAGAGTGAGAAAACTCTTGAACCAGTCGATCTTGGTGCGGCCATAGTCCTCGATCTCATTCCAACCGCTGGCTCCACTCAACACCGCTGCGATGGTCAGTAATAAAATCTCTTCCAGAAGATGTTCCCGCGTTCGTTCCACCCGCGGATCCTGGAGCTTAGCAAAATACTTCAGGGGATTCTCCATGCCCCCATCTGACCCGCCTATCGCACATCTGCATATATCAATTCAGATTCTCTTGCCGCAGGGTTCAAGAAATGCTCTCCGCCTCCGGGCGAGGTTGCCTTCGCTGGCTTTTATCTGCCAAAGTCCTCAAAAGGCATCGAATCAGTAACCCTTATTCGTCAAGAATTAAGATGCGTTTGCCCTGGGGCCGCGGGCAGCTTAATTCCGAAGTCACCCAGCAAGCTGATAAAGTAACCGCTCCATCCGGATGCCACCGTAGCGGCGCCAAACGCATATTCCAGGACCAGGTCCCAGCCAATGATCCAGGCAAAGATTTCGCCCAGAGTCGCATAGCCATAGGTGTAAGCCGAACCGGCCACCGGAATCATCGAGGCAAACTCCGCGTAACACAATCCGGCGAAGACGCAACCAATGGCGGCAAAGATGAAGGAAAGAATAATCGAAGGCCCGGCATGGTGGGCGGCCGCGGGGCCGGTGATCACAAATATTCCGGTGCCGATGATGGCGCCGATGCCCAGGGTGATGAGGTTGGTTGGACCGAGCACACGCCGCAGCGAATGTTCGCCGCCTTCACGCGCTTCGCCCATAATCGTATCCAGCGATTTTGTTGCCAGCAGGTTTGCCAATCATGACTCCGATTCAGTCATGTGACCGTAGCGCGCGCCGAACGTGACAATTTCTTTTGATACGGTGATCGGGAGATTCAGTCGTTGTTGTTGATCTGGTGATCGGGACATCGGAAATGCCAGCCTGCTTTGTGGGGCATTTATTCGACCGGTGACGGCACTATCTTGTCTTAAGCCTTCTCTAATTGAGGAGTTCGTCTCGCCGGTACTTGACGCTGATTCATTCCGTTTGACGGATGAAAGTTGTCAAAAACATGTTAAATTCTCTGAAATCAGGTTACTCAAGAGATGCGGGCGCTGGGTTGGCCGACAGGACAATGGAGAAAAAAAACGGTTCCAGCCATTTCGGTTTTTATACCTGTTTCGCTGGGAAGTCAACCGTGAATCTTACGGCCTGTTGGTTACTTCTCAATCCAGCGGAAGAGCATGAAGTTACTAAAGTACATTGGCCGGTGGTGAAACATTCGAAATTTGGGATACTGTATTATTAGTCGCATTAAGAAACTCTTTTTACGGGAAATTTGCTGACCTAATTTCCATTTCTGTGAGGCCAAAAATCAGATGAACAATATTTACGATGCGATCAAGGACAAAGAGAACCAGATTGCTATTTTTCAGGCCCAAATATCGGGACTTCAGGCTGAAATTGAAGCTCTGCGTGTGGCAGCCCGTATTCTCGAGGGTGGCTCAGGGGGCGTGGTGGAACCGGCGCGTCCAGTAGCGGTACAGTCGACCGCCACGATGACAGCCGGAGCAGACAAGAAACGTGTCTGGCCGTAGGCTGAACAGCCGGCGTGACCGCGGGTTGCCTACCTCCTTCCGGAGCGCTTCCCCGGACGCAAGGAACCATGCAAAATGCTGATTCCCTGGCCTTCCGCCGGTGACAAGAATTTGTAAGCAGCGAAGTAACTGAGAAAAGGAGATCTTCGCAATACGCCTCGCGCGTTGCAGGCGAAGCCTCTCCTCAGGGTTGTTTCGGGAACCTTCGGGGCGTGGATTCGTGAAGTAAGCACAGCGAGTTTTCGCGTATGAGATATCGCAAGACCACTTTATCGTAAGACCACTTTGTTTTCAGGGGCGGCGTATTATGGCCACGCAACCTTCAGACACAAGCAAGCGCACAACACAACGAACGTTGGCGGATGAGCTGGCGGTCATCGCACAGCGGGCCCAGGCTTTCACCAACGCCTCGGGGGCCGCCATTGCGCTCTCCGAAGGCGCGGCCGACGAAATTGTTTGCAAAGCCCGCAGTGGCGCGAGCGCCCCGGAAATTGGAGCAGCGCTGAGCGTAGAAGGCTCCTTTACCGGCGTCTGCATACAGAGCGGACGGGAATTGCGCTGTGACGACACGGAGACCGATACCCGTGTCGATACCGGCGCGGTCCGCCGGCTGGGCATCCGCTCCATGGTGATCACGCCGGTCAAAGAAGACAACAAGCCGATCGGTGTGCTTGCCGTATTCGCTTCGACGCCCCACGCCTTCACCATCACGCACGTGGCCGTGCTCAAGACCATGGCCGACCAGATTTCCGGCCTGTTGCAGAAAGAGCGCCGTATGCGTGACGAGGGTCTGCGTGAAACGCCTGATCCTATGACGCGGATGCCAGTGGCCTCTACACCTATGCCAGTGCCGGGACCGGTCGCAGTGAAACCACCCGTGCCAGTTCCAATTCCAGTTCCAGCGCCCATCACTGTGCGTCCGGTCGTTCCCGTGGCCGCCAGGGTTGAGCCTATCCGCCCAGTGGCCCTCGCGGAAGATGTGGCAGCGCCGATGGCGATTCCTAAGCGCGAAGAACGCCGTCCTGAATTGAAGGAAGAAGCCGTGCTCAAGAGCGGCCTCGGTACATTCGATTCCATGGCGGAGCGGCCGCGATCAGGCAACATGCTGCCGATTTATGGCTTGCTGGCTCTAGTGCTGGCGGGATCGGCGGGTACGTGGTTCTATCTACGCGCCCGGCGCGCTAATACTGCTTCGAGCCAGGCAGCGTCGCGGCCGACGGTGACTGCACCGGTGGCCTCTGATGCGAATGCGGCAGCGAACAATGGCGCGACTCCGGCAGCTTCAACGCCCGCCGCCTCCTACACCAGCTCTGCGGCTGCTCCAGTGACCCAGCCTCCGGCGCCGGTCGCATCCGCTAAAGCGCTGCCAGAAAAAACTGATACCAGCCGGCGGACTGCGCCCACTTCGGCGCCTGCGCCTGCTGCGGTAGCGCTTTCGAGCGGCCCGTCCAAGATCAATACGGCCAAAGCCCCGCAAGCGAATTCCGGCCCCGACATCGCGCCAAACTTGGCGGTGGGCAACAGCGGCTCTTCGGCCCTTTCAAATCTCGCGCGTCCGGGAAACTCTGTCGCGCCCTCGGCCAGCATACAGCAGTCCGAACTGGTGGATGTCCAACTACTCCGCACTGTACAGCCGGTTTACCCCGGGATTGCGCGCGCCCGCCGAGTCACCGGCCAGGTGCGTGTGAAACTGCGCATCAGCAAAGAAGGAAAAGTGATATCGGCCCAGTTCTTCAGTGGCCCGGAAATCTTCAAAGATGCCGCACTGGAAGCCGTGAAGCAGTGGCAGTACAAGCCCGCCACTCTCGATGGCAAAGCTATTGAGCAGGAAACTGAGGCCAAACTGAACTTCAAACCCTAGTTTGGCCGCTGATGAACGCTGATAACAACTGGAGCGCGCTTCGCACGAATCATCGATCCAGCGGGTAAAGACGCAATGCAGTTGAAGATGCTTTCAGGTCCGCCTACCCGTCAGAGCGCCAGCGGGGTTGCAGTCTTAGCGGTTTCGGCTTGCGCTCGCGGCTTCGATTTTCCCATCACCCACACGGCGGCCCGGTACACCAATAACCCGACAAGCACTGCTCCGTACGTCAGGGGACGCCGCAGGTCGGCTTTCACCAGCCACACAAAATGAATGACACCGGCGGCGGCGCTCGCGTAGATCAGCCGGTGCAGCAACTGCCAGCGCTTGCCGCCCAGGCGGCGAATCCAGCCGGTGGTGGAGGTCAGCGCCAGGGGCATCATGAGGGCGAAGCCGGCCAGGCCGGCGGTAATGAATCTGCGCTTCACAATATCGTGCAGCATTTCATGCACATCAAAAAACTTGTCAAGCCAGATGTAGGTCGTAAGATGCAGGATGCCGTAGAAAAACGCGAACAAGCCCAGCGGACGCCGGAAGCGCACCAGCCACGGCAGCCTCAAGAGTTTTCTTGCGGGTGTGATGCCCAGCGTGATCAGCAGGAAAACCAGTATCCATTTGCCGGTGGAGCGGGTGATTACATCCACCGGGTTGGCGCCCAGTTGGCCGCGTTGCAGCTTCCAGGCCAGCAGCCCCAGCGGGACCAGTGACAAGAGAAAGGCCCCGGTCTTCAGGGCCTTGATGATGACTTCGCGGGGAGCTCGCATCTAGAAATTTTTCCGCAGGTCCATGCCGGAATACAGGCCGGCCACCTGATCGCCGTATCCATTGAACATGAGCGTGGTGCGTTTGGGCGCCAGCACGCTGTCGCCGATGCGGCGCTCTTTTGCCTGACTCCAGCGCGGATGGTCCACGGTGGGATTCACGTTCGAATAAAACCCATATTCGTTGGATGCCATGACGTTCCAGGTGGCGGGCGGCATGGTTTCCGTGAACTTGATCTTCACAATGGCCTTGATGCCCTTG
>DATMNZ010000110.1:0-14139 GCA_035568495.1 Saccharimonadales bacterium (SeqCode) | reverse complement strand
TCCTGGAAGCCGGGTCACGGTGGCGGTCGAAATCGAGCTGCCGCGTGACGTTCATCTGTATGCTCCGGGGGTGAAGGGCTACAAGCAGGTCGAACTGGTGCTTGAGCCTTCCACTGATTTCAAGGCCTCGGCGCTGCAGTTTCCTGCATCGAAGATTCTTTTCCTGAAGGCCATCAATGAACGCGTCCCAGTCTTTACCGGGAAGTTTCGCATCTCGCAAGACGTGACGGTGGCCGCTAGCCGAGAGTTTTCTGCGTCCGTAGGCAAGGGTAAGGAAATCGCCATCAAGGGTGAACTGCGGTATCAGGCCTGCGACGATAAGGTCTGCTACAACCCGGTCACGACTCCCGTGACCTGGAACCTGCAGGTAGCGCCGCTAGACCTCCAGCGGGCGCCGGAAGGTGTGCGGCACAAGTAGAGTTGCGGAGGACTGAGGCCATTTGGTAAGTAAAGTAATTTGGTAAGTGGGTAATTTGGTGATTTGGTAATTGACGTTCAGGGTCGAGAGCATCTCCGTTGCGGTCGGCCCCTGACTCAATTACAAAATTGCCAAATTACCCACTTACCCACTTTGCAAAATGGCCTTTGTCCTGTCTCCCTAAACCGCAGTTTCCGGTAAACTGTCTCTGCTCGCAAACGCTTCTTATGAAGATTCTTACTGTCCTCATTGTCCTGCTGGGCCTGGCCGGAACCGTGGTTTCCAGCCTCGCCTTGCGTGAACACTACAACACCGGAACATCGCCCTGCAGCATCAATGACCGCTGGGATTGCGGCGTCGTCAACCATAGTCCCTACGCAGCCGTACGCGGCCTGCCGGTGGCAATCATCGGCATCCTCGGATATGCGCTTCTAGCCGTCCTCGCTGGACGCTTCCCCCGCATCACGGCCCTGGGTGCCATCACCGGCCTGGCGTTTGCGTTACGGCTGACATGGATTGAGTGGCAGGAACTGAATACCTGGTGCATCTACTGCGTGACCTCGCAAGGAATCATCGCGACGATCACAGTGCTGGCAGTAACAGCCGCGTTCGTAGACCGGCGAAAAACTCCAGGGCCGCCCACACCCACAGTATGATCGACGAAGCTTCCTCGGGCAAACCACACCCACGGCGAGACGTAACTTGTTACGTCTAAAGGCCGGCGGATTTGAACACACGCGCAGGAACCCGTAACGGCAGGAGCGCGAAACAAAAACCATGATTTGATCGTGGACGGTCCTCTGAATGTATTTAAGACCGGCACATTTAGACGCAACAAGTTCCGTCTCTGGCGTATAGGCGCCGCGACGGAAATGCGCCCTTCCTGCATTACCAAATACCAAATACCAATTACCAGTCATCACTCCCCACGTTCATTCCTTCTCAAACACATACCGCCCCTTCTGTTGCCGGGACGTAAACTCCACAATCTTCAAAAACGCCTGGGCCGCATGAGATAACGTCGAACTCCTCCGGTACACCAGGCGCAGCTTCCTCTCGAATCGCAATTCGCGCACTGGCGCCCGCACCAGTTCACCTCGCTGGATCTCGTTTTCCACGCAGATGCCCGGCACCAGGGCCACGCCGTTGCCCATGGCGACGAACCGCTTGATGGCTTCAATGGTAGGCATCTCCACTTCCATGTTAAGCGGCGTTTTGTGGCGGCGGAAGGCTTCCACTACGCGCACGCGATAAGGCGAGGGAACATTGTGGGCCACAAACGATTCTGCCCCTAACTGCCGGATGCGCACCTCTTTGGCCCCCGCCAGCGGATGCCGGGGATGCATGATGAATGCCAGTTCGTCTTTGTAGACCGCAATGGAGCGCAGGCCCGGGTCTTCCGGGCGAAAGGAAATTGCTCCCAGTTCCACCTTGTGGTTCATGATCTCTTCCGGCACGTGGGAGGCCAGCGAACGTTGCACCGCAACCTTGATCATGGGGCACTGGCGGCGGAACTGCTCCAGCATCCGCAACAAGTAGATGGAGGTGAATTCGTTGGCGGCGATGGAGAGCCGGCCGGATTGCAATTGCCGTAGTTCGGTCAGCGCGCTGGCCGCCTCCGCCCGCAGGTTGATCAGCTTTTCCGCATAGGCCAGCAGCAGTTCGCCGGCGGACGTCAGGTTGCCGTTGCGCGATGAACGGTCCAATAGGGGTTCGCCGATTTCGTCTTCCAGCTTGCGCACCGTCTGGCTGATGGCCGGCTGGGTGCGGTGCATTTTCTTGGCGGCCAGCGAGAAGCTGTGCGTCTCGGCCACCGCCACGAAAGTTTCCAGTTGAAATAAGTCCATACGCCTCCACGATGCGGCCATGTGTGCCGCTAATACAATAAACCAAATTAATTAAATTATAAATATTATAAGTTTGAATTATTTTAGCTCCTCGGGCATCCTGAAGGGTAGCGGCCCAGATTCTTGTGTCACGGAGGACGGCATGAACACCGAACGGGTGCTGATATTCGATACCACCCTGCGGGACGGCGAGCAGTCGCCGGGCTGCAGCATGAACGTGCAGGAAAAGCTGCGCATGGGACAGCAATTGGAAAGGCTGGGCGTCGACATCATCGAGGCCGGTTTTCCTATCGCTTCCAGCGGTGACTTCGAAGCGGTGCGCCTGCTGGCCACTAAGTTGCGCCATGTCCGTATCGCAGCCCTGGCCCGCTGTAGCCGCGAGGACATTGCCCGCGCCTGGGAAGCCCTGGAGCCCGCAGCGCGCCCGCGAATTCATGTGTTTCTTTCGACTTCAGACATTCACCTCTCGGCTAAGCTGAAGATCACGCGCGAAACCGCGCTGCAGCAGGCCGGCGCCGCCGTGGCCTTCGCCCGCAGCCTGTGTGAGGATGTGGAGTTCTCCCCCGAAGATGCGACCCGCTCTGACCCGCGGTTTTTGTGTTCGGTGCTGCAGGCTGCGGTCGAGGCTGGCGCCACTACACTCAACATTCCCGATACCGTCGGGTACACCACGCCCGCGGAGTTTTCCGGGCTTTTGCAAGCCATCCGCCAACAAGTGCCGGGGATCGAAAATACCGTGATCTCAGCTCACTGTCACAATGATCTGGGACTGGCCGTAGCCAACACGCTGGCGGCCGTCGAGGCCGGGGCGCGGCAGGTGGAGTGTACCGTCAACGGCATTGGCGAGCGTGCAGGCAATGCCGCCCTGGAAGAGATCGTAACGGCCATGCGGGTGCGCAGCGACCGGCTGCCGTTTGTGACCGGAATCCGGAATGAGCATCTGTGGCCCAGTAGCCAGTTGTTGACCGAGATCACCGGCGGCGCCGTGCAGCCGAACAAGGCCGTCGTCGGACGCAACGCATTTGCCCACGAAGCCGGCATTCATCAGCATGGCATGCTCAACAATCCGCTATGCTATGAGATTATGACGCCGGAATCGGTGGGCGCCCCTGGCACCCGGCTGGTGCTGGGCAAACACTCAGGGCGCCACGCGCTCGCGTCCCGGTACAAGGAAATGGGCCACCATCTCACACATACGCAACTCAATGAAGTGTATCGGCGGTTCACGGCGCTGGCTGATCGCAAGAAAAACGTCTATGACCAGGACCTGCTGGCGCTGCTGGTCACCGAACGGCAAACATCCGCCAACGCCATTGCATGGTAAGATGCTAGGACTAAAACAGAAAGACGAGGGGCCATGAACAGATACAAAATCGCAGTTGTAGCCGGAGACGGTATAGGGCCGGAGGTGACGCGGGAAGCCATGCGCGTGCTGCGCACCCTGGGTGAAGCCGGAGGATTTGATTTTCATTTCCATGAAATGCCCATCGGAGGCGTAGCTCTGCGGACCATGGGCAGCCCGCTGCCGCCTGCGGTGCTGGATGCCTGCGTGGAAAGCGATGCCGTCTTGCTGGGCGCGGTCGGCGGTCCGGAATTCGACGCGCTACCCAAAGACAAGAAGCCGGAAACCGGCCTGCTGCAACTGCGCCAGGCGCTCGGCTGCTTCGCCAATCTGCGCCCGGCGGTCTCAGTGCCTTCCATCGCCGATTGCTCGCCGCTCAAGCCTTCCATCGTGGCCAACACCGACATCCTGCTGGTGCGTGAACTGCTTGGAGGATTGTATTTCGGTGAACCCCGCGGACGTCGTGACGATCCCACAGTCTGCGTCAATTCCATGGTCTATTCTGAAGCGGAAGTGGAACGCGTGGCCCGTGTGGCCTTCGAGCAGGCCCGCCGCCGCAGCCGCAAGCTGACCTCGGTCGATAAGGCCAACGTGCTTGAAACTTCGGCCATGTGGCGCCAGGTGGTCACACGCGTGGGCGCTGAGTATCCCGACGTGCAGCTTGACCATGTATTGGTAGATTCCTGCGCCATGTTCCTGGTTACCACGCCCTCACGCTTCGACGTAATTGTGGCCGAAAACCTTTTCGGCGATATTCTCAGCGACGAGATGGCGGCCCTCACCGGCTCCATCGGCCTGCTGGCTTCGGCCAGTATTGGCGGACGCGTGGGCCTCTACGAACCAGTCCACGGTTCGGCCCCCACCATCGCCGGCCAGGACATTGCCAATCCGCTGGGCGCAATCGCTTCGGCGGCCATGATGTTGCGCTATAGTTTCAACCTGGAGCAAGAAGCCCGGGACATTGAAACGGCCATCCGCTCAGTGCTGGACGATGGTTACAAGACCGCCGACCTGCAGAACGGGCGTCCCGGCCGGCCGGTAAGCACATCGGAAATCGGCAAGCTGGTGGAGCAACGGGTGGCAGCGCTGGTGGATCACCGCCATGCTTATCACGCAGTTTAGAAGCCCGAAGTCAAAACCTTTGAAACACTGCGTGACGTAGCGACCACCAAAACCTTTGAAACACAGAGGAACAGAGGAAGCAGAGGGTTTTGGGGTTGTGAGGCGGGCCCGGAAATCGTTGCGAAACCGGAAAGAATCTGATGGATAGTACTTTACGCGACCCTCTACGATTTTCCACGAACCTCTATCCCGATTGTCATCCCGAAAGTTCCTGCTCGCGCGTACTATGCGCGTGCAGGAGCTGAGGGACCAGCTCCGCCGCGCTGGAAGGATAACCACACCCTTATTGTCGCTGGTATCATTGTCTAGGTGGTCTCCACAACCAAGCTCAGTGACCATGTGCAGAGGAATGCCTGTGATGTATTCGCTCCGTATCTGTCGACTCGTGTTCTTTACACTGCTGTGTGTCCCGGTCTTCGCCCAAACGAAACCGCCCTTTAATTCACCGCTGCCCACCGGGGTGCGGCTCGATCCTGCCGGCGAAGCGATTGAGCTCGGCAGCTTGCCCATCAATCTCATACTCGCCCCTGAAAAGGACAGGGCCGTAGTCGTGCTCAGTGGCTGGCGCGAGCAGGGCATTCAGGTCGTCGATCTGAAGACACGAAAGGTCACGCAGACTCTGCTCCAGGATGGCGCATTCTACGGCGCTGCTTTCTCGCCCGACGGCCATCGCCTCTGCGTCTCCGGAGGCAACACTGACAAACTCTTCCTCTATACGTGGAAAGACGGCGCCGCCACCCTCGAGGACAAATTCGAACTGGCGAAGGCAAAGACAGTCGAAGGCACAGGCACAAGCTATCCGGCGGGACTGGCGTTCTCGCCCAACGGAAAATTCATTTATGCGGTTGAGGACGCCGGAGATCGGCTCGCGGTTGTGAACGCCGCGACCGGCGAGATCACACAACGGTTCCCGACCGATCATTATCCCTATAGCGTCGCGCTCACGGCGGAAGGTCAAGTGTTTGTCTCGGCTTGGGGCGGCAGTACGGTGTCGCAGTTCCGCATTTTGGCCGAAGGAACGCTCGCGTATCTTGGCCGCATCGAGGTCGGACGGCATCCGTCGGCGCTGGCGGTGAAGGGAACTACGCTGTACGTCGCGCTCGCCGGTAGCGACCGTGTGGCCGTCGTTGACACCAACTGGAGGAAGGTCGTGCGCTATCTGCACGATGCCGCGCCCGGCGCTCCACCTGAGGGCAGCACACCCAACGCCGTCGCTCTTACCTCCGGCGGAAAGCGCCTGCTGGTAGCAGAGGCCGACAACAACGCCATTGCTGTCTTCGACATAACCACAGGAAGGTTGCTCGGACGCATTCCCACCGACTGGTATCCCACGGCCATCGCCGAAGTGGGCGGTCAACTCTTCGCCCTCTCCGGAAAAGGACACGGTACCCATGCCAACCCCGACGGCCCCGTACCGCTCACGAACTGGCCGGACGGGAAGCCGGCAGCGTATGCGCTTGGGCAGTTGAATGGCACACTGCGCATGTTTCCTGCATCGCTATCGCCGCCGCAACTGGCTAGATTCACAGGGCGGGTGGCCGCCGCCAATCACTGGCAGCATCGGCCCGCGGCCCGGCGCTATCCGCCGTTCCGTCACGTCGTCTACATCATCAAAGAGAACCGCACCTATGACCAGATACTCGGAGACATGAAAGAAGGCGATGGCGACCCAGGCCTCGTCTATTTCCCTGATATCACCATCACCCCAAACCACCACGCGCTGGCGCGACGCTTCGGCCTGTTCGATCGCTTCTTCGTGAATGCCGAGGTCAGTTCGCAAGGGCACATCTGGTCCACCGCCGCCTATGTCACCAACTACGGTGAGAAGGTTGTGCCTTCCGGTTACGCCGGCAAGCGGGCCGACGTGGATGGCGAAGAGAGCGACGAGCCGGAACGCGGCTTCCTGTGGACGCTCGCGACCCGCGAGGGCATCACTTTCCGCGACTACGGCGAAATGGTCAAAGGGAACCCCGGCTGGCCGGTGACGCAACGCGACCTGGGCGCCGACGTGAATCCCGATTACGCCCCTATGGACTTCGTCACGCAGGACCAGAAGCGCGCCGATGTGTGGATCGCCGAACTCCAACGCTATGAGCGCGACGGCAATATGCCACAACTGGAAGTCGTGTGGCTGCCCATGGACCACTTGGCCGCCGGGCGTCCGGGCAAGTGTACGCCGCGCGCCTGCATGGCCGACAACGACCTCGCACTTGGAAGGATTGTGCAGGCGCTCTCGCACAGCCGTTATTGGAAAGACACAGTAATCTTTGTGGTTGAAGACGATGCACAGGCGGGGCCCGACCACACCGATTCGCACCGCGCGCCGTTCTACGCCATCTCCACCTACAACCGGCCGGGCACGGTGCATCGCTTCATCAACACCACGGACGTGGTCGCGGCCATCGAAGACATCCTCGATATGGGCAGGCTTTCGAAGTTCGATTACTTCAGCCGGTCCCTGGCCGGAATCTTCGCACCCGCGCCCGACCTGACGCCGTATGACCCAATTGTCCCCACGCAAGACTTGAATGAAAAGAACCCGGAGAATACTCAAGCAGCACGCTTGTCAGAAGGCATGGATCTAAGCGCACCCGACCGTGCGGACGATCAACTCTATAACCAAATTCTGTGGCTGATGTTGAAGGGTGACGTTCCACCACCCGTGGCGCACAGTCACGCGGCCCTGCATGCGCTGCAATCGAGCAAATGATGACTGTCCCTCACGCCGTGACCTGCCTACGACACACCTCTCCCGATTGTCATCCCGAAAGCTCCTGTACGCGTGTTTTATGCGCGTGCAGGAGCTGAGGGACCGGCTGCGCCGCGCTTGAAGGACAACCACGCTTGTCATGGTGGGGAGGTTTAAGCATGGAAAAGTACCCGCGTTTGACCAGACCGTTACAAGAGTTATCCGTTCAGGGGTCGAGTGACAATTGTTTGCTAAAGACCGAGCGCCCGCGCCAGGGCACGATCAAGATGAGTGAGCTTTGCCGATGAAAGCGCCCCCACATAATGTGTCAGGTCGGTTTTGCGGATACTGACCAAGTTGTCGCACATGATCCAGCTCTCGTGTTTCAATCCTTCTTCAGGCCCAACTCCGACTTGCGTAGAGAGTCCTTCACCGCTCGTGAAGACAGGCGCGCAGATCACGGTTGAAAACTGGGAGTCGATGAGTATCTGGCGGCTTACGATCACGAAAGACCTGTAGGTCCTGGGGTCACCGCCGGGCTTATAGACACGATAGAGCTCGCCGCGCTTCACTGTGGTTCTGAAGCCGTTTCTTCCGCAATTTGATACTCAAGCACGTCAGCAGCTTCCATGTTCAGCCGCCCGGCGGCGAGATTGAGCCGTTCCAGGTCGTGGGCCTGCTCCTCGGCCTGCTTACGTTCCCGTAGATAACGGCGAAGCACCCGCTCAATGAAAGCCGAGCGTGATCGCTTTGGTCCGGCCAAGCGGTCAATCCCGAGCAGCACCTCGCGCGAGAGTGTGATGGATGTCTTCTCTTTCATACTACTATTATACTACCAAGGGAGGCTCGACAATTCTATCGGTGGTATATCACAGTTTGGAATCAGTCATTAGCCCAGAGGTCTGGCATGAATTGTATAGAGATGGGGAGCCATTCGGAAGACAGGCAATGATTTGTGGTAAGACCAACCGCAAGGTCCCTCGCGCCTACTCGCGCGCTGAAGAAAGCGCGCGCTCCTGACGGCACTCGGGATGACTCTGATGTTCGATGTTCGACGATATGAAGCAGGTCTGGGGTCGAACGCATTCTGTCTCGAATGCATTACGTCAGGGTTTAAACCGACACCGTCTCCGCCCGCTCCGCTCCGTTGATCCGATAAACATCCTGACACAGAGCCCGCAGCACCTCGGCCACACTCCAAGCCTGAGCAAAGCAGCCGCACGGATGATGCGGCGCGTCACCGTCAAAGATCTCCGAGATCTGTCCCAGCCCGGCTTGGTTGAGGTGCGGTTCCAGCCCGCGCAGAAGCTCTCCGGCACGTTCGCGGGCTTCTTTTGTGCCGCCATTTACGCGCACGTAGGCGGTGACGAAGGGGCCCAGCAGCCACGGCCATACTGTCCCTTGATGGTAGGCGGCATCGCGGCTGGGTTGGTTGCCCTGATAGCGTCCAAGATAGTTCGGGTCGCGCGGGCTGAGTGTGCGCAGGCCAAACGGCGTGAGCAGTTCCTGCTCGACCGTGGCCACTACTGCGCGTGATTGTTCCGGAGACAGCATGGTGAAGGGCAGGCTGACGGCCAGAATCTGGTTCGGACGGATCGAGCCATCGACCGCACCATCGTCGTGTACTACGTCATAAAGGCAGTTGGCCTCCTGGTTCCAGAAGAGGCGATGGAAGATCCATTGGGTGAGCGTAGCCATTCCGGCATAACGGGCTTGATCATCGCGACGGCGGAAGCGCGATGAGAGGTCTTCCATGATCTTGAGCGCGTTATGCCATAGGGCCTGGATCTCTACGGGCTTGCCGGTACGGGGTGTAATCACGTGATCGCCGACCTTGGCGTCCATCCATGTAAGTTGTACGCCCGGTTTGCCGGCGTGCAGCAGACCACTGTCTTCCATACGGATGCCGAAGCGCGTTCCCCGGACATGCCATTCGACGATATCGGCGAACACCGGGTAGAGTTCGTCCTGCAGGAAGTCATAGTCGCCGCTGGCGGCGGCATAGGCGCGGGCCGCTTCGAAGAACCACAAGGTTGCGTCGACGGTGTTGTAGCCGGAAGCATCCGGCGGCGAGTTGGCATTGGTCAGCCGGTTGGGCAGCATGCCCTGGCTGACATGGCGGGAAAATGTCCGCAGAATTTCGCGGGCCACGGTGAAGTTCCCGGTACACAGCGTCAGCCCCGGCAGGGAGATCATGGTGTCACGTCCCCAGTCGCCGAACCACGGATAGCCGGCCATGATCGTCCAGCCATCATCGCGCCGGGTGAGATACTGGTCGGCGGCTACGGCCAAGGCGCGCATGAAAGGGTCGCGCAAGAACGCATCGCGCACCGGGGCCTTTTGCGCCAGACCTTCGCGGCGTTCTGTCTCGCGGCTGCGGTTGGCGCCGGCTTCACGGATGTCCTGCGCCTCAGTCGAGGCAATCACCACGGTACGCGTTCCCTCATCGAGTTTCCAGCGCAGCATCATGGGATTAAAAAGGTCTTCTTCCCAATCCAGGCCGCGTTCGCGTTCCACGCGGTAGAGAAGGTTGCGATACCAGTATCCTTGCGGTTCGACCCGTAGCGCGTTGTGTGCCAGATAGAGCCGGGGCAAGCCGGGATAAGGCTGCACGCTGACCATGTTCCCGGTCGAATCAAAATGCGGGTCAAGTACCGGGTTCTCATGCGTGGTCGAGTGCGTATCGCGGAAGGCAATCAGCGGACGCACTTCCAGATACGCATGCACGCCCGCCGGCGCATAAAGGATGCGATACTCCACCTGCGTACTGTTGCTCTCATGCAGCATGAAGACCGCCTTCTCGATGCCTACTCCCTGCACTTCGAAGACAAAGGTAGGGAAGGGATCGAGGCGGAAGTTTACCAGCAATTCAAAACCCTTGGGATGAAGAATGCCTGCGTTATCCTTGCCATATTCGTTCGCGGAAAGATCAAAGCGCTGCTTGCCGATGATGACCGTCTCTTCCAGCTTCGAGAGCAGCAGCGTGCGTCCGCCGGGCGAAGCCAGCGCGGCGGTCAGCAGGCCATGATAGCGGCGGGTATTGGCCCCGGCCACGGTGCCGCAGGCAAAGCCGCCCAGGCTGTTGGTTTCAAGCCATTCACGGCTGTGTGCTTCTTCGAAATTGGTGCAGAGCAGCTTTCCCAGGTTGATCATCAAACAGTCTCACCCTCATCCACGGTCGGCCTCGGTTCGTTCGGCGAAGAACGGTTCGAACTCGGAGTCGTTCTTTGTCTGGCTGTGGTGCGTGGTGCTCATGTCGCCTCTCATGTCTTGGATCATGCAGGCGGCCAAGGCAGTCCATCCGGTCTGATGGCTTGCGCCGATGCCTTCGCCGGTGTCGCCGTGGAAGTATTCATGAAACGGAATGTAATCGCGCCAGTGAGGGTCCGATTGGAATTTTCGATTGCCGCCAAATGCCGGACGGGAGCCGTCGGCATTCCGCCGGAAAGTGCCGACCAGGCGGCGGGCGATTTCATTGGCTACTTCATCCAGGTTCATCCAGTGGCCAGAGCCGGTGGGGCACTCGACCTTGAAGGACTCGCCAAAGTATTGGCGAAAGCGGCGCAGGGCCCGGATCAGCAGGTAGTTGACCGGAAACCATACGGGGCCGCGCCAGTTGGAATTGCCGCCGAACAGTTCGGTGGTCGATTCCGCCGGCTCGTAGTCGATGGCATGCAGGCCGCCATTGATCTCGATACTGTAAGGATGTTCGCGGTGATGCTTCGATAGTCCGCGGATGCCGCAGGGAGAAAGAAACTCATCTTCATCGAGCATGACCTTCAGAATGCGCCGCAACTGCTCCTGGTCCACGATCGAGAATAGCCGCCGTTGTTTGCGGCCCAGGGTGGTCATCGAGGCGATGTTGCCGGTCAGGTCGGGGCGGTTGGCGATGAACCACTCCAGGCGCGCGCGGAAAGCAGGCATGGCCTCGATCAATTCCGGCTCCAGAATTTGCACCGCGTACAAGGGAATCAGGCCCACGATGGACCGCACCCGCAGGGGCAGCCGCGTGGCATCGGGCATGTGCAGCACGTCATAGAAGAAGCCGTCTTCTTCATTCCACAGGCTCAACCCGCCATCGCCCAGGTGGTTCATGGCGCGGGCGATATACATGAAGTGTTCCCAGAATTTACTGGCCACGTCTTCGTAGGTGGGGGCGGCGGCGGCCAGTTCCAGGGCGATGGCCAGCATGTCGAGCGAGTACATGGCCATCCAACTGGTGCCGTCGGATTGTTCGACATGCTCACCGGTGGGCAGGGTGGTGTTGCGGTCGAAGACGCCGATGTTGTCGAGGCCCAGGAATCCGCCCTGAAAGACGTTCATGCCGTCCACGTCTTTGCGGTTCACCCACCATGTGAAATTCAAAAGCAGCTTGTGGAAGACGCGCTCCAGAAACTGGCGGTCACCCTGGCCGCCGTTTCGCTCTTTATCGATCTGATAGACCTCATAGGCGGCCCAGGCATGAACCGGAGGATTTACGTCTCCCAGCGCCCACTCATAGGCGGGAATCTGCCCGTTGGGATGCATGTACCACTCGCGCAGCAGGAGCACCAGTTGTTCTTTGGCGAAATCCGCGTCCACGCGGGCCATGGCCACGCAATGGAAAGCCAGGTCCCAGGCCGCATACCACGGGTATTCCCATTTATCGGGCATGGAGATGACGTCGGCGTTATAGAGATGTCCCCATGCGTGATTGCGGCCCTGCTGGCGCGCTTCCGGTGGGGGCGCATACGCTGGATCGCCGTTCAGCCAGTCACGCACCACGTAGTGGTAGAACTGCTTGTTCCACAGCAATCCGCTGAACGCTTGGCGCAGGATATTGCGCGTATCGTCATCGGCCCCCGCGGGCGTGATGCTGTCATAGAACTCATCGGCTTCCGTGCGGCGTTGCTCCATGCAACGGGTGAATTCCGCGCCCAGAATATGTTCCACGGAGCCCGAAGTGTCTTGTTTCAACAGACGAAGCCGCACGGAAACTTCCTGCCCGGCGGGAACCATAAAGCGATAGTGGAGTCCTGCCTTGGTGCCCGTCAGCGCAGGATTCACCGCCGCCGCGTCACCGTCGACGATGAAGCGATGGAATGCGTCCTTCACATACGGCGTGCGATTGGGCGCATTCCACAAGAGCTGGTGGTTCGATTCATTTTCAGTGAAGAGCGGCGTGGCCCCCGGTTCAAAGTAAAGATAGTAACTGCCCAGTTCGGAATTGACGGCGTGCAATGTTCCTGAAGCGCCGGCGCTGAGCGCAGCTTCATTCACCTTGGAATTCCAGGACCACGTATTCCTGAACCACAGCGTGGGCAGCAGATGAAGCTCGGCTGCCTCGGGGCCGCGGTTGGCGGCCCGCAACAGGATGCATATGTCCTCGGTATCGGCCTTGGCGTATTCCACAAATACATCGAAGTAGCGGTCGTCGTTGAAGATTCCGGTGTCGATCAGGTCGAATTCGCGGTCTTGCCGTGTGCGCCGGGCATTCTCTTCCACCAGCCTGGCATAGGGGAATTCCGCCTGTGGATACTTATAGAGATACTTCATCGAGGAGTGCGTAGGCGTGTTGTCCAGGTAGACGTAGTATTCCTTCACGTCTTCGCCATGATTGCCTTCATGGCTATTGAGTCCGAAAAGGCGTTCTTTCAAGATCGGGTCGCGCCCGTTCCATAAGGCCAGGGCAAAGCACAGGTTCTGATGGCGATCGCAGATGCCGGCGATGCCGTCTTCATTCCAGCGATAGGCGCGGGAGCGGGCGTGTTCGTGTGGAAAGTAGTCCCAGGCTTCTCCCGTGGCGCTATAGTCTTCGCGGACTGTGCCCCAGGCGCGCTCACTGAGATAGGGCCCCCAGCGCTTCCAATGTTTCTGGCGCTCGCGGGCTTCGTGCAGCCGGAATTCTTCTCTGGTTATGGGCTTCTCGTGCATTGTTGGGCCTGCGCGTTGCCCACCATTCTATGCTGCTTTACGCCTCATAGCGCCGCTTTCAGAGTAGCGAACCATGCACATAGGGAAAACGAAAGGCCCGTCGGGCCGTTGTTCCAGTTCTACAGCCGCTTCTGGCTAATAGTGCCGTGACCGTGTGAAACGGTAACGGCCTTCCATAAGATGGGTGTCACTCCAAAGATGGGCGTCCCATTCTAAAGATGGGTGCATCACTCTTCGCGCTTTTTGCGGAAGGGTGGGACGCGATGCTCCCCGATTCGAATATGTAGTAATCACGCAGTCACAGCACTAGTCTAGGCCAGCGGGACTCCTCTCAACCCTACTAATGAGACTCACTCTCGGCTGGGGCTTTTTTTGTGAAACCACTTTTTCTGCACATCCGGCCAGAATTCGTCGATGAGCCCGCCAGCGCTGCCGTAGAGCAGGGAAATGGATGAGCGGCTGATGGTGAGGCTGAATCCGCGTTCCTTATCGGGGTAGTAGGCATTCGAAAGGGCGCCCGTCGAGAATGCTCCCAACACGTTGGACCAGTTGAAGGTGCGAGTGCCGTGGTCGGTGCGGGTGACGAATTCCTGGGCCAGCGAGTAGAAGAAGCGGCGTTTGAAGCTGCCTTCACCGCGCCGGAAATAACGAGGGTCTTCATGCAAGAGCACCGGATAAGCGAAATTGCTGAAGAAGTTGCTGGAGGTGGAATCCGCCAGCGAGGCCCCGAAGCGTTTGCCGTAACCGGCGGCGCCCTGCCCGTATTCTTCAAATTCGTTGGTGGCCTGGCTGAGCCCCGCCTGGAACC
>DATMNZ010000109.1:0-21667 GCA_035568495.1 Saccharimonadales bacterium (SeqCode) | reverse complement strand
CGCCACTATGCAATCGATTACCGCCTCTCGCGCCATTGCTCTGGAAAAGGCATTGCGCAGCGTTATCCGTGGGAATGATGAAGTCATTCGCCTGGCGCTGGTGTCGGTGCTCGCGCACGGACATTTGCTGATTGAAGGCGTGCCGGGAGTCGGCAAGACCACGCTGGCGCACGCCCTGGCCCGCGCCCTGGATTGCAACTTCCAGCGCATCCAGTTCACCAGTGACATGCTGCCCACGGATGTCCTGGGCATTTCCGTGTATTCCGCGCTGGAACAGCAATTCGAATTCAAGCCGGGGCCGGTGTTCACCAACATTCTGCTGGCCGATGAAATTAACCGCACCACGCCTAAGACACAGTCGGCGCTGCTGGAAGCCATGAACGAAGGCCAGATCACGGTGGATGGCCACAGCCACCCACTGCCGCAGCCCTTTCTGGTGATTGCCACCCAGAACCCGGTCGAGCATCATGGGACGTATCCACTGCCGGAATCGCAGCTGGATCGTTTTCTGCTGCGGGCCAATATGGGCTATCCGCAGGCGGCCAGCGAGCGCGCCATTCTGCGCGCCGAAGCCGGCGCCGCCCGTCTCAGCGAAGTGCGGCCGGTGGCCACCGGGGCCGACATCCTGGCCATGCAGGAAGAGGCCAAGGCCGTAAAGGTCGACGACTCCCTGGTGGATTACGCTCTGGAAATCGTGCGCCGCACCCGCGAATCGGAAAACCTCTCTCTGGGCGTGTCGCCCCGGGGATCGCTCATGCTGTACCGCGCCGCCCAGGCCATGGCCTATCTGGAGGGCCGCGCCTTTGCCACAGCGCAGGATTTTAAATCACTGGCGGTGCCGGTATTTGCCCATCGCGTGGTCGCCAACGCAAGGTATTCTTCGACCCTGAAAAAATCGGCGCAGGCGGATACCATCGTCCGCGATATCATCGATACTGTCCCTGTACCGTTATGACCCTGCTCCGCTCCCTGATGCTGCTGGCGCTGATCGCCTGGATCGGCGGCATTATCTTTTTCGCCTTCGTGCTCGCCCCTACGGTCTTTAGCGTACTACCCACTCGTGAAATGGCGGGCAACGTAGTCAATCCCAGTCTCACCGCTCTGCACTGGATAGGGCTGGTCGCAGGCGTTATCTTCCTCATCTGCTCGCTGTTTCTAGGCCGTATTCAATATGCGCGCTTCAAGCCCGCCACCCTGGTCCATGGGCTGGCCGTGCTCATGCTGGCCCTAACGCTGGTTTCACAGTTCGCCATCTCACCGCGCATGAGCTCCCTGCGTTCCGAAATGGGCGTCATCGACAACGTCGCCTTCAGCGACACACGCCGCGTCGAATTCAACCGTCTGCACCAATGGTCGACGCGATCAGAAGTAGGCGTCCTCTTGTGCGGGTTGCTGGTGGTGGTTTTGACGGCGCGACAGCGGGGATGAAGCATTGGTTGCTTATTAAAGGTTAATGCCATATCCTTGAATAACGATTTTGGTTATGCAAGGAACCCTTAATAGTGCCCAACCCAGCAAAAACGACCTCCAGGCTTGGTACCTATGTCACGACGACCGTCGCGGGCGAGCCGGTACGGGCTTTTGTGCCGCCTCAGCTCCCGCCGTCAGACCTGAAGCTGGACCGTCTGCACCAGCTTCTTGACCGTGCCAACCAAGCCATCGGCCGTCTCGATGGGCTGACCGTATTGCTGCCGGATGCACGATTCATGCTCTTTCTTTTCGTTCGTAAGGAAGCCCTGGTGTCTTCCCAAATTGAAGGCACACAGTCGTCTTTGACGGATTTACTTCTGTTTGAGAACAAAGCGCCGACCACCGTGCCCAAAGCGGATGTCGAGGAGGTTTCCAACTACGTCGCGGCGGTGCAGCACGGACTGCGCCGTCTCGCCGGCGGGTTTCCCTTGTCGTTACGGCTGATACGGGAGATCCATGGAATCCTGTTGCGGGGCGGGCGCGGCGCGAGTAAGACGCCTGGAGAGTTTCGCCGTTCACAGAACTGGATCGGCGGCAGCCGTCCGGGCAATGCTGCTTTTGTGCCGCCTCCACCAGAGCAGATGATGAAGTGCCTGAACAGTCTTGAGCGTTTTCTCCACGACGAGAAGCACGGGCTACCTCTCCTGGTGGAGGCCGGGCTTGTCCATGTCCAGTTTGAGTCGATTCACCCTTTTCTCGAGGGGAACGGCCGGCTGGGGCGTCTGCTCATCACTCTTCTGTTGTGCGCGAAAGGGGCGATGAAGGACCCCCTTCTTTACCTGAGTTTGTATTTCAAGACACACCGCAATCGGTACTACGATCATCTCCAGCGTATTCGGACGGAAGGAACATGGGAGGAGTGGCTGGAGTTCTTCCTTGAAGGTGTGGCCGCGACCGCCCAGGAAGCGGCCCAAGCGGCAACCAGAATTCTGCGTTTATTTGCCGCGGACCGCAAGAAGATCCAAAGACTGGGACGCCCCGCGGCTTCCGCACTGCGAGTTCACGAATACATGCAGCGGAACCCAATTGCCAGTATCGGGGCCGTGGCCAAGGCGCTTAAGTTGTCAGTCCCAACAGTGGCAGGCGCCTTAAACCATCTGGTGCGAATCGGAGTGGTCGAAGAAATCACCGGAAAGAGAAGAGATCGCCTTTTCACCTACGCCCGCTATTTCAACATCTTAAGCGAGGGAACGGAGCCCCTACGCACTCGCTGAGCATGGCGTAAAACCTAATCCCGGTTGTAACAATGCCATTGGGGAGATCAAATTGAAGGTGTAAATCGTGACGTGCTCATGGTGGCGTCCCTGACAACCACCAGCAGATTCGGCCACTCCGTATCCTGGAAACGCTGCATCGCTTGCGTCACGGCATTATTGATCTTGTGCCGATTGGGCTGGCGTAGGCGAACGACCAGGATGCCGTGGTGTGGCAAGGTTCGATACGTAGTGAACCCCTTGTCCGTTGTTACAAGCAGCCGGGCTTCCACCGTCGCTGTTTGCCACAGATCGGGATCAGGTAGCCCTTGCTGAGATGTTCCTCGCACGTCCTTCACGTCGTGTCCAAGCGCGCGCAGAGCTTCTACCGTCATCCGTGGGATGTTCTCATCGACAAGGATCTTCATCCGTTAGGCGTTCGCCACCTGGATCGGAGTCACTTGTTCCTCGGTCAGGGCGGCGGCATAGTCGAGACAAGCCATGATGTCTTCCCGGGAAAGAGACGGATACTCGGAAAGAAGGTCCTCGGCGGCATCGCCGTTGGCGAGCATACGCACAATCTGGTGTACGGGAATTCGCGTCCCTTTCACGCAGGCTTGGCCATGACAGATGTTCGGATCGACTGAGATTCGCTCAAACGGCATGTTATTGTGCCCTCCTGTGTAGTTTACCGCATCTCTCAACTGACCCGAGTGGTGGCCAGGTTCATTTTTGCACTGTGGTTGTGGTAAAGGCGTGAAGTCCGGCAGTTCAGTCTGTTCCTTTTGTCCAATCACGGCGGTCCAATCTTTGGTCAACTGAACCGTATTGCACTGAGCGGAATCAGACTTGGCGTACCTGCCAAACGAAAACCGAGAATGCACGGGCGATTCCCGGGCATTTCTTGGAGGCCAACGATTGCAGGCTATTTCTTCTTTACCGGAGCCTTCGCCGGTGTGGTCCCTTGTACCGTGCGCGATGACGGTTGTACTGTGGCGGGTGAGGTCTTCGGTGACGTTGCGTTCGGATTGCCAAATTTAAAAGCGAATCCCCCCTCTATGCGTTTCTCGCCACGAGGGTTGTGACGGGTGGGCTGTTGTCCACCTACTCCGCCGTAAACACCTACTGACCGTGGCACGTAGGTTAGGCGGACACCGCTCGGTGTTTGGCTGACTTTGGCAGCACTTTTTCGTGTACTCTTCGAATTAGTCTTCGAGCCTCCGTTCGCTTGTGCATGGCCGACAGTTGACGTTAGCAGCACGGCCAGTGCTAGCCGGAGCAAATATATTTTCCGCATCTGTTTCTCCTCCAGGGCGATTTCTCTCTGGATATATAGTGATTCTCCTTAGGCGAATGTTACAAAGAATTTATAGACGCCAGATAGTTGAATGAATTTAGCTGGGCGGCCGCAGCCAATTCAGAACTATTCTGATTTCACCGGTTTTAGATGAACGTCCCGGGCCATTTCAGCACAGTCATTAAGGGGTTCGGTGCTTTGAGCATCACTGGGCGGCTGCGAAAAGGAAACTCGCGAGGCACGGCTTCTACCGTGGAAGGAACCTCCCTGGAATCTGCACGATGGCGAATGGTCGTACAGATTGGTCGTGCTACCGCTTTTGCAAAGAGTGCGAAGGGATGAGAACAGTCTTTCCGTTCTTGTAGTAAGATACCGATTCTTTTGGTGTGAGGCTGGACAAATGATCAGATCAGTCATCTACTGGTGCGCCGCAATTCTGCCGTCTCTCCCGTTCGTCATAATTTACCTGGCATACCGGCGCACATTGCTGGGCAAGAGGCTCACAGTCCAGCAAGTGATGGGGCGTCAAAACGTAATCCAGTCGTATCTGAGCGCTTTTGGCAAGGCCGATGCCGACAACGGTAAGCCATTGACGCCAGGGGACGTGGTAAGGACCCTGTTTAATCTTTATTACCACTGGGGGAGCTATGCCTTTGGCATCACACTGAATGTGGTGATCACGATTATCATGAGCGCGGCGATCCTCACCAAGGCAAAGGTGCCACTCGGCCTGCCGCCTGCACTGGAAGCATTAGCTCAAGCTATGTTGCCGGCGGTTGCGTTTGGCTTTGCTGGAGCTTACATTTGGGACCTGTATGACCTGCTGAATCGTTACAGGGGGGTAGATATCACACCGGCCTCATTCCAGTTTTCCTGGCTGCGTCTCCTGGCTGGGAGCATCGTTGGCCCCCTGGGAAGTCTAGCCGTTGCAGAAGGCGTGAAGAATATCGCTGCGTTCGGGTTGGGAGTGCTGCCGCTACAAACTATCTTCCAGTTTTTTGCCGACTACGCCAGCAAGAAACTTTCCATCACGGCCAACGAGAGCCCCGTGGAAGCCTCGACGCTACATAAGCTGCAGGGGATGACGAGAAATCAGATCGACCGTTTGGCTGAAGAGGGCATAGATAGCACGGCGACCCTTGCTTACAGCGATCCGATGAAGATGTTTCTGAAGACCGACATCGAATGGGTCGTGATCATCGACATCATTGACCAGGCGCTGCTCTTCAACTATGTCGGCGACAAGTTGTCTCTTCTGCGCCCGGTAGGCATCCGCGGTTCCATCGAGACAGCAGTAATTTACGAAAGGCTCATATCGAACAAGGCGCAGGAGGTCGAGGAAGCTGAAGCACTCGTCAAGATAGTGGCAGGGAAGCTCGAACTCAGCGGCCCTGAGGCGCTCAACCTCATACGGACCGTATGGGAAGACGACCAAGTCGATCTGTTATGGAGAGTGTTTGGCGACACGTTTTGAGACTTCCAGCCGGTGAGGAAGGATCATCTGGCCATCAGCGGGCATTGGCGCCTATTCAAGGTTAATGCCATATCCTTGAATAACGAGTTTTGCTATTCAAGGAACACTGAATGGTGCTCAACCCGGCGAAGCAACCTCAAACCTTGGCTCTATGTCCCGACGGCTGTCGCGGGCGAGCGGATACGGCTCTTTTCGTTCTGCTTCCGCTTCCGCCACCAGATCTGAAGTTGGGCCGTCTGTACCAGCATCCTGCCGACCTCATGGTGCTTTTGACCGCGAAGCATCATCCATGAAAAGATTAGTAATCGGGTTAAATTGGTAAATCGGGTAATTTCAAATCTGCGTCCTTCCTCGCTCCGGCTATCGCCAGCGGCCAGAAGCCAGCAGCCAGAAGCCTTCCCCAAAACCAGACCGCCCGCAAACATCCTATGAAAACCGGAATCATCGGCCTGCCTCAGGTGGGCAAGACATCTCTGTTCAAGATCCTGACCAAGGCTGATATTTCTCATACCGGCCGTGGCAATCCGCGCGAGGCGCATCTGGGGGTGGCGCGGGTGCCGGATGACCGGCTCGACCGTCTCGCGGCCCTCTACAACCCCAAGAAGCTCGTTCACGCTACGGTTGAGTACTCCGACGTGGCCGCCATCGGCCAGGAAGCGCTCAAGGAAACCGCCTTCGCCGCCAACCTGCGCGTTGTGGATGCGCTGGCCCACGTACTGCGCGCCTTTGACGATCCCTCAATCGCGCATGTGGGCGAGGTCAATCCGCTGCGGGACGCCAAGAATGTGGACCTCGACCTGATTGTCAGTGACCTGGGCCAGGTGGAAAAACGCATGGAGCGCCTGGAAAAAGACCTGAAGAAGATGAAGACCGCGGAGCTGGAGCGGGAACTTGACTTGATCCAACGAGCCAAGGCGCACCTGGAAACCGAACGTCCGCTACGGGAGATGGAGATTTCCGCGGATGACGAAAAGCGAATTCGGGGCTTCATGTTCCTGAGCCAGAAACCGATTCTCTATGTGCTCAACATCAATGAGTCCACAACGCTGGGGGAAGACCTGGAAAAGGCGCCGCAGAAATACAACATGGCGGACGCAGCTTCCCGGCCCAATGCCGGGGTGACCGCCATCTGCGGCAAGGTGGAAGCCGAGTTGGCCGACATGAGCGACGAGGAAGCAACAGAGTTCCTGGGCAGCTACGGACTGACCGAAAGCGGCCTCACCCGCCTGATCCGCAAGACATACGAGTTGCTGGGGATGATCTCGTTCTTCACCATCGGTGAAGACGAATGCCGCGCCTGGACGGTCCCGCGCCGGTCACGGGCCCAGAACGCCGCCGGGGCCATCCATTCCGACTTGGAAAAGCACTTCATCCGCGCTGAGACCATTCACTGGGATACGCTGCTGGAAGCCGGCTCCGAGGCCAACGCCCGCTCCAAAGGCACCCTGCGACTGGAAGGCAAAGAGTATATCGTGCAGGATGGCGACGTCATGCACATTCGCCATAGCGGTTGAGTTCCTGCTATTCTCGGCCCTGATCGTTGGACTGTCCTGATGACACCCATCGCCACCAGCATCGTGCTTGGCCTCACCGCCGCCGCCGCTAACGGTCTCGGCGGGGCCATCATTCTTGGAAAGCCCTGGTCCAAGAGTTATCTGCGGTACTTCATCGCCCTGGGCGCGGGCTTCATGCTGGCTACATCATTGCTCGAAATGATGCCCGAAAGTATGAAGCTGGCAGGCGGCAAGGCGCCATTATTGATCGTAGCGGGATATTTTCTCGTCCACTTGTTTGAGCACACGGTCACGCCCCACTTCCATTTTGGCGAAGAGACCCACGCCGATGAATTTATCGCCGCCCATAAGGGATACTCGGTGCTCTTCGGGCTGGCCATCCACACGTTTTTTGACGGCATTGCCATCGCTTCGGGGTTTCTCGTGTCAAGTTGGCTGGGATGGGTGATCTTCGTGGCAGTGTTTCTGCACAAGATACCAGAAGGATTCACCGCCGCTTCCGTGATGATCGCCAGCGGGCAGAGCCGGCAGACGGCCTGGGCCGCCTCCGCCATCCTGGGCGCGGCCACGGTAGCCGGAGTCCTCACGATGTCGGTATTCAGCCATGCGGTGGCCGCCGGACTGCCACTCTCGGCCGGCGTCACGCTCTACGTAGCGGCTTCTGACCTGATGCCGGAAGTCAACCAGGAACCGGGGATTGGAATGGCCGCGCTGGTGCTGCTGGGGGCGGGGATTCTGTTCGTGCTGGAGCACTTCTTCCACTAAGAGCGAAAGGCTTCACCACGGAGTGACGGAGCCACAACCAAAAGCAATTAGCCGCGAATTAACGCGAATAAACACGAATAAGAGTTGGGTTGTCGTTGCTCCAGGAATCGTCGTGTACCGCGAAGACTTTGGTGATAGTAATACAGAGGAACAGAAGCGACAGAGGTTTTTGGGGTTGTGAGGCTGGGCAAGATTGCGGTGAAAGATTTTGCGGAAGGCAGGGGCAGCAGAGGGCAATTTCCAAGAACCTTCGCGGGCCGCGAAGATTATCTAGGGTTAGCCATGCAGAGATCGCAGGGGCGACAGCAAAGGCCGAAGGCGAATAGAGTTTCAGGATTTCCGATCACCCGATCATCAGATCACCCGATCATCAGATCAGCCGATCTGATCTTCCTATTCCACTTGCGGCTTCGCCTTATAGGCTTCCCTGTAGACTAGCTGGTATTTCACGTCTTTGCGTTTTTCATCCAGCATGCGCAGGGGGCCGCCTTTGTCGTCGATGAGTTCGACCTTGATCTTGCGCAGCGAGCCGTCTTGATTGCGGTTGCTGGGATGATACGAGATGCTGTACTGGTTTCTCACCTTGTCGCCGACATCGGCAAAGATTTCCCGGAATTGCGCCTGGAACAGCGGGAAGTATGCCTTGCCGCCGGTGAGCTTGGCGAAGGTTTTCATCTGATTGTCAAATTGCAGGAATTCCGTGCCGCAGCTAAAACTGGTGATGCCGCACAGGGCGCGCATGAGGCCATGGGACTCCGCATACTGGCGCAGGGTCTGGCCGGTGCCCACCGCATAAATCACGATGTCTTTCGTGGCCTGGAGTCTCTTCAGTAGCTGGTCATAGGTCCTCCTGCTGAAGGTGTCGCGCCCACTGGCCACCAGGATGATGTATTTGCGCCCTTCCAGTTGCTCAAGGCGATCTATGGTGTCGTAGAGAGAGTCAAACAGGTTGGTTTCCGCTGACATGGCGATGGTCAGGGTCCTCAGACCGCCGATAATCTCATTTTTGTTCTGGGTGAAATCCGTCAGAATATGTGGACGAATGTCGTAGGAAATCAGCGCCACCCAATCTTCTTTTTTCAGCGTTTGCGTAAAGGTGTAGGAAGCAATAATGGAGTCACGCTGGAAATCCGCAAAGGTGTTGGCGAACTCCACCAGCATCACCGCTGTGATGGGCGCCTGGCTCTGGCCGAAGTTGGTGATTTCCTGGGGCACGCCGTCTTCCAGCACCTTGAAGTGTTCTTTCTTCAGGTTAGGAACGAATATGCCTTCTTTCGCCGTTACTACGCTCACGTCCAGGGTCACCACCGGCACGTTCACCTTGATCGAAAACTCGGGCAGCCCTTCAACTTTTTTGGGCGGCCTGGGGGTATCGTCTTTCTTGGGCTGATCGTCCTTCTTCTTAGGAATCGCAATCGGACCGATGTCGCCCTGTGGACCGCCGGCTTCCGGCGTAGTATTCTGCTCTGGCTTCTGCCCTGGCTGGGTGGAAGATGGCGGGGTGGGAGCCGTCTGCTGGCCCTGGGCCACCGCCATCGACAGCCATACGAAGGCCGAAAGCAACACTACCAGCGCCAGGGGTTTCACCATTCCTGCCTGCACTATTCCTGCCTGCACTAGGGATGAGAAATAAAGTCGGTCATAGCGATTTCGCATAGTGGGCTGCCCTTTTGAGAGATTCTCCTTTAGTATAGATGCATACAACGCTTTCAAGGTTATTTTTGAAACTCAAACAAAGCGTTTGTTTCACGGTGTTCAGTCCCCATGAAAAAAGCTGTTGCTCTTCTAAGCTTTGCCGTCCTCTTTCTGTCTCTGGGTCTGGCCCAGCAAACTCCCGGAAAGCGCCCGTCGCCGCCATCCATACCTGTCATGTCCGTGGACGAGGTGCGCCCCGGCATGAAAGGGATCGCCTACACGGTCTTCCAGGGCACACAGCCGGAGCCCATGGAAGTTGAAATTCTGGGCGTATTAAGAAATGTAAACGGGCCTAAGTCCAATACGGTGCTGGCGCGGCTGCGTGGCGAGAAGGCCGAGTACACAGGTGTAGTTGCGGGCATGAGCGGCAGCCCCGTTTATATCGACGGCAAACTTCTGGGCGCCATAGCCTTTCGCATCGGGTCATTTTCGAAAGAAGCGATTGCCGGCATCACCCCGATTACCGAGATGTTGGAAATCAATGAGTTTGATCGCGGCATCCCCACCGCACTGCCCGGCGCCGCGATTCGGCCGGCGGGCGCAGAAAAGACCTCTGCCCCTGGGGCGAGTGGACTCCAAAACTACGCCCAGATGCTACAGCCCATTGATGCGCCCTTCGTCTTTAGCGGCCTGACCGAAGTGGCGGTGAAAGCCTTTGCCGATAAGTTTGCCGCAGCCGGCATTGTGCCGGTGATGGGAATCGGCGGGGCCGGCCCGGATAAGCAGCCGGAGCCGGTGGTCCCCGGTTCGGCCGTCAGCGCCATTCTGGCCCGCGGAGACATCGAGGCCGCCGCTACCTGCACCGTCACCTATGTCGATTCCGAGCATCTGCTGGCCTGTGGACATCCGCTGATGCAATACGGCCTGATCGACATGCCCATGACCAAGGCCACGGTGGTTGCCACTCTCTCGTCTCCCCTGAACTCTTTCAAAATTATCAATACCACCGAATCGATCGGGGCCTTCGTGCAAGACCGTCACGCTGGAATCCTGGGCCGCTTCGGCCACCAGCCTGAAATGGTCCCGGTTACGCTCAATCTCAACGGCGGTGGCCAGAAACGAGAATTCCATTTCGAAGTGCTGAACAACGCCAAGCTCACGCCGGTCATGATGATGGTGTCGGTTTTCAACGCCCTGCAGGGCATGAACATTTATGGTGAAGACACCACCTATAGAATGAAAGGCAGCATCCAGGTAAAGGGCTACCCCGAAGTCAGGCTGGCCAACCTGTTTTCAACCGGAGAGAACGCGCCTGCAGCGCTGGCGCTGGCGCTCTCGCTGGGCGACCATTTCGGCCGCATCTTCGACAATCCTCTGGAAGCGGCGAAGATCTCGGGCGTATCGCTGGAATTCAATCTCGAAAAAGACCGGCGCACGGCGGTGCTCGAAAGCGTGCGCACCGATGTCACGGAAGTGCATCCTGGGGATGAGATCAACGTCGAAGCCGTGCTGCGGCCCTACCGGGGTGAACGCCTGGTTCGCAGGATTCGAGTGCGGGTGCCTGCCTCCGCCCCTCGTGGCCTGTTGCGCGTCCTGGTGAGTGATGCTGAAACCATCGAGCGGATGCATCGCCTTTCGCCCCTGGTGAGCCAGAAGCTCGATTTGCGCTCCACCATTGAATTGCTCAACCATGAGCACAGCAACGATCAGCTCTATGTGGCATTGCTCGAAGGCAATCCGCAGGCCACCGTGCAGGAGAAGATCATGCCCGCCATGCCGCTCTCGGTCATCAACATCATGGAGGGCATGCGGGCCTCGCAGGAAATGGTGGTCTTCAGCGAGTCGGCGGTCAGTGAATCGGCCACGCCGGTCGGCTACGCCATCCATGGGTCGCAGGTACTAAGTCTTACCATCAAATAGCGCACTATCAATCTTGACCATGATCAAAAACATCTGCTGTGTTCTTTTCTTTCTGCTGATGGCCGCCCAGGCGCCCGCGCAAGGCACCCGCCAGTGGAAGGTATCCTCTTACGAAGACTTCGAGCGCGGCACAGCTCGGTCGGTTGCCATCAGCAGCACCGGAGTTCTGGAACTGGCCCCGGCTTTCAAACTGCTCTATACCAGCCCTGCAACCTTCATCTGGTCGATGGCCGCTGACTCAGAGGGCGTGGTGTACGCCGCTACCGGTTCCCCTGCGCGGGTCTATCGGATAACACCCGACGGCAAAGACCAGGTCATCTTCGAGGCGCAAGAGCTGCAAGTACAGGCCGTTACCATCGCCAAAGACGGAGCGGTGTACGCAGCTACCTCTCCGGATGGCAAGGTTTATAAGATCACGCGCTCAGCCTCAGCAGAGTATTCTTCCGTTACTTTCTTTGACCCCAAGACCAAATACATATGGGACATGGCGCTGGACGCCGAAGGCCGCCTCTATGTCGCCACCGGCGACCGCGGTGAGATCTATCGCGTGGAGAAGAACGGGCAAGGCTCAGTGTTCTTCAAGTCTGACGAAGGCCACATCCGTGTGATGGAATTCGATGGCCATGGCAACTTGATTGCCGGTTCTGACGGCAGTGGATTGATCTATCGCATCGCACCCGGTGGCGAGGGCTTCGTCCTCTATAGCGCGCCCAAGAAAGAGATCACCGCGCTGGCCATTGATTCTGCCGGCGCCATTTATGCCGCAGGCACGGGAGATAAGCATCCCTCGCCCACAGGGACGCCAGGCTTCACATCCGCGCCGGCCATGCCGACTCCGGCGATTCCTCCGCCGGGCAATATAGCTCAACCCAATGTGTCCCTGGCGGGTTCCGATCTTTATGCCATTGCGCCCGACGGCGCGCCCCGCAAGCTGTGGTCTTCCCGCGAAGATATCATTTACGCCCTCAACTTTGATGCCTCGGGCCGGCTGATTGCCGGTACCGGCAACAAGGGACGCATTCTGGCCATCGAACGAAATGGGGCGTTCACCGACCTGCTCAAGGCCCCTGCCTCTCAGGTCACTGCTTGCAGCAAGGCGCCCAAAGCCGGTCTTTATTGCTCCAGCAGCAACCTGGGCAAGATTTTTCTGATGGGCGGCGCGCCGGAAGCCGAAGGCACGTTCGAGAGCGAGGTGCAGGACGCGCACGTCTTTTCAAAATGGGGCCGGGCCGAGGTGCGCGGCCGGGGCAGCTTCGAGCTGTTCGCCCGCAGCGGCAACGTCGAGAACCCTGACCGCAACTGGAGTCCGTGGGCCAAGGTTGACCTCCACCAGGAGGCGCGCCTGTCGATTCCCGCCGCCCGTTATGTTCAGTGGCGCGGCGTAATGAAGCCCGCTTCCCCTTCCACACAGATCTACGAAGTCACGATCAACTACCTCTCGCGCAATGTCGCTCCTGTAATCGAAGACCTGGTAGTGCAGGTGGGGGCGCGTTTCCAGCCGCAAATCCGCGGGCAAGCCAGTGAAACGATCGTCATCGGCGCGTCTTCGAACCAGGCGCCGCTGCCGCGGATCGACCCCCAGCCCACAGCGCTCCGCGATCGCAGCTATGTTGCCGCGCGCTGGACCGTACACGACGACAATGACGATGAACTGGTCTATGCGCTCTACTATCGCGGCGACAACGAGCAGGAATGGAAGCTGCTCAAGGCCGGCCTGATGGACAAGTTCTATTCCTTCGATTCCGGCCTGCTGCCCGATGGCGGCTACACGCTCAAGGTGGTGGCCAGCGATGCGCCCTCGCACACGGCCGATCAGGGGCTCTCCGATGAGAAAGAGAGTGTCCACTTCGAAATCGACAATACCGCGCCTGTTATACAGAAGCTGGCGGCCAGGATGGAAGGCGTGCAGTTGCATGTCACATTCGAGGCCACAGACAGTTTCTCGGCCATCAGGAAGGCTGAATACTCCATCGACGCCGGCGATTGGCAATTCGTAGAACCGGTAGGTCAGCTTTCCGACTCGAAAATCGAGAGCTACGATTTTTACGCATCGATCGCATCCATCGCAGCCACCCCGCCCGCACTGGCAGATCAGGGCATGGCAAAACGGGACAAGACCTCAAAAACGCCAAACTCTGAACACATTGTGGTTGTGCGCGTCTACGACCGCTACGACAATGCCGCCACCGCTAAGTATGTCGCGCGGTGAGGGGGCTTCACATCTTCACCGTATGCTTACTGGCGATGTCATCTGACATATCGATGATTGAATCAAGGGGCTTCTGTAGCGGGATGTGCGCGCCCAGCGCAGCCAGGGCCTCCAGCGCAACTTCCGTGGGCATATTGCCTACCATCTCGTCCTGGGCAAACGGGCATCCACCCAGCCCGCCGATGGCTGAATCGAACCGTCGGCATCCGGCGTTGTAGGCAGCCGCTATTTTTTCCGCGGCCGTTGCCCGTCGGCTATGCAAATGGACACCAACCTCCAGATACTGGTGGGCTTTGGTGACCGCCGCGACCAGGTCATGCACCTGCTCGGGCGTAGCCAGCCCCACGGTATCGGCCAGGGACACCTGGCGGACATTCATGTCGGCCACCAGCCCCACCGCTTCGACGACCTCCTCGCTGCTCCAGAGATCGTTGTACGGATTTCCAAAAGCCATGGAAATGTAGACCACCATATTGAGGGCCGCTTCGTCGGCCAGGGTCTTGATCTTTTCCATGACGTCCAGCGCCTGCTCGGGCGTCTGGCGCTGGTTGCGCTCCAGAAAGGTCGGTGAGATTGAGTAAGGGAAGCCGACGGTCGTCACGGCGCCGGTGGCAATGGCGCGGTTTGCGCCCTGCTCGTTGACCACGATACCGATGATCTCCACGTCCTCCGGAGGATGGAGATCGAGCAACACGTCTTCGGAGTCGGCCATCTGCGGCACCGCCTGCGGGGAGACAAACGACACAGCATCAATATGCTTGAACCCCGCCTCGATCAAGCTGCGTAAATATTGGACCTTGATGCTCTGCGGGATCTTGACTTTCAGCCCCTGCCAGGCATCGCGTGGACATTCGATAATCTTTACTTGATCAGTCATAAACCCGGATTCACCACGGAGGCACGGAGGAAATCATAAAACCGGTATTTGGTACTTGGTATTCGGTACTTGTTGTTTAGTGTTTGGCCTGGAACCCTGTTCGTCCTTCCATGCTCGTCAACGCCGCCATCGGCGGCAAATACCAATTACCAAATACCTGTTTGTAGTCCTTTGCGGTCAACCTCCTGACTCTCACGTCTGCAACACCCCGACCTTGAACTCCTTGACCTCGGGATTCAGGGCTGCGGCATCCAGCGCCGTAATCAGGGCGGTGCGGGTCTCCGCCGGGTCGATGATCTTGTCGATCCACAGCCGGGCGGCGCCGTAGCGTGGATCAGTCTGCTGGTCATATGTGGCTTTCACCGAGTCGGACAGCTCTTTTTTCTCCGCTTCACTGAGCTTCTTACCCCCGCGCTCCAGTTGTTTGATCTTGATTTCCACCAGGGTGCTGGCCGCGGCTGCGCCGCTCATGACCGCGTAGCGCGCCGTGGGCCAGGCGAAGACAAAGCGCGGATCGTAGGCCTTGCCGCACATGGCATAGTGCCCGGCGCCGAAAGAGCCGCCGATGATCACTGAAATCTTGGGCACCACGGAGTTCGCCACAGCGTTCACCATCTTGGCCCCGGACTTGATGATTCCACTCCATTCCGCGTCCCGGCCCACCATGAAGCCGTTCACATCGTGCAGAAAGATCAGGGGGATGAGGTTCTGGTTGCAATCCATGATGAAGCGGGCCGATTTGTCCGCGCTCTCGGTATAGATCACGCGGCCAAATTCGATGCGCTTTTCTCCCGTGGAGCGGTCGGTTTGCTGCATGTGCAGTGTCTGGTTGGCGACAATGCCCACGGCATGGCCGCCGATGCGCGCGTATCCGCAGATGATGGTCTTGCCGTATTCGGCTTTGTATTCATCCAGGCGGCTGCCGTCGACGATGCGGGCGATGATTTCTTTCATATCAAACGGGCGTGCGGTATCGGCCTCGAATATGCCGTAGATCTCCTCGGCTGCATAAGCGGGTTCTTCCGTCTTCTGGCGATCAAAAGGCGCGCCCGGCTTGTGGCCCATCTTGCCGGCCAGGGACCGGATGCGTTCGATGCAGATCTGATCGTTGGCCTCGCGATAGTCCACGGTACCCGCGATCTGGGCGTGCATGGCGGCGCCTCCCAGCTCTTCCGCGGAATACTTTGCGCCGATGGCGGCCTGCACCAGCGCCGGACCGGCCAGAAAGAGCCCGCTGCCCTCGGTCATCAGAATGGTGTCGCACATCACCGGAAGATACGCGCCCCCGGCAACACACATGCCCATAATCGCGGTGATCTGGGGAATGCCCATGGCCGACATCACCGCGTTGTTGCGGAACACCCGGCCAAAATCGTCGGTGTCAGGGAAGACGTCCTCCTGTAGCGGTAGAAAAAGCCCGGAAGAATCGACCAGATAGATGGTGGGGACATGGTTTTCGATGGCGATATTCTGGGCGCGGATGACCTTCTTCGCCGTCATGGGAAAAAACGCCCCGGCCTTCACCGTGGCGTCATTCACAATCAGCATGTACAGCCGCCCGTGGATGCGCCCCAGCCCGGTGACCACCCCTGCGCAGGGAGCGCCACCCCACTCTTCGTACATCTCATGGGCGGCATAGACTCCCAACTCAAAAAACGGTTTGTCCCGGTCCACCAGCAGGCTGATGCGTTCCCGGGCGGTCAGGCGGTTCTTGGCATGTTGTGATTCAATCGCTTTTGGGCCGCCACCCTGGTGAATCTGTTCTTCCTGGTTACGGATAACAGCCACCAATTCGGCCATGGCGCGCATGTTTTTCTCAAAGCGGGCAGAGGTAGCATCGATTTTCGTTGGAAGTTGATTCATCGGATCAGCCATGGCGCACAAAGGCAAACCACTTAGCTTAAATGAGGGCGGAAAGAGGCGCAATCGGCCCAAGAAACGTGGGAGTCTGAGGGGCCTATCCAATTACCCAATCACCAAATTACTCAATTGCCAAATTCAAACGGCAGCCGGCCCCCACGAATCTCTCAATAAAAGTCACTGCAACTCAGGAAAAATCCGCAGGCCGTACACACCATCTTGCAGCGCGCTTCGCGCATCTCGGTTCCGCAGTTGGGGCAATAGTTGGAAGGATGAGGTGCTGCTGCCGGCTTGGATGTCGCCGGACCCTCCGGTGCGGAGTCTCGATGAACATGGATAAAGTCAGGGTCACTCATGGAATCTCCCGGTTACGTGGCCGATCGCAATACTTCCCGGATCTGCTGGTTAATTCGAATTGCTTCGCGGCCGGCCTGGTCGATCAGGTCTGACCATTTACGTGCGCCTTCGTCGAGATCCATGCGCGCCAGCAGATATGAGGCCTGGGTGATGGCCTCGAGCGAATTACTCAAGTCGTGGGCCAAGGCACGCAACTGGATGCTGACTTCTGGAGGTATTCGTCCACTGCTGCTCATGTGTTTATAGCCTGGGGGCTTTCTCCTCAGGTCATAGTAATGACATTGGGCGGGTATGCCAAGAAACTTCGTAGGCAGCCTCTAGGATTTAGGAGCGCCTGGGGAGCTTCTTTTTTCCCGGCTTGAGCGGTTTCCTGCGGAAACTGAATTCATGTTCCGCCATGCGCACCCGCCGGCCGCTGAAACGGACACCCTCGCCTTCTAGCCGGAACCGCTGCTCCATGCCGGCTTCGCCAGGCAGGGCAATCCGGCCTCCAGCGGCCACTACCCGGTGCCACGGGAGGCCATGTGACTGGCGCAACGCCCATACTACCTGCCGGGCCGCCCCCGGAAACCCGGCAGCCTGCGCCACCGCGCCATAGGTGGAGACCTTACCACGCGGTATCTTCAGGATCGTGGCTCGAATGCGGGGAAACATGATGTGCGGAATATGATAAACCCGGTTCAGCACGAGGCACAGGGTGTTACGAAGCCACAACCAAAACCTTTGAAACACAGCGCAACGAGTTGCAACGAAAACCTTTGAAACACAGAGGAACAGAGGCAACAGAGGATTTTAGGGTCGTGAGGCTAGCCCCAGAAATTGCCGCGAACCGCTAAGATTTCTGGTGAACAGTAATACGATTTCTGGGCCCGCCTCACAACCCAAAATCCTCTGTTGCCTCTGTTCCTCTGTGTTTCAAAGGTTTTGCTTGTGCTAGGTTGCGCTGTACTTTCGCCGTGAGACCCTGGTTTTTATCTTGTCCCCTCTGCCGGGGGCTTGAGTTCATATCCCTGTGGCGGCTCGGCGCCCATTAGATAGCGGACGAAGTAGTCCCAGCGGCGGCGCACCATGTAGGGCTCATTGGCGAAGCCGTGGCGGCGGTTGGGCAGCAGAAGCAGGTCAAAGTCTTTGTTGGCTTTGATCAGCTCGTTCACCACCAGCAGCGTGTTGTAGGGAGGCACGTTGTCGTCCATGGTGCCGTGCGCCAGCAGCAGATGGCCTTTCAGGTTCTTGGCCAGGCTCTGGTTGGCCTGATCGTCGTAGTTGGTGGTCCCATCGGCTTTGCGTTCCAGCAGCCCGATGTAGCGCTCGCCCCAATCGTCTTCGTATTCGCGGTTGTCGTGGTTGCCGGCTTCCGAGATGCCGACCTTGAAGAAATCAGGATAGCGGAACATGGCGTCGGCCGTTGCGTATCCGCCGCCCGAGTGGCCCCAGATGCCGGCTTTGTCGATGTCGATCCACGGAAAACGCTGAGCCAGCTCTTTCATGCCGGCAATCTGGTCGGGCAGCGTGTTGTCGCCCATGTTGCCATAGTAGAGGTCGTGGAATTTCTTCGAGCGCATGGGATTGCCCATGCCTTCAATCTGCACCACTACAAAACCCAGTTCGGCCAGGGCCTGGGCGTCTCCACGCGCTGCCGCAAACGACCAGTTGCCTACGCTACCGCCCTGAGGCCCGGGATAGACCTGATTGATAATCGGGTACTTTTTGCTGGAATCAAGGTTCGCCGGACTGAATAACAGTCCGTAGAGATCGGTTACGCCGTCGCGGGCCTTCACCGTGATAAGCATCGGCGGACGCCAGCCCGTGGCCTGCAGCCGTGAGATATCTACCTGCTCTACCCCGGCCACCAGCTTTCCGGTGGCATCGCGCAGCACCGTCACCGGGGCCGTATCCGGACGCGAGAAGGTATCGGTAAAGAACTTCCATGATGGCGAGAATTCAACGCTATGGTTGGCGTCTTCCGGTGTCAGCAGCGTGAGGCCGCTGCCGTCGAGGCCCACGCGATAGAGATGCTGGAAGTAAGGATTACGGCCTTTCTCGCGGCCCGAAGCCAGCACGTAGGCAATGCGCTCTTTCTCGTCGACGCGCAGAAGCTGCAGCACACCCCATTCGCCGCTGGTGATCCGGTTCTTTAGCTTGCCTGTGGCAAAGTCGTAGAGATAGAGATGGCCCCAGTTATCGCGCTCCGAGAACCAGATCAGCTCGTTGGCGCCCGCCAGGTAATGCCAGTTGGCCCGCCCCTGGCCGGATTCATACTGCGTAGCGGCTTTTTCTTCGAGCACCTCGCGTACCGCGCCGCTGGCGGCATTGGCCACGCGCACATTGGCCTGCTTGTGATCGCGCGAACTGGAAACGAAGACCAGGCTGGCGGAATCCGGCGCCCATTGCACGTCGGCCCAGTCCCCGCCCCGGCACACGATATGGTCGCAAAACGTCGAGCGGTGCTGGTCGGGCGGCATCTGCAACCGGACCACCTTCGGTCCGCCCGTAGCATCAAGGTCAATAATGACCCGCTGGATCATCGTGACCTCGGCATCGCCGGGTAGCGGATACTTCCAGGTCTTCAGCGTGGGATGTCCGACTTTGGTTTCCACCAGGTACATTTCACCGACTTTGCGCTGGTCCTGCTGGAAGGTGGCGATCTTCTTTGAATCTGGCGACCACAGCAGCACCGGATCATCACTCTGTATCCAGCCGGCGTTGTCTGTAGCGTAGCCGAAGTCCTTCACACCGTCGGTGGTGAGCTGTGTTTCCTTACCGCTGGCAACATCGCGCACCCACAGGTTGAAGTCACGGAGAAACGCTATGCGCTTTTTGTCCGGGGAAGGCACTTCGTTGCGGGCGCCCGCTCCACGTCTGCCGGCGGCCCCGGCACCGGCATCAGATTTGACCTCCGCGCAGGATTTGCCCTGCACATCGCAGCTCCAGCGCTTCGGGCCGGCATTGAATGAGATCGACTGTCCGTTGGCGGAGTATTCAAAGCTCATGAACGGCAGATGCGCCTTGTCATAGGTCTTACCGCTAGCTGTCGAGAGGGCCGCCGCCACTTTGGCATGGTCGAAAGCCGGTTCACGCGCGGGCTTGGCCGGATCAAACACCACAAACGCACTGCCGTCGGCCGAGGTGTCTCGGTACCAGAAGCGTCCATCGGGCATCCACGCGGGCCTTATGTTGTGCGACACCAGCGGATTGGTGTTGTAGCCCATGAACTTCTCCGCGCGCGCATAGTCGGCGGCGGTAAGCTGGCGCTGCTGAGAGGTGGCCGCGATGCACAGGATGCAAAGCAGAATCGTGAGCTTCAGGGTCAGGGACGTTCTCAATCGCATGGTCGGGTCCTTGGATGAGTCTGTGGCGATCAATGCCGGGCGGGGAGATTATATAGGCTCGCTCGTTCGGGCGGGTGAATTCCCAACGTACGAAATGACTCGGAAAACGCAGGTCTACCCGTTAGCTGCCTCTACGATTGGATAGACAATGGAAAAAGTCTTGTTGTGCAGTACTCTGAAAGTCACCATGTGGAACCAGGGACCGAGGAGCACGAACTTCTAAGAGCGTATCTGCAGGCAGAATACAGGATCATCGTTCCGCAGTCGCGCGTGCCAGGCGCCGGTGCCCATTTCACAGACCTGTTGTCGGGTGGGCCGCTATTCATCATGGATACTGGATTCGGCGACAACCCTTTGGCCGTGGCCTTTGCCACGCGCATTATCCCTCTGGGCGAATTCTGGATGACCGGTGGCGCCGGACTTCCAGCCACCAGCACCATGGTAAAGAAAGTGCTGGGCCGTTTGAGCCAGCAGCATTTGGTCCTAGATCGCGCCTTCACCAATCCGCATAAGGCTGCGCTGCTCTGTGTCCGTACGCTGCTGGAATCCGGCGCTTCCAGGCGGATCAAGTACAAGACTGTAGGGGGCGATCCACGTGCAAGTGGACGCCATCACGCGCCTGCCAGTGAGAGAGAAATGGAAAACACAATGGCTACGGCAAGCCCTGGCCGCAACTCGCCTTGCCCCTGCGGGAGCGGAAAAAGATTCAAGAGGTGTTGCGGGGGCCGCTGAGGATTATCAAGCTTGCGGAAATTCTATCTGCACACCGCGCGTGAGGCCGTTGTTGTAGGTCACCAAAGAGCCGATTTCATCAGCCCGGACGTTCGCTAGTTCACGGGGCTCTAGCTTATGCAATCCGCCACCGTAGACTCGACCCTCGCCGGTCATTTGGCCAATGGGGATGGCATTCAGCATTTGAAATACCCTTCTTGCAACTTCGTGATCGGTCATCGACTCTCGGATCATCGGTTTGGGATACATCAGCAGATAAACATTAGCGGCGGTCGCCACCGAACGGTTGAGAATAAAACGGAAAGGGCGATAGTGCTCAGAGCTCCTGCCCATGTAGGTGCATAGCAAAGGAGCGGGCGGCCGCGCCTCTTGGGAGTACCAGGGCGTTCTTGATCGGCAAATGTACCCTTGGGCTGCTGCGGATTTCCCCGATTCAAGATAGTGGGCAAGCGCAGGATCAATATCGAGCAGTTCGTCTTCGCCGAGTGGACAGTCAATCAGGAACAGGCGGCGATCTAGGATGGGCAGGCCGCGCTCATCCGCTTCAATCTCGTCCGACGGCAAATAGCGCGGACTGGGCAGAATGGGGCGCAAGAACCGGCCGCTCAAGCCCAGTTCCCGAACTCTCTCTTGGGAAAGGATGAAAAAACCGTTGTCACCAGTGGCCAAGCCGCGCTTGATCGAAAACAGGTCCCCGATCCTAATGCCGGAAGGATCGGCAATTCGTTGGCCCTCGAACTCTTTTGGACGGGCTAGGCGGGTCCATTTCGGTTCACTCCGGAGTTCGGTTCGAGACACGCTGAGAGTCTCCGCAGGTTGGGTAAGAGTCCCGCCATACGACAGTTCAACGGCTGCGTCTTCGGATGGCTTCAGATTTCTAAACAGCACCACGGTTGAGGAAACCAGGGCATCAGCAAACTGCACGTCGCTGGGGGCGAACCGATGGATGCGGACCAGAGTTACCTGGTCCAGCAAATACTCTTTAATGGCGGCACCGTAATTCACATCCATGAATTCCGAAGGGATAAGCCAGAT
>DATMNZ010000108.1:0-14640 GCA_035568495.1 Saccharimonadales bacterium (SeqCode) | reverse complement strand
GGTCCTTCAAGTTCTGTTCTCGGGCTGGCGCCCGCGAACAGAACTTTCAGGATGACAAGCCTTAGAGAATGTGCAGTGAGTACATTGGGAGCGGCACGCCTGACATTTGGACGAGGCAACCATCGCCCAGTCCTCGAACACGGCCTATATTCTATGAGGCATTGGGGTCTTCTTTGTCATCACCATGCGAACTGGCACTGCCGTGGGTAAAGAGGCCAACGAAGGACCCCACGGCCTTGGATACCTTTCGAGTGATCACGCCTAACGGTCCTGCTGCGATGCCGAGTCCTGCTTCGCTGGAAGTGCCAGCCGTGCCCCCGGCGCCGCCGGACTTCGGCGGCCTGACATGAGGCTTCTTCAGGTCGCTGGGAACATCGGGTAAACGCTGGGCGATTTCCTGGGTGAGCTTGCGTATTACGGGTTCGAAGATATCGTTCATGATGGGTGGTTCTCCGTGGGCAGAGCGCCGGTCTGGGAGACATCGAGCTGCTCATAGAATGCGCTAAGCTCCTCAGTAATCTTGCTCAATTCGGCTAGCGATCGCCTTTGCGTCTCCGCATGGTTCTTGCAAAGGACGGTAACTTCGGTCTCGAAACGGTCGAGCAGCCGCCGGACTTGCTCCATCACCGGTGAAGGCATGGTCTCGAGGGCCTCGAGGGCTTCGGTGTGCATGGCGGCGCGGAAGATGACTTCCGCGGTTGCCGACATCAGGCTGCGCGTAGTTTTGCGCTCCGCTTCCGCCTGTGCCACTTTGGAGTTGGCCTGGTCCCGGTTTACCTTCAGGGCTTCGATGATATTCTTGTCCGCTTTCTTCTTGAGAAGCTTCGTTACCGGCCCGAGCGGGGCGGTCTTGCGGTAGTTGGTTTTGGCGGTTGCTGCGCTTTTCTTGAGCAGGTCGATCTGTTCAGCCTTCTGAAGGTCTTGCTGACAGAGCACAAGCCATGCGGCCAGCGATTCCGAGGGAGCGATCCGGGCAAAGAGGGCTTCCTGGGCCGGATCGGGCTTCCGGTCCGGAGTATACGACTGCAGAAGAAGCGCCACCTGCTGGAGAAGTTCCATATTGATGGCAATGATTGAGTTTCGCAACTCGACCGAAATGGCTGCGTCGGCCGCCTGCTGGTCTTCAATATGTTTGAGGATACCGCGGCGGGACTCTCTGGCCATCAACAAATCAGTGGACATAACATTCACCAAATCGAAGAGATTCGTACTGCCAATATCCTACAGGAGAGACAGGAGTGTGTGCTGTGAGTACAGTTGGGAGCGGCACGCCTGACATGCAGTGGCGTCAATTTCCGCTCTCGCCGGCCTTGCGACGCGGCACGAGCAGCAAGATCAACACCGTCGCCAGGGCTTCGAGGCCGGCGACCGCGTAGAGACCTGCGGCGGTCTTGCCGGTGACGTCCTTAAGCCAGCCGACCAGGTACGGTCCCAGCCAGCCTGATAGGTTGCCGATGGAGTTGATGAGTGCGATGCCGCCCGCGGCTGCGCTGCCAGCCAGCAGAGTGGTTGGCATTTGCCAGAAGGGCGCGAACGCGCAGAGTACTCCGGTGACTCCCAGGACCAAGGCCGCGAACGCCAGGGCCGGGACGTTTGCGAACACGCCTATCAAAACCAGGCCCACGGCTGCCACCAGACATGACAACGCAGCATGGTAGCGCCGTTCGAGTGTGCGGTCGGAATGCCGGCCAACCAGTACCGTCGCAATCACGCCGACGATGTAGGGCACGGCCGAGAGCAGGCCGATCGTCATATTGTTTTTGACGCCCAGATCGCTGATGATCGTTGGCGCCCAGAATCCCAGAGTCGGATTCGCGCTCACCAGGCAAAAGTAGATGAGCGTGAGAAGCCACACGCGGGGAATTCTCAGCGCCTGGGCGAACCTGTGTTGCCGTGGGCCGGCCTTTTGGTCGTCCTCTGCGAGATCGGCGAGGACGAGTTGCCTCTCACCTTCGGTGAGCCAGCGCGCCTGAGCGGGCTTGTCGTCGAAGATCGCGAGCGTTGTCAGTCCCACGATGATCGAAGGGATTCCCTCAATCAGGAAGAGCCATTGCCAGTTCGCAAGATGTCCTCGGCCGCTGGTCGAACTCATGATCCAACCACTGAGGACGCTGCCGAGAGCTCCGGCGGCTGGGATGGCCGTCATGAAGAGACCGAGCATCTGTGCGCGGCGCCGGGCAGGGAACCAGTAGGTCAGATAGAGGACCACGCCCGGATACAGGCCCGCTTCGAACGCGCCCAGCAGGAAGCGCAGAATGTAGAACCAGGCCGCGGTCTTGACGAACATCGTCCCGATACTTGCGATGCCCCACAGGACCGTAATACGCGCGATTGTCTTGCGGGCGCCGGTCCGCTCCAGGAAGAGGTTGCTCGGAATCTCAAACAGCACATAGCCGAGGAAGAATATCCCAGCGCCGAATCCGTAGACCGCCTCGCTGAATCCCAGGTCTTTCACCATCTGCAGCTTGGCGAAGCCGACATTCACCCGGTCGAGCCATGCCATCACGTAGAGCAGGACCAGAAGCGGCATGAGGCGTTTCGCGATCTTAACGTACACTGCCTCAACATCGCCGTCATTGGTGGACTGGTTCATTTCTCTAGGAGTTCTCCTTCAACTGTGAGAGCGCAAACGAACACGCCATGCGGTCAAGTCCTTAGAGATCATATTGTAAGGGCGGTTTGCGCGCTCCTTTCTTTCGGGAGATCGGCGGGTATTCGCGAGCGAGCGCTTAGGGAAGGCTTTATCATCGAAGAGATCATGTGTTGGCGGGGATCGGGACACGTATTTCAGGGCCCGAATCAAGGTGAAATTAATCCTTGAAAATTGAACACACGGTGCTCAATTTTCAAGGATCCAGGAACACACCTTAACTATAAGGTTAACAACTAAAGGCTAAAGGCTAATTGCCAATTGCTTCCCCTCACCCTCCCGCCACTGCCCCCACCACCAGAAAAGGTTCAACGCCGGTAACGACCGCATCCGGCAGCGGTGCGTCAGGCGGCTCGTGGGAGAGGTCTTCCGAACAGGCAAAGAAGCGCACGAACGGGCGGCGCTTTTGGGTAACGTGGTCGCGAATGGTTCCCGATAACATCGGATAGCGGGCTTCGAGCGCGTCTAGGACCGAGCGCTGCGTTGCATGGCCACCGGTATCGAGATTCACGTCGAGCTGCACTTCGCCGTTGACGCGCGCGATCGTCCGTAGATGGGCCGGGAGCACGATTCGAATCATGGCAGTGTCTGTACCTCAATGGAAAGTACGCCGGGAAGGTCGCGGACGATAGCGTTCCATGTGTCCCCGGCATCGGACGAGGCGTAGACCTGTCCGCCGGAGGTGCCGAAGTACACGCCGCACCTATCGAGCGAGTCGACGGCCATGGCATCGCGCAGCACGTTCACGTAGCAGTCGCTTTGCGGCAGGCCCTTCGTAAGCGCCTCCCACTCGTTTCCGCCCTTGCGGCTGCGGTAGACGCGGAGCTTGCCTTCCGGAACGAAGTGCTGAGAATCGCTCTTGATGGGTATGACGTAAATGGTTTCCGGCTCATGCGCGTGTACGTCGACCACGAAGCCAAAGTCGGTGGGCAGGTTGCCGCTGATTTCCTGCCAGGAATCGCCGGCATTGTCGCTGCGCATCACGTCCCAATGCTTTTGCATGAACAGCACGCCCGGTCGCGACTTGTGCATGGCGATGTGGTGGACGCAGTGGCCGACCTCGGCCGTCGGGTCGGGAATGTGTTCGGACCTCAGTCCCTGGTTGATCGGCTTGAATGTCTTGCCGCCGTCGTCGGTGCGAAAGGCGCCGGCCGACGAAATGGCGATATAGATTCGATTCGGATCTTTCGGATCCAGAATGATGGTGTGCAGACACAGGCCGCCGGCGCCCGGCTGCCAGTGTGGCCCGGAGCCGTGGCCGCGCAGGCCCGGAAGTTCTTTCCAGTTCTGCCCACCGTCAGCAGAATGGAACAGGGCGGCGTCTTCAACCCCGGCATAGACGGAGTCCGGATCGGTGAGCGACGGCTCAAAATGCCACACCCGCTTGAATTCCCAGGGATGCGGTGTGCCGTCGTACCACTGGTGCGTACCGGGTGTGCCGTCATAGATGAACTTATTGCCCACCGGTTCCCATGTCTGGCCGCCATCGTTGGAGCGCTGGACCATCTGCCCGAACCAGCCGCTGGATTGCGACGCATACAGCCGGTTGGGGTCAACCGGAGATCCCTTGATGTGGTAGAGCTCCCAGCCGGCAAAATGAGGACCCTTGACGTCCCAGCGCTCACGTTTGCCGTCAGACGTGAGGATGAACGCACCCTTGCGTGTGCCGACCAATACCCTGACTTTGCTCATCCGGAATTCTCCTTGGCGGGCGGTTCCCCGGCGCGATGATCGCGGCTTTTCGACAATTTAGTTTTCTTGAGTTCTGTTATGAAAGATAGAAAGCTTGACGGAGCCTGTCAAGCGGAGGCAACCGCGACTCAACTCGCCTGATAGCGCGGGCCGCCCTGCGGTACGCAACCGCCGCGTAAGGGTGGGAAGTAGGCCAATGGCCTTTTGAGGAAGCCGCCGCCGTTGACTTGACTTGGTCAAGAGACATATCTTTTCCGCCCTAGAGTAAAAGCCGCCGGCCTGCCCTGATCCTGGTGGTCAGCGCAGCCGAGCCCAGGAGCGAAACAATATGCATGCCTTAGCGATACGCAGTCTCTTCCTTGCATTTGTGCTGGCGTCAACTTTGGCCATAGCGCAGAGCAATCAAAATGACATTCCCACCCGCCATAACGAAGCCACTGTAGCTCAACTTCAGGCGGAGATGGCATCCGGCAGTCTCTCTTCGGAAGAGCTGACCCGGGAATACATCGCCCGCATTCTCGCCTTGGACCAGAATGGCCCGGGAGTCAACTCGGTCATTGAACTCAACCCGGACGCGCTGGCCATGGCCCGCAACGCTGACGCGCTACGCCGGCTCGGTGTTGTCCTCGGGCCCCTGCACGGCATTCCCGTCCTGCTTAAGGACAACATCGATACCGGTGACAAGATGCAGACCAGCGCCGGGTCGTTCGCACTCGTCGGCACGCCCGCGCAGCGGGATTCCACCGTGGCCGCCAACCTGCGCGCCGGGGGCGCAGTGATACTGGGCAAGACCAACCTGTCGGAGTGGGCGAACTTCCGTTCCTTTGGTTCCATCAGCGGATGGTCGGGTCGTGGCGGCCAGACGCACAACCCTTATGGCATCGATCGCAACCCCTGCGGCTCCAGCGCGGGCTCGGGCGCTGCGACGTCAGCGAACTTTGCCGCCGTATCCTTAGGCAGCGAGACCGACGGCAGCATTGTGTGTCCGGCCAATGCCAATGGCGTCGTTGGCATCAAGCCTACGGTTGGCCTCACCAGCCGCGCCGGTGTGGTGCCCATCTCGCACACGCAGGATACGATTGGTCCCCATGGGCGGACTGTGGCGGATGCCGCCGCGGCGCTGGGCGTCATCCAGAGCCGGAGCTTTGACGGACGCGATGCGGCCACCGGCGGCGTCCCTCTGGGATGGCAGGGAACGGGCCGGACCCGTCCCACGAACATCCCTACCGACTACACCCGCTTTGTGGACCCGAACGGTCTGCGGGGCGCCAAACTCGGACTGACGCGTGCAGGGATCGGCGGATTTGACCCGATGTCTCCAACGCCGCAGCCTGTACTGGACGCCTTTGAGGTGGCGGTCGAGGAACTCACGAATGCGGGCGCCACCGTGATTGATCTCGATGCCGCCGGCTTCACCTTCGCTCCAGCCGACGGCGAATTGCTGGTGCTGCTCTTCGACTTCCGCAACGACGTGCGGGCGTACTTCGCTACCCGTACTGGAGTGCCCGTAGCGGGCGGAACCTTGCAGAGCGCCATCGACTTCAACAACGCCCATGCGGCGGTCGAGATGCCCTTCTTTGACCAGAGCATCTTTGACCTGGCCAATTCACTCGCGCCGGGTCCCGATGACCCGCAACCCGCCTTCGGCGGCCTGACCTACAACCAGGCGCTTGCAATCGACCACAACGCGGGCGTGAACGGCATCGATGCAGCCATCAGCCAGTTCGGGCTCGACGCCGTGGTTTCGGCGACCGACAACCCCGCTTGGGCCACCGATCTGCTCTATGGAGACAACTTTAAATTTGGAACGTCGGGCCTGGCTGCAGGTCCTGGGTATCCTATTGTTCAGGTGCCGGCCGGTGTGGTGTTCGGCGTGCCGCTTGGCATCAGCTTCTTTGGGACGGCGTTCAGCGAACCCACGCTGATCAAGCTGGCCTCCGGCTTCGAGGCGGTCACCCAAGTGCGCGCCAACAACCTGCCAACGTTCGCGGCCACCGTGCCTTTCAATAACATCCAGGGAACGACGTTAAAGCGGCCGCGCCACGACACACCGAAGGCGGCCGGCAACGGCAAGAAGATGCAACATCACATGTAGCTGATGGTCGTAGTGCAGGCGATCTCACGGGCCCCGTCCCGCATTTTAGGACGGGGCTCAGAGCTTGCCGATTTCCCGATTACCCGATCCGCCATGCCTGCTGATCCTTCCAGCCACTGTACAAGGGCCTAAACAAGAAAAAGCCCTGCGCTTGTGGTGGATGGATGCCTGCTGATCCTTCCAGTCACTGTACAAGGGCCTGTTCCAATGTTGGGCTTCTGAGGCTGGCGAGACGGGCTGCCCAGCGGGCCGCATCTTCGCCCGAGCCGTTCTTCTGATAAGCAAGAACTAAGAACCTAATGGAAAACGGATTGCCATCGTCTTCCAGCAGTTCACCAATGGCATCTTCGTATTTGCCCTGCATGGTCAGCACCGCTCCGGCCGCGCCATGGTATACAACCTGTATGAAGCCATTATGGGTCTTCTCCTGAGCGCTGCGGAGTTGCTCGAGAACGCGGCTGGCAGCCTCGATATTGCCAGCGTCCAGGTAAGCGTAGGTCCTTGCGCGCAGAATGAGCGCGGTTTGCTGTTCGCTGGTCAGTTTGGAAAGGGCATGATTGTGGCCTAGTGCTGCTTCCGACCTGTCCAGCAATTCCTGCCGCGCGGCCGGGTCCTTTTCAAAGAGCGCCATCATGCGATAGGCCGTGGATTCCAGCGCGGCCAGATTGTTGTCGTGGGCGCGCCCGGCAACGCCTGCGAGAACAGCGTTGGCTTTCGCATAGTCCTTTTCCCGTACCCATATGACTGCGGAATTTGCGGTCCACGACAAAGCCGTCGCTTGCGATGGAGCATGTTCGATGGCGAGCGTGTACTCGGCGCGCGCCCGCGCGTAGTCGCCCATCAACATGTATGTCCCGGCAATGCCTTCTTGGGAACTCCAGTACGAAGGCTCAATCTGCAGCGCCCGGCGGTAGTGGGCCAGGGCCTCATCATAGCGGCCGGCCATGCGGAAGATCTCGGCGTAAGAGTCTTCGGGGTTGGGCTCATTGGGCAGCACGGCGACGTATCTCTTCATCGTGGCTATGGCCTTGTCAAACTCGTCTTCGAACGCATAGGTATATCCCAGTTGGTTCAGAGCATCGGCAAATTCCGGATCAAGCTGTAACAGGCGTTCATACAACGGGAGGGCGCGGGCCGATTGACGTTGATTCCGGAACCAGATGGCGGCGCGGTACAACAGATGCTTGTCTTTGGGATAGCGGCCCAGCAGTTCATTCATGGAGGCAATGGCCGGCAGGATCTGGTTCTGACTGGTATTCGACAACCAGGAGATCAGCAATCGTTCGGCCTCCGTCATGCTTGTCGAGTCACGCAACGCCACGGCCTTCTTTAATTCGCTGCTTTGCTCTTCTGGGTTGGAAGTAAGCGTGGAAAGGAACAAGTGGGCCACCGCAAAATCTGGGTCGGCCTGTGTGGCTTTCCGGAAATCGTCCACCGCTTGGGCCATGCGATGGTTCTCCCACTTCACGACTCCACGCTGCAAGGCCGCGCGGGCTTCAGCAGACTTGGTAGAAAGCGGGACAACCTGGCTGAAACTCTTGGCCGTTTTTGGCCCATGCTTGAGCACAGCGGCAACCGCCTGCTGGCCCGGTAGGATGAACCCGAGCAGCAGACACATGACATACAACATACCTGTTCTCCCTCATCTGGCGTAAGACTCTGTTAGCGCCATGATACGGGTGGAAACCAGTACGATATAGATGACAAGAGTAACCGGCGGGGCTGGGACTTCTTAGGTCACCAATCTGGCGTCATTCTGAGTGCGCAGCACGAAGAACCTCGGGAATGGTGGCTTTATTGAGAAATCTTCAGGGTGTTTCAACGACGGGTTCGCGCTACCCGCTTGGCAGAAACAAGAGAGTTACGGCCTCCGAGGATGACGATGTATCGAGGGCGAAAGTCACGGCCTCTCAGCCGAAGAGCGGAAGCAACGCATAGCGTGGTGATTTGACTTGGGCTTAGCGATCTGCTTAAGTTAGAACATGGACGTGACCATCCAGCTTCCCGACGATCTGGCCCAGCGGCTCAGTGCCGCCGGCGGCGATTTGTCGCGGCGCGCTCTGGAAGCACTGGGGATTGAGGAATACAAAAACCAGCACCTGACCAGCGCCGAGTTGCGGCGGTTGCTCGGTTTCCGTACGCCCATGGCATTGGACGGATTTCTCAAAGCCCACGGAATTATGCTGGACTATACGTTCGCCGACCTCGAACAAGAGCGGCAGGACCTTCACCGCCTGGGATTCTAAGCGCAGTGTGTCTGATCACGTAGGGAACCCGGTCATTTGGGCAGTTCTTGAAGTCGTTTGTCGCCGGGCAACAGGCTTTCTTCATCGAGCCAGGGCGTAAAGCCATCGGCTTTGAGCCGGCGATACAGATCCCGGACAACGGGCTTGTCTCCGGTCGCATGACAGAGAAAGACACTCAATCGGCGGTCCGGTTGGGTCGGTGAGGTTTGGTTCGTGCTCATGGCTTGCGAAGATCCTTACTATGCAAGAAGTAAAGATATCAAGATGAGCAGGGAAAGGGAACCGAAGAACTCTTATGCGGATCAGCCCAAGGGTCTAGACGTTAGAGCTTGCCGACTTCGACCACTTGTCCAGGCTGAATGGACTGTACGGCCTCAGCACAGGTGGGGAAATTGGGGCTAAGATCCACTAAACGATTCGAGCGGCCACGCAGGATCAGAATCGCGATTCGTCGGCCGCTCAGGTTGTGCTGATATTGGAGGCCCTTGTCGATGGTGAGCAGCACATCAAAAAGGGGATCGGCCAAGGCCAGGAGTTCACCGTTCTGGATACCAGACCAGCCCATCTCCTGAGCGGTGCGACACTGGTGACCATAACTGAGGAGAAAGGATTTGAGTTTTTTGGGAGCACACTCGTCCAGCAGAATCTTGAGGGCTCTCATGGATGGAGTTGGGCAACCAGGCTCAAGCGCGCTTGTTCGATGGCGGCTATCGCGAGCTCACGGGTGATGCTTGGATACTGGTCGAGAAAATCATCTAGTGAGTCGCCGCCCTCCAGGTAGTCCGTGAGAATTTTGAAGGGGACACGGGTTCCGCGAAAGACGGGTTCTCCGCCGAGAATACCTGGGTTGGTTATGATGACGTTTTCCATAGCAATTTTCCTTGCCCACCATTTTAACCTGCATCCAGTGCAGCGCCTCTAAAAAACTGCCGCATCACAGGCAAAAACCCCACGCAATTCCCCCGGGTCGGCACCCCGCGCCCGCAGCGTCCGCAGGCTAAGCGCATCGTGCCGCTTGGCCAGCCTGATGTTGTTTGCGTCGCGCATCAGATCACAGTGGAAATATTGCGGTTGGGAATATCCAAGCGCGCGCAGTAACAGGATCTGCCGAGCCGTGCTCTTGAGCAGATCGGCGCCGCGGACGACTTCTGTGATGCGCATGGCTTCATCGTCGGCGACCACGGCCAGTTGGTAGGCGGGGACATCATCGCGCCGCCAGACCAGAAAGTCTGAGAAATCCCGGCCGGCGGTGAATTGCTGCTCGCCGCAACGAAGATCGGTGAATGAGACCGTTTCACCATCAGGGACTTTAAAGCGCCAACTGATGCCTGCCGGTGATTTCCATTGCGAAGCCTGCGTCAGCTTTTCGCGACAGACACCCGGATAGGGAAGTTCATCGTCTTCATGGGGTGCGCTGAGTGCCCGTTCCAGATCTTTGCGCGAGCAGGAGCAGGGGAAGATGAATCCACCGTCGCGCAACCGCCGCCAGACTTCCAGATAAATGTTGTAGCGTTCGCTTTGCGAGTAAGGATGGAACGGCCCGCTAGTATCAGGGCCTTCCTGCCAGTCGAGTCCCAGCCAGCGCAGGTCTTCATACATGGCGGTGACGAACTCCGGCTTGCAGCGTTGCCGGTCGAGGTCTTCATTGCGAAAGACCAGCGTTCCTGAGTTGGCGCGGGCGCGCTGCCAGGCGATCCAGAACGTGCGTGCATGCCCCAGATGCAGGTAGCCGGTCGGTGAAGGGGCTATGCGCCCGCGATACGGTGTCATCGAAATGGATGTTTACAAGTTGGGGCACTCAAGTGCCCGCAGGAGCTGAAAGCCCAATCTTTTGCTCGATCTTTTCGGCCCGGCTGGAAGCCGGACCCTGATACCTGCAGCGGCTGAAGCCCAGATATCCAAACCGCAACCAAATACCAAGTACTAACTACCAAATACTAACGACCAAGTACTACCCGCCGCTCAATCCAGCCGCCAGCAGCTATTTCGGCCTCAAGGTGACGAGATTCGGCGGAGCTTGAGTACTGTCTGCTTTCTTGAACGACGTTGCTACCTGCAATATAACAGCGCCCGCGACCAGGTCGACTTTGTCCACGGTGTTGGTGCCGGCCACTCCCACCCACAGAAAATTGCCGTCATTGCTGATTGCGCCGCTGAGGCCTTCGGTGGCGCCCGCGGGCAGTGGGATGTTGACCGATCCGGGGGTGCCCGGGACAGCGGTCAGAATCTGGTTGATGCCTGCAGGAATGACTACCACGCGTGAGCCGTTCGCGGCCACGAGAAGCTGGCGAGCGGTAAAAGCGCCCAGGCCAAAATCGATGAACTGGGGCGCGGGATAGCTGGCAGTCGGCGGGCAAATGCCACTGCCCGGAGCGGCGGTGGAAACGGTCGCGATATCCAGGCCGGTGGAGTTGACCGTCACAATCTGGTCGGCGCTACCTAGGGCTGCAACCAATTGCGGCGCGGAAGTCGCCGCAGGGCTGGCTGCGGTTGAATTGTCGCAGGCCGCAAGCGTAGTCAAGCTGGCCCCGGTGCCGGCCACGTATCCAAACGAGTCGGAACCCACGAAGGCAACGCTTGATGGCGCGCCGCCAGGGCTGAGCGTCATCAAACTGAAGAACGTGGAAAACACGTAGACCTTGCCATTGTTGGCGGCAACATAAGCCTTAAAGCCATCGGAGCTGAAAGCCCCCGCCACGGCCCCGGCGACTACCAGCGTCTGCAACGTATTGCTGCTCTGATTGAAAACGAACAACCGTTGATTGGCTACGATGGGCTCGATGGGTGTGCCGGTCGTGGGATCGTTGGCGGCGTTCGAAACCAGGGCAATCGTGCCCGTGGGGTTGACAGCAATGACCCGGCCCACCAGTCCGGGAACGACGGTGACTTCCTGGTTCGTGGTTGGATCAAGCGTGGCCAGTCCTGAGGACGTGCCCAGATAGGCGCGTACACCACTGGATGCGAATACTAGCGAATTGGGTGTGCCTGAAAGATTGAAGGCCGTGCCCGCGGTGTTGGCTGCCGAATCGATGGGAAGGGCCGTGGCCGTAGTTCCCGACGGAGGTGGAAATGAAGAAGCGGCATAAACCGTAGATGCAGGACTGCTTCCCGGAACGGTGACCGAAAACAGATTGCTATAAATAGGAGTATTCAGGCCGTTGCCGCATACGGGAGGGGTGCATGAGGCTACTACGCCTGCGCCGCCGGCCGCGACCCCGGTCAACGTGGTCGCGCTCACGCTGGCCACCACCGGATTATTGCTCACGATAGAAACCGGCGCAGGACCAATGCCGGCGCCATTCTCATCGAGCATGTCGGCTTCCAGCGTGAGAGTCTGATTGACAGTCATGGTGGCGGAAGTGGTAGTGGTGCCCGAGGGGTCGCTTTTGAGGTGTAGGACCAGCAGCTTGGGCATGCAGGTCCTGAAAATAGTGGCCGGCGAGGACACCCCGGAAAGGCTCGCGAACACGCCGCTTATGCCCGGATTACGGGCGGTGGCCAGACTGTTGACATCGATGGTGACCACAGATGCATCCGTCGATTGAAATGAGATGGTACCGGCGATGCTGGTAATGTCTTTGGCCATGGGGCCGCAAGGCGCCCCGGCGTCATGGGGCAGGGCCTGCGTGGAGCAGACGTGGACATTGGTGGCCGCGCTGCTGAGCTGGTTGGTCTGGCCCGTGGTCGTGCAGCCCGCGATGACCGGATCAATGGTCACCGAGCTCACTTTAGGATGCACCGTGACTGTAACTCCCGAACTGTTGACCCCTCCGGCAGTGGCGGTGATGGTGGCCGAGCCTGTCACAGGAGTGCCGCCAGGAGCGCCGTTGCACACCACAAAGGTTGCGTCCCATGTGCCGCCGCAGATGGTTCCCGAGGTCGAAACCGTGGCGATGCTGGTGTTGCTGGAACTAAAGGTCACAGTGGAAGCGACCGACGTCCCCGCCGAGTTTTCAGGGGTAAAGCTGATCCCGGCCACGTCTCCTGAATTCAACGAAATCGTAGCTGGGTTGACCACTACCTGGGTGACCGTGTTATTGGGTTTCGAGGAGCTGCCGCCACAGCCCGTCAGTACCGCCGACAGAAATAGAGCAAGCCCCGCAATGATGACAAAACGCCGCATGCGCCCTCCCCGTCTTAAGGCTTTCTCAGACGGACGTATTCAGATTAGTTTGAGAGTAGAGAATCAGGGTCAATACTTCAGTTTAGTTTCTCAGGCCGATTTGTTCAAGGAGGATCGGGGATGGATTTGGGAGAGGGAAGCCATTTGGAGATCGGGACATCAGGACATCGGAACATCGGGAAATGCGTTGGAACATCGGGTCAGGCAGTTGCCTTGGATGCCTCCTCCGATGTCCCGATTTCGCGCGATGTCCCGATGTTCCGATTTAGTTCGGTTTTCCCCAGCCATAGAGTTTCGCAGCGTTATCGTGCAGGGCCATCCGGGCCAGTTCCAGGGCGCGCTCGCGGGAGATCTGGCCATCCTGCATCATGCCGGTGAGGGCGATGGCCAGGGCTTCGCGGCCTGATTGCGTGGTCTGCCATCCGACTTCTTCCCAGTTGATTTCCGGGGTGTTGGGGTAGAGGTCGGTCCCGAAAAGCACTTTTTCCGGATACCACTCCAGCCAGTCGCGCAGCACTTCGCTCAGTTTGCGGGTGGAGATCAGCCATGTCTGCTCGGAGAAATCAGCGTACACATTTGGTTTCATGAGCAGGTAGTCGGTGTATTTGGTGAATGCAGCCGCGCCACCGTGTACCAGCACGAATTTGGTCTTGCGCAGGCTGGGGTCATTGAGCAGGCCTTCGAGCAATGCCGGGTTCGAGCCATTCAGCATGAAATACGATCCACATCCTCCCCCGGTGTGGAAATGGACAGGCAAGCCCAGTCTTCCGGCCTCGCGGGCGATGGCCCGCACCAGATAGTCCTGTAGCCGGATGTATTCAGCCCGTGGTGGCACGCCGCCCTTCACGTAGCGGGCATACACCTGGGTGGATGCCTGAAGGTCCCCGGCCTGGTTCGTGGTCACAGGGCCGAAGTCCAGAGATCGCATGTAGGCTGCCTCGAACTTGATGGCCACGGCGCCCTGCCGTTTCTGGCTCTCGAGCGCCGGTGCAATCACGTTCTCCACATATTCCTGCAGGGTGGCGGGCACGGCACTGAGATGCAAGTCCTTCAGGTAGCTTTTCAGCAGCATCTCTTCGCGCGCGTAGAAAAACTTCCGGTCAGGGGTGTCGTTGGCAACGCTGGAGTTGTTCAGCGGCAACAGCAAGGCATCGTCAAATGGCACCCAGCGGAAGCGGGGAGGCTGCAAGCCCCGTCCCATGGCCACCCGGTTGGCCAGCTCGGTTTCGATGCCCAGTTGGTCCAGCACCCAATTGGGGAAGTTGTCGCCCTGGTCCTGCATGACCTTCTGCTTCTTCTGCAACAGTTCACGCAGGTGCTCAGGGCGGCTGTCGTTATAGGGATACCCATAGAGCGCCTTCCACGCTGCCAGGAACTGCGGGTTTTCCGGCCGCGAAATGGTGGTGGGATCGCTCGGCTCCAGAGGATCGCAAGGCAGAATATCGAATTCGTCGTCCTTCTCGCCGGGACCCACCACCCGTGGCGGATGCGAATGATTGTCAATGGCCTTGATCTTGTGGATTTCCGCCAGAAGCTGGGGATCGGCGGTTTGGGCCAGAGCGGACTGCAGCAGAAGGAAGCATACCAGTAGGGGAAGGACAGCATGAGCAATTTTCATGACGCACAAAGCCTACGCTTGGCTGGTATCGAAATGCAACGGCGGGTGAGCTTCAGATTTACCACTGGACATGAATCGACTCTACCGCTACCTTAGTTGAACCCACATGAGCAGCAATGCAGTGATTTCAGTTCAAGGATTGCAGAAAAGCTACGCCGGCCTGGATGCCGTCAAAGGCATTGATTTTGAGGTCGGGCCGGGCGAGATTTTCGGCAT
>DATMNZ010000107.1:0-5447 GCA_035568495.1 Saccharimonadales bacterium (SeqCode) | reverse complement strand
GATTCCGGCAAGCTCCTATGGTCGAAACAACTCACGGAGCACGACATCTTCAACATCGTGTGCGCCGGGGAAGGCTGCGGTGACCATCTGGGGCCGGATGTCGATATTGGCGCATCGCCGATTTTGATCACTCTGGCCAATGGCAAGAGAGAGCTGCTGATCAGCCAGAAATCCGGTGTGGCCACGGCGATCGATCCCGACCACGAAGGTCAGATCCTGTGGCAGACCAAGGTTGGCCGTGGAGGCCGCCTGGGCGGCATTCAATGGGGATCCGCTTACGACGGCAAGAACATGTATGCTGCGGTTTCTGACATCTCTCATACAGGATCCAGCGGAATCGGACGCATGGCGGCCGACCCGAAAGCCGGCGGCGGACTCTTTGCTCTGAACGCGGAAACCGGCGCGAAGGTGTGGGCAGCCCCTCCCCCGGTGTGCGGCGACCGACCTTCGTGCAGCCCCGCGCAGTCAGCGGCAGTTACAGTAATTCCCGGCGTGGTGTTTTCAGGCGCCGTGGATGGCCGTCTGCGCGCCTATTCCACCATCGACGGAAAAGTTGTCTGGGAGTTTGATACCGAGCAGGAATTCACCGGCGTGAACGGCATCAAAGGCAAAGGCGGCGCCATGGATGGCGCCGGCCCAACCGTCTCCGACGGAATGCTCTTCGTCGGCTCAGGGTACGGCGTTTGGGGAGGCATGCCCGGCAACATATTGCTGGCCTTCTCGGTGGATGGGAAATAGCAACCGCGGCCAAAAGCTGAGAGATGTCGATCAAGAACCGGACAACGTCAAACCCAATGGAACTTGTTACGTCTAAAGAGCTTGCGGAAAAATACCGGAACAACTGTCAAAGAGGGCGGCTTCAGCCGCCCGCGGAGCACTATGAAGGACCGCGGCTTTAGCCGCGGTTTAGCGGGTGTAGTCTTTCATGATCCTGTGAAGGAATCCCTTGTGTTTAAAGGAGAAAACTCAGATCTTCTCGAACGGATTAGGGAGTTAACCCGTGGTTTGATGTTGGTTTGGTACAGGGGATTTTAGCCCCCGGTCACGATCAGCGTGGCCCTAAGGCTGTTTTCGACGGACACCTTGACGTAACAAGTTACTACGTCTGGTTTTTTGGCGGGGGCCGTACGGAATGGCAAAACTGCAAAAACTACGGGCTTCAGCGATCGCTGAAGCCCGTACTTCCTAACCTTCTGAAGCCTTCTACCGCGTCGAGCTTGCGGCTGCGCCGGCCACGGGGGTTGCGCTTCCGGACTTCACATCGGGCGGTGTCCGTGTTCCCGGCTTTTCGAACTTGATCAATCCCGCGGTGCTGGTCTTGGGATCAACGGCGATCGAGAACCATCCAATCATCATCTCTTCCCATGTCTGGTCGCCCCACTTCACTTCCTTGCTGGGGTCGGGATTGTAAGGATTATTGGCGGAGTTATCGAAGTGCGCAATGCACTCGATGCGCGTGCCTTTGGGAAGGACCAGCGGCTTTTCCAGTTGATATCCCAACTGCCAGTTGAAGTCATACTTCGGGACGGAGAGTAACGTTTCGGTCTTCCCGTCAGGATAGATGATGTTATAGATGAAGTCTTTGCCACGGAAATGCATGTGCGGCATCAGGTTATCAAGGGTGACGGTTTCTTCGAACCGCACCTGCGACCTGACTTCATAGTTGCCATCATTGGCTGGAATCTTAAAGCCGGTATTGGAAGCCCCGAGCGTGAGATTCCGCAGTTTAGGCGGCTGCTTGGCAAAAATCAGCCCGATCCTGGATTTATCCAGGCCGGCCGTGCCATTGGCGGTGTAATGCAATTGGAGAACGATATCCGAACCGGCCTTCACCAGACGGGCCTGATCGGTCAGTTCCAACGGCTGAATGCCAGGGGCGTAGCCGACCAGAAGCTCGCCGATATCGCCCCGCCGGCGCGGTTGTGCCGAACGCTGCTGGTTCGCTTCGGGATTCTCCTGTTGATTTCCCTGTTTCTGGGGAACAAAGAACTCACCGGGCTTGGCGTCCCTCATCCACTGTGTCTCCGGCGACCGGATAAAGGCGATTACGTGATGCACCAGTGAGCGGTTCCCCGGACGGATTTCAGCGGCCCGCACCCATGTATCCTCTTTGAACCCACCGGGGATCACCATGTATTGGTAATCAACAGTCCCTTCGGCGGGCACGTTGTAAGCCGTGGACATCTCGATCACGCGGTCGGGCACACCGATGTTCCAGCCGTCTACAAACTTGACCGGCTGGGGTGAATCCTTGGGGTCACCGGCCTGGGCGCCACCGTTCACCCATGTGACCAGCGTCTTGATGGCCTCTGGGCTTAGCTTGCGCTCGTTGGAAAAATGACCATACTGCGGATCGGCATACCACGGCGGCATCTTCTTGGTCAGGATGGCCGACTTGATGGATATGGCCCAGGGACGCGCCTCTTCATAGGTCATCAGCGACATGGGCGCCACTTCCCCCGCCCGGTGGCAACTTTGACAATTCTTCTGCAGAATCGGCAACACATCTTTATAGAACGTGGTCTTGCCAGCCGGCGTTGGCGCCGTATCACTCGGGGCCGCAGCCCCCAGGATTATTGCGGACAGCGAGAGTCCAATGACTACCAGCAGGGACTTCCAGAGCTGTTTCTTCATAATGAGTCTCCGTTGTTCATGCTTCAGATATGTCTGCCATGCAGGATGAGGAGATGAGGAAGAAATCCCGCCAATCCCGCGAATTACGCAGCCGTAACCGGCCACGATTATGTTACTCCGCGCCGCGCCATTTGCAAATGAATATTATTCATTTTTTTTACCTGTATAATTCCTGCCCATGTATCGAACATCCCTGCTGGCTTCGGCTTTGATTCTGGTTCTGGCGGTTGTGGCCCCGTGCGCCGGGCAAAATGCCCCGCCCACCCCTGCCGCTCCCGCCCACTTTCATCATCTGCATCTCAATGCCACCGACCCGGCGGCCGATTTGAGCTTCTACACGGCCCGATTCGACTGCGAAAAGGCGCTCTTCAACGGCAAAATCGACGCCGTATGGGCGCAGAAATCCTGGATACTCTTCGACAAGGTCGCGAAGGCCCCAAAATCTGACGTTACCTCGGCCATATGGCACTGGGGCTGGGGCGCTGAAGACATGAAGGCGACCTACCGGAAACAGGCCGAGGGCGGCGCCAAATTTGCGACACCGATCACCGATATCAGCGATATTGGCGGCGGCAGCGCCACCGGGCTGTTCTTCTTCGCCTATGTCGATGGCCCTGACCATCAACTCATCGAACTGAACACCGCCAACCATCATCACTTCGGCCATATCCACCTGCTCAGCAAAGACCCCGTGGCTGCGGGCGAATGGTACACCAAAGAGTTCGGACTGGTGCGCCGCGGGACAGGTCCGCCGTCGCGCGAGCCGCGTTTTTATCGCGGCTTGCAGATTGGCCCTTCCGCATCGCTGATGATGGATAACGTAAACTTCATCATCTTTCCCATGGAGTACGCCAAGACCCAATGGCCGGAATTGTGGAAAGACCGCAGCGATTTTGATTCCACCAGCGGCCATGTCACCGACCACATCGGGTTCAGTGTCGACAACCTCGAGCAGGCGCTCGACCGCCTGAAGAAAGACGGAGTCAAAGTCACCGACGGCCCCCACAGCAGTCCCGCCGGCAAATACGCCTTCATCGAAGGCCCGGACCACATCCGTATTGAACTGGTGGAAGGCCTGGCGCATAAAGAATAAAATAGACCTGATGCGCCGATGGACCATCCTCACGATTGCCTGCTTGGGCCTTGCGCTCTGGCTACAGGCACACACGTTCTACACCACCAAGATCACATGGTCGAGCGATGTGTCGCGGGTCGTCTACCGCAATTGCGCCTCCTGCCATCATCCGGGTGGATCGGCGTTCTCGCTCTTGACCTACAAAGAGGCACGGCCCTGGGCCGAAGCCATCAAGCAACAGGTGCTTGAGCGTCACATGCCGCCCTGGAATGCAGTCAAGGGATTTGGCGACTTCAAAGACGACCGCGGACTTCCTCAAGAAGACCTGGAAATCGTCGGCGAATGGGTCAATGGCGGAGCGCCTGAGGGCAATCCGATCTATATGCCGGCCGTGCCCGACTTCATCGACGCTCCGGACGAAAATCATGCGGGCGAACAGCGCATCGCCGTCCATGGAAGCCGGGTGATGAAGCATGGCGTCCGGGCGATAGGGATTGATCCCGGCGTAGTTCCATCTGCGGGAGCGCTGCAGGTGGTTGCCTACCGGCCGGATGGCAGCATCGAACCGTTGATCTGGCTGGAAAAATTCAATCCGCAATACAAGAAGACTTACTATTTCCGCGAGCCTCTGCTCTTCCCTGCCGGCACAAGAATCGAAACCCTGCCGCGCCAGGGAAGCGTCGCCCTGGTGCTAAAAAATAACGCGTTAAAAGTAAGCACCAATTCCGTCACCGCCAATATTGGTAATGCCGGCAAGAATGCAAGCCCGCGGTTCCGATCACCCGATCACCCGATCAACAGATCACCCGATCCGCGATGATTACTTAATCTCCTGGTCACTTCAATTCTGCCACTGGAATATCAAAGACCGCGGTGTTGACCACACCTTTGCGCTGAAACTGCACCCACACCCGGTACGTGCGGGCCCGTGGAAAGATGACGTTGAATTGCATTTCCGGCCCGCCATCGGCGATCACAGGATGGTCGTGCATCATGTCGATCAGGTCATCGCTCGCAGTCAGCATGTGGCTCCAGGAACCCAGGTAGAGTTCCAGACCGTCGGCGGGCTCCAGGTGGAAGAACATCAGCGTCTTCGTTCCCGCAATTGGCTGGGAGGGCTCCAAGGTCAGGGCGACCTTCAAGTTCGTGGAGTCTTTCGGCGAGCGATCCGCCGTGAGCTTCGCGCCCGCCGTGATCGAACCGCCCGGTAGGATGAAAGACTTCACGATCAGTTGCGGCGTGCCTCCGGCGGGATAGAAATCGCTCAAGATGCGATACATCCCCGGACGGGGAAGATTGGTTTTGAAGCGGAACACGCCGTCCGCCCCTTGCTCCGGATGGTCATGGCGGAAGTATTCGAGGTCCTGGCTCACGATGAACAGGTGGTAGAGCTTCTCGTGCATCACCTGATAATCGGTGACCTTTTTCCCGGTCTTCGGGTCCAACACCGTGAACGCGAGTTGAATGTCCTTGCCGGCCTTCGGCGGCGCGGGGCCCAGCGCGAGCCGCAGCCCATATTCGATCCGGTCAGGAAGGTCCGCAACCAGATCCATGCCGCAGCGGGGACAGTGTCCCTTGTGCGGGGAACGCACATCCGGATGCATCGGACACATGAACTCCGTGTGTACTTCACCCTGGCTCGATTGCGGCGGCAAAGCAGACTGCTCCTGGGCGATCAGGCTGATCGCAAGGAGCATCACGACAATGGGAATGCGATATCGGATGCCCCCATTATATC
>DATMNZ010000106.1:0-4213 GCA_035568495.1 Saccharimonadales bacterium (SeqCode) | reverse complement strand
ACGGTGCGCTCGATTGCCTTGCCCAGCAAGCGCCGGGTGCTGCTGTCGGATACCGTGGGCTTCATCCGCAACCTGCCCACCACGCTGGTCAGCGCTTTTCGCGCCACGCTCGAAGAAGTGCAGCGGGCCGCCATTCTTCTGCATGTCTCCGATGTTACCAGCCCCGTGGCCCATGAACAGCAGCGCCAGGTGGAGCAGGTGCTGGAAGAACTGGAAGTCAAGGATACGCCCGCCATCCGCGTGATGAACAAGATCGACCTGCTGCCCGAGCCGCAGCGCCGCTCTCTGATGAATGGCCCGGCCACCGCCTATGTTTCGGCCGCCGGAAAGCTGGGCATGGCCGAGCTGCTGTCAACCATCGACGCGCGCCTCGACGTGGATGCCATCCGGCGGATGAAGATTCGCGTACCCCAGACCGAAGGCAAACTTCTGGCCCAGATCGAAGCCCGCGCCCGCATTGTAAAACGCGCCTACCGCGATAGCGCCGTACTGCTGGAGGTCGATGCCCCGGAATCACTGGCCCGCGTGCTGGAAAGGTTTGTGGTGAAGGCCAGGGCCGGAACGCGCAACGTCTAATGAGCTTGCGGCATTTTTCCGCAAGCTCTAATACCGTGCCCGAGAGATAGGCAATGCCACCCCAAAAAGCAGAAGAGTAATCCCGATTACCCGATGTCCCGATCACCAGATCCCCCGATCCCATCTCTGTCCAGTGACCTAAGTAAGGCCGGTTTCCTCTCGTAAATTTGCGCAAGAAATACTATCTTTAACCTCATAAGTAAAACTCAGGAATGAGGGAGTTCCAATGCGCCAGGGAAGCAATACGAAATTACTGACACTCTTTGTGGATGGCTGCTGGCTGGCCGTGATTGTTGTCCTGCTGATGGCGGCGCCCGCCATGGCCATGCAGGAAAAGCCAGCGGACGAAACCATGCAGGACCAGGTCATGCCGCCGGCCAAGCCCTCTCCCTGGGAAGCGGAGCTGGCCAAGTATCCAGGGCTTCTGCCGGAGTTGGGCAAGGCATTGGGCAGGATGATCAAGGCGGTCGAGTTTCCTGCATCGCGCACCCAGAGCCGGCTCTTGCCGATGCTGTCCGATTCCACTGTAGTGTTTGCCGCCGCCCCCAACTACGGCAATGCTGCGCATCAGGCCCTGCAGGCATTTCAGCAAGAGCTGAAGGAAAACGAGGTGCTGCGCAATTGGTGGCAGCATACCGAACTCAATTCCAGCAAGCCGGGCATGGAAGAAGCCCTCGAAAAGTTCTACGAATTCTCTCAATACCTGGGAGACGAGATTGTCATATCCGGCGATGTGGGCGGAAAGAAAAACAGCGGCCTGTTGATTGCCGAAGTCCGCAAGCCGGGCTTGAAGCTCTTCTTGCAGCAACTGGCGCAGCAGTTTGGCGGCAAAGCGGGCGCGCCATGGCAGCTCTTCGACCCCCAGCAACTGGCCCTGGCCAAGGGAAGTGGCGCGTCGTCGCAGCCGCTGGTGCTGGTGCGGCCCAATCTGTTGGCCGTATCTTCTGACCTTGCCACTTTGCGCAGTTTCAACGCCACGCTCGGCCCGGCCGGTGGGAAGCTGGCGGCCAGTCCATTTGGGCAGCGGCTGACCCAGGCATACCATGGCGGCGCGGGACTTCTCTTCGGCGTCGATCTGCACAAATTGATAGACCGGAATCCACCGGCTAGCGCCAAGGAACAGGAAGGGCTGCAGCGCAGCGGCTTTGGCGACGTGAAGTACCTTGTATGGGAACATAAGAATGTGCCCGGTGAGCCGCCCAGTCAGACGGAATTGAGCTTCAACGGAAAGCGGCGCGGTATTGCATCATGGCTGGCCTCCCCTACGAAGTTGGGCGGACTCGATTTTGTCGCGCCCGATGCCACATTGGTTCTCTCGATCGCGCTGAAGGACCCGGCGCTGATCTTTGACGACCTCGCCGAACTGGCAGGACCGGGCGCCCTGGACGCCATCACCCAACCGGCGGAAGCCTTCAAGATCAACCCAAGAAACGATGTCCTGGGTCAGTTGACCGGCGAGATTACCTTGGAGATCGACGGGGCGTTCCTGCCTGTCCCAGGCGAGGCCCAGCAGGAACCTCTATGGAAAGTCATGTTAGGTGTTCGCGATGCCGAAGGCATGCAGAAGACTTTTGACCGCCTCGCGGAGGCGCTGGGCGCTTTGGCGGCCGACGGCCAGGGGCCATCTCTGAAGCGGCACGAAGCCGGCCGCCTGTCTTATTACACTCTGCAAATTCCATCGCCGCAAAAGGCCACGGAAATCAACTGGACCTTCTCCGATGGATACATGCTGGTGGCCTCCACGCGGGCCCGGCTCACCGAAGCCATCCGCTTCCATCACGATGGAGAATCGCTGGTCCGCTCCGGCAGTTTTCATGCGGTCCTGCCAGCCGGACGCTCCGCTGACGCTTCGGCGTTGTTCTACCAGAACACCGGTTCCCTGCTGGCGCCGTTCATGCAGCGGATTTCACCGGAATTGGCCAATATGGTTCCCGGATTTGGCGAGCTGCTTCCGGCCGGCATTACCACGGTCTACGCCGACGAGACCTCGATTCGCCAGGTATCGGGCAATGCTGGCCTTGATGTCGGTGTTGTGCTCACAATGGCAGCCATCGCCATCCCCAACCTGATGCGCTCACGCATGGAGGCCAATGAGACAGCAGCGAGGGCAACGGTGCGCACGCTGGTTACCAGTGACATTGTCTATGCCACCAGTTATCCCAACAAGGGATACGCGGCCGATCTGGCCTCCCTTGGAGGGTCGAGCGCTGATTGTTCCAGCCCGTCAGAAAAACATGCCTGTCTGATCGATGAAGGGCTAGGTTGCGCTTCGGGGAAGTGGTGTATCCGGAATGGGTATCGCTACCACCTGGCGGCGATCTGCGCGAAAGGGCCTTGCAGCGATTTTGTTGCGGTGGCCACCCCGGTAGATAGTGATAAGGGGCTGAAAAACTTCTGCGCGACTTCTGACGGCGTCGTTCGTTACCGCTTGGCGCCTCCGCTGGCCTCGCCCATCAGTCTGGCAGAGTGCTTGAAGTGGGAGCCGTTATAGTACTGTGACCAGGAGATCCAGAAATCCTCGCGGATCGGGACATCTGGACATCGGGTAATCGGGACATCGGAACCGCACGCCTGCTGTTTTGTGTGCATTGCCAATTTTAGCGGTCACGGTACCAGTCGCAGTTAAAATGGGCCTGCAGTCAGGAAGCGGTGACTTTAATTTCCCTGATCGCAAGCCCATTCGATCCTGAATTGGATCGGAGGTGATAATTTGATTCTAGGCCCGGGACTGTGAGAGTCAAGATTTTTTTCGGACAACCTCTGTCGGCCGTAGGGTCAACCTGTGTTTGCTTAAGAAATTACTCAGAAATGCGGCCCCTGCGGAAACGGAGTCTTCCAGCGTTGACACCTTCGCGAACTGGATGATAAGTTAAAGAGTTTGCTGGTCATTCAGGTTCTGCTTCTTATTCACTACAATTGAATCAATGGACGCGATACTTAAACAGTTAGGCGAATTACTGCTCTCATCTCTCCCCACGGTCTTTCTGTTGCTGATCGTGTGGGCCGCATATCGCACGCTGGTGCAGAGAAAACTGGGCCAGGTGCTGGCGGAGCGCCATGCCCGCACGGAGGGCGCGGTCGAGCAGGCACGGGCGGAAATCGCCTCCGCCGAAGCGCGCGCCGCCGAATACGAGCAGCGTCTGCGAGAGGCCCGCTCCCAGGTTTATAAGGCGCAAGAGGCCACCCGCCAGCGGCTCATGGAAACTCGCAACGCCGCTTTGGCCCAGGCCCGCCAGGAGTCGGAAGAGATGGTAAAAAAATCCCGGGCCGCGCTGGCCGCCGAAGTGGCCGCGGCGCGCACCCTGCTCGACCGCCAGGCAGAAGCGCTCGCGGAAGAAATCATCGAGTCGGTGCTAAAACCGGCAGCCGCCATGGGAGGACGCTGAGTTGATGTCATTGTCCATTGCGAAGACCATCGTGAAGGCCAAAGCCAAGCTCGGAAAGCCGGCTGGCGTTCTACTGGCGATGGCGCTCGCGTTTCCGCCGGCCTCCACGGCTGCGGCGTGGGCCATGGCCGCGGTTCCCGCCGTGCAGGCTGAAGCGCATTCCTCCGCAGCGCCCGGCGGACCCGAAAAGCAACATGGAGGACCGAAGTCAGCAGAATCCCCGGCGGTGCAAGCCATCGGACGCAGCATCG
>DATMNZ010000105.1:0-21282 GCA_035568495.1 Saccharimonadales bacterium (SeqCode) | reverse complement strand
TTGACGAATCCGTTCCAGTACACTGGCCGCGATTTCGACTCGGAAACCGGATTGCGGTATTACCGGGCCAGATACTACGATCCTGTGGTGGGCAGGTTTATCAGCGAAGACCCGACCGGGTTTGATGCTGGCATAAATTTCTACGCATACGTTTCAAACAGGCCGACCGGTCTTCGAGATCCAGGCGGAATGAATGCTGGGACCATGACATTCCCGGTAGTCTCTGGAGGAATCACCGTATGTTTTGCTTCTGGGGTTTGTGAAACCGTTATAGTGGCGACCGGAACCGTTGTCGGTGCGGGCGCAGTTATCTACATGCTTGCCCAGGCTAAACCGCAAATAAAAGACTGGAAAAAACGTCAATGCGGAGACAACTGTGGACCTATCCTCGATCTAATTTATGCGAGGATGGAAGAAATCAAAAGACGGTATTACCAAATGATGACAGACCCACTAAACCAGTTCAATATGTTTTATTCACAGCCCGATCCTTTCCGGCCCTGGACAGGTACGTGGATTGGTCATGGAACTGCTTTGCTCAGCGAGCAGAGGGGGTTAATTGGCGACATAGCGACAGCGAAGATTCTCGGCTGTCCGGTCCCACCTGAGGCATACGCCCTAGCGTATGCTCCTGTTCCACTTTTTCCAGGCTGGAAGGGATTCAAGCCATGACGAATTTCCTCGATGATTTGATAATGTTGCTCAGTACAGACTGGTTCAAACCATATTGGACGGCTCTTGCAATTGATCTGGATGATTCGAAGAAGGAGTTGGTGCAGAAGGGTTGCCGTGAAATTGTTTCCAGGATTGTTGGAAGTGTTCCGGAATACTGGCTGATTTCCTTTTCCGACGAGCGACGGGAAGAAACACGATCGATGTTCGAGTCGCTCGCAAAGCTATCAGGTCAACCAGATTCACTTCTTCAGGCATTGATGCAATGGCTTGAGCTTTCCGACGAAGATCTAAAAGCGGGGTGCCTTTTTTACAGCCTTACGGAAGATCTCTCGGATGATAGCAACGAGCAATGCCTTCTGCTGGACACCGCGACCAGATCAATCGTACTTGCTGCCCAACAAAAACTGCCCACGATCGACTTCGATTTCGGGGAACTCTGTATTCGCTCAAAATCCACTTGGGATCGCTACATACGGCAGCTTACACCCAGCGCTCCGAAATTTCTCTCAGATTCGGTTTTAACTTTCTTGCAAGCGGGGACGTTCAAGTCGCTTTGGCTTTCCCTTCGTGACGAATTGACCCCAGCGCAGCGCGACGAGTTGGCTAGGTGGTATCGGGGTGCTGCAAAGTCTCTAGTGCGAAGAGACATTGCGCCAACTTACATCGGCGAAGGGATATCCAGTGCTTCAAATTGACTTATAGCTTCTTCAGAGTTTTCATCTTCAATGGAGCGGCAGCCCCATCACCAGTTGGAGTGACACACGGATCATCGCCACCGTGCCTTCTAGCGCCAGCAGCGGCCTGGTGCAGGTGAACGCTTGGCATGTCCCCGTATGCTTACAACTCGTCGAACCAGTTGACCTCGACACATGCCGGCACGTTTACCTGCGACGGCAACGGGAACACGCTCAGTAAAGTCAATTCCACCGGGACCACGGAATACGAGACACGGGATCAACCTGACCTGCGCAATTATTTTGCGCTGGCAGTAGCCGGGATCACCGGCCCCACTTCGAACTTCACCGTCAACTCCACCGTACAGGTCACCGATGCGCTGGGCCATGGCAGCTCCTATACTTCGGCGATGGTGGGCGGCAACTGGTATATGACGGATGCCCAAGGCTCCGGATGCTCAAGCTGTACGGTGCGCGGCATGGTCACCGACGACCTCGATACAGTCGGCAACCTGCTGGGCTCGACCGACGAACTCGGCCACCGGACGTCGTTCGTTTATGACGCCAATGGAAACGTACGACGCCATCGGCAACCTCACCAGCAAGACCGACCGCAAGGCCCGCGCTCATGTAAAATTGTCACCTTTGCAATCACGAAGAATTGACCTTCCGCAGCCTGCGGGACATCCCCCAAAAGAAAAACGGGCCTGCTCTGTCACTAACGCGCCCGATGAGCATCTGTATCTCTAGATACCCAGTCCCGGCCCTAACCCGAAGAGGAGCTTCATGAAGAAATTCGTAATGATTCTGTTTGCTGCGATTTCCGTCAGCGCTTTTGCCGCTGACACTACAGTGAAAGGCCATCTGGTGGACCTGGCCTGCGCCTCTGAAGAAGGCAATCGGCCCGGCTTTGGCGCCAAGCACACGAAGGGCTGCCTGCAGATGCCTGACTGTGTGAAGAGTGGCTACGGCGTGCTCACCGATGACCACAAAGTCATCAAACTTGACGCTGCCGGCAATGAGAAGGCCATCCAGTTCATCGGCAGCCTGCAAAAGAAGAATGACATCGCGGTTTCTGTGACCGGCAATGTCGATGGCGACAAGATTACGGTCTCCAAGATTGAGTTGCAGTAGAACGGCGTACCCTCCCCCGCAACAGGCCGCCGGTCGATTGGCGGCCTTTGTATTCTTCTGCCGGTGACGGAAATGAGCACGGGTATTCGGTATTCGGTACTTGGTATTCATTGTTGGATGACGACGAGCGCCCTCAATTCCACGGAAGCCGTAATCACCCGCGAGTACCAAGTACCGAGCACCAAATACCTGTTTTTTTGCTCTTCTCAGCGTCCTCGTGACAAGACTTGTTTGACCCTTCCCCCCGGCTCTGTTAGGTTGTAAAGTTTGACTATGGCCCGCAGAACCAACCTTTCATAACGAAAAGAGACTTGATCATGCCTGCCTTTAAATTCAAGGGAGTGGACTTCATTGAATTTGATTCCCTGCTCAGCGACGACGAACGCCTGGTGCGCGATACGGCGCGCCGCTTTATTGAAGAGAACCTGATACCGGTTATTGAACAATGCAATCGCGAGGGACGATTTCCCCGGGAGCTGGTCAAGCCCATGGGCGGTCTGGGCTTTTTCGGGGCCAGCTTGAAGGGTTACGGCTGCGCCGGGATGAGCAACGTGGAATACGGCCTGGTGATGCAGGAACTGGAACGCGGTGACAGCGGAGTGCGTTCGTTCGTCAGCGTGCAGTCGGCGCTGGTGATGTATCCGATCTACGCCTACGGCAGCGATGAACAGAAAGACAAATGGCTGCCCGCGATGGCGAAGGGCGAGAAGCTCGGATGTTTTGGCCTTACGGAGCCCGATTTCGGTTCCAACCCTAGCGGCATGCGCACCCGGGCCAAGAAGGTGGGCAATGAATACGTCCTGACGGGCGAGAAGATGTGGATCACGTCCGGCTCCATCGCCGATGTGGCTGTGGTGTGGGCCAAGTCCGAGGCCGACAACGACCGTATTCGCGGCTTCCTGGTGGAAACCAACCGTCCGGGCTTCAAGGCGGATGACGTGCATGGCAAGTGGTCGCTGCGCGCGTCGGTCACTTCGGGTCTTTCGCTGCAGGAAGTGCGCATCCCGCTGGAGAATGTGCTGCCTAAATCCGATGGGTTAAAGGCCCCGCTCGGCTGCCTGAACCAGGCGCGTTACGGCATCGGATGGGGCGCCGTCGGCGCGGCCATGTCGTGCTATGACACCGCCCTGCAATATGCCAAGCTGCGTAAACAGTTCCGCGACCAGCCAATTGCTTCCCACCAACTGGTGCAGGAAAAACTTGCCTGGATGATCAGCGAAATCACCAAAGGGCAGTTGCTGGCCCTGCAGGTAGGCCGGCTGAAAGATGCAGGCAAGGTGGGCCACCAGCATATTTCCATGGCCAAGAGGAACAACGTGTGGATGGCCCTGGAGTGTGCGCGCATGGCGCGTGACATCCTGGGCGCCAATGGCATCGCCGATGATTATCCGGTGATGCGCCACATGATGAACCTGGAATCGGTGAAGACCTACGAAGGCACCCATGACATCCACGCCCTGATTATCGGAGAGAGCGTTACCGGCATCGGGGCGTTCTAGTACGGGGACCGGAAGGGTCAGTACTGATGGCCGGATCGGGGATCTGGTGATCGGGACATCTGGTGATCGGAAGATCGGTGCAAAGAAAAGCAGGTTGGCATTTCCGATGTCCCGATGTCCAGATGTCCCGATCTACCAGAATTACTTTTTCACATAGTCACGGTTAGCACTACGACGGAGGCGCAGGATGGTAAAGTCCGCCAAGGAAAAAGAAAAATCCAAGTCCAAATCCAAGGACTGGCCCAACCTCGAATCGGCTCTGGAGTTTGAGCTGGCGCTGGAATTTGTGCGGGTGGTGGAAGAGGCCGCAATTGCCTCGGCCCAAACCATGGGACAGGGCGACCGCCGCCTGGCCGACCACGTAGCCACCGAAGCCATGCGCAAATGCATGGACACCGTGCCCATGCGGGGTACCATCGTCATCGGTGAAGGCGAGCGCGACGAGGCCCCGATGCTCTACATCGGCGAGCAAGTGGGTGGCGGATGGAACGACGGCGCAGCCTTTCCCCAGGTGGATATCGCTGTCGACCCGCTCGAAGGCACAAACCTGTGCGCCACCGGATCGCCGGGCGCCATTACTGTGCTGGCCGCCTCTGAGAAGGGGGGGCTGCTGAACGCTCCCGACTGCTACATGGAAAAGTTGGTAGTCGGGCCGGCCTGCAAAGGTGCGGTTGACCTGGATGCTCCGGTAGCCAGTAACCTGAAATCCATCGCCAAGCGGCTCGACCGCGAGGTCAGCGAAATTGTGGTGGTGGTGCTCGACCGCCCACGCCATGAAAAACTCATCCACGAAATCCGCGAGGCCGGGGCGCGCATCCGCCTGATCGGTGATGGCGATCTTTCCGCCGGCATTGCCGCCGCGGTTTCCGGCACCGGCGTCCATGCGGTCATGGGGACGGGCGGCGCGCCGGAAGGCGTGATCACCGCCGCCGCCATGCGCTGCCTGAACGGCGTGATTCTGGCCCGCCTGGTGATCGATACGCCGGAACTTGAAGAACGCATCGCCAAAATGGGCATCAAAGACAAGAACAAGGTCTATACCGAAAAAGATCTCGCTCCGGGCAGCCACATCGTCTTTGCCGCCACGGGCGTGACCGACGGATCACTGATCAAAGGCGTCCGCTTCTTCGGGGAGGGCGTGCGCACATCTTCTATCGTGATGACCCGCAGCACACGCAAGGTGCGCTTTGTCGAAAGTATTCATCTGTCAGACAGGCCGGATGTGCGGGTGAAGTTCGCGTAAACCGGTCCCCCTATCGATAAATGTGCGGCGTGGCGATCTGCTACACTGAGATTCCTGTGATTCCTGTAGTGCCTATTTTGCTGGCCCTTCTGGCCCCGCTCGGGGGCCGGCTGAGTGAAACGACGACCGCGGTGGATGCACCTTCCGTGCCTGAAGTTCACCGCCTGCGCCTGTATCACACGCATACCAACGAACGCCTGGAAATCGTATACCGCAGGGGTGACACCTACATTCCTTCGGCGGTTACTGAGCTGGAGCATTTTTTGCGCGACCACCGCACCGGCTCGGTACATCATTTCGATCCACGATTGTTTGACCTGCTCAGCGATCTGACGGCCTCGGTGGGCGGCCCGGAAGCGGAGATTGACGTGGTCTGCGGTTACCGCACACCCTGGAGCAATACGTTTCTGCGCAAGCGCTCGCGCGGAGTGGCCCAACACAGCCTGCACATGCAGGCCATGGCGATTGACATTCGCATGCCGGGCATCGATACGGCCAGGCTGCGGGATGCCGCCCTGGAACTCCATCGCGGAGGCGTGGGCTACTACCGCAGCAGCGACTTCATTCATGTGGATGTGGGGCGAGTGAGGCGATGGTAAGAATTTAAATTTGAAATTTGCAATTTTAAAATTCTGTGCTGTCCCGCCGCTATCGTAGCCTGCGAATTCAAAGGCCACTGACGCATCTTGAAATTTCAAATTTAAAATTCAAAATCTTTTATCCCGCGGGCTGCATGGTTGCCGCCAGCGAGTGGGCCTTGTTGCCGCCTTCGGCGCGCGCCATTTCCAGGGCATTTTCCACGCGGTTGATCACTTCGGTAACGATATCGGCGGAATCGAACTGGTGTTGTAAAACGGCCTCGGCGATGCCTACGGTCATAGGCGGCGTTTTGTCGGTGCCGGGAATCTTGGCGGGCGTGATCACCTTGCGCATCTTATCGGCCACCAAAAAGGCGTTCTTCTCATTGGTATCGGAGAGCAGCAGAGCAATGGTCGTGACATCGTAGCGCACGGCCACGTCGTTCTGCCGGACATGAGAACACAGGGTCAGGCCCATTTGCTGCATCATGTTCTCGACGGCTGCTTCTCCGACTTCCCGGTTGAGGAGCGATGCGCGGCCGAAGTTGATCAGCATCACCGTCAGCGGGGTCTGCTGCTGCACCGAGCGGCGCACTTCCGAGAGCAGCACATCGAGATACGACGAGCGCTTGAGCAGCCCGGATTTCTCTTCGGTGACCGCCAGCGTCTTCATCAGAGTGCGCAGACGGGCGTTGCTCACCGCCAGCACCATCTGGTCGGCAATGGTTTTCAGGACTACGACGTCGGCCTGCTGCCATTGCCGGGGTGTGACCTGTTCAAGAATGAGGATTCCGGCCTGCTCGCCGGCATCCAGCAATGGAACGGCCAGCAGTGATGCGATGGTCAAGGCCTGCACATACTCCGTGGCCGGCAGCAGTTCCGCGGCGTTGAGAGCGTTCGGCAGGTTGACTACGCCGTTCACCGCCAGTTGCTGGGTCAGGCCGATCAGCTTCACGATGGCCATGACATCCGATTGCTTGACGCCGGGCGCACAGTACTCAAGGGCCGCCGATGGGGGCTTGCCCAGAGGGCATAACCCGGCTACGCAGCGGCTGGCATTGAAGTGTTTGCCGATTTCGTTCACAGCGCTGAACAGCACGTTCTTCACGCTGGCCTGGCGGTAAATGTTGCGGGTAATCTCCGTGACCCGGGCAAAATTATCGACCGCATTTTCCGCGTGTACGGGGGCGGGGACCGCCGGCGCGGGGGCTGGAGGTTCCGCACGGGCGGCCGGCGGACCGGCTTCCTGGTACTTGGGTGTGAAGCCGGCGTCGTGATAGAGGCTGTGCAGCTTGAGGTTGGCGTCTTCCTGGTGTGGAAACAGCTTGCTGATGCGCGCCAGCCGCTCCATGGCCTTGGAGCGCATGCCGTATTGCAGGTAGATTTCAGCCTGCAGAATGAAGTCTTCGAGCACGGCCGGCTCGGATTCCTCGCCGGCCGTCTCCCGCTCCGCGCTTTCCGGGGCCGTGGGCGGCGTCGGGGCCGTGGTGGCGGCCACCGCCACCGACTTAAGCCTGGTGGCGATGGTATTGAACTGGCCGGCATCGATCTTGCCGCGCAGCATCTCCAGACGCGTTTGGTGCCCCGGCTCATAGGGATCAACATCGGCGTTACGGTCGAGCGCATCACCGGCCTTGGAGTATTTCCCGGCCATGAAATAAAGCTGGAACATCTTGCCCAGAGTGCGGCAATATTCGGTTTCCAGATTATTGGAATTGAGCAGATTGACCTCATACTCAAGGAAGTCAATGGCCGGCTGGCGTTTTTCCGTCATCTCATGGATCAAGGTAATGAATTCACGCAGTCTTCCAGCGCGGGTTTCGTGCTGCTCGAGCTTGCGGGCCAGGGCCACGGCCGCGCGGGCGTCGCCTGCATCGATATAGACGCCGATGAGCGAGACGATCGAATCGGCGCTCTTCGGATCGTGTGTAAACATCTCCCAGGCTATGGGTTCGGCGTCCCGGGGGCGGCGGGCCGCCATCAGCGCGCGCACGTAAAGCTCGCGCAATTCGGGTGTGCTTTCCAGACTGGAGACCGCGCGGTCGAGCACGGCCACGCACTCGGCCACCGCGTTCCGGGAAAAAAGATTGCGGGCGTAATAGAGAACAGCTTTCAGGCTGGCCGGATTGTAGTTGTAGGCCTTCTCGAACGATTCGGCGCCGGCGCCGGGAACGCTTTGCTCCGTAAGGATGCCGAGTTGAATAAAGTTTTCAGCGGCGGTCACGCCGTCGCCGAGATAGGCGGCCTTTTCCGCAACCATCCGCAGGTTGGCCAGCGTGGGGGCCAGCCGGGCCAACTGCTCGGCGGCGGCCAAGGCGTGCTTCTCTTGCCCTTGCTTTTCAAAGCCCTTCAGCGCCAGCGTGAAGGCTTCGAGGGCCTCTTTCTTGTCTTTCTTCACCATCAACTGGCCATAGTGAAACGACTGCATGGCGGCCGGGTGCGCGATCTTGGCCAGCTTTTTGTAAGTGGAAATTCCTCCGGGGTCAGAGGTGCGCACTTGCTCTTCAAACAGGTAGCTCAACAGCGGGACCGCTTCGGAGTTACGTCCCTGGGCCAGACATAGATCGGCCGCCGTCTGGCGCACCTGGTCGTTCTTGGGGTCCTCTTCCAGGGCGGAAAGGAATTCTTCCAGGGCGGCTTCGGGTTTGCCGCGCTGGAGGTACTTTTCGGCTTTTTCCAGTCTCCTGGAGATGTCTGACATTGTGTCAATCTTTCCCAGTGGCGTTTCTTCGAGGATTGGGTCGGGGGTAAGAGTATTCTATGCGGAATTCCGGTCCGGCTCAATGGCTGGAAGCAACTGCCAACTGCTATCTGCTATAAATGTGCTTCATGCCAGAAGAGAACATTGATAGCCGTGAATACGGCTTGCAGCGTCAGTTGAGCGCCGGGCAGATCGCCATGGTGGCCGTGGGTGGCTCCATCGGCACGGGGCTGTTGTTGGGGTCGGGGGCCGCCATTCATATTGCCGGGCCGGCGGTGATCATCTCCTACATCATCAGCGCGTTGATTGCCTGGATTGTAGCCATGGCCATGGGCGAACTCTCCTGTATGCGTCCGGCTGCGGGTTCGTTTGGGGTGTATGCGGAAATCTACCTGAACGACTGGGCGGGATTCGTGGCGCGCTACGGCTATTGGTTTTCGGTCGTGATTGCCGTCGGCTCGGAACTGGTAGCTGCCGGTACCTACATGCGCGCCTGGTTCCCGCATGTGCCGGTGGTGTTCTGGATGGCAATCTTCGGCCTGCTGCTGCTGGCGGTCAATTATTTTCCGGTAGGCCAGTATGGGACCTTCGAGTATTGGTTTGCTTTTCTCAAAGTGCTGACGATTTTTCTCTTCATCGTGGTCGGGGCGGCATTGCTGCTGGGCGGCAAGGTGCATCCACAGTATGTGAGCGACGGCGGGTTCGCTCCCAACGGATGGGGAGCGGCGTTTCTGGCGGCATCGTTCGGCCTCTACAGCTTTCTGGGCGTCGAAATGGTCGCCATTTCCTCCGGCGAGGCGCAATCGAGCCGCGCCGTGGCCCGAGCCACGCATATCGCCTTTGCCATGCTCGGTTTTCTGTACCTGGGCGCCATGGTGGTCCTGGTCGGCGTCATGCCCTGGAGAAACGCGGGGGTCACGGAAAGCCCGTTCGTGACCGTGTTCCGCGTAGCCGGAGTACCCTCGGCGAGCTTCATCATGAACCTGGTGGTGCTTTCCGCCGCCCTTTCCGGGGCCAACGCCACGCTTTATGTGGCCTCACGCATGATGTTTTCTCTGGCCCGCAGCGGTTCGGCGCCCCGCAAGATGGGCGAGCTCAACGCCCATGGCGTGCCCATGCCCGCCGTGCTGGTTTCCATGCTGGGCATCGCCGCGGCCATCGTGGTGCAATTTCTTACGCCCAACGCTTATCTCTACATCATTAATTCGGCGCTGGTCGGCGGCATGCTGGCTTGGCTTGTATCCCTGGCTGCCCATGTCAGTTTTCGCCGGAAGGTCTCGCCCGAGCAGTTTGCCGGATTGCAATTGCGGGCCCCGCTGGGAGCGGCAGGTTCCGTCGTAGCTTTTATAGCAATCGTGGCGGCCATTGTGTGTACTGCCTGGGTATCGGACTCACAGGTGGCAGCCAAGAGTGCTGTCGCGTATGTGCTGGGGCTGACCGTGGCGTTCTTTCTGGTGAGGAAGCCGAGACAAGGGTAGGTTATCGACGTGCATAATTGAGGAAGATTTGGTGTGCAAAGGAAGAATCCGGGAGCGGTTGTTCCGCAGCACGGACCGGATTTCAGCCCAATTCCCTCAACGGTATTGCTCGACTGGCCTAAGAATTGACCGTATGATCTTCGAAAAATAATGTTCGGTCATCAATTGAATATTTAATTTCAAGACGTGGCTGCACATGAGATATCAGGTGATCAGATGGTGGAATTGGACATTTTCTATTTCTATCGACTTTCGATGTCGGTATCGTCACTCACTCGTATTTATGACGAAGGCGATGTGCCGATTAGCGTGGCCGGACCTCATCTCAGGCTTGCGAAGATGGCTCTGGAAAGTTTGAGCACGAAGCTGATGCAAAGAGTGTTTCCCGATAGCACGAGCAAGGCTCACGAGATCGTTAATATCATAAACAGGATCTTACCGCGAACGCCATCCTCACCTACCGTCTATGAGCCATATATTCCAGCGGTAGAAATATTGCGTATCAGGCAAGCGATTTCGACATTTACGATAGCATTGGAGACTGAATCAAAGCACCGATATGTAATCTGTGTCGAAGATCAACGCTGCCTTTCGGCCTATACTCTGGTCGAAAAAATAGAGATGTGCTTTCCACCAGAAGCATGGAATACCATTGACCAGCATGCGAAACGTGAATTTGAGGAATCCGGGAAAGCGCTTTCGCTGGAAAGATATACTGCTGCTGGGTTCCACGCGTTGCGAGGGGTTGAATGTGTGATTCGTCAGTATTTAATTGACCTTACCGGCTCCCAGCCAGCCAAACGGGACTGGGGACACTATATACAGATGTTGAAGCAGGCTGGAGTTGACGCGAATTTGATTGCTGTCTTGGACAATATACGAACATTAAATCGCAATCCCTTGATGCATCCGGAAGATTGGCTCGACATTGACGATGCGATTGGAGTCTTCAATATCTCACACACTGCTATAGCAAGGCTGGCAGAGGGCATCCAAAAAGCGTTAAAGTCCAAGAACCCAGTTCCATGATTGATGTATTTGGCTAAGCACTGATTCGGAGAATAGATGAAAACAGGCCTAGCGGGAGCAATGTTCTGCGTTGGTTTTTGCCTTGGGTTGATCGTTCAGGAGTGCAGCTATATCAGAGGCGCAAGATCTGACGTGTGGGCGCTTGGGTTCTTCGTTGGTTTCTTTGTCATTTGCGTGATTTGGTCACGAGTGGAGTACAACAAAGAAAATGATCGTTAAATTACTGACAAGCCCAAGGCAGTAGTTCATGTGGCAGAGTGGACCGTGGTTGGTTCGTAATCCGACATTGTAGAACTTCGTTTTGATATCACTAACCGGCCTGAGGGATGTCATCCGCGCTTTGATTCTCGAGTTCGCGCAGCCTTGATGATCCGATCGATCTGCCGGGAAGTCAGGGCATTGGTCCCATTGCGTCTCGACTCTTCGCCCAGTACTCGCAGGACCTCGGGCGAGGAGAGGTACACATCTTCCTTGATGTTGTTGAAAGGTTTTGTTTTTCTTTTCACCAAGTCGCTCCCTCGCGGGTGAGCGTATCACAGATTCCAGGAACATCGACAACCCAATTCCAAATTCGCGTGTATTTGCGTTAATTCGCGGCTAAATGCCTTTGACGCAGCCAGGCCAGCGGGTAATATACGGCCACACCGGCCGCCATCAGCGTAAGCCCAACCGTCAGTGCGCTGAAGTTGCCTAGCCGTGTGTCGTGGGTCTTGATGATGGCCAGCACGATGAGTGCGGTCGGGCCCACGCCGGCGAGCACCGCCACCGGTAGTCCTCCGGGGATTTTGAACGGCCGGGCAAGATTGGGTTCGCGTACGCGCAGGACTGCCAGCGCGATAAACTCGAGCACCACGCTTGCGCCCCACAGCAGGATATCGAGCATGAGCAGGCGGTCAAATTTCAGGTTCAGAGCCAGGCCCCAGCCGAGGGCGCACAACACAATGGCGGCCCACGGAGCGCCGTTGGGCAGCTTGCGGGTAAACAGCCGGGGAAGATATCCGTCTTCGGCCATGGCCACCGGAAGGCGCGAGTACGACATGGTGAGGGAGTTCACGATGGCGAAGGTGCTCACCATGCTGGCCACCACCAGCGCGATCCCCAGCCACGGCCCGGCGACCATGGCGGCGATGTCCGCCCAGCTTCCGGTGTTCCAGTTGGCCGGTGCGATGTGTGTGTGCCAGACGGCGGCCACGGGAATGGTGTAAGAGACTACGATGGCGATCATGCTAAACAGCATCACGCGCGGATAGGTGCGCTGTGGGTCCTCGACTTCCGCTGCCACTGTCGAGGCATTGTCCCAACCCATGTAGTTCCACATCACCACCAGTATCCCGGTGATCAGGTCGCTATGAACCAAGCCGCTGGCGGGCGCCGCCGGACCGAGCGGCCCGTGGCGCATCAGGGCCATGATGGTGACTACTACGAACGGGCTGATCAGCAGCACACTCATGAGGACCGAGCCATCGCCAACCGCCTTGGCCCCCAAGAGGTTCCAGGCGACGCAGGCGGCCAGTACCGTCGCCGCCAGAATGAAGCTCAGCGGCGCAAGGTTGGCCTGCGGCCAGAATCTTCCCAGGTAGGCAACGAACAGCACCGGATATACGGCCATATCGAAAATGCTGGCCATGAGCGAGAGCCAGGCTTCCTGAAAACCCCAGAAGGGGCCCAGAGCGCGGCGCACCCACACGTAAAAGCCGCCTTCAGCCGGAATGGCCGCCGCCAGCTCGCCTACCATCATGGCGGTGGGCAGGCTCCAGACAACGGGCGTGGCGACGAGCAGTACCAGGGCCAGCAGATAGCCGGAGTTCTGCACCAGCTCCTCCAGGCCATAAGGCCCGCCGGAGACCATGAAGTACGTGGCCGCAACCAGCGGAATTACCGTCAGCTTCCGGCGCGGGGCAACGAGGTCTTGAGTCATTGTCAGAAAATGCAGTCAGGAAATGCGAATATAGCATCCCATCGAGGGCCCCAGCCGGAAATTAGTTAGGGCTGCCGAAGCTTTTTTTGAGGTGGCGGCCGCGGGAAGGCTGCTGGCGAGTTTAGCGGGCCGAGTTCAATCTAGTCGCCGCGGTATTTTGCGGCAGCTCACGGCCCCACGGGCTCCGGGCATCGAGCCAGCGGCGGAGCGTTTCCTGCTCGCGCTGCGGCGTGGGATGAAACTCGATGCCGGCCTTGCCGAAAGCGTCACACCAGCGGACCTGGCCAGAAATGTTTAGGGCGGCCTCGGTCTCCGGCAACCGGAAATCGAGCGCGACTACGGCATCGGCGCGCAAGGCTTCTTTCATCTGCAGACAAACCCCGGAGTAGCTGATGTCGAGGACGAGGGCCGCCTGGGGCCCGCAGTCATCGAGGTCACCGACGAGCGTGGCATGAGCGGCGATGCGCACCGATTTGCGGAAGGGGATACGCTTGCCTTTCAACAAAAGATGGTGGGCGGCCTTCAGTGTCTTGGTCATCAAGTGGGAAGTAAAAGGCTTGCACAGCACGAAGTGGACCCGGTGCTTGCGGGCGCTGTTGAGCACCACGGGATCATGCGAAAGCACGATGACCAGGGCCGGCTGGCGATCTTTCACCCGCGTCTGGAATTCAAGGGTCTCCAGCGCACACGGATCGTCCAGGTCCACCAGGAGCAAGTCGAATTTCATGCTTTGCATGGCGCGGATGGCGCCTGCACCGCTCACGCTGACCTGGGCGGAGATGCCGAGCTCACCGAACGCCACATCGAGCGCCCCGACGGATTCCGAATCGTCGCATAATACAAGGGTTGAAAGCGGCTGAGATTGCATATCCTGCACCACCCTGAATATGTATACGGAGGCTATCGGCTGCAGGACGTGCAAACTTAAAGGATTTCGGGCAGAATTGGAGGGCCATGTCTGACGAACTGATTCGCTATCGCGACGAGTTTCCAATCCTCAAGAACACAACCTACATGATCAGCAACTCTCTGGGGGCCATGCCCCGGGGCGTCTACGACTCCATGACTTCGTATTGTGATGTCTGGGCCACCCGCGGGGTGCGCGCCTGGGAAGAGAACTGGTGGATGCTGGCGCGCGAAGTTGGCGACGAAATCGGCGTTCTCATGAACGCCCCGCCCGGATCGGTGAGCGTGCATCAGAACGTCACCGTCTGCCAGGCGGTGGTGGCCAGTTGCTTCGATTTCAGCGGTCCGCGCAACAAGGTCGTCTACAGCGACATGAATTTTCCTTCGGTGATGTATTTCTGGGAGGCCCAGCGGTCGCGGGGCGCGCGCGTTCATATGGTCAAGACCGACGACGGAATCAGTGTGCCGGCCGAACGCCTGATCGACGCCATCGACGAGCAGACGCTGATCGTCCCCATCTCCCACGTGGTGTTCCGGAGTTCCTATATAAAGGACGCGCAGGCCATTATCGAAAAGGCCCACCGTGTGGGCGCCTATGTGTTGCTCGATACCTTCCAGTCACTGGGCAATGTGCCGGTGGACGTGCAGGCGCTGAATGCTGACTTTGCCACTGGAGGCGTCCTGAAATGGCTGTGTGGAGGCGCGGGTACCGCCTATCTCTATGTGCGTCCTGATCTGGGGAAAAAACTGGAGCCCAAGATTACCGGATGGTTTGCCCACCAGAATCCCTTCGGATTCGAGACCGGACCGATCCAATACGGTGGGCCGCCGTACCGGTTCATGCAGGGGACATCCAACATTCCGGCACTGTACGCCGCGCGCCCCGGGCTCAAGATCATCCGTGAGATTGGCGTAGACCGCATTCGGGCAAAATCGAAGAAGATGACGGCGCGCCTGATCGAGCAGGCCGGCCAGCGCGGCTGGAAGGTGAACTGTCCTCTTGACCCTGAGAAGCGTGGAGGCACCGTGGCCATCGATATGCCCAACTCGCAGGAAGTAAGCCAGGAACTATTGCGGCGGGATGTAATCGTAGACTGGCGTCCGCGAGCGGGCGTGAGGTTCTCACCCCATTTCTATAACACCATGGAAGAGATCGACCGGGCCATGGCCACCGTGGATGAGATTCTGAGCGGGATGAGAGTGGCGAAGTAGGGCGAAGCTTGGCGAAGATTGGTAATTGCCAAAATCGGGGAATCGGGGGATTGAAGAGCCGGGATTGGTACGAATCGTCCGAATTCCGTTCGCGGAGCGACGGTCCCAGTGTTTCGTGGTTGATTGGAACCGCAAAAGAGTGTCAGGCGTGCATCGGGTCGTTGTCACAGAGAGTGCGCACAAAAGTCCCCGCAGGGGACGGACCGAGAATAGCCCGCCGTTTCAACGGCGGGTAGGAGTGCATGACGACGCGAGTCCCCGTAGGGGACGAGTGAAAAACAGCGGCATTTCAATGCCGCGCATCGCACAAATTCCACGATGCCATGGCGTTCGAGAATCCGCCGGAATTCATCAGTGAAGGTCATCTTGGAATGATGCTGCTTCTGCCTCTCTATGTATTGGATCGTGCTCTTTACCAGGGAAACTCCAACCGTAAACGCGCCGCAGGCGTCCTGCCATGCAAATGATCGGCGTTCCATTGGATCGTTGATCCATTTTGAAGATCCGCCCTTATGAGACATGGGGGCAGATTTTAATGCATGGGTGGCGCGGCATTGAAATGCCGCTGTTTTTCATTCGTCCCCTGCGGGGACTCGTGTCGTCGCTCTTGCTGACCTGCCGTTGAAACGGCGGGCTATTCTCGCGCCGTCCCCTGCGGGGACTCTTGGCATCGCTAGGCCCCCCGAACCTTCCCGGTAACGAACTTTTCTATTGACATTTCGCCTTCCATTCGCTCAAATAAAAAGCGTATGGCTATCACCAAGCGTCAACGTCAGGTTTACGACTTTATCCATGACTTTGTGCAACAGCATGGGTATTCACCTTCCTTTGAAGAAATCGGAGCGGGCATGGGTCTCAGTTCGCTGGCCACGGTACATAAGCATGTTTCCAACCTGGAAATGAAGGGGTTGCTGAAGCGTGATTACAACCGCAGCCGCTCCATTGACGTGCTGCCGATGCGCGGGCTGATGAAGAGGATGCCGGCCCGGGCGCCGGCGGAGGTCACTCTGCCGCTGCTGGGCCGCATCGCCGCCGGCCAGCCGATCGAGGCTGTCGCGCAGCCGGAAACCATTTCTCTGGGCGACATCACGCGTTCCAAAGATGTGTTTGTGCTGCAGGTAAAAGGCGAGAGCATGCGCGATGAGCACATCGTGGATGGCGACTACGTCCTGGTGGAGAAAGCCAACACCGCCCGCGACGGCGAAATCGTGGTCGCCCTGGTCGAAGGCACGGATGCTACGCTCAAGCGGCTATACCGCGAAGGAGCGAAGATCCGGCTCCAGCCTTCCAACAGCGCCATGGCCCCGATCATGGTGCCCGCTAAGTCAGTGCAGGTACAAGGCCGGGTGATCGGGGTGCTAAGGAAGTATTAGGGTGCAACCGGCAACGACCAGGACCTCTGAAACGCAAGCGTGACGTAGCCGCAACGAAAACCTTTGAACCACAGCGCGACGAGTTGCAACGAAAACCTTTGAAACACAGAGGAACAGAGGAAGCAGAGGATTTTGGGGTTGTGAGGCGGCTCCAAGAACTGTTGTGAGCTGCGAAGATTGTAATGGGGTGAACACCACAGAGGAAAACGCGAGGAAGCAGAGCGGAGATTTTGAATTGCCTCCGTACTCTCTTTTGTTACTAGCCGCCACAATTGTGGCGGTCCGCGACGATTTTTCCAGCGCCTCACAACCCCACAACCCTCTGTTGCCTCTGTTCCTCTGTGTTTCAAAGGTTTTGGTTGTGGCAACGTCACACTGTGTTTCAAGTATTTTCGCAGTTCAGGCCTGAATGCTTCAACACAGTCATAGCCTCGCCTGCATCTACATTGCCGCATGGCTGCGCTCCTTCGGCATTGGTTTGCTGGGCGTGGTGCTGGGCATTTTCCTTTACCGCCAGGGATATTCTTCCACCGCCATCGGGCTGGTGATTGCCACCGGCATTGCCGGGGCCGCCTGTGGGACCATCCTTACTACATTTCTCGCCGACCGTCTGGGACGGCGGGCCACGCTATTTTTCCTGGCGCAGTTGACTGCGCTGGGCGCCGTGCCGCTGGTTTTTCACCTCGGGCTTCCGGCACTCATGGCGCTGGCCTTTGTGGGTATGCTCAATGGCATGGGCACCGACCGCAGCGCAGCCTATGCGCTGGAACAGGCGGTGATTCCCGGACTGGTCTCCACGGATCGCCGCACCTGGGGCCTGGCCTGGTACAGTCTGGTGCTCGATGCCAGCGGGGCGCTGGGAGCACTGGCTGCCGGCTGGCCCCTGATGAAGCAACGGCTCTGGGGCGCCGATCTCGCCGCTTCCTATCGCACCTTGTTTATTGGTTATGCGTTGCTCAACGTGCTAAGCGGATTTCTTTATCTACTGCTTTCGCCCGAGATCGAAGTGGTCCCTGCGGGGGCCGCGCCGGTGTGGCGCATTACCGTATCGGCGCGGACCCGGTCGATAGTCGCCAAAATCTGCGCTTTATTTGCTCTCGATAGTTTTGGCGGAGGTTTTCTCACCGATGCGCTGGTTTCTTACTGGTTTTTTCGCCGCTTTGCGCTCAATGAAGAACGGCTGGCGGTGCTGTTTTTCGCCGTTCACGTGCTGAACGCAGTTTCTCATCTGGGTGCGGCGTTTCTGGCCCGCCGCATCGGGCTGGTCAGGACCATGGTCTTTACCCACCTGCCCTCCAGCCTGCTTCTGATGGCCGTGCCCTTTGCTCCATCCGCCTCCTGGGCTCTGGCGCTTTTCCTGCTGCGTGAGTCCCTGGTGGAAATGGATGTGCCCACCCGCCAATCGTATGTGGCGGCACTGGTCGCGCCGGAAGAAAGAACATTCGCCAGCGGCGCTACCAACCTGGTCCGCACCGGGGCCTGGGCCGCGGCTTCTTCCTTGTCTGGAGTCCTGATGAATCTCACTTTTTCAGCGCCTTTGATCCTGGGAGGAGGGCTGAAGGTGATCTATGACGTACTTTTGTACCGTTCATTCATCGGCTTGCGGCCGCCGGAAGAGCAGAGGTGATCTCCGCGCGGTCAACGTTTTCCGTCCCAGGGGCGAAACGCCAGTCCCGCAGTTTTGCGGGCATGATGGCTTGACGGGTATTGAGCGCCTGCAAGAAAAAGCCCGGCGCACAGCCAGGCCTTTTCCGCACATGCGAATTGGTTTTGCTTATCCCAGGTGTTTGTCGAGCGCCTTCTCGATCTTTTCACGGGCCACTAGGCCAACGATCTGTTCCTTTACCTGGCCATTCTTGAACAGCAGCAGCGTGGGAATGCCACGCACACCGTAGCGTTGCGGCGTCGAGGGATTGCTGTCGATATCCATCTTGCCGAATTTGACTTTGCCGCTGTAGGCGTCGGCCACTTCGTCGACCACCGGAGCCAAGGCCTTGCATGGACCACACCATGTGGCCCAGAAATCGATCAGCACCGGCTGATCGCTCTTCAAGACGCTCTGATCAAAATTACCGTCGGTTACCTCGAAAATTGTAGTGCTTGCCATGAAATTACCTTTCCCCTAAGAGAGTAACTGCCCGCTGCCAGGCCAAGTTTGTATTGTTCCATCCTACCAAACCATTGGATGCCTGAGTCCGCTGTTGGATTCGATTTGCTAAAGCGTTGAAAACAAAATAAATAGGAGGCGGACTTGACAAAAGCAGCGAATGTTACTAAAGTAGCATAGACTAAAGGACAGTACGTCAATGTCCTAGTGGATAAGGCAGTTCCGGGGGAGGGCTGCCCGAGCGTCCTGCGAGAAATCGCAGGACGTTTGTTTTTGGGGAGCCAACAGCCAGCACAGCCGCATTCAAAAGCAAAAGCGATTTGCCGCGAATGAACGCGGATAAACGCGAATCGGAATTTGGTTTGTCGTACCCCCTGAGATCATGGTGGGCGGCCAAGGCCTTGATTGGATAGTGTGTAACTGCAATGTATGCAACTGGCAGGACGCGACGGCAAAGCAAGCGCTCAGTTCCGATCACCAGATCACCCGGTCTCCCGATCATCCGATCCTCCGGTCCTCAATGATTACTCACTCTCCCAACCCCCGTACCAGAGGCCGTAGATGTTATCCTTGAGGGGCAGTCTTCCTCTGGAAGCGGCAATAGAATTCCTACTCATTAAGGTGTGGACGAATTAACCATGAGCATTCATAGTGCAGAGCTACCGGCGACCCAGCAGGCCCTCGAAAGAGAGCGGGTTTTCGACATATTCCGGCGCTGGGGTTACCTGGAAGCCAGCCTGAACCCCTTGGGCGGACCGGTGGGCGATGGATTTCCTGAACTGCGGATGAAGGGCGAGGATGCTGAAGAAGCCCGGCAGCTTTACTGTGGCAGCACCGGCGTGGAATTCATGCACATCTTTCAGCGCGACCGCCGCGAGTGGCTGCAGGAGCGCATTGAGAATCCCCGGCCGCCGGTAGTGGACCGCCATTGGCTGGCGGAGCGTCTGCTACAGGCCGATCTGTTTGAGCAGATCCTGCAGACGCGCTATCTGGGCACGAAGCGTTATTCGGGTGAGGGCAACACTTCGCAGATTCCGCTGCTTGATACCGTTCTCGAAGTGGGCGCCGATCTGGGCGCCACCACCAGCGTGATGGCCATGAGCCACCGTGGCCGCCTCACGGTGATGTCGCTGGTGGTGGGCATCCCGCCGGAGAACGTGTTTGCGGGATTCGAAGATGTTGACCCCCGTAGCGTGCTGGGTGGCGGCGACGTGAAGTACCACCAGGGAGCAACCGGCGTCTACCGGACGCGCTCCGGCAAATCGGTGGGCATGCATCTGGTTTCGAATCCCAGCCATCTGGAAGCGGTGGACCCGGTAGCGCTGGGGCGCACGCGCGCCAAGCAGATGCACATCGGGGCGGAAGGTGAAAAAGAAGTCCTGCCGGTAATCTTGCATGGCGACGCTGCGTTTGCCGGCCAGGGTATCTGGGCCGAGACCCTGAACTTCGCCGGGTTGAAGGGATTCAACGTCGGCGGATGCATCCATGTCATCGTCAACAACCTGATTGGCTTTACCACCAACGCCGGCGAGCTGCACACCTCGCGCTTTTCCTCCGATCTGGCCAAACGCCAGCCCATTCCCATCTTCCATGTAAATTCCGAAGATCCGGAAGCCGTGCTATGGGTGGCACGCCTGGCGGTTGAATACCGATACCAGTTCGGCAGCGATGTGGTGATCGACCTGATCGGCTATCGCCGCCACGGCCACAGCGAAGTGGATGACCCGACGATCACCCAGCCGCTGCTGTATAAAAAAATCAACGCACGGCGGCCGTTGTTTGAGATGTACGCGGCCCAACACCAGATCGACACCACACAGATGGCGGCACAGTTCCGGGCGGCCATCGACTCCAGCTATGAGATAGCGGGCAAGATGCAGCAGAAGCCGGTGCTGCGCAAGCTGCCGGACTACTGGGGACGCTATTGTGGCGGGCGCTACAATCCCGCTTATGAAGTGCCCACCGCGGTGGCGGAACCGGCCCTGCGTGAAATCGCAGGCCGACTCACGGTCTACCCCGAGGATTTCGCGATCCATCCCAAGACCAAAAAACTGCTGGAGCAGCGGGAGAAAATGGGCGCCGGTAAACTGCCCCTGGATTACGGCATGGCCGAGGCCCTGGCTTTCGGTTCACTGCTAAAAGAAGGAATTCCCGTGCGGCTGGCCGGACAGGATAGCCGCCGCGGTACGTTCAACCACCGCCACTCCGTTCTGATCGATATTGAGAACGAGCAGGAATATGTTCCGCTGTCGCATCTGGCGCCCGGACAGGCTTGGTTTGAGGCCTACAACTCAATATTGTCCGAAGCCGCAGTGCTGGGTTTTGAGTACGGCTTCAGCCGAGATTTTCCGGATGCCCTGGTGCTGTGGGAGGCGCAGTTTGGCGATTTCGCCAACGGCGCGCAGGTCATCATCGACCAGTTCCTGGTTTCCGGCGAAGACAAATGGGGCCTGCTGTCAGGGCTGGTGATGCTGCTGCCACACGGCTATGAAGGCCAGGGGCCGGAGCATTCCAGTGGGCGTATTGAGCGCTATCTACAGTCTGCGTCCAAAGACAATATCCAGGTGTGCCAGCCTTCCACGGCCGCCCAGTATTTTCATCTGTTGCGGCGGCAGGCGCTGCGCCAGTGGCGTAAGCCCCTGATCGTGTTTACTCCGAAGGGCATGTTGCGGCATCCGGATGCGGCCAGCCCCCTTAGCGGCCTGAGCGCCGGCAAATTCGAGACGGTGGTGCAGGATGCCGAGATCACGAGCGG
>DATMNZ010000104.1:0-3339 GCA_035568495.1 Saccharimonadales bacterium (SeqCode) | reverse complement strand
CGCATCCGGCGACATAGTGACCGGATCGACGATCATTCCACTCTCCGAGCGCTTCACTTTGTCCACTTCGTTGGCTTGCTGCTCGACCGTCAGGTTCCGATGAATGATCCCGATGCCGCCCTGCTGGGCCACGGCAATGGCCATGTGCGATTCGGTGACCGTGTCCATGGCCGCGCTGATGATCGGAATATTCAGCCGGATATTGCGCGTGAGTTGCGTCTGCGTATTGGTCTGGGTCGGAATTACGTCGGAGCGGGCAGGCAACAGCAACACGTCGTCAAAAGTAAGCGCCTCAGGAACCGGAAAATGAATCATATTTGTCTCAACCGCGAAGGGTAACTTCCATTCTAGAGAGGGTTGGTGGGTGCTGGCAAATGATCGAGGGGTCCGTTTGAGGTATGCTCGGGAGAGGGCATTCCTGAGATGAGTGAAAGGGACCAGGGGACAAGCGGGAATTCGTGGAAAACTCCACTGCTGCATCGCTTGGGCAAGCTGCAACCCCGTGAGGATCAGATTTTTCTAGTTCTGTCCCTGGTCATAGGCGCGCTGACGGGCTTGGCGGTTGTCGCCTTCATCTTGCTTACGGAACGAACGGGGATGCGGTTGTATCCGGTGGGCGGTGCTCGGTGGCGGCGTCTGCTGTTCCCGGTCGTCGGTTCATTGAGCGTCGGCTACCTGCTGTTCCGCTATTTCCCCGACGCGCGAGGCAGCGGAGTGCCGCAGACCAAGGCTGCGCTCTATGCCCGTGAAGGCCGAATTACTCTGCGCACCGTGTTGGGAAAGTTTTTCTGCACATCCGCAACCCTGGCGAGTGGAATCCCTCTCGGACGCGAAGGCCCCTCCGTTCAAGTGGGTGCGGGTATTGCTTCCGTGCTCGGACGCCTGTTGGGATTACGTCCCGAAAAAGTGAAGGCTCTTCTGCCGGTCGGCGCAGCGGCCGCCATCGCGGCTGCGTTCAACACACCTTTGGCAGCGGTATTGTTTGCGCTTGAAGAGATCGTGGGAGACCTGCATGCGCCGGTGCTAGGCTCGGTTGTGTTGGCCTCGGCTACTTCCTGGGGAACGCTCCGCCTCCTGCTCGGCAACAGCCCTCTATTCAAGGTCCCGCAATATCAATTGGTCCATCCTGGCGAATTTGCGATCTATGCCGTGCTGGGCGTGGCGGGCGGACTGGTTTCGGTTGCGTTTACGCAACTTTTGCTGCTCATGCGGGCACGTTTTCTCCGCTTCTCGCAAAAAACGGTGTGGTTTCAACCTGTAGCCGGCGGCTTACTAGTGGGTTGCTTGGGATGGTTTGTGCCCCAGGTTCTAGGCGTGGGCTATGGATATGTCGGCTACGCCTTAAATGGAAACATGGCTGTGAAACTGATGGCCCTGTTGATAGTTCTAAAATTGTTAACCGTAACAACCAGCTACGCTTCCGGCAACGCGGGTGGCATCTTCGGCCCTGCATTGTTCATCGGCGCGATGTTGGGAGGCTGTGTCGGGACTTTGGCGCATAATCTATTTCCTACCTATACGGCAACGCCAGGAGCCTATGCGCTCGTCGGGATGGGCGCGGCCTTCGCTGGCATCGTGCGGGCCCCCATGACGTCTGTGGTCATGATTTTTGAAATGACCCAGGACTACGCAGTCATTGTTCCATTGATGATTGCGAACCTGGTCAGCCTTTTCATTGCTTCTCGGCTCCAGAAGCAACCAATCTATGAAGCCCTCGCAATACAAGATGGCATCCATTTGCCTTCGGCAGAGTCACGGCAGCGGCGTACCCCGCGACAGATAATCCGGATTGTGCGCCCCGCAACCGAGTATCTACCCGCGGAGATCACGGTTCGCGAGGCCTTGGAACGAGCCCGCTCCAGCGAATTCCGAAGCTGGCTGGTTATTGATCGACGTGGAGTGGTTGGCGTCATCAACCTTTCAAAACTGGAGCGGGAGCTAGTGGAAAGTGCCGACAAGAAGCTGGCTGACCTCTTGGATGGGTTTGCATTTCCGCACGCCCACTCCGATCAAGGACTTGATCTGGCACTCGATCGTATGGGAGCAAACCAGATTGAAATCCTGCCCGTAGTGAGCCGTGCGAACGTTCACCAACTGGAAGGCATCGTGACCCTGCGCGATGTCCTAGATTCTTACGGTGTCAGCCGACCTGCTCAGGCTTAGAGATAGCCGTCGTAGCATCTCGGTTACACTCATTGTGCGGCCCAGGCAATTCTCGATCATGAGGCTTCGTGCCGGCATAGCAGCTCCTTTCTGGAAGCGAGTGGGATTTTAGCATGGGTTTGGACGGAGGGCGCTGGCCCGGCTCTTTCTGATCTTACTCACGAGGGTGACCTGCCCTTGTCTCTCCGGTTTTTGGAGAGACAGGGCGGGGATTTTTGTTCTCTGACGGCTGAAATGGCCCAGGCTTCGCAAAGAACGCGAAAGGCTGGGCCACCCCCTGCGCTGCCGTTGCCCACTTCTCGCAAAGTGCGCGAGAAATGGGGCACCCGGAAAGTCAAAGGCGGTTCATCGGTAGTTTAAGAAAGATCCGTCTCGCTAGGGCGTAATGCGGTAGACGATCCCTAAGTTGGATTTTCCCCCCGTCTGCGTCATTCCATATAACCTTCCGGTTGCGTCGATATAGGGATTGCCGGTAGGTTCATTTCCGTCATTCGCTGCCACGAAGCTGTGCAGAATCGTTTCCTTCCAGGTCTTCCCCTGCTTGGTTAGCTTATAGAATGTGCCTATATTGCTGGGGCCTCCGTACAACGTTGTGCCATATAGATTCCCTTTACTGTCCATGGCAAGGCCGCCGTACGGGTTGTTGCCGTCTCCACTTCCACTGGCGCCGAACTCGTACAGAATGCTTTCTGAATAGGTCTTCTTGGTTTCTGAGTAAACCAGTTCCCAAACCGTGCCGGTGCCGTTTGTGCCGCCAAACGACGTAGCACCGTAAATGTTGCCGGACTTGTCGCTGATGAGATCAATCCAGTACAACCCGGCTCCGTCGCCGTTCTGGCCGGTGAAGCTGTGCAGCACGGTGTCCACCCAGCCTTTCTTGGTGAGGCTCAGGCGGTAGATTACGCCCTGTCCGCTGGTGCCACCGGTCGGTGCTGCACCGTACAAGTTTCCAGCGGTGTCCATCATCAGGCCTTCGTATGGAAAGCCGCCGTTGGACGAGCCGTTGAGATTTTGAATCACCGTCTGCTCCCAGCCTTTGGACGTCTTCTTCAAACTGAAAACTGTGCCCGCTTCGAAGGCGCCTCCATCCGGAGTAGTGCTATACATGGTGCCATCGGCAGCGATCGTCATCCCAGCCGAAGGGGCGGTTCCGTCTGCGCCGGTGGCGCTGAAGGT
>DATMNZ010000103.1:0-2339 GCA_035568495.1 Saccharimonadales bacterium (SeqCode) | reverse complement strand
TATCCGAGTTCGGCGGGGGCGTTGGGCTGCTTCCGCGAACGCACGCAGGCAAAGAAATTGGTGGTGTGGGGAGTGCGCGCGTCGCGCTGCGGCGCTTGTGGAGGCAACTCGAAGACTTTCGGTTGCGACCTGGTTTGCTGCGCCTGCGGCGATGCTCGCAACTCCGGGTACGTCTCCGGGTACACGAGCACCTGGTTGCGATCCACCACTAGCCTGGATTCCCATGGATAGATAGCGAGCTAACCAGCGGATCCCGGTTCCCCGCGGACATGCCCGATTTCAGGCAGGTGAGTCCGTGAAGCGTTATGGATTTGGGAATACTATAAACTGACTTCCACATTCTTATCTCTACCAGAATGGCCGAGTGGGGGAGATGAACACAACCCTCCGACATGCCAAAAAACATATTGGTAGCGAAATGTTCTCTTTCCTATTGCCTACGACCGTTTTAATATGACATAGTGGACATATGTTTAATGATTCAGCAGAATCGTTAACAGACCTCACCCGCACCTTCCTCCAGCCTCAGAACTCCACTCACCGCCAATACGAAGCCCTGCGCGCCTATTTCGTCGAGGGAATCTCTTCCGCCGAAGCCGCCCGCCGCGGCGGTTACACCGCGGGAAGTTTTCGCGTCCTGGTCCATCAGTTCCGCCAAAACCCTCAACGGCAGTTTTTCCTCCCGCCGGCCAAGGGCCCAAAAACTGCCCCCAAGACCGAGCGCCTCCGCGAAAAGGTCATCGCCTTGCGCAAGCAGAATCTGTCAATCTACGAGATCAGCCAGACCCTCAATCGGGAAGTGGAACCGTTGAGTCCGGTGGCGGTCTCGCTGATCCTCAAGGAAGAGGGTTTTGCTCGGCTGCCCCGGCGCCAGGATGAGGAACGGCCTCCTGCCACCCGCCCCGATGCCGCGGCCGTGGCCAATGTCTCCGCACTGGATCTGAGCCCGCGCAAGTTCCGTACCCGCTTCGGTGGCTTGTTCCTGTTCTTGCCTGCGCTGGTGCCGGCCCACCTGGAGCGCATGCTCCCACAAGCCGGTTTCCCCGGCAGCAAAATGGTTCCGGCAGCGCACGCCATGCGCAGTCTGCTGGGACTGAAGTTGTTCGGCAGCGCGCGCCACAGCCACGTCATGAGCTATGTTTTCGATGAGGGACTGGCGCTGTTCGCCGGGCTCAACGTCGTGCCCAAGCGAAGCTTCCTGACCGAATACAGTTGTCGCGTGGCGCCCGAGGCCCATCGAAAGTTGATGCGGCTGTGGTTCGACGCGATGAGCAAAATAGGACTGGCCCGCGGCGACAGCTTCGACCTGGACTTCCACACGGTGCCCTTCCACGGCCAGGATGCTTTGATGGAGAAGCATTACGTCTCCAAACGCAGCCGACGCCAGAAAGGGGTATTGGTTTTCGTGGCCCAGGACGCCGACACGCGGGTGTTCTGCTACGCCAACGCCGGAGTCCGGAAGCAGAAGCAGAACGACGAGATCCTGGCGTTTGTCGATTTCTGGAAGCAGCGTACCGGCCGACTGCCGGAAGAACTCATCTTCGATAGCAAACTCACCACCTACGCCAACCTGGGGCGCCTGAACGAGATGGGGGTGCGCTTCATGACTCTCCGGCGCCGCAGCCCCAAAATGATGGCCGAGATCGCCGCTGAGCCAATTTCGGCCTGGCGGCAGATTGAGATCGAAGGAGTCTCCCGCACCTACCGCACCCCACGCATCCTGGACCGAAGAATTACCCTTGATGACTACGCAGGTCCGATCCGGCAACTGACCATCACCGACCTTGGTCATGAGGAGCCTACCCTGCTATTGACCAACCAATTGACGCGCTCGGCTCGTGACCTGCTCCGCCGTTACGCCCAGCGGATGGTCATCGAGAACAGCATCGCCGACGGCATCGACTTCTTCCATATGGACGCGCTCTCTTCGGCCGTGGCCATGAAGGTGGACTGCGACCTGCAACTCACTCTGATGGCCAGCAGCCTCTATCGCCTGCTTGGGCACCGTATCGGGAACGGCTATGAAACCGCCAAGAGCCGGCACCTGTTTCGCGATTTAGTGGACGCCACAGCCCAAGTGACGATCACCGATAAAGAAATCGAAGTCCGCTTTCAGAAACGTGCCCACAACCCGTTGCTACTGGCAGCCGGCTTCGACAAGACGAACCTACCGATTCCATGGCTAGACGGCAAGCGACTTCACCTGGTTTTCGGATGACCAGATCCTTTTTGTTAGGTCAGGCGCTTAGCATGGGAATCCAGGCTAGTAGGCGGTCTCTACAGCTTTCTAGAGGGAATCATTGGGCCACATTTGGTCAAACGAACCTTCTGGTTCTTTG
>DATMNZ010000102.1:0-22205 GCA_035568495.1 Saccharimonadales bacterium (SeqCode) | reverse complement strand
CGGGCGGCCATCGGCATCACCAATCAGCGCGAGACCACGGTGGTTTGGAACCGCAGGACCGGCAAACCAGTGGCCAACGCCATCGTCTGGCAGGATACACGGGTCGCCGAAATGGCCGCAGAACTTGCGCGGCATCCGGGCAACGAGTTCTTCAGCGCCCGCACCGGCCTGCCGCTCTCTACCTACTTCAGTTCCCTGAAACTTTGCTGGATCCTCGACAACATTGCGGGCGCCCGGAACTTGGCCGAGACGGGCGAGGTAATCTTTGGAAACATCGACAGCTATCTGGTGTGGAAGCTGACCGGCGGGACCAGCGGCGGCCTCCACCTGACCGACGTGACCAACGCCAGCCGCACACAGTTCCTGAACCTTAAGACCCTTGATTGGGACAACGACCTGTTGCAGGCATTCAAAGTCCCCCGCCGGATGCTACCCCAAATCTGCTCCAGCAGTGAAATCTATGGCCGGGTCGCCCCCGGGCAGAAGCCCCTTGGCGGAACGAAAATCGCCGGCATTCTCGGAGACCAACAGGCGGCTTTGGTCGGGCAGTGCTGTTTTGAGCAGGGTGAAGCCAAGAACACCTACGGCACCGGATGCTTCCTGCTGCTGAATACCGGCACTCGTCCGGCGCATTCCCGTCACGGGCTGCTGACTACGGTGGCCTATCAACTGGGCCGCCAGCCCGCGCATTATGCCCTCGAAGGAAGTGTGGCCGTGACTGGGGCCCTGGTGCAATGGCTGCGCGATAACCTGGGACTGATCGGCAAGAGCAAGGAAGTCGAAGCGCTGGCCCGCACGGTGGAAGACAACGGTGGAGTGTACTTTGTCCCGGCATTTTCGGGTCTGTTCGCGCCCTATTGGAAGACCAGCGCGCGCGGCGTCATCGCCGGACTGACCCAGTACGCCAACAAAGGACATATGGCGCGGGCGGTGCTCGAAGCTACCGCCTTCCAGACACGTGACGTGGTCGAGGCCATGGAAAGCGATGCTGGAATTCGTCTGCAGATGCTGCGCGTGGATGGAGGCATGATCGAAAACAATCTGCTCATGCAATTCCAGGCCGACATTCTCGACCGTCCGGTGGTGCGCCCGGCGGTCCGGGAGACTACCGCCCTGGGCGCCGCCTATGCTGCCGGTCTCGCCGTGGGATACTTCCAGAATATCGATGAGCTGCGCACCCATTGGGAGGCAGGCAAGAGATGGGAACCGTCGATGGAAAGCAGCCGGCGCGAGCTCATGTGCCGGGACTGGAAGAAAGCCGTGGCCCGGTCTTTTGATTGGATGGAATAGCCACTGCAAAGTACGACAAGGCCGCAACGATCACAGCGTGGCTTTGCCACAACCAAAAAGCAATTAGCCGCGAATTAACGCGAATCAACACGAATACGAGTTGGGTTGTCGCAGACAGAGAAGATCTAAAGATGGGTGTATATTTTGCGGACCAGAGTTGCTCAGCGCGGGTCGCGCAGAAGAAAAAGGCGGCATTCCGCCGCCTTTTTCGTAGAACAGATGTTGATCTTACAGGGGTCTTACGTTTTCCGCCTGCCAGCCCTTTTTGCCTTTGGTGACAGTGAATTCAACGGCCTGGCCCTCTTGCAGACTGCGGTATCCATCAGACTGAATGGCCGAGAAGTGTACGAAAACGTCTTCTCCGCCCTGGCGTGAGATAAAGCCAAAACCTTTGGCGGCGTTGAACCACTTAACTGTTCCTTGTTCCATTTTTCTTGTGTCCTTGTGTTGATTTGTCGCAGGAATGAATATCGAGGTTCGGCAGGCGCGGTATAGCTCTTGCAGAAGATCAACATTTGCATTTCTAACGCGTCTTCAGTGTATCACAGCACCATCAAACCGCAAGCAATTTGCTTTTTAGGCGTCAGTGGCGTAACTTGAATAAGGAGCGTGCAATTCAGCCCACTCCTTCAGGGTTCCGGATCTAAGCCGAAACGCTGGGGTTTGACTCAGCCACTTAGAGATAAATCTTTAGGTGCAGCGTGCGCTCAGAACTGGTTTTTAACGCTCAACGCAAGATCGTCAACCGGTTCCTTCTCTGTCGCTTGACGTCTATTTCAGTGCCGCGCATGCATCGCAGTTCGGCCCCGATGTCGCAGACGTTGAACCAGATATTTTCCCACGTGGGGCACACAAATTCCACGCCCACGGTGGAAGCGGAGGCCGCCAGGCCGCAGGAAGAAAGTTAGAAAGAAAGACCGCGAGCGCAGCAAATTTAGATGTGCCGCAATCATTTACTGCCAAGGAGACGCTATGGCCGGAAACTCCCGTCCGACTTTTAACAAACGCCAGCGCGAACGCGCCCGCCAGGAAAAACAGCAGGAAAAAGCGCAAAAGAGGGCCCAGCGCAAACTTCAGCCGGATACACCCCCGGTGGAACGCCCCGCCGAATTGGTGGTCAACTATGACGAAGAGGGCCAGCCCCAGGGATTCGATTTTCACGACTTTCAGTAAGAACCTGAATTCGCCACGCAGGCAAGATCGAAAGATTGGCAATCGGGCAATTGGTAATCGGGTAATTGAAAACCTGAACATCTTGAATTTGCCGGCACGTGCTGCAAATCAGCTTTTCAATTACCCGATTACCAATTGCCCGATTGCCAATCTTTTTTGGTGTCGAACATCATCGCCCAGAGCGACGTGACCGCAACCCAAGATTTGGCCGCTGATTTCCGCTGATGAACGCGGGTCACAACCTGAAGTGTGCATCGCGCGAATGATCGGCCAGCGAGTCACGACGCAATGCAGTTAAAGCCGACAGTTAAAGATGCTTTCATGCCTGTCCTGCGCCGGCAAATGCGCATCCCCAGCGCCATTCTTAGGTTGATGAGGCTATACTGAGGCCGCGTGAGAGAAGCCTTCTTTTACCGCCGATTCATCCGGCCGGTGATGGACCTGTTGCGGCAGGGCACATCCCCGGAAAAAATCGCGCTCAGTATTGCATTCGGGCTGGTCTTGGGTGTCTTCCCAGGAATCGGCTGGACGACACTGCTCTGCACTGTGGCTGCCATTCGTTTTGGGTTGAACCTGCCGGCGGTGCAACTGGTCAATTATTTTGCTTATCCGCTGCAACTGGCGTTGCTCATTCCTTTTGTGCGCGCCGGTGAGTTTTTGTTCCGGGCGGAAAAGCTGCCTTTGTCTCTTTCGCAGATATTGAATATGGTCCGTAGCGACATGTGGCACTCCATCAAGGTGTTGTGGGTGGTCACCCTCCACGCTATGGCTGTATGGCTCATCCTTGCTCCGCCGGCGATTTACTTGATCTATCGGCTGCTGTCTCCGGTGGTGCGCAGAATGGCGCGGGTCGCGGGGGTTGCGCGACCAGATGTAACCGAAAGACTTACCACTGATGAACACTGATAAATGCACTGATACACACTGATGAAGGGCCGGATGGATGCCTCTTTTCCGATCATCTATCAGATTTTGGCCGGAGTCGCAGGACTTGGCATGAAGGCCCTTGCATCGGTCATTCTCCGGCGGTTTCGATTTCCCTTGAGCGTGGCGGAGCCGGTTCCTCCGGCCACGCCCGCGCTAAGAACGCGCGTGCGCGGCCGTTCGGAATGACAGGAGGGAAAGGGTGTTTGCAAAATTCCTCTCGTGGTCTCGCCATGCCTTGCATTCAACTGCGGCTGAAGCCGTTTCTTGATGCGAGGTTGACGCACGGCTGAAGCCGTGCTCTTTGACGGTTTGTCTGACCGTCCCGGTGAATCCGTAAACTTTCTCGCAAGGTGCTCACGCGGGCCAGATTCCTTACGGCCGTCTGATAACTTTTCCATCTTTCATTACGAAATTTATCTTGCGCAGCGACTCGATGTTTTCCATGGGGTTTGAAGGCATGGCGACGATGTCGGCTGCCAGGCCGGGCGCCAGCGAGCCCCGCTCCTGGTTGATATGCATGAGTTCGGCTGGATTGCTGGTCATGCTCTTTAGAATCTCGGAGGGCGGAATTCCGGCTTCGCGCCACACCGCCAGATAGTCGAGCATCAACTCCGCACGGGTCTTGTTGGGCACTTCGATGACGGTGTCGGTGCCGAACGCCAGCTTTACGCCGATATGGTAAGCGCGGCGCAGGCGATCGATGATCTTGGGGCCGAGCACCTCGGGTGGCGGGAAGATGCCGCCAGAGGTGCCGACGACCTCGAGTTGGGCCTTGGGAATGTCGGTGCCTACCAGGAAGATGCCTTTTTGTTTCATCTTCTGCAACTGCTCGTCGGTGAGGAAGAAGCCGTGCTCTACGGAATCGACGCCGCCGTCGATGACGTTTTGCGCGGGTTCTCCACCGTAGACGTGGACGGCCACGGTGCGGTTGGCATGGTGGGCCTCATCGACCGCGGCCTTGATCTCTTCCAGCGAATAGTGAAAAGGGCTGTTGTCGGCCACCAGCTTGATGACATCGACGCCGTAGTAAATGTTTTGGCGGACAGCTTTGCGGATCTCCTCGGGCGTATCGGCATCGATGTATTCGTAGCGCCAGAACGGGCCTTGTTCGGCTGGGATGGACGTGGACTGTCCGCCAAAGGGGGCGATGATCTTGCCGGCACTGAGAATCGTGGGCCCATCGAACATACCGGCCTGGATGGCGCGACGAATGTCTTCGGTAGCGTAATTCGCGTCGTTGCCCAGCTCGCGGACCGTGGTAAAGCCGGCGCGCAGAAGGTCCTGGGCATTTCTTAATCCACGCAGTCCGCGGAAGGTCGAGCTCTCTTTCAGGTAAAACGACTCAAAGGGCGCTGAGCCTCCGGTGATTTCCGTCAAGGTCAGATGTACGTGGGAATCCATCAAGCCGGGCGCAACCCATTCGCTGGAAAGGTCGATGGTGACGGCCCCGGCAGGGACTGCGACACTCGCCCCGATGGCTTTGATCTTGCCGTTCTCGACCAGGATTATCTGATTTCTGGCCACAGTTCCCTTAGCGGGATCGACAACCCCGCCGGCCTTGATTGCAATCACATTCTGGGCCCCGGCCTGAATGGCAAGCGCCAGAATGAACATAGCCACGAACTTCTTCATCGTCATCATGTATCTCCCTCCAGGAATTGCGCGGATTCATTCTACAGGGTCAGGGGTGATGGAGCCGCAGACAAGAACCATACCACTGATGAACACTGATAGAAGCACTGATTAAGACTGATGGAAAGGAAGAAAACTACCGCGGATCGGTGCGGATAAACGCGGATTTGGGGAAGAAAATTTACTTGCAGGCAAGGAAGATTCCCGGGGGCAATAAGGCGCGACGTGGCCGCAACCAAAAGCAAAAGGCAATTATCCGCGAATAAACGCGAATGATAAGGAATCCAAGCAGATGGCTGAATAAAAAATCCGGGCCGGTACTGATGACCGGCCCGGACGATGCATGCTGCGCTTGCCTGCGGAATTCCTACAGCGAGCGAAGGAAGTCAATCAGGTCCTGCTTCTGCGAAATGGTGAGCGCCCGGAAGTTTTCAATCACGGCATTGGCTTCCGAACCGCAGGTCTGTGTGTTCTTGGAGGAGATGGATTTTGTCAGTCCGTTGATCGTGACGGTTTCGGAAAGACTGTTCACCGTGGTACACACGTTGCCGGGTGACTCATGATCGAGAATGGCCTTCACGATGTTGTCTTCGCGCCCGTCGTGCAGGAAGAAGATCCGCTGGCCAATGCCCCAGAGCGGCGCCGTACGGAACTCGTCCGGCCCGGAAACTCCCTGGTTCACGCCATCGGCGAGGTTAGAGCCCATGTGGTGCAAGGCATAATCCGAGAAGGGAGCGAAGCTCGTGTGGCTCAACTGCGGAATGTTGCTGGCGCTGGTGGTAAAGGTATCTGCATGACACAGGACGCAGCCGACGCCGATCTTGGGCTTCTGCAACACGCCGTTCACGACCTGTGGAATGAGGGTGCCGAAAATTGCTTTGCCGTTCAACGCCGACTTGCCCAGAGGATTGCAGAGAGCGTTACCGCTGCTGTCCTGGGGGCTCTGGAAATCGCACTGATTGGCGGGGGCGTTGAGCCGCATGAAGATCGTGAAGTTTTCGATGTTGGAAGAGATCTGGCTGGCATCATCACCCGCCGGACTGGAGCTATTGGAAGGCGGGACCGGGACGATGACGTGAGTATTGTCTTCGGGGAAGAAGTTGGTGGTGCAGCCCGTTCCCGTGGTTTTTTCATTGGTGAAGATCTCATTGGTCATGCCTAGTTCAACGTTGGCGGCCTCGCCGGCGAAAAGCAGCATCGACTTGTTCTGCGCCTTCCAGCCGAATTTGGTGATGGTGCCGTCGTTGCCGTTGGTATTGAAACGTCCGCGGATGCCGCGCTTCACCTTGGAGCCGCCCAGGTTCGTAAGATTGACCTCGAAAGTCAGATCGGGAGTGTTTTCCACGAATCCCTCGCCAAAGGTGGCAATCGGAATACGCAGGGCAATGTTGTTATTGTTAACCTGAGTTTGAAAGTCGGGCTGGGCAATCTGGCAGCCTAAGGGCGCATCATCGCGGCCTTGAATGGTAAACAACTCATGGACTCCGCCATCGAGAGAGCCATCGGGCTTCTGGATGAAGCGGGCTTCACGGACCGGTCCGTTGGTGCTCAGGAATATGGGAACGGTGTTGGTGGCGCCGTGGTCCTTGGCCGCGGCGAATTGCGGGTTCACCTGCGGGCTGGTGCCGCCGATGCTGGGTTGGGAGTGGCATTGGAAGCAACTCTCCCCGTTGAAGGAGGGTCCAAGACCTAAAAGTGTTGGGTTGCCGGCGGTGTCGGGCTTGCCGTTCGGAGTCGCGGGTGTCGAGAACCGGATGAGGCCGTCAACCCAGAATGTGAACTGCTCAACCGGCAAGTTGGCGATGGGATTGCCCGCGCCGCTGGTCGGCGCTCCCGGCCTGGGGCCCGGATCGAACACACTGCTTGCCGTCGAAACGCCCGAGGGTACGGTGGTATCCACAGAGGTGTCGGACGCGGTGACCGTGGTGCTATCGGTTGTCGTAAATGTGGTGAATGTCGACTGGGTCGAAGTCGAGCCGGTGGTATCGACCGTAGTCGTAGAAACTGTGCCAGACGTAGTCTGAGCGTAGAGAGCGGCCGCCGACATCACGGCCATAACCGTGGCGCAGATAAATATACCCTTCACCAACTTCGCAGTTGATCGCTTCATGGATTTGCTTCCTCCTAGCTAATTTGTTCTTCGTAAAGATTTGTAGGGAGCGAGTAAGCAGAATTGTTGAGCGGAATGACTCCCCTGCTAATTACTTGGCGGAGAGTATCACAATTGATTATTCACAAACATAAAGAGATTAAAATTTCCTATAAAACGAACACTGATTATTTGATTTCAAACCCAACCTAAATCAATCTTCAATAAATCATATAAAACATGTTAGTGATTTAAATTGAATGAGTTGTATAGATGCAATCGATCCATAAACAGTGGAAATCTGTATGTCGATATCGTAATCAAGGCTCTGTAAAATATAAATGAATTTTAATTATTTTAGATTTTTACAATTGTGAATTTAAAGGATTTCTTAGAATTCAGCTTCCACACAAGATATTCGCCCTATGAGTCCATTATGAGTGAGCCGCCTGCAACCATGGTCTCAGGCCCTCAGTTCGTCTTTCACTCGAAAAGGGAAACCCGGCCAGAGTTCACATAAGGCCGGGTTGTCCTTTTTGATTGATATCGCTATGAATGGTTTCACTCACCGCGCGGACGGCGGCAGATCATTGGCGGAAGTAGGTCATCCCTGGATGTGGCCGGCCGGCAAAACAGATGAACTTGAATCCGTATTTCTTGATAAAGTGCAGGGCGGCTTTCGCGTTGCCCTCGCCGGGGCCAAAGTCGAGCAGCCAGTTGTTGCCGTCCGCCACCTTCCACCGTTGTCCGATCTTTCTTACGGTGACGGTGCCTGGGTGGAACCCAATGGCATCCTCTCCCGGCATCGGTCCGGAGGGCGCCTTGCCCTGGGCATTCAACCAATACATCATCGGTTCCTCACCGGGGCACGAGGGACGTCCAACAAAACAGACGAACGACAGTTTATAGTGCTTGATAATCGCTGCCGCCCGTTCCGCGGCGGTCCGCTTCTGGTCGAAATCGAGAATCCAGTGGTTACCGTCTACCACCTTCCAACGGCTGGATACCTGGACCGCAGCCACGTTGCCCGGATGCAGACTCAACCGGTCTTCCGGAATGAAAGGCGGATCGATTTCCGTCACGTTGTCGCCGTGGATGCGAAGCCCGGTCCACATGGTGTTGTCGCCGTAGCAGTCTTCTGCAACCACATGTTTTGAATTGGTAGTTGCCTTCAGGGTATAGTCTCCATCCGGGAGGTTGTCGACGACGATGTATTGGCAGGGCAAGCCCGAACTGTACAGGTCGGCCCAACCCGCGGAGATGCCTTGATTCGCGTTACAGTCATGGAACTTGGCATTGGCCGCGGCCAGAGGATGGATACGTTCAATGTCGATCAGGCAGAATGCCTGTTTGTGGCCAATCTCGACTTCTTGGCCGGCGGCGTTGTACATCCTGAATTCGTTGAAGTCCTTCAGATGATAGTGACCATGGGCGGCCGACCAAATGAAAAGATCGGGGCGCGCGGCGGGGGAGCCTACTACCAGATCGGCGTCACCGGCGTTGTGTGACAGGAAGTCAAAACGCAGGACACGGTGGGCTCCAGGTGTGACGCAGCCATCCTGGACGTCATGGTCATGCGCACTAAAGGTCTCGTGGCGAATATAGAAATTCCGGACAATCGTAACTAAATTAACACCCATTTTTTCTCCCAGCAGTCGTTATTTGCGCGCTCCCCCAATTGGCGCTTGACCCGCACGGAGATGTCCTCTGGAAGCGGGAGCAGCAAAGGGGCGCTATCTATAGAGAACGCTGAAACTGGCCGGTTCCCGGAGGTCTAGATCCAAAAATTGGGGCTTTGCTGACCATGACTGTTTCCAGCCTCTTTACCGCTGTTGTCGCGCACAGCCTGCATCAAGTGATCGGCGGGAACGGTGCTGACCGGTCTCGAGCCAAAGCGATACCCGGCCCCGAGGAAACATGATTGTTCCGCTGCGGAAACCGAAACCACCACCGAACGGTACGCCGCAGCCCGCTATTCGGGCCAAATTGCCAGGGCTGTTTTGCTTAAGATCTGCTCTTTGACGGGTTCCGGGAGATGCAATCCGCAAAACTGGTCGAGGTTTTGCTTGATGTCGGGAATGCCGGGGCTGGGCCAGTCGGTGCCGAAGAGTGTCTTTCCGGCGATCTCTTCGAGGCGCGGGAAGTATTGCAGCAGTATTTTCGGCGGAATGCCGCTGATATCGAGATGCACGTTGCGATGGCGGCGCAGAAGGAAGAAAGCGGTCTGCATCCAGATGGGACGGCCACCATGGGCCATCAGGATTTTCAGCTTGGGGAAATCGACGGCCACGTCATCCAGGTAGATAGGGTCACCGTATTTGTTTCGGGCCTGCGGAAAGATCGAGGTCCCGGTATGAATCATTACCGGGATGCCATTGGCTTCGGCGGCGCGGTAGATGATTTCCAGCTCTTTCACGCCGTTCAAATAATCGTTGGCATAGAGGAGCTGGTGGGGAGGATGGATCTTGATCAGGCGGATACCCAGGCGGACGATCTCATCCATATCCTGCTGAACGTTCATGGTGTGCCGTGGATGTACGCTGCCACAGGAGATCAGCCGCTGAGGGTCGGCCTTGCAGTAGTCCGCCACCCACTGGTTGACCTCGTGGGTAAAGCCCATGGTCTCGGGCGCGACGTAATTGATGAGCACGGCCCGGTCGATTCCGATGGAATCAAGATACTTGAGCAGCGCTTTGGGCGAACGGCAATATTCGACGATGTCGTCGTAACGTCCGCGGGCCTTTTTCATTACCTCAAGCGGCCCGGCCTTGAACATCTCAACGGGTTGGATGTGGATGTGACAGTCGGTGATTTTCAAGGGCGCTCCTGGCTTTAGCCGCGAATTAACGCGAATGAACGCGAATCAAGACAAGTTGGTAATTGGGTAATCTGGTAATTGAGTAATTTCTCAATTCTTCAATGAAAGCCAGACGAACAATAACATACCGCTACAATTAACCAATTATGCTGCTGCCAATTACTCACTTACCAGATTACCCAATTACCAAATTTTTCTAATTCGTGTTCATTCGTGTCTATTTGTGGCGAATTAGCTCTTCGCTGCCGCCAGCACGGCCCGCTTGGCAAACACTCTCACCATTTCCCGGCGGTATTCCGGGGTGAGGGCTGAGGTGGTCAGGGGCTTGGCGGTCTTGGCGGCCAGTTCGGCTACTACGGAGGCCACGTGCTCGTCGACCTGTTTTCCGGTGAGGGCGTGTTCGGCAGCCTTGACCAGCATGGGCGATGGATTGACGGCGGTAATGGCGACCCTGCCGGTCTCGCTGGGCCCGCTGCCCTTTTGCTTCAGGGCGACCGCCACACCGGTCAGCGGATAATCAATTGAACCGCGCACCCGCAGCTTGAGATAACTGCCTTTCCATCCGGCGGAGGTCTCGGGCAGAAAGACGCGCGTCAGCATCTCGTTGGGATCGAGCCGCAAATGGGCCTCGCCGACATTGGTGTAGAAGTCGCTGAGGGGGACGCGGCGCACACCGATGGGGCCGGCGATTTCCACCTGGGCATCGAGGCAGAGCAGCGCCGGGGGCGTGTCGCCGGAGAACGCGGCCCAGCAGCGGGCGCCGCCGGGGGCCACGTGGCAGAGGTCGCCATCTTTCTTGATGCAGAATCCACAGGAGCGGCGCCACTGGAGCGACTGGTTGTACCACACGCAGCGGGTGTCGAGGCAGATATTGCCGCCCAGCGTGCCCATGTTACGCAAGATGGGCGAGGCCACGGTCACTACCGCCTCATGCAGCACGCGATAGCTGCGGCGGATGAACTCGGAATCTTCAATGGCTGAAAGCGTGGTCAGGGCGCCGATCTCGACGCCGATGCCGGGGGTGACGTGGACGCCGCGCAGCTCTCCGAGGCCGCGCATGTCCATGAGATGGCCGGGAGTAAAGAGTTTCTGCCGCATGGAAGGCAGCAGGTCGGTGCCGCCAGCGAGAATCAGGATGTCGCCCCGGTGACGGGCGAGATGCCCGACGGCTTCCTGAATGGTGCGCGGACGCAAGAGTTTAAATTCGGGTAAGCTCAATCGTCACCTGCCACGGTATCGGCCTGGACTGCACGCCGTGACGGGTCGTCCGCGTGGCGCGCCGGCCCTTTGCCTTTGAACCACAACGAGCCGCCGTGTTCACGCAGCGTATGGGGCGCCGTGGGATCGACACCGTTGGTCATCTGCAACTTCGGGTCTCCGCGCCTGGCGCGCAGGGCGGAAAGAACACGTTCAGGAGTAAACGGCGCTTCGCGCAAGCGGACGCCCACGGCATCGTAAATCGCATTGGCAATCGCCGGGATGGTGGCCGCTAGCGAGCCTTCACTGGCTTCTTTGGCGCCGAACGGACCTTCAGGATCAATGCTTTCTACGATGATCACCTCAATCTCGGGCGATTCTTCCGAGGAAGGCGAACGATACTCGAGCAGTCCAGGATTCATCAGCAGGCCGTCTTTCCAGACCATCTCTTCCTGCAATGCCTGGCCGAGACCCATCCAGACGGAGCCGATTACCTGGCCCTCCACGGAGACCGGGTTCAGGGCGCGGCCACAATCGTGGGCGGCCCAGACTTTGTGGACCGTCACCTGGCCGGTTTCATGGTCAACGCTGACTTCGGCCACCTGGGCGGAATAAGAATATGCCGGCGATGGACCAACGCCGCTGCCCTTGAATGCGCCGCCGCGGGCATCTTTGGGGGGCGCGTAGGACCCAGTGCCGGTCAGCGCCCCGCTGAAGTCGATAGCTGAAACCACGGCTTCTTCAAAGCTCATGTGGTCTTTGGGGCCTTCTTCTTTTCGCTTCTGCTGCAGCGAGCCGCGCAGGACCTGGCCTTCCACACGGCCGCTGACTTCCTGTACGTTACCGGAGGACGTCTCGGGCTTCGACTCGGCGGCTGACGCGCCGTTGGTGTGGCCTTCGAGCGCGCTACGCTTCCAGACCATGTCATCGCGCATCACAATCTCTTCGAGCGCGCAGTGCATCTTTTTTGCGGCCGCTGCAGCGATCTTCTTCTTCACATCTTCGGCGGAACGCAGCGAGGCGTTGCCGTTCATGAAGGTCACGCGGCTGGAATACGATCCGATGTCGATAGGCGTCAGGTCAGTATCGGCGGCGACGACTTTGATGCGCGCCATGCCGATGCCCAGCACCTCGGCCACGATCTGGGCCACCATGGTGTCGGAACCCTGGCCGATATCGGAAGCACCGGTGTAGACCACGACGCCGCCATCGCGGTCGATCTTGATGTTGACGGTGGAATGGGGCATGTCGGAGCGGATGATGCTGTTGGCCGCGCCGCTCACGTAGTGGCTGCAGGCCATGCCCAGGCCGCGTCCGGGGGGCAGCTTGCCTTTGCGCTGAATCCACTGAGAGCGCGTCATCACTTTCTCGATGCATTCCGGCAGGCCGTAGCTCTGCACGCGCAGGTTATTGACGGTAATGCAGGGCGGCTTGAGCAGGTTGCGGCGGCGGATGACAATCGCATCGATACCCAACTGGTTGGCCATCTCGTCCAACTGCGATTCAAAGGCAAAGCGGACGTTGACGGTGCCGTGTCCGCGCATGGCGCCACAAGCGGGCTTATTGGTCAGCACACGATAGCCGTCATAGCGGATGTTGGGAATGTCATACAACGCGCCCAGGAGCGCGCCTGAGTAGAGGATGGTCACGACACCGTAGGAGCAATAAGCGCCTCCATCTTGCACCACGCGCGCGGCCACGGAGGTGAGGCGCCCGTCTTTTTTTACGCCGGTCTTGAGGTCGATGATGGTGCGTGGACGTCCGCGATGGGCCCAGAAGACTTCTTCACGAGTGTAGGTGATCTTGACTGGGGCACGGGCCTTGCGAGCGGCCACCGCGGCAATGATTTCCAAGGGAATGATTTCGCTCTTGCCGCCAAAGCCGCCGCCCACCAGGGGCTTCACCACGCGAATCTGCGACATGGGCAGGTCGAGCACAATCGAAAGCTTGTGTTGCAGGTAATAAGGAACCTGAGTGGAAGACCAGACAGTGAGGCGTCCGGGATTGCCGGTCTGCGGGTCGATCTCAAACGCGGCCAGCGTGGAATGCGGCTCCATGGCGGCGTGGGTGACTTCGCCGGCCACGTAACGGTGCTCGACCACCAGATCGGCCTCGGCAAAGCCTTGATCAGGATCGCCGAAGACATGGTGGTAGTCCTTCTCAATATTGTTGGGCCGCTGCGGATGGATCCACTCTTTTTCCGCTTTCATCGAGTCTTCGGGATCGAACCATGCCGGCAGAGGCTCCCACTCAACCTTGATCAGTTCCAGCGCCCGCTCCGCCAGGGCCTCGCTGGTGGCCACCACGCAGGCCACGTTGTCGCCCACGTAACGCACCTTGTCGACCGCCAGCGCCGTCTCGTCGTGCCCCACCGGAAGAATGCCATAGGTATTGGGAGCGTCGGGGCCGATCACCACCGTGACCACACCTTCGAGCGCCTCGGCCCCGGAAGCATCGATGCTTTTGATGCGGGCATGGGGCAGCGGCGAATGCAGTATCTTGCCGTACAACATGCCGGGCAGCGTAAGGTCGTCGGCGTATTTGCCCTGTCCGGTGGTCTTGCCCGCTGAATCGATCAGCGGGATACGTTTACCGACGATGGAGAAGGTGGTCATAGAAGTTGGCAATTAGCGATTAGCAATTAGCATTCAGCCCTTCACGTTCACTCTCTTGTCCCGGGTGATTATGCGATTCTTCGGGTTCATCACGATTCTGGTCCGCATTGCTTCTTCAGGCTTCACGCAACCTCAGCGAACCACAGGGTCCCTCAGCCCTACTCGCGCGCTGAAGAAAACGCGCGCTCCTAACGGGCTTCGGGATGACATAGTTCTTCTCTGCGTCTTTCCTCTGCGTTGCATCTATGATCCACTTCGGCGACCAATTCCCATTCGCGTTCATTCGCGGCCAATGTTCTTGTGGGCCGGCGATGCTCATTGAATCCTGGGCTTCACCGGGGCCCAGCCGTCGAGAAAGGCCACATCGTCTCCGGCTGATTCTGTTTCCTTGCCGAACTGGATGGCGCCATTCTTTCTTTCATAGGGCACTTCCACGCACCACACGGGCATGGCCGGACCGCTCACCGTCAACATGATGCATTCCGGCGCCCCTTCGGCGGCCAGTTTGCCGGGATAATAGCTTTCCAGCTCACCCGGTCCACTCTTGCTGCTGCGATAGGCGTCGTTGCAAGTCACCAGGGCCAGTCCGTTGGCCCCCTGCGCCTCATGCACCAGGTCGCGGTAGGCCGCCGTCTTCTGGTCGTGGTCTTCGAATGTGATCGTATAGGAACATATCTCGTCGCCGGTAATGACGAAGGCAATGGGGACCAATTCTCCATCGCGGGCCAGGTTCTCTTTGGCAATGCCCAGCACACCCATGGCAAAGTCCCTGAGATCGAAGTCGTCAGACTTGGGAACCGCCCAGCCGCGTTGGATATTGCTGCTCATTGTCGTTCGGTCTCAGCGTTACTTACTCCTGGCGGCCATGCCTTTCTTTTCGGCTTCGACGGCCGCCCTGACCGCTTGGTACATCTGATTGTATCCAGTGCAGCGGCAAAGATTGCCACTGAGGGCGCCGCGAGTTTCTTCCTCAGACGGGTCAGGATTCCGGTCGAGCAAAGCCTTTACCGTGACCATGAAACCGGGTGTACAGTATCCGCATTGGGCGCCGCCCCAGTCGCCAAAGGCCTTCTGGATGGCCGCCAGGGAGCCATGTTCGGCGATGCCCTCGACGGTCACGATTTCCGGGGCGTTATGCTCGGCGGCGTCACAGCTCACGGCCAGCCGGGTACAGCTCAATGCCGGAATGCCATCCACGAGCACGGAGCAGGCGCCGCAGGAGGATTCATCACAGCCACGCTTGGAGCCGGTAAGCTGCAGATCGACACGCAGCACATCGAGCAGCAGCGCATTCGGCTCCACCGCCAGTTCGTAGCGGCGTCCGTTGACCCGAAGTTCGATGAGTTCTTTTTTCATTTGAGCAATTAGCAATTAGCCGTTAGCAATTAGCAAAACCTTGAACTTCGAAAGCTGCAAGATGCACTGGCTGGGGATTTCAATTTCAAATTTACAAATTTCAAATCTTGTTCGTCTGTTCCCTGAGACGCTCAATACCCAAAGTCTGCGGCGGCCGCGTAGGCGTGGGTCTTAACGCCTAGATCGTGTACGCGTCCATTGCCCAACTGCTGCACGTAGGCGGCGCGGTTGGCGGCGCCGGAAATCCAGCGCCCGGCCCAGGCCGCGAAAGCCTCCGGAGTCCTGGTCTCTTCATGGTACTGCTGGAAGAAGGCATCGTCACGTTTATAGTAGCCCTGCACGGGCGAAGGGTGCCCACCCATTGGGCACTCCACGACCGCGGAAACCAGAAATCCGGGAATAACCGTGCGGTTGGGATCGCTGGCAATCACCTCTTCGGCCACAATTTCTTCGGCGCACACGATGACCTTCTTGGCGGCGCGCACCGCTTCGAGCATCACTCCGAAATTCCCCCAGCAGTGGGCGTTTCCGTTTTTGTCGGCGCGCTGTACCTGAACGATCGCCACATCCGGCTGCAAGGCCCTGACCGCCAGCAATGTCTCTTTCGGCTCGAAGGGCGAAACGATCTGATAAAAAAAGTGGTTGTTCTTCGGCACGTCGCTGCCCATAGCGGTGCGCGCCGGCAAAAACGGCACACCCATGGCCCCGGCCTGCAAGGCCAGAGCCAGGGAAAAATTCGTCATGTTAAAGACCTTGAGCGGTTCCCCCGGCGTTCCCGGGTTTTCATGCTCCGCGGCCCGGCGGAAGTTATAGGCCGAGCCCATCATCACGTTGCCCACCCAGGCAGCCACAACATCCCGGACGCATCCTGAACCGATGATCTGGTCGAACAGGATGTCAGAGATGGGACCGATCAGGCGCAGGTCACGCCGCTTCTGCCGGACTAGTTCATGCCCAGCGGCAAACGGAATCATCTGCTCCATTTGCAGGCCAAGGGCCACGCTGGAGCCATCCGGAACATGCTCGGCGATGGCCGAGCGCATGGTAGTGATCTTCGACATGAGGCAGTAACAGTATAACCAAAATCAAAAGCTCACCACGAAGGCGCGGAGTCACGGAGAAAAACAATGACGAAATACTTGGCATTTGGAATTTGGTATTGAATGGGTTGTATTTGGTCTTGGGGAATCTCGCGTTCTGCCAGATTCAGAAATGCCACGATCAATCACAGATACCAAGTACCTGTCTTTGTTTTTCTCCGTGCCTCCGTGCCTCTCTCTCCGTGGTGAAGCTTTTGCTTTTGCCGGGCTGAAAGGGTGCTAAACTGCTTGGTTACCGTGGAGAATAGAGTCTCCCAGTAGTTGCCGGACACGGGCCAATTGAGTGTGGCGTGACCGGGAATTTTATTTTCTCTGGAAGTAAGGATTTCTTGACGCCGAAGGGTCGTTTCAGGTGGAATAAGGGCTGCCATGACCAAAGCCGATCTCATTGAAGAAGTCTCGCGTTTAGCGGAACTTACGCGCAAAGACAGCGAGATTATCGTCGAAACGATTTTTGACAGCGTAGTGCGATCGCTACGCGCTGGCGACAAGATCGAGATACGAGGTTTTGGCAGCTTCCGGACCCGCCAACGCAAGCCGCGCGTCGGGCGCAATCCGAAGACCGGCGCTCGTGTGGAAGTGCCAGCCAAGAAAATCCCATACTTCAAGCCCAGCAAAGAGCTCAAAGACCTCATCAACCATGCCGCCGTCGAAATGGCGGTCGCGGTGGAAAAATCCGCAGCCCCTGAGGTTTCCAAACCCTAACGCACTAACGCATCGTGCGCCGGCATTAAACGCTCTTCGCCGCGCAGAAAATCAAGGCCCCACAAACCACTACCGGAAGTTTTTTGGTTTTTCTGCGGCCTCTGCGCCCTTTTGCGTCCTCTGCGGTGAAGGGTTTGGTTGGGGTCACGTCACTTTGTTTTTGCGTTTCCTTGACCGAAGATTTCTGGCATAATTGGTCGTGCATCCCAACAGTGTCCATGGCCCTGCCTGCAAGTCTCATGTGAACCGGGGAGCCGACTCCCCAAAACCCATTCAACATTCAGAGGTGAGGAATTCATGTCTGCAAAATATGTTTTCGTAACCGGCGGTGTTGTGTCTTCCCTGGGCAAGGGCCTGGCAGCGGCTTCCATCGGATGCCTGCTTGAGGGCCGCGGGTTGAAGGTCAACCTGATGAAGTTCGATCCGTATCTCAACGTCGATCCCGGCACCATGTCGCCTTTTCAGCATGGGGAAGTCTTCGTGACCGACGATGGCGCGGAAACCGATCTCGACCTCGGCCACTACGAGCGCTTTACACATGCCAAGCTGAGCCGCGACAACAACTGGACCACCGGACGAATCTACGAACAGATCATCACCAAAGAGCGGCGGGGCGACTATCTGGGCAAGACCGTGCAGGTCATTCCCCATGTCACCAACGAAATCAAAGATGCCATGAAGAAGGTGGCGCAAAACGTGGATGTCGCCATCGTGGAAATCGGCGGCACGGTCGGCGACATCGAGTCCTTGCCCTTCCTGGAAGCTATCCGCCAGATGCGCCAGGAACTGGGACGCGATAACACCATGTTCGTACATGTGACCTTGGTCCCCTGGATCGCGGCCGCCGGCGAGTTGAAGACCAAGCCCACCCAGCATTCCGTCAAGGAGCTGTTGAGCATCGGAATTCAGCCCGACATGCTGCTCTGTCGCACCGACCGATTCCTGGCCAAGGACCTCAAAGGCAAGATCGCCCTGTTCTGCAACGTGGAGAACGACGCGGTCATCACCGCCAAAGACGTGGCCTCGATCTACGAAGTGCCGTTGGGCTTCGCCCGTGAAAACGTCGATGCCCTGGTGCTCAAGCACTTGCATATCGCCGCCCCTGATCCCAACCTCGCAAAGTGGGAAGACCTGGTGCGCCGCATCTATGACCCCCAGGATGAAGTCCACATCGGCATCGTGGGCAAATATGTGGAATACGAAGATTCCTACAAATCATTGAAAGAAGCGCTGGTGCATGGGGCCGTCGGCCACAACTTGAAACTGAACGTCACCTGGGTGGAAGCCGAGGGACTGGAAAGCAAAGACAAGGCCAGCCGGGCCTTTGAATCGCAACTGGAAGGCTTTGACGGGATCCTGGTGCCCGGCGGCTTTGGCAAGCGCGGGATTGAAGGCATGCTGAACGCTATCCGTTACGCGCGGGAGCAAGGAGTTCCTTACTTTGGCATCTGCCTGGGCATGCAGACCGCCTGCATCGAGTACGCACGCAATGTGTGCGGGCTGGAAGAGGCGGACTCCAGCGAGTTCGACCCCAGCACGCCCCATCGCATCATCTACAAGCTGCGAGAGCTGCGCGGCATCGATGAACTGGGCGGCACCATGCGTCTGGGCGCCTGGACCTGCAAGCTCGAGCCCAACAGCATCGCCGCCCGCGCCTATGGAATGACCGAGATCAGCGAACGCCACCGTCATCGCTACGAGTTCAATCGTGAATACGAGGCGGTGCTCACGGGCGCCGGACTGCAGATCACCGGCGCCACGCCCGACGGCACCTACGTCGAGATCGTGGAACTCCCCGATCATCCCTACTTTCTCGGATGCCAGTTCCATCCTGAATTCAAATCCAAGCCGCTGGAGCCGCATCCGCTGTTCAGCGCGTTCGTCAAAGCCGCCTATGAGAGCGGAACAAAACGCCGCGCCGGCAAGATGCATGAAGAGCTGGAAATGTTTCATCGGCCGGAGAAGACGGTTAGGCACTAAAAGACAAGTGCTTCACCACAGAGTCACAGCGCAACGAGTTGCAACGAAAACCTTTGAAACACAGAGGAACAGAGGAAGCAGAGACTCTTTGGGTTAGTGAGGCGGCTCCGAAATCGTCGCGAGCCTTGAAGATTCTGATGGATAGTAATACGGAGAAAAGCAAAGATCTTTGAAAAATACGAGGGAACGCAACAGCGAAAATGAAATGATGTCATCCCGAAGCCCGTTAGGAGCGTGCGCTCTCTTCAGCGCGCGAGTAGGGCTGAGGGACCTTGCGGTTGCTGTTGGCCTGGTGGCTTTTTGGGATTAAGGCAAACATGGCAGACCATTCTTTCAAATTGGGCAACATTCATCTCGGTGCTTCCACTGGGAGTTTCTTCCTCATCGCCGGCCCCTGCGTCATCGAGAGCGAAGTGCATGTCCTGAAGATGGCTGAAGCCATCGCCGCCGAGGCCCAGAAGCAGAACATCCCGTACATCTTCAAGGCATCGTATGACAAAGCCAACCGCACGTCACTCAAGAGCTATCGCGGGCCGGGCATTGTAGAAGGGCTCCGCATTCTAAAAAAGGTCAGAGACACGCTTGGTTTGCCGGTCCTCACTGACGTCCACGAAGTGAAGGATGTGCCGCAGGTGGCGGAGGCGGTCGATGTCGTCCAGATTCCGGCCTTCCTGTGCCGCCAGACAGACCTGCTGATCGCGGCGGCGAAACACGCCCGCGCCATCAACGTCAAAAAGGGACAGTTCGTCTCGCCCTGGGACATGCGCCACGCTATTGAAAAAATACGTGAGTCAGGCAATCAAAACATCTTCCTGACCGAGCGCGGCAGCTCCTTCGGATACAACAACCTCGTAGTAGACATGCGCTCACTGGCGGTCATGCGGCAGTTTGCCCCGGTGGTCTTTGACGCCACACACTCGGTCCAGCTTCCATCCTCGGGGGCCAACGGCCAGGCAGTTTCCGGCGGACAGCCGGAATTCATTCCATTGCTCTCGCGCGCCGCGGTGGCCGCTGGGGTCGATGGCATTTTCATGGAAGTACACGACAACCCCGCCGAAGCCAAATCCGACGGCGCCAACGCGCTGCATCTGCAGAGCCTGCCCGGAGTTCTGCGGGAACTGCTGGCTGTACACAACGCGGTGAATTCGATCACGCGTATAGTTTAGAGTTGTGCGATTTCAAGGAGCGTAAGTCGCCAGTGCGATTCATCTAGAGCCTTCGATTCAGCGACCGAGTTAACGGCCAACGCCATCTCTTAGAGTATTCAAGCGAAGGATTCCATTATCTTCGAAGGTGAAAACGCCGAACGACAAGTCACGCTCGGCTTTCTCGAATTGAACAGTGCATTTTGGACAGGTAAGGTTCCACATTGGCAGCCCATCTGCGCCAGCATGGCGCAACTTCTGGGATTCGGGCAAAGTGGCCAATACGATTGGACCCTCACAGCCCCGAGGACAATATGCATGTTCGAAAACTGCAGTACGACAAACTTGCGTACTCCTCTGTCGGATGTTCCGTCTGTGCCTAAAGGACATTTTCTAATCTCCCATCTGCCTGCACTTTAGCGATATCTTAACTCTTCAATGTTAGACGAAGAAAAAGCGGAAGTCAATAACATGGAGAATCCCCAGTTTCACCTTTAGCATCTAATAGCAATATGAACACCCTCAAGACTACATTTCTGCTGACCGCCATGACCCTGTTGGTGGTCTTCGTAGGCGCGCGGCTGGGCGGAGAGAGCGGCATGATCTATGCCTTCGTTCTTGCGGCCATCATGAATCTGGTTTCATATTTCTTTTCCGACAAGATAGCTCTGGCTGCCAACGGCGCCCAGGCGGTCACCCGTGAGCAGCTACCCCGTGTGTACGCGGTGGTGGAGCGGCTCACACAGAGGGCCGGCCTGCCCATGCCTCGTATCTACGTCATCCCCACCGACTCACCCAACGCGTTCGCCACCGGACGCAATCCGGGCCATGCGGCGGTGGCAGTGACCGGCGGCATACTCGATCTTCTGGACGATGACGAACTGGAAGGCGTACTGGCGCATGAACTCGGTCACGTGCGCAATCGCGACATCTTAATCAGCTCTATTGCCGCCACCTTGGCTGGGGCCATTACGATGCTGGCCCGCATGAGTTTCTGGTTCGGACTGGGCGGCCGCGACGACGACCGTGACCGTGGCGGCGGAATATTCATGCTCATCCTGGCCCCGATTGCCGCTATGCTGATTCAATTGGCCGTCTCGCGCTCCCGCGAATACGAAGCCGACGCCACCGGAGCGCAGTTTACCGGCAACCCCTACGCCCTGGCGCGGGCCCTGCAGAAGATCGACGCCTACTCGCGCAAGGTCCCCATGGCCGCCACCCCTTCCACCGCTCATCTATTCATCTGCCAGCCCATGCTGGGCAGCATTGGCAACCTGTTCTCCACGCATCCGCCCATGGCCAAGCGTATTGAGCGGCTGACGGGAAGGCAGTGAGGGGAATTGGGTAATTTCGTAATTTGGTGATTTGGTAATTGCTGAAAGCGGTACTTGGTTGTTGGTGCTTGGCTATTGGCACTTGGTACTTCTTATGTGTTGTTGATCAGCGTTCATCTGCGTAAATCAGCGGCCACTTGCCTTAGGTTTTTCTCCGTGACTCCGTGACTCCTTGGTGTGCCAGTCCGATTTTCTTTTCCGGCTCAAACGGATTAATGGCAACCTCGTCGGCCCCGGCCGCCAGTACCGCGGTAAACATTTCTGCCCCCGGCATGGCCGTCCAGGGCGCATTTTCATCCCAGCTCCGGAGCGCATCCACATGGGTAAAGACCGGGGCCACCTGCTGATCGCCTGCGGCGCAGACGGTAATCGCGAGAATCCGCGTCCCCGGGCCGTTGACCGGAGTTCCCAGCCGGAAGGAAGGCAGCTCTTCGGCAGGCAGTTCGCCTGCAGCTTCCACGGGCACCAGAAAGCGTGTCTGGGACATGGCGGCGTAGAGCAGATCGCGGTTTTCCGGGGAATCCCCGGTGGCCACGGCCCGCATAGCATCTTCTAATGCGCGGTTATCGGTCGATTGCGCCATCAGATTTAAAGTCTACAGCAACGGCAGCGGCCTCTCGAACGTCCCTCACTGGCCCAATATTTGCTGAATTCCGGCGCAATTTTCAAGTGCCTGATCGTTCTAATACTGTGACCGGCAATCGTTGGTAATGTTGGCGAGAATGCACTTCGCCGTTTCCGGTCACCCGATCACCCGATCAACGATGATTACTTAATCTCCCGGCCACGGTACTAGGTACGTTAGTAAGTAGGCAGCAATTTTGCTCTCAAGTAAAATCGGAGT
>DATMNZ010000101.1:0-11278 GCA_035568495.1 Saccharimonadales bacterium (SeqCode) | reverse complement strand
TAACTTCTTCGCTCTGGGTGGACACTCGCTGACGAGCATCCAGATGTTAGCGCGGCTGGAACAGGTCTTCCATCGCGAGATAGAGTTGACTGCGATATTCGAGTTCCCGGTCCTCAAAGATTTCTCGGGATACGTCGATCGGCTTACCGGCCCTGCTCCGCTTGCCACGCTCCGGCCCATCGTCCCCGCCTCGAGAGACGGGGACTTACCGCTGTCGTTTGCGCAGCAGCGGCTGTGGTTCCTGGGGCAGATGGAAGGGGCCAGCGCGGTTTATCACATTCCGTTCGGCCTGCATCTGAAGGGCGATCTCAACCGCACCGCTCTTCGCCGGGCGCTGGATCGGATAGTGGTTCGTCATGAAGTGCTGCGCACCACTTTCGCCTTGCACGGCGGAGAACCGGTGCAGGAGATAGGAGCTGTCGAAGAGAGCGGCTTCCGTCTCATCGAACACGACCTTTGCGGGCACAACGAGGTCGAAGCGGAACTTGCCGCTCTCCGCGAGCTGGAAGCGGGAGCGTCCTTTGACTTGGAAGCAGGTCCGCTGATTCGCGGCCGGCTGATACGTTTGGCTGAAGACGAGCATGTGTTGCTGATTACCATGCACCACATCGTCTCCGATGGCTGGTCGATGGGTGTGCTGGTCCGCGAACTGAACGCACTCTACGGAGCGTTTTTAGGCGGGGAAGCCGATCCCTTGCCGGAGTTGGAAATACAGTACGCCGATTACGCGGTATGGCAACGGCAGTGGATCGAGGGCGAGATTCTGCAACAGCAGGCCTCCTACTGGAAAACTACACTGGCGCCGGAGTTGCTCGAGTTGCCGACGGACCATCCCCGCCCGGTCCAGCAGGATTTTGCTGGTGGCTTTGTGGAACTGGTGCTGGACGAACAACTAACGGCGGGGCTGAAGGATCTGAGCCGGCGTCATGGTGCAACCCTGTACATGACGCTGCTGGCCGGCTGGGCCATTTTGCTGGCGCGGTTGAGCGGGCAGCAGGATGTGGTGATTGGTTCTCCCGTGGCCAATCGCGGACGGGCCGAGATTGAGAACCTGATCGGGTTTTTCGTAAACACCCTGGCCCTGCGTCTGGACCTGTCGGGTTCGCCCCGCGTGAGCGAACTACTCCGGCAAACCAAAGCGCAATCCCTCGCGGCACAGCAGCATCAGGATATCCCCTTTGAGCAAGTGGTAGAACTGGCCCAACCGGTGCGCAGCCTGGCCCACAGTCCGCTGTTTCAGGTGATGTTCTCCTGGCAGAACGCGGCGGAAGCCAGGCTGGAGTTGCCGGGGCTGGAAGTGCAACCCTTCGCGCCATCGCCGCATAGAGTGGCTAAGTTTGACATGACACTTTTTCTGCAGGCAGCCGGCGACACCATTGGCGGGGAGATTGAGTACGCAAGCGCGCTCTTCGAAGCTGCGAGCGTCCATCGTTACATTGGATACTTTCTGGCGCTGCTGAAGGCCATGGTCGCCGACGATGCCCAAACCATCGATCGTCTGCCCATGGTCAGCGAGGGGGAGCGGGAACAGGTGTTATATGGCTGGAATGAAACCAAAGCCGGGTTTCCCAGCGGCAAATGTATGCACGAGCTGTTCGAAGAGCAGGTGGCCAGAACGCCGCAGGCGGTGGCGGTGATTTATGAGGAAGAGCAGTTGAGCTATGCAGAGTTAAATGAGCGGGCCAACCGGCTGGCGCGCTATCTCCGGGAGTTGGGAGTCAAGCCGGATGAGCGGGTGGCGATCTGTGTGGAGCGCGGCTTTGAGATGATCGTGGGTTTGCTGGCCATCCTCAAGGCGGGAGGAGCCTATGTGCCGCTGGACCCGGCGTACCCGGAAGAACGGCTGCAGTACATGCTGGAGGATAGCGGGCCAGTTGTGTTGTTGACACAAGGACACTTAAGAGGCCTCTTTCCTCGGATCAGCCCATCTCTGCCTGTGTTGGATGTAACCGAGGCTGCACATCTATGGGAGGAGGAAGGGGAAACCAATCTGGACCGTGCAGCGGTGGGATTGAATGCGGAGCATCTCGCTTATGTGATTTACACCTCAGGCTCGACCGGCACACCTAAAGGCGTGATGGTAGAGCATGGAAGCGTCGTCAATTTCTTGTGTTCTATGGCAGAGATGCCAGGGATCGCATCTGAGGATCGGTTGCTGGCTGTCACGAGTATTTCATTTGATATTGCAGCTCTGGAGCTGTATCTGCCGTTGAGCAAGGGAGCGCGGATCGTTCTAGCGAGTCGAAACAATGCCGCTGATCCTTATGCTCTTCAGCGCATTCTTGCAACCCGTGGCATCACCATCATGCAAGCTACACCCACCACCTGGCGTGGGTTGTTGGATGCAAACTGGAAGAAATCTTTGGAACTGGTGGTTCTATGCGGAGGCGAAGCGATGCCGCCTGACCTGGCGTCTCGGCTTAGCCATCACTGCCGGTCCGTATGGAATATGTATGGGCCGACGGAGACGACGATCTGGTCTTCCCGTGCCAAAGTCCTATGCGCAGAAGGTGGTCTTTCCAGGCCATCGATCGGGCGGCCGATCGCGAACACGCAGATCTACATTCTAGACGGGGAGTTGGAGCCGGTGGCGGTAGGGGTGAGGGGAGAGTTGTATATCGGGGGAGCGGGAGTCGCGAGGGGGTACCTGAACCGGCCGGAGCTGACGGCGGAGCGGTTTGTGCCGGATCGGTTTGTGAACGAGCCGGGAGCGCGGATGTACTGCACGGGAGACTTGGCGCGGTGGCTTCCGAACGGCAACATCGAGTGTTTGGGGCGGAACGATAATCAGGTGAAGATCCGGGGCTTCCGGATTGAGTTGGGAGAGATTGAGGCGCGGTTAGCCGAGCACCCGGAGGTGCGCGAGGCGGTGGTGCTGGCACGCGAGGATACGGCGGGCGAGAAGCGGCTGGTGGCCTATGTGGTGCCCGAGCGGGAAAGCGAGGAGAGCAACAATGGGAGCGGGAGAGTGGGGTTGCAGATGGGTGAGTTGCGGGAGCACCTGCTCGGCAAGTTGCCGGAGTACATGGCGCCAACCGCGTATGTGCAGTTGAAAAGGATTCCACTAACCCCCAATGGAAAGATTGATCGCAAGGGCCTGCCGGAACCCGGCAAGGACACACGGGAACAAGAATATGTGGGACCGCAAGACGCCACACAAGAAACTCTTTGCCGGCTGTGGCAAGAAGTATTGCGGCGGGAACGCGTGGGAATTCACGACAATTTTTTTATGATCGGTGGGCATTCTCTCATGGCCGTGCAGGTAATCTCGAGGATCAAGTCGGCATTCGCCATCGAGATGCCCCTTAGCGTGATATTTGTGGCGCCGACGGTAGCTAGAATGGCCAAAGAAATCGCGGCATTGAACGGGCACGAACAGCCGCAGTCATCGCCGGTATTGGTCAGCATCCAACCGCAGGGTTCACGAACCCCCTTCTTCTGCGTACACCCCGTTGGCGGACAAGTGATCAGTTATGCGGAACTTTCACAAGAGATGGGCCTGGATCGGCCTTTTTACGGGTTGCAGTCGCCTCCCGCAAATTTTTCTCCGGAGTCGGACATAAGCATTGAGCAGATGGCTACTCTGTACAACCGGGAAATTCGCAGTGTCCAGCCAGTCGGCCCTTATCTACTGAGCGGCTGGTCTATGGGAGGACTGGTAGCTTGGGAGATGGCGCAACAGCTGATGAAGGAAGGTGAGACTATAGGCCTGCTGGCGCTCATGGATACTACTCCCCCCTCCGGGTACCTGGAAGCTGATGACAGAGCTGATGAGGTATCCATGCTCGCCCGTTTCGCTCTGGATATGGGCCGGTTGGTCGGCAAGGACCCTCGGCCCTTGGTGGAACAATTTTTACAGGCGGATGCGCAAGACCAATGGAAGATGGTGCAAGAAACTCTTACCAGCTATGGTGTGCTGGCGCCGAAGACGGCGCATGCCGAAATGACCGCTTTACTGAATGTGTTTACCCGGAATGCTCTCGCCATGAATAACTATTCCCTCCACCCCAGTAATCAATCGGTTGTTTACTTTCGAGCGTCCGAGACGCCAGAGCGTTTCTCCAAGTTATGGACAAAATGGTCAGGCGGAGGCATTCAGTTCCATTCGGTTCCAGGGGACCACTTCACAATGCTGAGGCGGCCTAGTGTGCGTATCATCGCCGGGATCTTGCAGCGTTATCTATCGATGAACAGCAGCAACGAGCTGCGGACTGCGGGTCCGGAAATGGGCCCCCGTGAGTTGATATAGACATCGAAAGTCAGCACACACCGCGAAAATAAATCCTTTCCGGACGGAGTGTTTTGCGTTATTTTAGGTTAAGATTTATCGGCCTGACGGAAGGGTCACTCGCGAGCTCATTCTGAGCATTCAGGTTATTAGGGCGTGTTAACGCTAAATAAGATTCTGTGATCATGAGGAGCGTCTTCATGGGGACTTTACTTCAGGATGTTCGCTATGGTTTGCGCATGCTGGTCAAGAAGCCCGCATTCACGATCGTGGCTGTCCTGACGCTGGCTCTGGGTGTGGGCGCCAACACGGCTATTTTCAGCATCGTGAATGCCGTGCTGTTGCGTTCTCTGCCTTTTTCGCACCCGGACCGCTTGGTGAAGATCGCGGCCAACAATATGGGGGTGGGGGCGCAGGATATTGGATTCTCCGTCCCCGAACTGGACGATCTCAAAACAAGTGCGGGCGTCTTTGACCAAGTGAGTGCTCTCCAAGGTGGCCCTACAAACCTGACCGGCGCGGAGCATCCGCAACATCTTGAACTGCTGGAAGTGAGTCCTAACTATTTTTCCATGCTCGGCACTTCCGCGCACATCGGACGGGTGTTCGGTCCGGAAGACGAAACGCCGGGTTTCGCAGAAGCGATCGTAATCAGCGACAGCCTGTGGGCCAGCCAGTTTGGCAGAGATCCGGGAGTTCTGGGGCGAAAGATGCAACTCGACAATGATCCCTACACGATTGTCGGCGTTCTTCCTCCGGGATTCCGCCATCCAGGCAGGACGGCTGCGACGGATGTTGAAATATGGACAACCTGTGGATTCAGGGCCGATCCCTACCCGAAACCTGATCGCAGCGTGCGGGTGGTGCCGGGAGCGATGGGGCTTCTGAAGCCTGAAATCAGCCTGAAGCAGGCGCAATCCAGGTTGGACGTGTTCTCGTCCCAGCTGCGGGCGGAATACGCCACCAACTATCCGGCGGGTTCGGGCTGGTCGATTGAGGTGGTGCCGTTGCAGGAGTCGCTGGTGGGCAATGTCCGGCCCATGTTGTTGGTGCTGATGGGTGCGGTGGTCCTGATTATTCTTCTGGCCTCGGTCAACGTCGCCAATCTTCTCCTCGCCCGGGCTTCCGGAAGACAACGGGAGATGGCCGTGCGCCTGGCCATGGGCGCAAGCCGCTCGCGCATGATTCGCCAGATGCTCACCGAGTCGGTGATTTTATCTCTGGTCTCCGGCATTGTCGGTGTCCTGACCGCAATGGCAGCTTTGCATTTTGTGCAGTTTTTACCCGCCAGAATTCCCCGGCTGGCCGAGGTGCAGATGGATTGGACGGTGCTGGGTTTCGCCCTGTTAGTTTCCCTTCTCGCCGGGCTCGGGTTTGGTTTGGTTCCGGCCCTGCAATCTTCGAAGATCGAAATTGCAGTAGCCATTCGGGAAGGGGCCCGAGGCTCGGGCACCAGTGGTAAAACCAACCGATTGCGCGGTCTGCTGATCGTATCGGAATCTGCGCTGGCAGTGGTGCTGATGGTGGGAGCGGGACTGCTGTTGCGGACATTTTGGGGACTGCTTCAGGAAAATCCTGGTTTCAATCCATCAAGAATTGTTGCCTCCAATATTTACCTTCCACACCCCAACAATCCTGATTTGGATCGCTACTTCAACCTCGAAACTTTCAACTCTTTCGTGCGGGAGACTGTGCGGCGCGTGAGTGCCATCCCCGGAGTTGATCTCGCTGCCATGACCAGTGATTTACCAGTCACCCACTTGTCGCGGCGAAGCGCCGTCAAAATTGAGGACCGTCCGGACGAATCTGGCAAAGGTCTGTTTTCTGAAATCAGCAGTGTGACTCCTGAGTATTTCAAGGTGTTACAGGCTTCGTTAGTACGTGGACGTTACTTCACGGAAGACGAAGATGCCGGCAAACAGCCGGTGGCAATCATCGACGAAAGCACAGCTCGTACCTACTGGCCGGACCGCGATCCCATAGGCCGCCGTTTGAGCATGACGAGCTTTAGGAAGGACGACACATCCAAGCCGTGGTGCACCGTGGTTGGCGTGATGAAGGACATCAAGAGTGATGGCCTCGACCAATCCGGAGCTACCCACATCTACCGGCCGATGTACCAGTTTCCAGGATCCAGGGCTTTGTCTTTAGGCCTGATGGTCCGGACTTCTTTATCTGCTGCCAGCGCGGAGCCGCTCATTCGCCGTGAGGTACAGACAGTCGATCCCAATCTGCCGATATTCAACGTACTTACGATGAATGAGGTCATCGACGGTTCTCTGGCTTTGCGCCGCTTCTCCGCGGAGTTGGTGGGGATGTTTGCCGTGGCGGCGCTTCTGTTGGCGTCGGTGGGAATTTACGGTCTGTTGGCCTACATGGTGGGTCAGCGGGCCCAGGAGATTGGAGTGCGTATGGCCTTAGGGGCCCAGCGAAATGATATTCTCAAGCTGGTCCTGACTCAGGGGGCGTTGCTTGCCGGCGTCGGTGTCTGCGTTGGACTCACTTTGGCGGCAGGAACTGCTCCGATGATCGCGGCTCTGCTCTACGGAATTCGCACTCACGATCCAATCGTATTTCTTGCGGTTCCTCTCATTTTGTTAGCCGTTTCCTTCGCGGCCAGCTATATTCCCGCGCGCCGGGCAACCAGGATAAGTCCCATTGTGGCCTTGCGTGAAGGATGAGTCGGCTAAAAGGCGTTTAGTAGTTGCGTATCTTCGTTTTTCGTTCGGTCTCTGGAAATCGCCCAGAGAGTCTTTGAAATCCACAACAAAAGTTCATAGTGTGCTGTGAAACTGCGAGGATTGCTCCAACCGGGAGCCTCTTTCATTGCAGTGCTAGTTGACGGCCTATTCTCAGTCGCTTTTTGCCGGAGGTCTCAAATGAACGCACAGCTTCAGCCGATTCCACTGCCCCAGACCGAACCAATCCAGACCATCATTCCGAGATGGAACCTTGCCCTCCGGATCGCCTTTCGATTCTGGATGGTATATTTTGGGCTGTATTGTCTTGCCACGCAAATCATCACCAGCCTGTTCAACGTTTACACGGGAGCGGGACTCAACTTTCCCGATCCGGCCACTCTCTGGCCGCTGCGCCCCGTAATCTTCTGGACCGCCGCCCATATTTTCCACGTGAATGCGCCCCTTTCCCCCTTCTTCGGCGACAACAGCGGCAGCTGCGACACCATGTTCGGTTGGGTCATGACCTTCTGCCTGCTAGTGACTGCCACCGCCGCGACTGTCGTCTGGTCACTTCTCGACCGCAGCCGGCAGAATTACGCTGAGCTGCATAAGTGGTTTCGGCTGTTCGTTCGCTTCGCGCTTGCCGGACAGATGATTGGCTACGGTATGGTGAAAGTCATCCCGATAATGTGCCTGTATCCCTCATTGACCAGGCTGCTGCAGCCGGTCGGCACGCTCTCTCCCATGGGGGTCCTCTGGACCGCTACGGGCTCGTCCCCAGCTTATGAAATCTTCACCGGCTTGGCCGAAACCGCAGGCGGAGTGCTGCTGTTCGTCCCTCGCACGGCTATCCTCGGCGCCCTGGTCTGCCTCGCCGACATGATCCAGGTGATGATGCTGGAGATGACGTACGATGTGCCGCTAAAGCTGTTTGCCTTCCACCTCCTCCTGCTCGCCTGCTTTCTCCTGGCCCCCGACTTTCCACGCCTAGTCAGATTCCTGTTGCTGGACCGGGCCACGGGGCCTTCCACGGCAGCGCAACTCTTCCGCAGCGTCCGGGCCAACCGGATCGCACTTGCCGCGCAAATCATATTCGGTCTGTGGCTCGTAGGCGTGTACGGCCACTACGCCTGGGGTGTCTGGAATACCCGGGGTGGGGGCAGACCGCTCCCGGCGCTCTATGGCATCTGGGAGGTGAAGCAGATGTCGATCGACGAACAACCGCGCCCGCCGCTGCTCACCGACTCCGCCCGTTGGCGGCGCGCCATCTTCGATTTACCCGACCGGATGAGCTTTCAGCGCCTGGACGATTCGTTCGTTCCTTATAGCGCCTCGGTCAATCTCCCGGAGGGAACTCTCGCCCTCACGAAGAGTGACGACCAGAACTGGAGGGCGAACTTCACCTTCCGGCGGCCTGTCGGGGATCAGCTCATCCTGGATGGCCGGATGGACAATCATCAGGTTCATATGGAGCTTCAGTTGACCGACCGGAATTCGTTTCTGCTGGTCTCAAGAGGCTTCCACTGGACCCAGGAGGCCGCCCTCGGTCGCTATTGATGCCAGGTCAGTATGACTGGAGGGATTTCATCCTCAGTGAGCTGATACTTGATGCATCTGAGTTCAAGTCTCCATTACCGTTGGATCCAGGAGTTTAAATTGCTTCCGCAGCCGTGATTGGAATAAACATTTTCCCCAACGGTGCAACCGGGGAATTGCCCTGGGAAGCCCGTACCGGGATCGCGTACCACGATCGGGATTCCTCGCTCGCGGTCGCGGCCCACCAAGCACTATTTCCAGCCCCTTTCTGACAGAGGTCTCAAATGAGTTCACAGCTTCAAATGATCCCGCAGCTTCATGCCGAACCGGCCCAGCCCGAGCTCACCATTCCGAGGTGGAACCCGGCCCTCAAGATTGCCTTTCGATTCTGGATGCTATATTTGGGGCTGTATTGTCTTGCCACACAAATCGTCACCAACCTGTTCACCGCTCTCGGGGAGGTCGATTTGGCCACTCTCTGGCCGCTGCGCCCCGTGATCTTCTGGACCGCCGCCCATATTTTCCACGTGAATGCACCCCTGTCCGCCTACTTCGCCGGCAACAGCGGCACCAGCGACGACATGTTCGGTTGGGTCATGACCTTCTGCCTGCTGGTGATTGCCGCTGCCGCGACCGTCGTCTGGTCGCTTCTCGACCGCCGCCGGGAGAATTATGCCGGGCTGCATAAATGGTTTCGGCTTTTCGTTCGCTTCGCGCTTGCCGGAACGCTGATTGGCTACGGTTTTGTAAAAGTCATCCCGACACAGATGTCGTATCCCACATTGATCAGGCTGGTGCAGCCTTTCGGCACGCTCTCTCCCATGGGGGTTCTCTGGACCTTCATGGGCTCGTCCCCGGCTTATCAAATCTTCACCGGCTGCGCCCAGGTCGCAGCCGGATTGCTGCTGATCGTCCCTCGCACGGTCACCTTCGGCGCCCTGATCGGCCTCGCCGACACGGTCCTGGTATTCATCTTGAACATGACATACGATGCGCCGGTAAGGCTGTTTGCCTTCCACCTCTTCCTGCTCTCCTGCTTTCTCCTGGCCCCCGACGTTCCGCGCCTGGTCAGATTCCTGTTGCTGCGCCGGACCACGTCGCTTTCCCCGGAAGCGCAACTCTTCCGTGGTGTCCGGGCCAACCGGATCGCACTTGCCGCGCAAATCATATTTGGTCTGTGGCTCACAGGCTTGTACTGCCACCTCGCCTGGGATTTATGGAATATCCGGGGTGGGGGCAGACCGCTCCCGGCGCTCTATGGCATCTGGGAGGTGAAGCAGATGTCGATCGACGAACAACCCCGCCCGCCTCTGCTTACCGACTCCGCCCGTTGGCGGCGCGCCATCTTCGATTACCCCGACCGCATGGCCTTTCAGAGACTGGACGATTCGATCGTTCCTTATGGCGCCTCCGTCAATCTTCCGGAGAGAACTCTCGCCCTCACGAAGAGTGACGACAAGAACTGGACGGCGAGCTTCACCTTCCAGCGGCCTGTCGGGGATCAGCTTATCCTGGATGGCCGGATGGACAATCATCAGGTTCATATGGAGCTTCAGTTGACCGACCGGAATTCGTTTGTGCTGGTCTCAAGAGGTTTCCACTGGATCCAGGAGGACCTCTATGGCAAGTATGATCCAACTGGCAAGTGAAGATTGTTCTGTAATCGCAACAGCGACTTGAGCAACTACGGTCGTGGAACCAATTTACCCTCCTGGATTCACACAGGAGCTTCAGCCTCATGCCATCGCAGTGATAGTTAATGGCCTATTCTCAGCCGCTTTCTGACGGAGGTCTCAAATGAACGCACAGCTTCAGACGATTCCACTGCCCCAGACCGGACCGATCCAGCCCCAGCCCAACATTCCGAGGTGGAACTTGGCTGTCCGGATTGCCTTTCGATTCTGGATGGTATATTTGGGGCTGTATTGTCTAAGCACGCAAATCAGCACCGGCCTGTTCTGGGTTCCCCCCGCAGATGGCCTCGGCTGGCCCGTTCCCGATCTGGCCACTCTCTGGCCGCTGCGCCCCGTGATCTTCTGGACCGCCGCCCATGTTTTCCACGTGAATGCGCCCCTGTCCGTCTTCTTCGGCGGTAACAGCGGCACCGGCGACGGCAAGTTCGGTTTTGTCACGGCCTTCTGCGTACTAATGACTGCCACTGTCGCGACCGTCGTCTGGTCACTTCTCGACCGCAGCCGGGAGAATTACGCCGGGCTGCATAAGTGGTTTCGGCTTTTCGTTCGCTTTGCGCTTGCCGGACAGTTGATTTTCTACGGTATTGACAAAGTCCTCCCGGTACAGATGGCGTTTCCTTCATTGACCAGGCTGCTGCAGCCTGTCGGCACGCTCTCTCCCATGGGTGTTCTCTGGACCCACATGGGCTCGTCCCCAGCTTATGAAATCTTCACCGGCTGCGCCGAACTCGCAGGCGGATTGCTGCTGATCCTCCCTCTCACTGCCGCCTTCGGGGCCCTGATCGGCCTCGCCGCCATGATCCAGGTGTTTACGCTGAACATGACGTACGATGTGCCGGCAAAGCTGCTTGCCTTCCACACCATGCTGCTCGCCTGCTTTCTCTTGGCCCCCGGCGTTCCACGCCTAGTCCGATTCCTGTTGCTGAACCGGACCACTTCGCTTTCCACCGAAGCGCAACTCTTCCGTGGCGTCCGGGCCAACCGGATCGCACTTGCCGCGCAAATCATATTTGGTCTGTGGCTCGTAGGCATGAACTGCCAAGAATGCTGGAGTATCTGGATCACCGATGGCGGGGGCAGGCCGCTCCCGGCGCTCTATGGCATCTGGGAGGTGAAGCAGATGTCGATCGACGAACAGC
>DATMNZ010000100.1:0-53754 GCA_035568495.1 Saccharimonadales bacterium (SeqCode) | reverse complement strand
ACTGCTCGGTGCGCCGGAAGTCGTAGTTGAACAGATCCTGGAACCACATGCCTGCGATGAACAGGAAGTTCCAGCGGTCGGACGTGCGGCGCTTCATCACGTCGTCAATCGAACGGTCCGGACCAACCTTGCCATAGTCCTTTCCGGTGATGTGGTAGTTCTTGTCGAACTTCTTCAACAGATCCATCAGCTTGAAGTGCTTGGGAGAGGTGAACGGGTTGTAATTCCGCATGACCGCCAGGGCCAAACCCACCACCGAGAGGAACTTGCCACGTCCGGCGTCATTGACAGCGGCTACGTCGCGGGCCAGCCGGTCGCCATTCAGGAAGGCCGTGACCGGCACGGCTTCCTTGGTTTCTTTGTCGATCATCACCGCCATGCCAACACCGCAGTTCGGATGGCATCCGCAGCTCAACTGTCCCCATTCGGCCTGCGGACCATGTACCAGATCGGCCCAATCGGAGAACGTGGACATGAATGAAATCGGGAACCAGTCGCGGGCCGGTTCGCCCAGGCCGGTCTGGTTCTTTACATCGTGCGCCAGATGGCTCAGGGTGTAGCGCTGCGCCTTGCGGCGATCGTCGGTCACTTCTTCGTCGCGTCCGGTGAATGAAACCGGCTGGAAGCTCAGAAAGCTGATGATTTTCGGATTGTCGAGCGCAAATTGGATGATGCGTCCGACCTGCTCGTTGTTGATGCCGTTCACGATGGTGGTGACGGGAACGATATCCACGCCTGCGTTGTGCAGGTTATGGATGGCCTTCAACTTCACGTCAAACAGGTTGCCGACCTGGCGATGCGCGTTGGCGGCATTGCCGATGCCGTCAAACTGCAGGTAGGCATAGCGCAAACCGGCTTCCGCGGCCTGGCGGCAGAATTCCGGCGATTTGGCGAACTCGATTCCGTTGGTTGCCGCCTGCACCGAGTTGTAACCCACCTGGCGGGAATAGCGTACCGCGTCCAGGAAGTAGGGCGACAGCGTCGGTTCGCCACCGGAGAACTGCACCGACATCTGCCGGCGCGGCTTGATGGAGATGGCGTTGTCAAGCATCGTCTTGATTTCTTCCCAGGTCAGTTCGTGGACGAAGCCCACTTGGTTGGCGTCCATGAAGCAGGGATCGCACATCATGTTGCAGCGGTTGGTCAGGTCGATGGTCAGCACCGAACCGCGGCCATGCTTCACCGTGCTGGTGCCGTGATGGTGCAGCGCTTCATCGGCGTGCGCGCGAATGTCGCGGCCCGGAAATACTTCTTCGAGGTGCTTAAAGAAATCGGTGTCCACGGCCATCACGTCTTCAAAATGGCCATGCTTGGGGCAATCTTTCACCATCAGGATCTGGCCATCGCGCTCCACGATCGTGGCCTTGATTTCCCCGATCTTTTCGTTCATCAGCACTTCATGCGGCAGCTTGCCGTCGATGATCTGCTGGCGGATTTCCGGGACGCACTTGGGGCACAGAGAGTCGGTGCTGCGCGGCCAGCCCAGCGGCGGCTTGGTCTTCTCCCAGGATTTCAGAATCGGCTTTTCCGACCATTTCGGCGTGAACGATGGAGCGGGCTTGATGCGGTTCAGTTGGTTGAAAACAGCCCATGCGCCACTCGCGGCGGCAGTAAGAACTCTCTCGGCATATTTGACTGGCTTATGCATCTCGTTGACGTCTCCTCGCGCCCATGACGGCGCAATCCTGCAGAAATACTGGTTTGTGAAAAGAAGATACTAATCGCAGATCATCTTATGGGCCAGCCCGCAGGGGTGCTAAGAAGGATTCCCTGAATGGCACAAATCAGGGGTTCAGCGGCTGCCAGAGGCATTAAACGGCGGGGCCAAAATCTCCCTAAGTTGTTGGATTTAAAGAAAATCATGCACTCAGTTAGAACGCCCTCATTGCGCTTGAGTTTCGACGGTGAATCGGGGTTCATGTGCGGAATTACGGTCCATCAGACTCCACGCAGTAACAGCAACCAGATTCCCATTCGTGTTAGTTCGTGTTCATTCGTGGCCAATTGGCTCTTGTTTGTGGCTGCGTCGCTTACACTCCCATCGGCGCGCCCGTGACTTTCTCCAGTACTCGAATCGGCGCCACCGCCGGTGACACCAGCGCTTCCGCCGGAACAATGAATGTCTGCTCCACGGCATAGCGCCCGCTGAGCACCGCGTGGGGTACGCCATCGGTGTAAACCATCCAGGTGCAACCCGGAGGAAAGACGAGCTCCTGTTTGGGCGAGTTCGCCTGGAAATCGGAGTTCTCTTTCAGCCAGTCATGCAGGTGCAGCATGTATTCGTCGTAGCGGCTGCGGTCAGCAACCGGCAGCCCTACCTTGCTGGCCACCCGGGCCAGACTCCGGCCTACAGCGCCGCGATGCGGAGGCGTGATCCGGTGCTGTCCAGCGAGTCTCGGCATCAGCACATCGAACGGCTCACCGATATTCCAGACACGCCCTTCTTGCGGATTAATGTTGACGAAAAAGCGCAGGATGCGGCCGCCCCGCGTGGGGCGCGTAGGAAAGGCATCGACGTGCAGCAGGTCGTTGCGCTTGTGTACCGGCAGGTCGCGGCCCTCTTCTTCCAAGGGACGGAAGCTGGCAAAATCAAGCTTGAGCTTGCCGGCATAGGGCGCCAGCAGCGTGGCCACAAATCCAGCGGCTGCCTGCGAAAAATGCCGTATGATGCGGTGCAGCCGCTCACGGTCGGGCGAATCGGCAGACTCGCCCTTTAAGAGGTCGCGCGTAGGGCGATACGAAATGTTCTTGTGGAAACGTGAGCCGGTCTGTTTCTGCGAGAGCAGAAAATCGCGGTCATCCGGCGGAAAATCAAACGGAATTCCGGGAAAGAACAGGATCTTCCCATGCTCAAGCTGCTCACAGTACCAGCGCGCCCGCTCCGGCTGGGGAACGCCGACATCGACTAACGCTGAATCCGGGGTGGTCATGATGGAATCATGATACATCGTCAGAGTGCGCGGCAGCCAAAAGCAATTAGCCGCGAATTAACGCGAATTTGGTTTTGATTCGCGTGTATTCGCGTTAATTCGCGGCCAAATGGTTTTAATCTGCGTTCATCAGCGGAAATCAGCGACTCAAATAGAGGCGAACGATTCTGCCCTGAGGCCCAACCGCCCACCCATACTGCGGACCTGCAAAGCTCACCGCGTTGTATTCCCCGGCGTCAATAGGCTTCCACGTTTTTCCGCCGTCTCCCGAGGATTCCGCGCCGCTCGTCCCAACTGCAATCCAGGTATGCCCGTCCGGAACCACCGCCACGGCCGAGCGATACCCGGCAGGCGGCTGAGACGCCAGGCGCCAGGTCTTGCCGCCGTCACGGGTGTAGGCAGCGTTCTTTGCAGCCCCTTTCGGCTCTTTGTAGTCGCCGCCCACAATCACTCCATGTTGCCGGTCGGCAAAGGCGATGGAAAAAATTCCTTGCGTAGGGGCGCCGCTCAGAATCGGCGTGTTGAATACCTCCCAGTCTCTTCCGCGATTGGCGGAATGAAACACACGGGCCGCCGGGCCGCCGGTGACGAACCACGCATCGTTCTTTCCAGCGACGGCAACGCAGGTTCCGCTGGCGGCAAATCCGCCTTCGTTGGGCACGGCCGCGGGCAGGGTGCGGGGCTTGAGTGGCTTCCAGGATTCACCATTTGACGTAGTGAGCAGCGGAAACTCGCCATCGATGGAATCGCTCATTGCGATCCCATGCTTGCTGTCCCAAAAGGCGAAGCAGTCGTAGAAAGCTTTGGCCTGGGGATTGGTGAATTGCAGTTTCCAGGTCTTACCACCGTCGATGGTCTTGTAGATGCGCGACTGATCTCCCGGTCCAATGCTCAGGACAAACGCCTTCTCCGCGTCGAACGCCTGGATGTCGCGGAAATCAAGGGCTTCCGCGCCGGGGACACTGACCTTGTCCCACTGCTTCCCTCCGTCCACGGTTCGCAGGACCGTACCCTGCGTCCCGCTGGCCCAAGCCACGCGCCCGGAAACCGCGCTGATGCCGCGAAGCTGCGCCGTCGTCCCGCTGTTCTGGGGGATCACCTGCCACTGGGCCAGTACCGGCGATAGGCTGAGAAAAACGAAGAGGAAAGTGCTGAATATCTCGCGCGTCAGAAGACACCTCAAAGGAATGTGGATTGGTATTTGGTATTTGGTACTTGGTATTCGGTATTTTTCAAAGGTGCTCGATTGCAGAGTCGACGCTAAGAATTACCAAGTACCAAGTACCAAGAGCTATTTTTCACCCAACAACGCTTTCAACTTCACAATCACTTCCTTCGCCGCCGGCGCCAGGCTGCCTTGTGGATCCATCCGCACATACTCCTGGAACTCGGTCAGCGCTGCCTCCGGATCTTCCTGCTGAAGATAGATGTTGCCCATCAACGCATGGGGGCCGGAGTAACCGTTGTTGATTTCAAGGGCGCGCCGTGCGTGTCCGGCTGCGGCGTCGAGCTTGCCCTGTCCCCACAAGCTGCGCGCCAGCTCGTAGTGTCCCTCGGCATAGTCGGTCCGCAGTTCCAGGCATTGCTCCAGGGCCTTCTGCGCAGCGGCGTAGGACTGCTGCTCATTGAGCGCCGAACCAAAACCGAGATACGCCTCGGCATTGGCGGGTTCCACCTTGGTGACCTCCTCGAACGCCCATTGCGCCTCAGACCAGTTCTGCAATTGCATGTGGGCGAGTCCCATGAGCAGGTAACCGGGGCCAAACCATGGATCAATCTTGGTGACCTGCTTGAGGTCCTTAAGGCTGGCAGACGCATCGTGCCGGCTGAATAGAGATTCGCTCGCCCGCTCAAACGCCGCCCTGGCCTCCGGATTCTTAGGCTGGCGGCCGGCGGCATTTTTCGCCGGACGGTCTTCAGTTTTCCGGGCCTTCGGTTCCGGAGATTCAGGACTATCAAGCTCAGGCTTCAAGGCCAGCGTTACCTTCTGTGCAGCGAACTCCCGCAAATCGACCGTGACCAATCCATCTTGATAGGCAGGGAAGTGCGCGCTCAAGGCGAAGATCTCTTTGCCATTGGCGCTACCCACCACTTCCAGATGCTCAAATACGAACTTGCCGGCCGCGTCCGTCAGCGCTCGGGCCACCGGGAAATTGCCATTGGCAGAGGAGTCTTGCCTGGTCACAATGGTCAGCAGCACCGGCAACCCCGCCGGCGCGGGCTCTCCACCGATGACCACCTGCCCGCTGATCTGGCGGAGAGATTGGCCCTGGGCTGGAATCGGGCCAGGAACCAGGCAAAAACATAAAGCTGCAACGATGGAAACGAAAAGACTGCGCATAAGACCTGCTTCATCCATTCTACCGCCAGAGGGTCGAGACCAAGGACTTCGGTTCTCCGCTAAAGAAAGAACGAGCGTGGGGGGGGCATCTTGCAGGGAATCTTGTGACAAAAAAACGGCCCTCAAAAGAGGGCCGCTCATTAAACGGGTTTTACGAAGTTTCTAGAACTTGAACTCCATCTTGAGCTGGATCAGGCGTGGTGAGGCATCACCACCCAGGAACGACCCCAGAATGCTGGTGGGCGTATTCAGGGTGGTGTTGGTGGTCCCGAAAGTTCCCCTCTTCGTAGGATCAAGAAGAGTGGCATCTCCAGAAGCGATGTCGCCGATAGGCTGGTCAAAGTTGGGATGGTTGAAGAGATTGAAGAACTGGAACCCAATGGCCAGGGAGGTCTTTTCCGTCAACTTGGTGTGCTTGAGAATGCTGAGGTCGGTGTTGAAGTAGTTGGGCCCGCGGAACGAATTCCTTCTCTGATTGCTGTTCAAGCCCGTAGGTGATGCAAAACCGGCGAAGTTCAGACATGGTGCAAGGGTGCCCGTCGTCGGATCGGGCGTAGCACTTGGCCTTCCGCAACTTCCGTTGCCGGTCGAACCAGTGATATTTGCCAGCACTTTGCCACCAAAGTTGTCGCCATTGAGCGACGCGCCGGTCCCGCCGTCGATGACGCTGAAGGGCACTCCCGAGCGTGCAAAGATGGTTCCGGAAACAGTCCAGCCGCTGAAAATCTTGTTCGGTCCCCAGTGGAAGAGATGGCGCAGGCTATCGTCCCAAACGTAATTGCTGCTGAAATAGTGGCGGATGTCGTAATCAGAACTACCATAGTTCGAGCGCAGATTGAAAGGATTCAGCGGACTGAGGATGCTGACGTTGGTGGTGTTATTGAACGGCAGCAAGCCGCCGTTCGATACCTCATCAAAGGCATGGCTATAGGTGTAGTTCACGCGGAAGATAAAGCCGTGTTTGAAATCGTGCCGCACGCTGGTAACCAGGCCGTTGTAATTCGAGACGGCGATGCTCTGGACCTGAGTTACAGTTCCAAAGCGGGCATCCGGCCCAACCGTGGCGCTGATATCCATGCCGCCGTTGATGTTGTTGACATCGTGAACGGTGACTACTCTTCCGGCGGGGAGGCCAGCGAATCCCGAGGGGAAGTTACCACTGTCCGCGAAGCCGTTGAGTCCATTGTTCAGGACGCCCTCGTAGATGCCATGGTTGCCTACATAGTTCATGCTGAGCACTGTGTCCCACCCCAGATTCTGCTGCACTTCAAGGTTCCACTCCTGATAGCGCGGCTGGCGGATCTTGGAGTCAGAGGTTGTGATAGCCGGCGCGGAAAATCCAGGCACGGTCTGCAACAAACTCTTGAAGGTTGCGCCCGACGCAAACGCATTGCTAAAGGCGGTATTGGCGGCCGCAGTATTTCCAAACACGTTGCCCGCGGCTACTGGTGAAAGAAATCCCGAGGTTATGAAGGAGTTCAACACCGGGGGGTTAGAAGAGAAGTTATCCACTAGCACAGCAGGGAAGGCGTCACCAAAGATCCCTAGTCCTCCGCGAATTACCGTCCTGTTGCTGCCGAACGGACTGTACGCAAAACCGAGGCGCGGCTGCCAGACGACTCCGTCGGTAGACGGATAGGCCTGACTCAAACCCGTCTTAATGACTTGGTTATAGGGAATGTTGTCATCGTGGGTGAGCGACGTAAATGGAGCAATCAGACGGGCGAAGCAATTGGTCCGGCAGATGGGATTGGAATTGTGGTCTACGCGCAATGCTAGCGTCAACTTGAGCTTGTTGGTAACGCGCCATTCATCCTGGCCATAGATACCGAGCCCGTAGAGTGCAATCGGCTGGCTCAGGCGGGTGGGGAAGTTTCTCTGAAAGAAACCCACTTGCCCGGTGGCAAACGCATCCACGGTAGCGACCGCCAAGCCGTTGGTGAATACCCCATAGTCGTGATTGCTGACATCATAGCGGCGGAAATTGGCCCCGAATCTCCAGGTATGCTTCCCCCGGTTATAGGAAAAATCATCCACAAACTGATATTGGGTCACGTTCCGGCCCTGGGGGAAGAGGAAGCCGATGCCGCCCAGGGTAGAGAAGTCACCGCCGACGAATTGCAGGGTGGTTGGGAACGCCGCCTTCGTGGCGGCCGGGTTGGCGCTATCAAAAATCGCGCTATACCACAGGGTTGAGGTCTTGAATTCGTTGACAGCGTTGGAGTTGAAGATATGGGTCTCGCTGATCTGACCCTGATATTCCGGCTGGTTGCTCTGGGTGTTGAACAGTGGGTTGATCCGGTCGGTGGAAGTGGCTTGCACGCCCCGGTCGGTCTGCACGCGGCCAAAGATACTGTCTTTTTCGCTGAATTTGTGGTCAAGTCTCAACGACAATTGATATTCACGGGTAAAATTGGTGGCGGTGGTTTGCGCCAGCAGCGCGCAGGGCCCAGCCCCGCTGAAATTGATGCATGCCGCAGGAGTACCGTGGGCGGCGCCCGGCGCAGCGTTGTAGAGGGCAAAGATTTTCTGGTAGAACGGGACGGAGGCCGGACTGCTCACCGCGAGGCTGGCCAGCGTGTTTGCCTCAAAGACCGGGTCTGGAACCCTGATTTGCCCTGAAATAGGTATCACTACCCGCAGCCCTTCGTAGTTGAAGAAGAAGAAGGTCTTATCTTTCTGGATCGGCCCCCCAAAGGATGCGGCCCATTGGTTCGCGTTATCAAAGGGTCTGGGTGTCGAAGGACTACCCTGGATCGCCAAGTTGTTCCGGTAATTATTGGCGTTCAATACCCGGCCGTTCCAATAATAAACGGCATTGCCATGCCACTGATTGCCGCCGGACTTGGTGAGGTAATTGATCTGCGAGCCGGCCAACTGACCGTATTGCCCAGAGTGCCCGTTGGTGGTGACCGTGGCTTCTTGGACGTCGTTTGCGCCCAGCAGCAGGTTGGTGGCGCCGGAATTATTCAGATTCAGAAATGGATCGTTGTCATTCTGGCCGTCCAGGGTAAACAAGTTCGAAGTGCCCGGTAAACCGTAGGTAGAAAAGTTACCGAATCCGCCCTGCGTGTTTTGAATCGTGCCGGGAGAGGTCTGGGCAACGGCGCTCAAATCGTTGCCCGGATTCGGCACCAGGGAAATCTGCTGGGTGTTAAACCCTGTCGAATTGTCTCCATTTTCAAGCTGCAACGGCGTGGTAGTGACCTCAACAGTAGTGGAAGCGGCGGTGAGCGACAGGGCAATACTTCCGCTGGACGCTTGCCCAACGGCAACCTGGACCTTCCGGTTGGTCGACTGGAAGCCAGTGGCGCTTACCGCCACCGAGTAGGCTCCGGGCTGCAGGAAGGAAAAGCGATAGAATCCCTCTCCGTTGGTTGTGGTGTTGTGGGCTGCGCCAGTGCTGTCGTTCGTCGCCGTGACTTTGGCATTGGGCACTACTGCGCCCGTTGGGTCCGTGACTGTTCCGGCGATGTCCCCTGCGGTCGTCGATTGCGACCAGGCAGGTATTGTGACCAAGCTAAAGCAGAAAATGAGTGTGAAAGAAAAGAAAAACCGCGTCCACTTCATTGATTCCCCCCCGAGAACTTTAATGACGAGCGCAGCCGTTTCAAGGCCACTAAGATTGAACCTAGGTAGCAGAACCGTTGCCAACCGATAGATTTTCATAAGGACATTTAGAATCAATATGTTACTGGCTCGAATCGCCTGATGGCGCAATGTCATTCATATCAAATTGCGTAAATGTATCCCTGATGTTCTATGGAATACCGTAGAGCGTACTCAAGAATCAGAAATCGCAGCAGCCACAGATTCAGCACCCTGGCCGCCCGAATCACTTTAGGGCCTCCGCCACAGCGACATCCGTGATTCACCCTCTGGGAGCGCAGGAGCACAAGCTTTCCTGTTTTCTCCATAAAGTCAAACCAGCGAACAAAAAAAAGGGCCGCTGCCCATCTTTTCGGGCAGCGGCTCTCTAAGAACTTGAAACTTAGAACGACAATTTCAAGCCGAACTCAAGCACCCGGGGCGCGCCCAAATCAAACGCGCCTGATCCAGGTAGCACCCGGCTCGTGCGGGTGGCCTTCGTGGTGCTGTTGACGGACCCGCTGTTGTTGCTCTTATCGCTTTCCAGCTTTAAGATGCCGGTGGTGGCATTGCCCGGCGCATCATAATTGGCGAAGTTAAAAGCGTTGTATGCCGAAATGCTGGGCTCGATCTTAAACCTCTCGCCCAGCTTCTTCGGATAGCTGAACTTCAGATCGACCGTTCTCAGCCAGCCCAGGCCCACCTGCCCGGCCGGCGCGAGGGCCACTTTTGGCAGCACACCACCTAGGGCTTGCAGTTGGGCCAGCGTTAGCAGGCCGTTGGAAATAAGGACCTGCCCGGCGGGAGTCGCCTGGCCGGCCAATGTGCTGTTGTACTGATTGATTAAAGCGTTGATGTCGCCCGTCTTCACGTCCCGTCCAAAGGAACCGATCTTGGTGCCTGGCAGAAGGTCGCCTAAGGGGTAAATGCCGCTGCCGTCACCCGAGCCGTCTCCGGTCACGTCGCTGACGAAGATGCCGCCTGGGCCGGCGCCCGGCAATGTCAGGCTGACCGGCAACGGGCTGTTAAGGTGTGAGACCGCGCCAAAACGCAGACTCCAGGGCAGTTCAACGGTTCCGCCGACCGAGAACTGGTGGGTCCGGTCCAAACCGTTGGGGCCCAGAAAACCGGTTGGCTTGTTGTTGTCGATGGCGGTATTGATGAAATCCGAGTCCAGAGCGGAACCGACGTAACGCGACAACGAATAGGAGACGATCCAGTTCATACTCTTGACGCCGGTAAAGGGTTTGGCCACATTCGCGCGCAGAGAGGTCTGGAAAGCGTTGTAAACCGACCGGCCCGCGGAAAAGAGCACCTGGTTCACTCCCAGGTTCGGATTGATGCCGCCAAAGGCCGGGGTTACCCCGCAAGCGCCCGCCGCCGCTGCGCCTCCACCGCAGGCGTTGGTGCCTGAATCCAGGCCATTGCCCGCGTAATCCCCGATGGTCGCGCCTTTACCGATGGCGCAATTGATATCAGGGCAGCCAAACGCTGCGTTGGTGGCGGCGATGGCCGCCGCCGCTGCGCCTTTGTTGAAGAACTTCGCATCTCCGACGTGGTTTACATCCACGGCCAGCAACGTATGAGTGCCAACGTTGCGCACATAGTCGGCAGTCCACACGACGCCCTTACGTAGTTCCCGCTCAAAACCGATATTCATCTGCACCGAGCGTGGCGTCTGGTAGTTGGGCGCAAATAGATTGATGCCGTTAAATCCGCCACTGGCGGCCAGAGTGTTGCCGATGAATGCGCCATTCACGGCCGGTCCCGCGGTGACCGTGGCTGCCTGGTACTGTTTCTCCAGGGCGGAGAATTGAGCGGCTACGCTCCCGATGGGCTGGCCACAGATAGCGGAAGTATCAACGGTCCCGCCCGTGGGCAGGTTCAGCCCCAGAGAGTTTCCGCCCGCGCAAACCAGGGCAGTATTCAGGAAAAGCCCTTTCTCTAACCGGCCCGGGCGATTGAAGAGGTTGTTGTTGAAGATGGAGTTCTCGTAATAGAGCCCGATCCCGCCACGGACAACGGTCTTTGCGCTGCTCCTGGGGTCCCAGGCAAAACCGAACTGCGGGCCGAAATTCTTGCCCGGTGTGCGCACCCGGTTACCCAGTCCTGCTCCAAACAGATCCAGGATATTGCCCTTGCAGGGCGTTCCCCCGGTCACCAGGGCAGCCGCCAGCCCGGCATCCAGCTTCGAGCATGGAATCGGAGCTATGTCACTGTCCGTTCGCCCAGTGTCATGTACGTAGCGCAACCCATAGCTCAAAGTCAGGTTTGGCCGGAACTTCCAGGAGTCGCCAACGTAGAAATTCAATCGGTTGTCCGGGCCCAACCCGCCGGCCGGCAGTCCAAAAGCCGCCTTCTCTGAGGAAAATCCTTGGCCGTTACCCAGGATCACCGTCTGTGCGGGGTAGTTCAACGGATTCGCCGCTCCGCCCGCAAACGGCGCATTGGCTGGATTGAAGGCTGCCAGGTTGGAATTGACGGTCGGCGCCAGCCCGAAGAATTTTGCAAAACCGCCACCCTGAATGTGGTTGTAGCCGAAGCCATAGCGCAGAATGTGGGAATGGATGGTCTTGTTGCCATCATACTTGATCTGCGTATTCTGCTGATAGGTTTGCTGCGGCGCCAGCAGATTGGGGCCGGAGCAGAAAGCATTTCCTGCGGCCAGGCATGACACGCTGGCGCCAATGGTGAGACTGATGGCGGGCAGAGGATTGAAAACTCCGCTTTGCGTGGCGTCGGTGATGCCGTTGCGAAACTTCGTGAAGCCGAACCGGACAGCGTGACCGAAACTGCCGGTGGTGAATTCGAGCCCCAGGCCGTGTACCGGGGTATGATTCACATTGGCAAAAGGCTGGAAGCTGTTGGGAACGACGCCCTTGACCGTGCGGTTCTGCTCATAGGAAAACCGGTAGAACATGTGGTAATTGTCGTTGATTTTCCAGTCCAATTTCGCGATTCCCTCGGTGTCGCGAAACGGAGAATTGAATCCCCCCGCCAGCCCGCCGAATGTGGACTGTGGCGACACCGGCTCAATCAGGTCTTGCTTGAGGCGCTCAGCATCAATAAAGAAAAATAGCTTGTCGCTCACGATGGGGCCGCCCAGCGCCCCGCCAAAGTTGTTGCGCTGGAAAGGAATGTCGCTATCGGAAATGTTGGCCGCGACCGTGTGGTCGCGGAACAGATAGAAGCTCTCTCCGTGCCATTTGTTGCTTCCCGACCGGGTCGCCACGTTGATGGCGCCCGAAGATGTCAGCTCGGTCGAGAGGTCAAGGGAAGACTGGCTCACCTGAAACTCTTGAATGGCGCTGGCCGGGATGTTTTGCGTCGTGGTGCCTACCGTCTCATCGCTGATATCAATCCCATCGACTTCGATGCGCGCAGTGCGCCCGAAACGGCCGCCGAAGGAAACCGACGAAAATCCGTTCTTGGTGGGGTCGAAGTTGCCGCCATCCTGAATCTGGACTCCTGGCTCCAGTTGCGCCAGGTCCAGGAAGTTGCGCCCATTGATCGGCAGGTTCTCGATCTGCTCGGTGGTCAAAACTCCCTGTACGGTGGATTGTTCGGTATTCACCTGGACTGCCGAACCATTGACCTCGATGATTTCTGAGGCCTGGCCCACCGTGAGTTTCATGTTGCCCGGGGTAACGACGCCGACTTGCACGGTAATCGTCAGTACCTGCGTTCGAAACCCTTTGGCTTGCACCCGTACTTCATACTCGCCCGGAATCAAAGCACCGGACGAGTAGGTCCCACTGGAGGAACCCGTCAGCCGCGATGCCTGCCCGGTGGCCTTATTGGTAACAGTAATCGAGGCGTTTCCGACAACCGCGTCGTTAGGATCGGTCACTGTTCCCTGAATGTTTCCTGTCGCCGCCGTCGACTGGGCCCAACCCGGCATGGCAGTAGGCACGACCGTAAAAGCTACCAGACAGAGTGTGCTAAGAAAAGAAATCCACAGCTTGGTGTACTTCATAAGTCGCCTCCGTTTAGAGACTCTGGATTATCGATAACCTTAATGGCGTGAACACTGTATTACACTTCGCAAACGAGGGCAATCCCAGCGCCGGAACCACAACAATCCTGTAGCGACGGTTAGGAATCGCAAACAATCCTGTAGAGACGGTGCTCAGCACCGTCTCTGCTCCTGAGCGCCAAGCTCAGGAGCAGAGGTTCGCCCAGACACATCGGGAATTTGCCGAGCGTAACGGGGCGCCTTTGATTCAACGATAACGACTATTGCCGTGCCCGGATCGCTTGGCTCCCTTCGCCACCGGCGCCTGAAACTGATAAGCATGGCCGTCGACCACCAGCACACCCTTGAGGACCGCCACCGGCTTGAGAAGCTGATCGGACTCTCTGAGCGTCAACTGCGCGCCCGTAGAAGTACACCGGAATTCCTGGGGGGCGGGGTTATCAACTTCGAGGGGTTGAAGCGGAAAGAATTCAGCCGCATGCACCGGAGTTCCCGTGCGCAGGGTCACCACGAACTTGCCATCCAGCGATCGCACGGCGGCCTTCCACTGTGCCGGCCACGGACGCGGAAGCCTCTTTCTGGCCGTCGCAAATATCGCAACGTGGGCAGGATCATCCGTCGCCTTCCGCGAGACCGGCAAGGATAGCCGCAGTTGCTCCTTTTCCGGGATGCAGACCTCGCGGCACACCAGCCAACTCGCCTGAACTTCGATCTCCTCGAGATCGCCTTCCTTTAAGCCTCTTGGAACTTGCACCGGGACCAGCAACGCGACTTCATCTTTATAGCCGTAATCGGCGAGCTGGGAATTCCTGAGCTTCTCCGGCGCCGGCCATTGGATCTCACCCGCGCTGAATCCCGCAGGAAGCTGCCATTTCAGCACCGGCGGCTGGCCTGAATCGCCGGGGTTCGTCCAATAAACATGCCAGCCAGGGTCGAGGCGGAAATGCAATGCCAGCCACAGCTCCCGGCCCGGCGCAGCGGATATCGTCTGCGATACTAGCTCCGGGCGGGCGTGGTGGGGTGACGTTTGCGTCAACGCGCTTCCCCCAATCCAGAAGCTGCAGAAGCAGAGGACCAAGAGCCGGCGGGCCCCGTACCAGGCGCGATTCATCCTCATGCGTGAGATTGTCTCACGTCTTGCCTGCCTCGCCATTTCCTTCTCAGTGTGCGCCGCCAGCGTGTATCATGCTTTTGTGATACGTCGGCTTTACGTCCATAACTTCAGGTGCCTGGAGAACTTCGAATTGCCAATATCAGGCCATTCGTCGGCTCTGCTGATTGGCAAGAATGGTGCGGGCAAGACAACGGTTGGCCTTGCGCTGCAAATTCTCCAGAAGATTGCGCGAAAGACAAACCGGGTAGGAGAGCTGGCCCAACCTAAGGATTTCACTCGCGGGCGCAACGACGTGCCCATGCGATTTGAAATCGAAGTCGAGTTGCAAGGCAAAATCTACGGCTACGTTATCGCCTTTGAGTTCCCCAAGGGATTTAAGGAACTGCGAGTTTTCGAAGAGAAGCTTTCGGTTGACGGTAAGGCAGTCTACACGCGAGAGGTGGCGCAAGTGCATCTTGCAAGGGCAGGCCAGCAGCAAGAAGCGGCTTTTCCAATCGACTGGCATTTGGTGGCTCTACCAATCGTTCAGCAGCAGTCGACCTTCATTTTTACTCAATGGCTGGCTCGAATGCTTATCTTCCGCCCATTACCCAGCTTGATTCTAGGAGAATCCAAAGAAGATACGCTGGAGCCGAATCTTCCCGTTACCAATTACGGCGAGTGGTTTTCAGGCCTCTTGGCATACGCGCCAGCTGCCTATGCAAAGATCGACGAGTATCTCAAGCATGTGATAACTGACCTGAAAGATATCAAGAATCCTCAGGTCGGCACTGATTTTCGAAAGCTAGTCATCCAGTTCGCCAATGATCAGGGAAGCATGATTCTTCCTTTCGAGGATCTGGCGGATGGTGAGAAATGTTTCATGATATGCGCCCTGGTGCTCGCGGCCAACGATGCTTATGGTCCGGTGTTCTGTTTCTGGGATGAACCCGACAACTATCTTGCGCTATCTGAAGTTGGCCACTTTGTTTTGGCTCTTCGCAAAGCTTTTCAAAATGGTGGTCAGTTCGTCATGACCTCGCATAACCCCGAAGCGATTAGCAGTTTTTCGGAAGAAAACACGTTTGTTCTCTACAGGGAAAATCATCTTGAACCTACGCTCCTGCGTCCACTCAGAGATATCCAGGTTAAGGGGGACCTCGTCGGCGCTCTAGTCCGCGGCGATCTATAGCAATGGGCGTCAACCGAAACAAACCACACGTCTTTGTGCTTCCCGAGGACGACGCAGATCGCAGAGTGGCAAACGGTTTTCGTCTGCAACTTGCGGGAAACGCGTTTTGGCAGATGCAAGTGCTTCCTGTGGCTGGAGGCTGGAATAGGGTATTGACGCTCTTTGAGAACGATCATTTGGCGCCAATGGGCCGTTTCCCCAATCGGTTCATGGTTCTATTGATCGACTTCGACAATGACGAGGCTCGGCTGGAAGTTGCGAAGCGCTCCGTTCCCGAACACTTGACTAACAGAGTTTTTATTCTCGGATCCTTGACCGAACCGGAGGCCCTCAAACCCGATCTCGGGTCTTTAGAAACCATCGGATCGAAAATGGCAGAAGATTGTCGCGCAGATATCACTGATAGGGCATGGGGGCATCGTCTCCTCCGTCACAATTCCGGCGAGCTTGACCGTTTTACGCGAACACCTACGCCCGATCCTGTTTTCAGCCATATGAAGCCTGCGGAGAAGTGAGATTGAGATCAAACTGTGCATAAAGCAAATCCCCCCTGGCGCTTTAGAGGGCGTCAGCGGGGGATGGCGCAGTCACATTCAATCGTGCATGCCCGGCCAGTCGTTCCTCTTGGATCAATCTTGGTCTCGCGGCATAGATGAAATAGAAAGCGCCTCCGGTGAAAAGCGCTCCGGAGAGCACGTTACCCAGCGTCACCGGAAGCTGGTTCCAGAGCCACCACTGGCGTAAAGAGACTGGCGCCCCCCCCCAGCAGCATGCCTGCCGGTAGAACGAACATGTTGACCACGGAATGTTCATAGCCATGGGCGAAGAAGATCATGATAGGAAGCCACATGGCCGCTACTTTGCCGATGGTCGAGCGCGAGGCCATCGCCAGCATTGCGCCCAGCGTGACCATCCAATTGCAGAGTGTGCCTTTCACCAGGGCTGCGCCTCATCCGCGTCCCGATTACCCGATGTCCAGATGTCCCGATCTATCAGAGTTCCCCTCTGGCTTTACAATAGATCCAGTATTTCTCAGACACCTTTATGTCCCGGTTTTTTTTCAAACTATTTCTGCTCCTGCTGGTTATCGCGGCCGCCCTACTGGCCTATGGATTTATGCTGCCTGCCGGTCCGGAATCGCAGCAACTGGTGCAGCTCAAGTCCGGCGCCACGGCCCGGCGCATCGCCGCCGACCTGAAACAGGCGGGGATCATCCGCAGCCAGTTCGCGTTTCTGGCCTGGCATTATGTCCGTGGACATAAATCGCTCAAAGCGGGGGAGTACGCTTTTGATCATCCCGCACGGGTGGCCGATATCTATGACCGCATTGCCCGTGGCGACGTCCATTTCTACACCGTAGTGGTCCCTGAGGGGTTCAACATCTTTGACATTGCGAATGCCCTGGAGACTTCCGGACTGGGCAAGCGTGACGAATTCCTGCAGGTTGCGATGAAAGACACGGCGCTGCTGCGCGACCTTGATCCGCAGGCCCCCAGCCTCGAAGGCTATCTGTTTCCCGACACCTACCATTTCACCCGCACGCAATCCTTCCACGATATCGCGGCGGCCATGGTGCAGCGCTTCCGCCACACGGCCCGCGACATCGGTCTGACCCAGGACCTGCACCATCAGGTCATCATGGCCAGCCTGGTGGAAAAGGAAACCGGCGTAGCCGAAGAGCGCCCGGTAGTGGCCGGCGTGTTTAACAACCGGCTGAAAAGAAAGATGGTGCTGGCGACTGATCCCACGGTCGTGTACGCCGCCTTGCTCAACCACCGTTATCGGGGCACAATCTATCAATCGGACCTGCAGTTCGATTCACCCTACAACACCTACAAGACAGCCGGGCTTCCCCCGGGGCCTATCTGCAACCCCGGACGAGAGTCCTTGCTCGCGGCCCTACATCCCGTGGCCACGGAATATCTCTATTTTGTGAGCGACAATCAAGGTCACCATCGTTTTGCCCGCACCGGACGCGAGCATGAGATCAACGTGGCCGCCTACCGCCGGGCGGTCGCCGGACATCATTAAATGTCGCATTATGCCGCTTGCGCGCCCACTTTCGATATACTCATAATACAGTCCCGGAGGAGAACCAATTCATTGATGTCTGTTCGTATGAGTTTGCGCCATGGTGCGCTTTTGCTCGCCTTGTTGTCTCTTGCAGGCTGCCTCTCGATCACCCGCAAACAGCGTGGAATTCATCTTAGCAACGCCGTTCTCAAAGAAGCCTCGCTCGAGCAATTGGTGCAAGCGATGAACACCAACGCCCTCGCGTTGCAAAGCTTCAACGCAAAAATCGACATGGATTACTCGGTGGGCGGCAAGAAGAAAGGCAAGATCACCAAATACAAGGAAATCAGCGGCACTATGCTGTTGCGCAAGCCCGGTGGGCTGCGCGTGATCGGCCTGGTGCCTGTGGTGCATAACCGCATGTTTGATATGGTCAGCGATGGCCAGACCTTCCAGATATCCATTCCCGGGCAGAACAGGTTTCTGATGGGCACCAACCAGATCAGCGTGCCTTCTGAAAATCCGCTCGAGAACTTGCGTCCCCAGCACATCTTCGACGCGCTGCCCCTGAGGGCCGTCGATCCGCAGAATGAAATCGCCGTGCTCGAGAGCGGCACAGAGATCGTCAAAGACCCCAAGACCCATCAGGACGCGGAGCAGCCCGACTATGCAGTCATTGTGGTGCGCAAAGAAGGTGACTCCTGGCGCCTTTCCCGCAAAATCGTCGTCAGCCGGGTCGACCTGCTGCCTTATCGCCTGCTGATTTACAACCGCCTGGGTGACGTTGAAACCGACGTTCACTACGGGGAGTACATGAATTACAGCGGCATCCAGTTCCCGACGCTCATTGAAATCCAGCGCCCCATCGAGGAAGTCGGCATCGTTCTGAATGTGGCCAAAATGAACATGAACGAGACGCTGCGCAACGAGCAGTTCCAGTTGGTGCAGCCGCCGGGCGTCACGCTCATCAACCTGGACGAGAAAAACAAGAGCACCACCGCCGTAAGAGGTTCGGACCTGACCGGCAAGCCCAGTCCGGCCCATTGAGCATTCTGTTTTCCGCGGCCGGGACAGTCGAAGCCGAAGAAGAATCTATGAATAAAATGATTGTCGCCAACCTGGTGCATCGGCCCGTGCGGTCGATCATCAGCATGGTGGCCGTGGCTGTGGAAGTGACCCTGATCCTTTTGATGGTTGGGCTTTCCACCGGGATCTTGAACGACAACAAGGCCCGCCAGTCCGGCATTGGCGCCGATGTAATGGTCAAGCCGCCAGGGTCTTCCTGGATGACCGGCCTGACGGGCGCGCCAGTCCCCATCAAGGCGGCTGCAATACTGCGCCGCCAGCCTCATATTGCCGCCGTCACCCCCGTGGTTACCCAGCTTACCGCCGGTTCCAATCTGGAGATCATCTACGGTATCGATGTGCCTTCGTTTGAGGCGGTAGGCGGTCCGTTGCGTTTTGTTGAAGGCGGCCCCTTTGCGGCCCCTGACGACATGATTGTGGATGATTTTTTTGCCAGCGCTCACAACGTTCATGCCGGCTCCACCGTGGAGGTCCTCAACCACCAGTTCCGTGTAAGCGGCGTGGTGGTCAACGGGCGCGGCGCCCGCCGTTATATCTCCCTCGCCACCATGCAAGAGCTGATCGGGGCCGAGAATAAGGCCTCGATCTTCTACGTAAAACTCGACGACCCGAAAAACGCAGACGCTGTCTCCGCCGGCATCAACACTCTGGCCGGCATGGAAAAGTATTCAGTCATGACCATGCAAACATGGCTCTCGCTGATGTCGCCCAGCAACGTGCCTGGCCTCTCGGTTTTCATTGATTTGGTGATTGGAATTTCGGTGGCCATCGGCTTCATCGTGATCTTTCAGTCGATGTATACCGCGGTGATGGAACGCACCCGCGAAATCGGCGTGCTCAAATCTCTGGGCGCGTCCAAACTCTACATCGTCAGGGTAATTTTGCGGGAGACGCTGCTGCTGGCTGTAGGCGGCATCCTGGTGGGAATTCTGGTCAGCGCCATCGCCCGCCTGGGCATTCTGCACAAGTACCCCACCCTGCGCGTGGAAATCACCGCTCTCTGGGCCCTGAAAGCCACAGTCATCGCCGTCATTGGGGCCATGCTCGGGGCAGTGTATCCGGCGTTCAAGGCGGCCCGGAAAGATCCAATTGACGCTCTTGCGTATGAGTAAAAAGCGCCCGCCCCCGGTACAATGACCTTGACACTTCTTAACTCCGGAACAGGGGTTGCTTGATTTACTTTCAAATAAGCGCATGACTTCCGTTCTGCTAATTGACGATGATGCCGAACTCACCCGTCTGCTGGAAGAGTATTTGCAGGAAGAGCAACTGCAACTCGACGCAGTCCATGACGGGCGTGACGGCCTCGAGAAGGCATTGAGCCGTCCTTACTCTGTGGTGGTGTTGGACGTGATGCTGCCGGGCATGAGCGGTCTTGATGTGCTCAAGCAGCTGCGCCAGAAAAGCTCGGTGCCCGTGCTCATGTTGACGGCGCGGGGCAGCGAGCTCGATCGTATTCTCGGCCTGGAACTGGGCGCCGATGATTATCTCGCCAAGCCTTTTAATCCCCGCGAACTCCTCGCCCGCATACGGGCAATCCTGCGCCGCACCTCGGGAACTCCCACGCTGCCCGCGCAGGCCTTGCGCCTGGCCGATGTGGAGCTTCATGCCGAGTCTCGCAGCGTGGTCTGTTCCGGCCGCCCGGTCACTCTCACCGGCGCGGAATTCGATCTGTTGTCGGCTTTCCTGCGGAATCCCGGCAAGATCATCAGCCGTGAAGACCTGACGCAGGCCGCACTGGCGCGGCCTATGTCACCCATGGACCGCAGTATTGACGTACATGTGAGCAATCTCAGGCGCAAGCTCGGCCCTTATGATGGCCAGCAGGAACGGATCAAAGCCATTCGCGGCAGCGGTTATGTGTATCTGCTTCCCGGAGAGCAACCGGCATGAGGTTCCGCAAACTCTTTCTCAAGATCTTTATCTGGTTCTGGCTGGCCACGGCGGCCATTATCGGCGCCCTGTGGCTGGTGGCGCGCGTCTCAGAAGCCGAAAACCAGCCGGAGCGCGCTTCGCGCGGGGCCTTCTCAGAGGCACTGAGCCTGTATGCCGAATCTGCCGTCCGTTCCTATGAGACCGAAGGGCCTCGGGCCTTGGAACAATTCATCAGCCGGTCGCTACAAGAGTCCGGGACGGAAGTCTATCTCTTTGAGGGCAACGGGCGGCCGCTGATCGGGTTAGACCCTCAGAAAGACAATGTCATCAGCGTGATGCAGGAAGTCCGCGATAGTGCGCCCAACCAGCGCGTCTCGCGCCCGTTTGAGGGCCGCACTACCTGGGGCAAACCGGTGGTCTCTGCGGGGAACAATCGCTATATTTTTGTTGCACGTCTCCGCCAGCCCGGCCTGCGTCTACCGCTATTTCCGCCCAGCCGCATCGCGGTCATCATTCTCACCGCCGGCTTGGTCTGCTATCTGCTGGCTCTGTACCTGACGTCTCCTGTGAAGAAGCTGCAATCCATTGTGCAGGCCTTTGCCGAAGGCAATCTTGATGCTCGTGTCTCTCCCGGGCTGGGGATGCGCGGCGACGAACTGGCTGATCTGGGCTGGGATTTTGACCGCATGGCCGATCGCATTTCCACCCTCATCTCTTCCCAGAAACGGCTGCTGGCCGATATCTCCCATGAGCTGCGCTCCCCCCTGGCCCGCCTGAGTGTGGCGCTGGAGCTGGCGCGCAAGAACGGCACTGCGGCCTCCGCGCCCGCGCTGAATCGCATCGAACGCGAAGCCGAGCGGCTGAACGAACTGGTAGGCCAGTTGCTCGCGCTTACGCGCCTCGAAAGCGGCGCCGAGCGGGTTCCCGCGGAGATGGTAACGCTTGAGGACCTGATACAGCAGATCGTGGAAGACGCCAATTTCGAGGCCCGGCCCCTCCGTAAGGAAGTACGGATTGTGCAGCTTGAAAAATGCCGCATCCGTGGTTCCGATGAACTTCTGCGCAGCGCCACGGAAAACGTGGTGCGCAACGCCGTTCGCTATACGCCCGAAGGCACCACCGTGGAAGTGGAACTCCGCTGGAAGCTGGATACCGCATGGCTTTCAGTGCGTGATCGCGGACCGGGAGTTCCAGAAGACGAACTGGGCCATATCTTTGAGCCTTTCTACCGTGTAAGCGCGGCCCGCGACCGGGCCAGCGGCGGCGCCGGCCTCGGCCTCTCCATTGCCGAGCGCACCGTGAAACTACATGGCGGCAGTATCCGCGCCGAAAACGCTGGTCCCGGACTTCTCGTGACCATCCTTCTACCGCTCGCGCCCAGCGAGAACAGTGAACGCGCACATCCGCCGGTGCCGGCAACTTCCGCCGTCTCATGAGGGTCAAGTCAATGCAATGGGTAATAAGATGTTGTGCGCCTTCGCTATCGCTCATCTTGATCTGGCTGCTGACGCCAATTTCGCTCCCTGCCCAGTCAAGCAAGCCGTCGCCTTCGTTCGGTGCGTGCAAACCGGTCAGCGAGCGGACCACTCAGGCCGGATGCTGGATTCTCGCCGATCAGCCCGTCGGAACAATCGAGCAAGCTCAAGTCTTCTGGTATTTGGATGTCTACCCCACGCGCGCAGAAGCCGATAAAGCCAAAGGGCCGCGAGGGACCGTCGCCGAGTCACTCGGAAAGGTGTGGCTGCTTACCATCGAAAAGGCGGGATGGCGGCCGGCCCTGAAGGGGGAACGCATCGCTGAAATCGGTCCGCTCCCGGTGATCGCTGGTGAACAATACTCGGCCGTGTTTATGGAGTCCGTCTCAATTTCTGCGTCGACCTCAGCCATTCACGCTCACCCCGGGCCCGAAGCCTGGTACACCCTTGCCGGAGAGACGTGCCTGGAAACTCCCAACGGCAAATTGGTCGGACGCGCCGGTGGTCCGCCGGTGATTGTGCCCGGCGGCTCCCCCATGGTGCTTACGGTCATGGGGGCCGAACAGCGCCGCGCTCTGACGCTCATCCTTCACGAATCGTCGAAATCTCCTTCCTCATTGATACGCGATTGGACGCCGAAAGGGCTGTGTAAAACCTCGTAGCGGGCTGTAGACGTTTCGGGAAAAAATGCCGGCACAAAACTGTCAACGCCTGCACAACCGTCAAAGAGGGCGGCTTTGGCCGCCCGACGGAATCGACGGGCTTTCGGCTTTGGCCCCAGCGTATCTCTCTAGAAGCGCCGGCTAGCTGTTTGCGTAAGCCATTGATTTTATTCAGCGAGATGCAACTAGGGTAAATATCCTGTTGTGTTCAACTGTGCGTTATGGTACGGTGCCCGCCTTGCGTATTTGTTAAATCCTCGAACGTGTAGCTGCCGGCTTGCATTTGGCTTAGGAGGCCCCTGTGAGAATCCTCAAAATCAGATGGGAATTATTGTGGGCGGCGATGATCGCCGTTAGCTGTGGCAATCTTTGGTCGCAACAACAAGTAGATATCCAAAACACGCGGAGCTTCCATGGTGGGCCGATAGACAGGGAAAGTGTCGGTAACCTGCGCCTGCAGTGGCAATACTTGACCGCCCCCGAAACCGGCGCGATTTCTCCAGGATTCGGTTCCGTGTCTTCCACGCCCGCTGTGGAAGGCAAGTTTCTATATTTCAACGATATCTCCGGCAACATCACCAAGCTGAACCGGTTTACAGGTCAACTTGTTTGGAAAAAGAACTATGTCAAGGACCTCTCGGTTCCGGGCTTTGTAGTTACGAGCTCCAGAAATACACCTTTCATCTCGCATGATTTAGTGATTGTGGGCAGCAACTTCGGTCTCATTGAGCCGCTTTGTGAAGTTGTCGGCAAATCGCCAACCGCCGGAGTATGCCATGCCGGATCGGGCGCAATTGTACTCGCCTTAAACAAGAACACTGGCGATGTTGTGTGGCGCAAACGGGTAGAAGACCATCGTGCAGGCAAAGTTACGGGGTCAATCAGCGGTCACGGAAGCAGAATTTACGTCCCGGTTGGAAACTGGGAAGAAGATTGGTCGCGAGCCTACCCGAACATATACACACAGCCGATTGTGCCCGGCTCACAGTATCCCTGCTGCTCCGCCCGCGGAAGTCTGGTTGCCATGGATGTGAATACCGGAGACATCATCTGGAAAACACATATGGTGATCGGTGACGATCCGGACCATGAACTCAGCAGCGAATTGAGGGCCCTGCTGACTCCCAAGGGTTTCTTTGGCACCTCCACCTACGGACACAATCCAACCCTCGATCTTGCAAGAAAGCAGATCTATATTGCCACAGCGCAAACGGAGACGGCCCCCAGGGTCGCCGAGCTTTGCGAAAAGGCGCGCCGTAGCTCCGGCAACCCTGAAGCGAACATTAGCGGGCTCCCTGCCGGCGTCACCTGTCTCAACCTCAACCAAAAGCTCAAGTCCTATGCGAACGCGATGCTTGCAGTCGACATGGAGACCGGAAAAGTCAAATGGGTCTTCTATGCGCGCCTGTATGATTCCTGGAACCATGCATGCGGCGCTCCGGATTTTTATGGTTGGGCCACGCTGGTCCCCCTGGTTTTTCCTGTGGGGATCGCCAATGCGGCAAACTGCGATCAAGACCCGGTTGGGCCTGACATGGGTTTCGGGCAACAGCCGGTGCTCGTCAGAAATCTCCACATGCCGGACGGCTCAGAAAAGGACCTCGTAATCGCGGGCAATAAAGATGGCAGGGTCTTTGGCTTAGATGCCGAGACGGGACACAAAGTCTGGGAGACCAATGTCGACCCGGGCGGCATCTACGGTGGCCTGCAGTTTGGACGCGCGAGCGACGGCAAGCGTTTTTATTTCGGCACCACCAACACCCGTAACAATGCCCGCGACGTCAACCGGCCGTTTGTTCCGGCTGAGACTTTTCTCGATGTGAATGGTTTCACTGCACTGGGGGTTCGAGTAGGCAAGTTCGAGAAGAGGGACGCCGCCACACCCATTTCGCATCCGGCGCCCGCAGACGTGGGGCTGCCATTCCCAGGGCCGAACCTTGTCTTCGGAATTACCGATTACCCAAGCACCTACCCTGATCCGGATGGGATTGGAGGTCCTGCATCATTTCTCAAGGGACCAGCCAGCGGCCCCAGCGAGCTCTGGACACTGGTGAATCCGCCCGCCGATATATCCGCCGATGGCATCAATGTATTCGCAGTCGGTGGCCAGCTCAAAACGATCACCGGGATGGCAGGGGCCGTGGATGCTGCAACTGGAAAAATAGTTTGGCAACGCCCGGTCATCGACGGAATCAAAGGAACTCTTGGCCATGCGCAGGCTTTCGGCACATTGACGGTTGGCAACGGCGTGGTCTTTATTGGCTATGCCGATCAGAAAGGGACCATGGTGGCGCTGGACGCCGACACTGGCCGGAAGCTTTTTGAGTTCCATCAAAAGGTCAAACTGGCTGATGGCGCCGAAGCCGCCTCCGGCAGTATTGAAAGCGGGCCGGCCGTTGCTGGAAGATGGCTCTATTGGGGGGTAGGCACGGAGTCAGGTTCGCTGTTCCCCAATAAATTCTTTGAATTTCGAGATCGCGGCAATCGTGTCTTGGCCTTCAAACTGCCCGGCGGCAAAGACGATGACGACAACGCGGATTCTGACGCCGATGACGGCGGCAAATAGACGGGAAGCTCAGCCAAAGAGCGTTCTCTAAACATCGCCCTGCTGACGTTGTTCGTATCCGGCGGCAGGGCTTCTTTTTGAAAAATGGTAGGCACGAGGAGACTCGAACTCCTCTGCCGGGTCGGGTTTTCGATTCAGCTGACAGTGTTTGGATCAATCGCCGTGATGCCGCCATAGCGATTGAAATCTTTCACGTTGAAGGTGAGAACGCTGGTGATCCCGTATGTCCTCATTACGGCTGCGAGACGGGCATCGTGTACTTTGGAACCAATGACATTGTACTGAAGGACCAGCGCGTGCCATTTCTCGAATGTTTGCGGCGAATCGTGAATAATCGTAAAAAGGATCTTAAGCTTCTTCACGTAACGATCCGTGCCCGCTACGCTCAGACCGAGACCGTTTACATCAACCGGTCGGGTACACACATTCCAAAACTCAATGAGATTCTGCGGCGCCAGGCACAATACATTCTGCTGGCGATGCAGCGCCTTAATCGCGTTAATCGCTACGCGTCCGGCCGGATGGCTGCGTTGCGCAGCCCGCAGCAAAATATTGGTGTCTACCAGTATCCGCATTATTACCAGCGGTCCGGATACATGCTTTCCCGTGAAATGGCCTCATCAGAAAGAGCGGGTGACTCTGGGAATCCCGCGACCCACGACTCAAATTCTTTTTCCCATATTTCCGCCGAAACAGTTGGAACACTCACCATGTGGTTCCGGACTAATTGCTCCAGATACATTTCAAGGGAAAGCCCTCGTGCCTGCGCTTCGGCAAGCAAGCCGGCCTGGACTTCAGGCTCTAATTCCAATTTTACTGCCACAGGCATATCCTCCCCTGTCGGCTGAATCGTGGGTTGGACTCTCGGGCGCGCAGCACGTAAGTCCAGAAAAATGGTAGGCACGAGGAGACTCGAACTCCTGACCTCTACCGTGTCAAGGTAGCGCTCTAACCAACTGAGCTACGCGCCTACAGCAGTGCGACTTCTCCATTTTAACCGCAAACAGCGCGATCTGCACAGCGATAACAAATCGGGCTCCGGCGAAACAGCAGAAAATTGGGCCACGAATGAACACGAATAACACGAATCAAAACCAGGAAGAAGAGAGTAACGGCCGCTGAGATTTACTCCCGGCAACCACTCTGAGGCTTCTGGAATTACTCTCAGGATATCAGGGTTTCTTCCGTGGTTCCGATTCGTGTTTATTCGTGTTCATTCGTGGCTAAGGCCCTTATTCGCAGGCATTCGCGTAAATTCGCGGCTAAAGTCTCCGCGCAGCATAAAAACCGAAGCCGGAATTGCTCTTCCTTCTGGCTAGCGTACTAGAAACTCCAGGGCCTCATGCATCCAGGGCAGCACGGCGTTGAAGCTGGCGGCGTAGGTCAGCAGCAGAAACAGCCAGAGAAGGGTGGCGCTGTGGCGCTCCAGTCCGTTGGCTTGCACGGCCGGCTGCGGACCGCCAGTGTCCTCTAGCAATTCCTGCAGATGGGTCACGCGCACTTCGAACGCCGACTGTGCAGCGATAGGCAGAAGATGAGAGGCCGCCACCGCTTCGCACAGCGTGGTGCTCGCTCCCACCCTTCCGGCTTTGACCAGGGCGGAAGAAAGATCGAGCGCCGATGCTCCGCGCGCCAGGGCGCTCTCATCGGCGGCAACCTCAGATGCGTTGGTCCAGGCGGCGTCGGCAATGTGAAAAATATTCAGCCGGCGCGGCGGGCGTGTGATCTTCAGGAAGAGTTGCTTGAAGTTATCACCGGAGCGCACGTGGGCCATCTCGTGCTCCAGGGCCGCCGAGAATTCTTCCACGGAAAGCGCCTGCACGAAGCGCCGCGCTACAAAAATGCGCGGACGCAGAATGCCGATCACCGCCATCAATGGTCCTGGGCCTTCGACACAGTAGACGGGTACACCGGCCTCCGGTGCGGCGATTCTCTCACCCTGTGCCGACCATTGCTTCCGCAGCAACAGGGTGGTGCGCAGAATGCGCAGGGCCCTCACCATCATAGACACCAGTACGGAAGCACCCAAGGTCGCCAGCGCCAGCAGCCGCAGACCGACAAACTCGTTGGAAGCCGCCGGCTCAAACCGTAGGAAGGCCGGTAAAGCAAATCCCAGCGCTGCCATGCCGGCCAGGGCTGCCGGCAATGCGCGAATCATGAACAGCAGGCTGGCCCGCAGCGCAGGTGAAACGCGGCGCAAATCGAGATATCGCAGCCCCGCCATGCACACCATCGACATGCCGGTCATCACCAGGAACATGACGGCCAGGCAAAGCGCGAGACACAGGGCGTAGTACATTTATTCTTCGCTCTTGCGGCGCAGGGCCCGCCGTTTGGCTTTGACCAGTTTTTCCAGGTGGTCCAGCATTGGTTGTCCGGTCTTGCTCACCTGCTCGACAAACGATGAGAGCACCACCTGTGTGTCGTGGATATCTTGCAGCGCCATGCCCAGCAGGTGGCGGGTAAGCGTGCCCTGGTATTCAGTTTTCGACATGCGCGCCGTGTACAAGAAGGCCTTACCCTGTTTGCGGCGATTGAGCAGCCCTTTCTTATAGAGCCGGTCAAGAGTGGTCATGACGGTAGTGTAGGCCAGCCGTGCGGCGAACTCCGCGTGCAAATCGCGCACACTGGTTTCCCCTCGGGCCCAGACCCGCTCCATGATTTCCGATTCCAGGCTGCCCAGCTTCTCCAGGCTGGCTTCCGGTGGTCCGCTATGCTTTTTCAGCCACATGCGAGAAAACCGCCCCTCCAAATCAAGCCATCAATCTATCAGACTTCGCAACCGGATGCCCCGGTGCCGCAGGCGGGTTAGCCCGGTACGTGACCGGGAAGACTAGTAATGTCGGCGCAACAATCATGCATTTCCGATCACCCGATTCGCGACAATTACCGGTCCTTCCGGTCACTGTACCCAGCCCCCCTGGCCATGCCCTTCCGCTAACAGAATTCTGAAATAGCTCTAATAATTTGATTGCAAATGCCAAGGTTCTGGAACATACTGACCTCGATAGCAGATGGAAGACATCCGGTTCCCTATGGGAATAAGGAGACCTGTATGAGAAGATTTCGTCTGGTCTTGGTCCTCAGCCTGTTCATGGTTTCAAGCGGCTTGGCCGTGGCTTACGACCATGATGATCATCGCGGCCATGGACGCCATCGCCAAGAGCGCCGGCAGCATTCGCGCGATCGCCAGGAAGCGCGCCAGCGTTACAACATGGACCGCCGCCATGATCATCGCCATAAGCAGCATCGCCATCGGCAGGCTGAGCGGGCCTAACGCGAATCAAGTCTTTTTCCGTTAAATTCCGTCCCATCGGCGTAAATCAGCGGCGCATTGTTCCTAGCCGGCAACGATCCTCTCCACCGCTTGCCTGCCTGATTTAATGCAATCCGGAATTCCCACTCCATAGAAAGAATTGCCGATAATGCCCAGTCCGGGCAGGGCTTCAAGGCGCGCCTGGATTTCCCCCACACGTTCAAGGTGCCCGGTTTCGTATTGCGGCAGCGCCTGGTTCCAGCGGAAGGCGCGCACCCAGCGGGGCGCAACTTCCAGCCCTAGTATCTCTCTCAATTCCTGCAAGGCCGCCTTTTCCAGGGCTTCATCACTGTAGGTGAGCAGGTCAGGCACGCGCGAACTGCTGAAGAAGCAGCGCAGCAGGGCGCTGCCTTCCGGCGCCCGGAATGAAAACTTGTTGTGGACGAATGTGCAGGCCATCATCTTGCGGCCTTCGGTCCCCGGTACGAGAAAGCCGAACCCGGCGGGAAGACTGGCTTGGTCATAGGCCAGGGCAACGGCCGCCGAAGATGTGTACTGGATTCTTTCCATCCGCGACGCAATTCCGGTATCGACCGAAGCCAGAAGCGCGGCCGTGGCCGTGGCGGGAATGGCCAACAGTACGGCGTCGAATTCCTCACTCATGCCGGCGCTCTCCACCTGCCAGCGATTGTTCACGCGCCGCAGGGTGTTCACCGGCTGCCGCAACCGCAACGCTGTCTCCGGCAAGACCGGCTTCAGGGCATCAAGAAGTTGTTGCATGCCATTCTTGAGTGAAGTGAACAGAGGTTGTGGTTTGGCCCCTGCGGCTTTCTTGCGCGCCTTCAGGGCGGCGCGGGCCAGGCTGCCGTGTTCGCGTTCCATCACGGCGAACGTGGGCAGCACCGCGCGTAGGCTGAGATGTTCGGCATTGCCGCCATAGACACCGGCCAGCAAGGGTTCGGCAATCCGGTCTACCATCTCCTGCCCGAAGTGGCGGCGCACAAAATCCGCAACCGATTCATCTTCCGTCCCATAGCGGGGTGAGAGCAACAGCTCCCGCGCCATGCGCACCTTCGTCCCCAGGGAGAACAGTGGCGTGGTTGCCATGGGCCAGACGCGTGTAGGCACCATGAATTGCAGCCCGTCGGGAATCGGTAACAGACGTTTCTTGACCAGGATGTAGGTCTTGCGCAGACGATCGTTCGACTGGATGAGCTGATCGGCCAACCCCAGCTCACGGGCGAGGGCCGCGGCCTCGGGTTTGGCGGTCAGAAATGAATCAGGGCCGGCTTCCAGAACATAGCCATCGCGGTATTCCGTGCGGATCACCCCGCCCAGCCGGTCGGATTTTTCGTAAAGAGTCCACTCCAATGGGGCGCCATCCCGCCGCGCTTTTTCCATGTAGTAGGCCGCGCTGAGCCCGGCAATCCCTCCGCCGATGATGGCGACTCGTTTCATGCGGGCTGTCCGAAGGCGGCTGTGAACCGTTCTGAGGCTAGCGAGCCGAGCGCCGAAATGAACGCCGGCGCGGTGTTGAGAGATTCGATGCGCCAGAGTTTGATGCCCAGCTCCGTCGCGAACTGCTGAAAGACTATGTCAACATCGTAGAGCACTTCCACATTGTCGCAAAGAAACCCGATGGGCGCGATGATCACGCCGGAATGGCCCTGCTGTTTGACCTTCAAGACTACGCTTTCGACCGTGGGTCCCAGCCACGGCCCGCCGGACATGCCCTGGCTCTGGAAGGCGAAGTGCATCAGCTCGGGCGCCAGTCCGGCGATCTGTTCACCCACCAGCCGGGCCGTCTCCTTGGCCTGTTGCTGGTACGGATCGCCAGCCTGAATCGTCCTCGTAGGCACGCTGTGGGCGGTGAAGATGACCGGCGCCGGAGATCCGGTTTCGTTGCCTGCCCTCTTCCAGAGCGGCTCCAGCTTCTCCGCAAACGCTTTGATGAGCAAAGGATGATTGTGCCAGGCTTCGACGAAATGAACGTCCATACCGGGTTTCATCGCGGCCATCATCGCGTTGCGGTACAGCCCCACGCTGGTGGAAGAGTTCTGCGGCGCCAGGCAGATGGCCAGAACGTGTTCGATTCCGTCGGCCATCATTTGCCGCACCGTCTCTGCGATGAATGGCCTCCAGTTGCGCATGCCCACATAGACGGGCAGGCCCAGGGCGCGCCGCAAGGCCTCGGCCTGGGCCAGCGTGATATCCGTAAGCGGTGACTTGCCGACCAGAACATATCGATGGCGGACCTCTTCGAGCACCGCATCGTCTACCGGGCGGCCGCCGGTGATGTGCTTCATGAATTCCACTACGCCATCCGGCGATTCCGGACTGCCGTGGGCCAGAAGCACTACCGCAGCGTTCGCGGGAATCATCGCGCTGCTCCCTTATGGCTGCCCCGGCCGCTGATCTCGCGCACGAAATTCACCAGTGCGATAACGTTGTCTACCGGCGTTTCCGGAAGAATGCCGTGGCCCAGATTGAAGATGTGTCCGGGGCGGCCTGCGGCCTGCGCCAGAATTGCCTCAGTGCGGGCGAGCAGCTCCTTCTGATCGGCGAACAACACCACCGGATCGAGATTTCCCTGGACTGCTCCTTCGTGCTTCAGGCTCTTCCATCCCTGGTCGAGAGGCATTCTCCAGTCGACGCCAATCACCTGTGCCCCGGTTTCTTTCATCGCAGGCAGCAGCGTGGCCGTGTCCGTTCCAAAATAAATAATAGGGACACCCGTGGCCTTGAGCCGCTTGACCAGCTTGGTGGTATGCGGCAGCGCGTAACGGCGGTAGTCTTCCACGCTCAGGCATCCGACCCAGCTATCGAAAATTTGCAGCGCATCGGCCCCACCCCTGACCTGCTCCTCAGAGTAGGCGGCCAGCACTTCCACCAGCTTGGCCATGAGCATCTCCCAGGCTGCCGGTTCGTTGTACATCATCTTCTTGGCGTGGATGTAATTGCGCGACCCGCCGCCCTCGATCATGTAGCTGGCCAGCGTAAAGGGCGCTCCGCAGAAGCCAATCACCGGAAGCTTGTCGCCAAAATGCTTCACCACCAGCCGGATCGATTCCGCCACGTAACCCAGCTCTGAACTGCGATGGGTGACCAGCGCCTCCACTGCCGCTTTTGTCCGCAGCGGTTCGTGGATGACCGGCCCTTCACCGGCGGAAAAATGGAACGGCAGTCCCATAACTTCCAGCGGCAGCAGCAGGTCCGCAAAGATAATGGCCGCATCGACCTTCAGCCGTTCCGCCGCGGTAATCGTAACTTCCGCCGCCAGGGTCGGGGTCTTGCAGATGTCGAGGATGGAATGATGTTTTCGGACCGCGCGGTATTCGGCCATATAACGGCCGGCCTGACGCATCAGCCAAACGGGCGTGGAATCCACCGGCTCACACCGGCAGGCACGCAGGAATCGTGAATTAGGGGCACTCATTGCTCCTGAAAATGTAGCATTTTCAGGCCGGTTCAGCCTACCATAGACTGAAAGACGTAACGCATTCGAATAGGCGACGCATTCCACCGGTTACAGCAAATACCCGGCGGATACCGCCCATAATCGTAGCTAAGTTTGCCTTCGGCCGTATGGCAAACAGGAAGAGGTGAATATGAAGATCTCACGCGTAATTCAAATCCTGACGGCATTGGCGTTTTGTGTCTTGATTGGCTGCACTCAGAAACCTGCGACACCCGATGGTTCACCGGCCGCGGACGGAAGCGCAGCCCCGGCGGGTTCATCCGGCGCTGCCGGCGGCAGTTCTGCGGGCCAGTCCGCGGCAGCCAGGGTCCCGAGCTCGGTAACCATTCCCGTAGGTACGGCCATCACCGTACGTCTGGGAGAAACGCTCAGCTCGAAGAGCAGCCAGACCGGGCAGAGTTTTTCTGCGACTGTGGCCGAACCGGTCACCGTCGCGGGCAAGACTGTGATTCCAAGCGGGGCCGCCGCGCGGGGCACGGTGGTCGATGCCAAAGACATCGGACACTTCAAGGGTGAGGCCCGTCTTGAAGTCCGGCTCGATTCAGTCACCATCCGGGGCAAAGAGCATTCCGTCCATACATCGGATGTCGCCCGGGTGATCAAAGGCAAAGGCAAGAGAAGCGCCGGGTTCATCGGCGGCGGCGCGGGCGTGGGCGCGTTGATCGGAGCGCTGGCCGGCGGAGGTAAAGGCGCGGCCATCGGCGCAGCCGCGGGCGCGGGTGCCGGCACCGCCGGGGCGGCATTTACCGGCAACAAGGATATCGTCTTACCGGCCGAAACCGCCTTAAGCTTCCGCCTGAAAGAGCCAATCACGGTGCGTGAGTAGCGGCTTAGCAATTCCGCCCCGCAGAGTACGCGGGGCGGAATTGTTGAGCTTGATCAAGCCATTTCCTCGCCGCCGCAGGCCGGCGCGCAGCCCGCACAGCGGGCGGAGCGCCCTTAAAAAATGCTCTTAGCCTGCCAACTACGAAACGCGAATCCGAATAAAAGCCCTATACAGGGCGGATTTTTCCGTGGCCGCCATTTCGTTGAACGCGGTCTCCCCGGGCCATGCCTATGGCGCAAAGAGGTTTACAGAGCGTGGGAGAAACGAGCCATCGGAATAAAGGCCGGATAAATGCAGCATACAGGTGGGAATCAGCCGTTCACTGTATCGGCGAACCAGCCAGGTCCGGCGGAGCTGACCACCACGATTTTCTTGCAGACGGAGACGGCATGATCATACGATTGCCCGGCTTCGGGCATGAAGGCGGCTTCGTCGATGAGCAGTCCCCAGGGGTGGTGGGAGCGAATCTGGTCGCCGCCTCCGGGAATGCCGGTGATGCGGCTGCCGTTCGAAAAGAGGAGCTCGCCTTCCGCCATGTCTTTGAGCTTCTTGGTCAGTGGAAAGGCGCGCTGTAGCTCAGGCCGCTGGCGGCGGTAGAGGGTGCGGGCGTAGTCCACGAGCTCGAAGGCTTTGTCTTGTTTCTGCGATTGAAAGAGGACTTCAATGCCCTGGGTGGTCATGGCTGCATGGGTAAAGAAACCGACACAGAGCCAGGAGAGCATCATGTCGCGCGACTTTTCGATGAAAACAACCGGCTCCTGCTGGATCGCCTGGATGACGGGACGGAAGTAAGGCTTGTCAGGAAACGGGCGATAAGGCGATGCCGCACCGGCTTCACGCCAGTGTGAATCACGGGTATGGGTGTGGCCCTGCATCCAGGCAAGGGGATCGCGGACCATTTCTTTTACGTGGTGCTGCCCGGCCTGAGCGGCCTGCTGTTTTCTGAACAGGGCCTGCAAGCGCGCGCGCTCACGGGGCAGGGCGGGGGCATTTTCATTCCACTTCATTTTTTCACTCACAACTTTTTCCACTCACGACTTTTTCCACTCACAACCAGGATTGGCCGCTGATTTCCGCTGATGAACGCTGATAACAATCTTGGAATGCGCCGGCGCAACTGCCTTTCTTATGTTGAGGAGGCATGGGGTTCATCTTTGTCTTCTTTGTCTTCGTTATCTTCGTTGCTGTCTTCGTTTTTGGGTTGGGTGGAGTGTGCAGGAAAATAGCCGTGGGCGACAAAGAAATCGATGTCGGCCTGGGTCTTACCTTCGACCTCCCGGTCGAAGTCGGACTGGCTGTCAAACTTCAGGGCGAAGATTTCGGCCAGGGTGTCGGTGGCTTTCATCTGGCCGGTGATGTTGTTATTCGTCCTCTCGGGCGCCAAGCGGGCGAGCTGCCAGAGGTGATTGATGATGTCAATGCGGGAAGGCGCGATCTGTCCGACGAGGGCCTTGCCGGATTCACGGGCCATGGACTGCTGCTTTTCCCGGATTAGATCTTTGATCTGCGGGACTTTCATGAGCTTACAGGCGGCGCCTTTCGGGTCGCGATATCCTGCAGCGCGGGCGGCGGCTACGCTGCTGCCCGCCCAACAGGAGACAAAATTCATTTGACGCTGAGTGAGCATTCCGGTTTGGCTGACTTTGGATTTAGGCATTTGGGGCTCCTGGCTTCTAGCTGCTGGCTGCTGGGGGAGGCAGTTTTGAATCTAGAAACAGCAGTTGAAATACAGGGCGACGAGGTTGCAACTGAGATTTTGCCGCTGATTTCCGCTGATGAACGCTGATAACAATCAAGCCGCCTTCTTCCCTTCTATCTTCTATGGACAGGAGACCCCAGAGGACGAGGGCCCCGGAGAGTGCGCGGGACCCTCGCCCTGCGTCGATCTTCAGTTGTCAAGGACCAGCAACTTGCAAGAGCCCCTGAGGACCCAGTAGATCGCCAATACCAGTATGGCTAAGGGGTAGACGCAATTGAGGATTTTGCTGGCACATTGATCTCAGAGTGCTGTCGGACTGACAGCACTCTTCAATAGGCATAGATATATGCAACAAAACAGTTGCATCTATAGCGTTTACGGGCTACCATCTATGCCAGAAGCGCGTCCAAAGGCAGATGAGGACAAGTCATCCCTCGGGAGAGGAGTGCGATTTTTATGATTAATCCAGGGGAAGCATCGCCGGTTGATCTTTCGCCAAGAGAGCAGCAGGAAATCAGAAGTATTTATGAGAAGCTGCGCGAAGAGGAAGCGAAGCTAGTTGGGCCTGACGGCAGGACCGAGGTTTTACCCAATAACGTTTATTCGTTTCTTTTGCGATTGCTGGCCGACCTGAGAGCGGGCAATTCCGTCACGATTCTACAGAGTATGCACCGTCTCACAACCGTCGAAGCAGCCAAGGTGCTGGGGGTATCCCGGCAATATCTGATTCAGCTTCTGGAGAAAGGCGAGATCCCTTTTGAGAAAGTCGGCACGCATCGGCGTATTTTTGTCCGGGACGCGCTCGCCTATAAGGCCAAGCGCGATGTGGAGCGTCGAAAGATCCTGAATGATCTAGCAAGACGCGAATACCAGGAAGGGAGTTACGGTAAGGTCCCGGATGATTTTCACGCAGGAAAATGAATACGCTGCGGTGCTGGATGCCTGCGTCCTAATTCCCATGGCGCTCTGCGATTGTCTATTGCATCTAGCGGAAGATACGGCGCTGTACCGTCCGCTGTGGAGCGAGGAAATTCTTCAGGAAATTGCAGAGTGTCTGGAAGAGGACTTCCATAAGACCCCAAAACAAATTGCCTGGAGATTAGAAAGGATGAGGTCTGCATTTCCGGAAGCCATGGTCACCGTCCCAGCCGGCCTCTTGAAAGCTGCAGAGTGCATTCCCGACCCCAACGACCGGCATGTTTTGGCGGCAGCCATCATGGGCCGCGCCAACGCGATCATCACTCAAAACACGAGGCACTTTCCCGCAGACTGCCTGGAAGGGTTTGGAGTTACCTGCCTGACTGCGGATGAGTTTCTGGTCCACCAATATCATCTTGCCTGGCCACTTGTTTTGGATAAGTTAGACGATCAGGCAGCAGGCATATCCCAAACCAGGGCCGTGGTGTTAGAGAACCTGAAACAAACAGCCCCGGAGTTCTGTAAGCTGCTGCAGGCGCATATAAGGTAGTGAAATGGCTATTCGTCATTCGTCATCGATGCCGAGGCCCGTGCAAAAGAGATGGACTGGGCGGCAAGGCATCAACTGCGTCAGCAACGTGCCACACCGCCGCTAGATTTGGCCGCTGATTTCCGCTGATGAACGCTGATATCAACCTGGAATGCGCAGCGCGACTGATCGGCCCAGCGGGTGAGAACGCAAAGCGGTTGAGGATGCTTTCAAGGGCTTCCTCACAGGCCCATGAAAGGCTACACTCGCTAAACCGCGGCTAAAGCCGGGTCCTTCATAACGCTTCACGGGCGGCTGAAGCCGCCCTCTTGGACAGTTGTGCCGGCATTTTGCCGCAAGCTCTGCAGCCGCCCTTCTCATCCGCTGATGAAATGCCCTTCAAGCTGGACCAGGACAAAGAGCGTGTCAGGTTGAGGCGCTGGGCCCTTTGGGCGTGACTGGCTCACGGCATAGTTTGTCTTCTCGTGAGGCAGACTTGGTCAGGGTACGTCCGGTGTTTGCGCACCGGGCGTGCCCGTTTTTTTGCAGTCTTGTTATAACCATTATCAAGGAACAATGCAAGAAAAAAGCGAAGAAAAGACGGGGGTATTTGGTGTTGCAACGAGAGAGCCTTGAACCATCGTTCCTCCACATGAGAGCTTCGTGGAGGATATCCGAAGTCAGCCGTCCCTGAAGGGACTTGGCTGCGATGGGGCCTCCCCAGCACCAGGTTCGGCGCAAAAACAATCCCAGGAGCAATCAGGGCATCTCGCTGCGCCGAACCCGGTGCTGGGCTACTGTCACTCGTCCCGCGGGGCGGGACTCTTCCAAGGGAGTAGCATTTGCAGGAATGTAGAGACTCGATACAATGCCTATGCAATTTTCAAGGAGGCTCCTCCATGGCGCATGCAGGTCGAATCAGATGGGTGCTGGCAATGGTTGTGATCGCGTTCGTTGGAACGTCAGACCGGGCGCTCGCGCAGGCTGGCGCTGCTCCCAACTCCCAACCTAATCCTTATCGATTGGTTGAGAACTGGGCCCAACTTCCGGCGGGCAGAGCCTGGGGATCGTCCAGTGCGGTGGATATCGCTCCCGATGGCAGCATTTGGGTGGCGGAGAGATGCGGCGCGAATACCTGTGCTGGTTCTGACATCCCGCCCGTGCTTCGGTTTGATCCTTCGGGCAAGGTGCTCGCGAACTTCGGCGCTGGGTTGTTTGTCTTTCCACACGGTATCGCCGTTGACCGCTCCGGCAACGTCTGGATCACCGACGCTCAGGGCAAAGACGGTAAAGGACACCAGGTCTACAAATTCAGCCCCGAGGGAAAGGTACTGATGACTCTGGGCAAGGCTGGGACTACCGGCGACGGTCAAGACACCTTCAATCAGCCTTCGGATGTCGTGGTCGCCCCTAACGGCAACATCTTTGTCGCCGATGGGCATGGCGGCATGAGCAACGCCCGCATCGTGAAGTTCTCTAAAGATGGAAAGTTTATCAAGGCATGGGGAACGAAAGGCACGGTACCCGGCCAATTCGACACGCCCCATGCCCTTGCCATGGATTCAAAAGGCAGGTTGTACGTTGGCGACCGCGCCAACAATCGCATCCAGATCTTCGATCAGGAAGGGAAGTTTCTCGATGAGTGGAAGCAATTTGGCCGGCCCAGCGGCCTGTACATCGCCAAAGACGACATGATCTACGTGGCCGACTCTGAATCGAACAACACCAATCATCCGGGCTGGAAGCGCGGTATCCGCGTGGGAAGCTGCAAGGATGGTTCGGTGACGGCCTTCATTCCTGACCCCGAGCCTGATCCCGATCATCACCCTACCAGCGGGGCGGAGGGCGTGGTTGCCGATGCTGCGGGCAACATCTATGCCGCCGAAGTCGGAACCAAGGACTTGAAGAAGTATGTGAAACGGTAGGCATGTCCCGTTCCGGCGCAAAGGGGATTTTCTATTGCCGGCAAAGAGCATTTTTTAGGGCGCTCCTGCCGCTTTGCGGCATGCGCGCCGGCCCTGCGGGCGGCAAGGAAGGGACATATCCCGCTCCTTACCCAGCCCTTAGCCGCACCGTCCCGCGAGGGGCGCGGGACGGTGCGACACGGGCCGGGCTAAATAATTCCGCGCCTCCGGCGCTGGTGCGTCGATCTGTTTGCAGTTTCCTCGTCCTTAACTGTATTGAATCGACATCAGAGATCCCCAAAACGGTTAAAGCCTGATGTCACTTACTTTGGCTAAAAGCCGATTAAAGCCTCGTATCTTTCCTTCTTGTTTTCAACATATTTTCGCCTGTATAGTTCACTGCTGTCAGTTGCCGGGGCAATCCCTTGGAAGGTCCGCGAGGTGAGAATGAACGCGGGGATCAAAGCCTGGACGCGGCGCCGGTTCCTCGAAGCAGTGGGCCGGGCCGGAGGGGCGTCTGCCGTTTACCGTACTATGACGGCCCTGGAACTCATCCCTTCGCCGGACGGTTGGGCGGGTCCAGCCACACTGCCCCAGAGTTCAGGACGGAACAAGACTGTGCTGATTCTCGGCGCCGGCATCGCCGGTCTGGCGGCTGCCTATGAGCTGACCCGCGCCGGATTTCAATGCCATGTCCTGGAAGCCCAGCCTCAAGCTGGAGGCCGCAACTTCACCGCCCGCCGCGGGACCGGAATTGCTGAAGAAAGCGCTGAGCATGGCGCCACCCGGCAGACGTGCGGGTTCGATGACGGCCTGTATGTCAACCTCGGCCCCGGCCGCATTCCTTACCACCACCGGCGCATGCTCCACTATTGCGCCGAACTGAATGTCCCCCTGGAAATCTATGTAATACAAACCACCGCCAACCTGTTTCACATGAAAGATTCCTTTGGCGGGCGGCCCCAGGTCAGGCGGCGCATCGGCAACGATGCCGACGCCTACATTGGCGAGCTGCTCTCGAAGGCCGTGTCTCAGGGAGGTCTCGACCAGGAACTCGACACCGCCGACAAAGAAAAGCTGCTGGCGCTGCTGACCGTCTTTGGCGATCTGCAGGCCGGCAAGCCCTGCCCCGAGGGTACACATTGTCCACCGCGGAACTCCATTTGCGAAGACCCGCAGGGCATCGGCGATATCTGCGATCCCAAGACGCGTCTTCCGTTCAAAGAGCTGTTGCATTCCCAGTTCTGGCAGCACCGCTTCTACAACGAAGACAACTACGATTACCAGCCCACGCTGTTCCAGCCGATTGGCGGCATGGATAAGATCATCGAAGGCTTCCTGCGGAAGACTGGCCATCTGGTGGAATTCAACTGCGCGGCCACCAATATCCGTCTGCTCGATGACGGGGTCGAAGTCGTTTACCGCAAACAGGGGCGCGAATCCATGAAGCGCGCCGATTACTGCGTCTCCAGCATTCCGCTGCCGGTGCTGCAAAGAATCCCCGCCAACTTTTCTCCGGAGTTCAAGGCGGCCGTGGACCAAGGACGGTTCACGCCGGTCTGCAAAGTGGGCTGGCAGGCGAACCAGCGCTTCTGGGAATCCGACAAGTACCAGATATTCGGCGGCGTCAGCTTTACCGATGAGATCACCCGGGAAATCTGGTATCCCAGCCATGGTTATTTTCAGAAATCGGGCGCGCTGGTGGGCGCCTACACTTCCGGGAATGATGCCCTGGAGTTCGGGAAAATGAGTTGCGAGCAGCGCTTGTCGGTGGCCCGCGCCATCGGCGCCAGGCTGCATCCTGAGTTTGCCGACGATCGCATTGTGCCGCCCCGGTTGGGCGTCTCGATTGCCTGGCAGAACATCCCGACACAGCTTGGGGGTTTTCCCGGCCTCGGGCAAGACCGCGCCGAAGCCCGCAAGGCTTATTTGCGCCTCTTACAGCCCGATGGACGATTCCATATCATCGGCGATCAGGTTTCGCCGCTCACCGCATGGCAGGAAGGCGCGCTGATGTCGGTGGAGCATGTGATGGCGCAGATCAGCCGGAAGTCCGTTTAGGACGTGGCCGCAGGGAAGCAGATGGTTTAGAGATGCCGGACACTAAAGCGTCCGGCCTGGAGTTTCTACATTTTGGAAATGCTATCCATTGATTCGAAGTCCCGCCCCGCGGGACGAGTGACAGTAGCCCAGCACGGGTCCAGCACAGGAATGAGCTTTCGATTTTCACAACTCAATAGTGCTGGACCCGTGCTGGGTAAGTTCGCCATGGGAGCGGAAGTCCCTTCAGGGACGGCTGACATCGATATCCCCGCGAAGATCTCCCTGCATGGGCGATGCTTCAGGATTTGCTCGCTGCAACACCGATGGGAAGGACGCAATTGTCAGTCGTCCCTGAAGGGACTTGCGGTCTTATCGTGGCATCTACCCAGCACGGATTCGGCGCCATCACATAACGTTGTCCTCGACAATTTCCGCTGCGCCGAATCCGTACTGGGCTACTGTCACACGTCCCGCGCTGCGGGACTTCTCTCAACCGATGTCTGGCTGCAAAATGTAGAAGCTCCAGACCGGGGCACTAAAGTGCCCGGCTTGAGGCGCAAGTTGTTCCGTCTCAAAAGAAAAAAATACCGACGGAAAAGATTTGTGCCGGATTTATCGCACCTGAACAGTGTATTTAAGAACTCAGGCCTTTAGACGTAACAAGTTACGTCTCTACGCCATGGTTCGTGGTGGTCATCAGCGCCGGGGTTCGTGGTGGTCGTCAGCGCCGGGGTTCGTGGTGGTCGTCGTGGGTTTGTTGTGGTCAGCCAGTCAGGATAGGCCATGGTTCGTGGTGGTCAACTAGCCAGGAGGTGAAAACATGGAAACGACACGCAGAAGGTTTCTCGGAAATCTGGGAGCGGCTGCCGCTCTCGGCGTCGTGGGCGGAATTCCGGCCGCCGCCGCCCAGCCTGTCACAACCGCCGCATCTCCGGCCTCCGCCGATAAGTGCCAGTTCTGGATCGCAGCGGCCACACCCTGCGACCGGAATTTGAAATTCGACGAAGCCATCTATAAAGACATGCTGGCCTACTTCAAGGCGAACGGGGCCGATGGCGTCGTGGCGCTCGGCTCCACTGGTGAGTATCCGTCGTTCTCCGTGGCCGAGCGGAAAAAGATTGCCGAGACCGCGCTGAAAAACCGCAACGGCCTCAACATCATCGTTTGCTCGGGCACGTCGAATTTTCCTGAGACCATCGAATTGTCTCAGCATGCCGCCGCCAACGGCGCCGATGGTCTGCTGATCATTCCGCCGTTCTACTTTAAGCAGCCGCCCCTGGAAGGACTCACCCGCTATTACTCGCTGATCTTCGAGCAGGTATCGATTCCCATCAATCTGTATCATTACCCGCGCATGAGCGCCGTGCCGGTCACGCCCGAGTTGCTGCACAGCTTGGAAAAGTATCCGAATCTGGCCGGCATCAAAGATTCCAACGGTGACGCCCCCGAGTATGCCCAATACGTAAAGGAGTTCCCCCGGCTGAACATGCGCACCGGCACCGGCAACAATCTGAAGGCCGCGCTCGAAAGCGGCATGGGGGCCATTCTCGCGGAAGGCAATCTCTTTACCCGGCAAATCGCCGACGTATTCGCAGCCAAGCGCGCGGGCCGGGATATCGATGCGCCCCTCGCCCGCCTGCGCGACATGCAACAGGTGTTGCGGTCCGCGGGCGTTGGCAGCTTCGGCCCCATGAAATATGCTCTCAGCGTGCTGATGGGAAGCCGCCAGACCTACCAGAGGCCCCCGCACCCGGATGTGACCGACGCGCAGAAAACCATGATTCAGGAAGGCTTGAAGCAAATCAGGCAAATGGCGTGAACACGGGAGCGCAAAAACTCTTACCGCGGATTTACGCGGATGAACGCGGATCGGAGTCAATGAATGACGAATGAAGACCAGGAGGAAACGGAATGCGTAGGAGCGGAATTGCATTGAAGAATCCGACCGTATGGTTGCTGGCGTTGATCGCGATGAGCGCTGCGGCCTTGGCACAGAACCACGCCGCCAATGTCGATTGGACTACCTACGCCGCCGATCTGGCCGGCACCCGCTATCGCCCGCTCGACCAGATCAATGCCTCTAACTTCAGCAAGCTCGAAATTGCCTGGCGCTTCAAGACCGATAGTCTGGGCAACCGGCCGGAATACAAACTGGAAGGCACCCCACTCGAGGTCCATGGCGTGCTCTACACCACCGCCGGATCGCGGCGGGCGGCCATCGCTCTCGATGCCGCCACTGGCGAATTGCTTTGGGTGCATGGCGAGCGTGAAGGCGCGCGCGGCGCTGCCGCTCCCCGCCAGCTTTCAGGCCGGGGATTGGCCTACTGGTCCAACGGAAAAGAGGAGCGCATCCTCTATGTAACCCCCGGATACCGGCTGATCTGCCTGGATGCCAAGACCGGCGCCCTGGTCCCCTCGTTCGGCGACCACGGCGCGGTAGACCTGAAGCTCGATGACGATCAAACCTTTCTGCCTGACATAACCACCGGTGAGATCGGGTTTCAATCGGCGCCGGTGGTGGCCGGTGACACGGTCATCGTGGGAGCGGCCTTTCGCGAGGGATTCACTCCTCGAAGCATGCGCAACAATAAAGGATACGTCCGGGGATTTGATGTTCGCACCGGCAAGCGCCTCTGGATCTTCCATACCATCCCCAAGAAGGGCGAATTCGGTTACGACACATGGCTCAACGGCTCAGCCGAATACACCGGCAACACCGGTATGTGGACCCAGCTTTCGGTGGATAAAGATCTTGGCTTGGTCTACCTGCCCATAGAGTCGCCTACCGGCGATTTCTATGGAGGGCACCGGCGCGGCAACAATCTGTTCGGTGAGAGCCTGGTATGCGTTGATCTGAAAACCGGCCAGCGGAAATGGCACTTCCAGTTGGTGCATCACCCTCTATGGGACATGGATATCTCCTCCGCCCCGATCCTGGCCGACATCACAGTAGATGGCAAGCCGGTGAAGGCCGTTGCCCAGCCCACCAAGCAGGGCTTCCTCTATGTCTTTGATCGCATCACCGGCGAGCCCGTGTGGCCCATTGAGGAGCGTCCGGTAGAGCAGGGCAAAGTTCCCGGCGAGTGGTACGCTCCGACACAACCGTTTCCCACCAAGCCTCCAGCCTATAGCCGCAACGGCGTTTCCATCGATGACCTGATTGACTTCACGCCCGCACTGCGCGAGCAGGCCACGAAAATCGTCTCGAGATATCACCTGGGACCGGTCTTCACTCCACCGGTCGTGAGCGAGATCAACGGCCCGCTGGGCACGTTGACGCTGGGCACCGCCGGCGGCGGCACCAATTGGCCGGGCGCATCCTATGACCCGGAAACCCATATCCTGTATGCATTCGCATGCAACGCCTGCCTCACGCCCCTCGGCCTGGTTCAGCCACCGAAAGACGTTTCCGACATGGACTATGTTGCCGGAACCGCAGGCCAGAGAGTCCAGATGAGGACCGGTCCGGGAGAAAACTCCGGCGCCGACTCGCCCCTGGCGGGCAGGGGAAGGACATCGCCTCCCGCCGCTGGTGGTGGTGGCGGCGGATACGGCGGTCTGAGTGTCGATGGTCTGCCGCTGATCAAGCCGCCCTATGGCACCATCACCGCCATCAATCTCGACAAGGGTGAAATCGTCTGGCAGATCGCTCATGGCGGAACGCCCGATCTCATCACCAATCACCCGGCGCTCAAAGGGCTGAACCTTCCGCGCACCGGCCAAACCACCTACAACGTTGGCACCCTGATCACCAAGACCCTGGTGATTGCCGGTGAGGGCCAGATCTCGACCACCGAAGAACATCCGCGTGGAGCCATGCTGCGCGCTTATGACAAAGCCACCGGCAAGGAAGTAGGAGCGGTCTACATGCCGGCGCAACAGAGCGGCTCACCCATGACCTATATGCTGAATGGCAAGCAGTATATTGTGGTGGCCGTGAGCGGCGGCGCATACTCCGGAGAGTACATCGCGTTCACCTTGCCGGAGGCCGATGAATGATGGATAGTACTGTGACCGGGCATCGCAGATCGGGTGATCGGGTGATCTGGCGATCGGGTGATCTGAACTGCGACCTTGCATCTTCGCCAGCATTACCAATGGCTGCGGTCAAGGCACTAGTGGCCTAATGGCAGCGGCTATCGATGGATCGATGACCAATAGACTGAACAAAACAATTGCGACAACAGCCGTCGTTATCATGACGGCCTGGGGAGCGTCCGTCGCCGCTTTTCCCAACCAACCCCTCCAGCCGCCCGCGCCGCGTTCCGTCTGGGACGGCGTCTATACCGAGGAACAGGCCAAGCGCGGTGAACCGGTCTGCATCGCGAAATGCGCCCAATGCCATGGCGCGAAACTCACCGGCGGTGAGTCGGCCCCACCCCTGGTTGGCGGTGAATTCCTCTCCAACTGGAACGGCCTTACGCTCGATGTGTTGTTCGAGAGAATACGTTTGACCATGCCTCCCGATGGTCCGGCGCGCATCGGCCGCCAGCAGAAGACCGATATTCTGGCCTACATCCTCAGCATCAATAAATTTCCCGCCGGCAGTTCCGAGCTTCAGCAGAAGGCCGAGCTCTTGAAAGAAATCCAGTTCGAAGCGCGTAAGCGTGGCAATGAAGACGGCAAGAGGTAGCCACTCGTACTATTCACTCATGTGATCAAGTCAGCAAAATTGCACGATACGCCAGCGCCGGAGGCGTGACCAGAGATTAGCTTTAAAAAAACGGAGTGCTATCGAGTGGATGATTGAGCGCGGCGGCGCAGTCTCGAGACTGGCTTGGAGGAAGTTGAAAACTAAAAGAACAAGCAGCTCGCCTTCAAGGATGGGCCATGACATCGACCAGGGAATCGATCATCCAACACATGGCTCCTATCCCTTGAAAAATAAAACCTACAAATAACAAATATAGACCGACGAGGGAATCGATTCTGTTTTCCTCTCTATTCCTGCCTATTTGCGCAACGATACTGATGTATTTCTTAACTCGAGATACCTGAAATCTACTCAGGTAATAACAGACCCGTGCGATGCTGCTCCAGAAATCCATTCGTCTTCGACGGAAGGCATGATAATAAAGCGTCAGTCTGTAAGTACCCCATGCACTAAGAATCACACCAATTAATGTAGCGGCAGGAGCAGTAAGATGGACAAATGCTTTCATCTGCTAAGGCCAGAGTATCACGTCAGCGATTTCAGCATCGTCTGATTGATACCAGAAAAGAACGCCAAATCGCCCAGATTTGAATAGGAACTTTTTTGGTAAGTCTCTGTCGGGAAGGACTTGAGAACACTCGCGACCGCCCGCGAGTACCTCTTTCATGCACTTGTCAACCTCGTCGATCTCATCCGTGCTCGGGTCGAGATCTGCGAAGGTAGCCACCGCGTGTTCAGTCCAGGTAAAGCTCTTCTCTGCCATCTTCCTCAGATCGGAGAACGTCTGTAGTTTTTTAGGACGCGCTTTTCTTGAGCCGCTTGAGCCTCTTCATCGCCTCGGCAGACGCTACCACTCGGCCACTTCGCGAATCGTCGAGGGACCGCTTAAGCCTCTCACGAACGCCCTGATCTTTCGCGATTCGCTTCGCGACATATTCGACTTCTGATTCGACGACTTGTTTGGCGGGTTGTGCCACGAACAACTCCTCGGGGATGTCCCGGATGTTCCGGTCATTCTCTTCGTCCCCCTTCTTCTTGTCAAGCATAAGTATACTCTGTTCCCAGTTAATTAAGATGCTCCGCCGGTTGCTGACGTTGGCACTCAGTGCATTTGAGTTAGGCAAGTTGCAAGCGATTTAGCCCTTGTAACGAATGCATCAAATCGGCTGCATAAATGCTGCATAAATAATGCTTTCTAGATTCTTTATGCCGATCCTTCACTTCCATATCCAACACCTATATCGGCAGACTTATGGCAGGGCTTTACAAGTCTTCTTGTAGCCCTCAGGGCAGTTCTCCTTATTGAAAACAATGGATTTAAGCAATCTGTCCCGGAGGAACGAAGCAACAGTCATCTTGCTAGACCTGCCGGACGGCGGACAGGCATCCTCAAGGGAATCACTATTTTCCTACACTCTGCAATGGAACACCGAGTGACGTTGGTAACCCGATGGGAATATAATCTCGTAAGTCATTTAGAATCAATTAAATCTGGCATCAAAAGCCCCTTCCCGAGGCCAGCTTCCGGTCCAGTTCCAGCAACTCCTGGCGCAAGCGGACGGATGTCGCCATATCGTTGCGGCGCTCGGCGTCCGCGATACCCTGTTTGATTTCGCGTTCCCGCTGGACTATCGAGAGGCGGTGGCGCAGGGCGTCCAGCGCGCCTTCCAGCAGTTCGACGCTTACGGTGGTTTCTTCCCGCATGACGATGCGCGCCAGCATCTGGCGTTCGAAAACCAGCCCTAGCTTTTAGCCATTAGCCGTTAGCTTCAAGCTTGAAGTGGGACAAGGGCTTTAATCCCTTGATCGGGAAATGTCGGTGGGGGGCCTCATTCTCTGTATGAGGCGCATCTTGCGATCCATGAGATCGTTCAAGCGGGATGAATCGCCCTTGGCAATCGCCTCCTGAATCTGCCTTGGAAGCTCCACCTCAATTTCCTGCTTCAGCCGGCGATTCTGCATGAAAAGCAAGTCCTTGAGCTCTGCCTCTGAGTGAAGGGGTAATTCGGTCGAGATTATTCTCATTAACAGTTGGCGATCCGATTCTTCAAGGGCCATGGCTAGAACATCATCGATTCGCTCTCTCTGGTCAAGTATCGCCTGAAGCAAAGTCTCGGTCCCAAGACCCACATGGAACGCCGTCTCACTCAAACTGTTCAGGATCACCTCACGAGGATCATAGCCTAGCTGGGAAACCTCTTCGCTTGTGCAGAACAAAAGGCGAACCAGCTGAGTTTCTCCGGTCGTCAACGAACCGGCAGCAGAGGGTGAGAGTCTTTTGGTGGAGCGCTGGGTGGCGGCGGTCTTCAGCTCCGCACGCAGCACCGTCGAATCGATGCCCAGCTTCTGGGCGATGTCCCCGGCCAGCCCTTCGCGGATGATACGGCTGGGGACCCGCTGAATATGCGGCAGCAGGAAGTTCACGGCCTTGACCTTGCCTTCCGGCGATTTGACCGGAAACATGTTCATGGCGCGGTTCATCAGATACTCGAAATATTTAGTGGAACCCTGCAGGGCCTTGCCGTAGGCTTCGGCGCCGTTGCGTTTGATAAACAGGTCGGGATCGAAGCCCGCTTCCAGACGCATCACTTTAATGACAAATTCCTCTTCCACCAGCATGGCCAGCGAACGGTCGGTAGCGGCCGCCCCGGCCGTATCCGGATCGAAGTTCACCACGATGTTCTTGCTGAAGCGGGCCAGCAGGCGCACCTGGAGTTCGCTGAAAGCGGTGCCCGAACTGGCGATTACGTTGCGGAAGCCCGCGGAGTATACGGCGATGCAATCCATCTGGCCTTCGACGATGATGGCGTAGTCGAGCTTGCGGATGGCCTCTTTGGCGCGGTCGAGGTTGTACAGCACCTTCGATTTCGAATAGATCGGCGTCTCCGGGGAGTTCAGATACTTCGGGCCGGCCTTGTCGTCGGTCGAGAGCGTGCGTCCGGTGAAGGCAATGACCTTGCCTGCATCGTTGGCGATAGGAAACATGATGCGGTTGCGGAATTTTGAATAGATGGTCGCAGCGTCGGTCTCGCTTTTGAACGAGAACAGCCCGGAAGCCCGCTGCAGTTCCTCGTTGAAATCGGCCTTGAGGCGGTCACGCAGCAGGAACCCGGAATCGGGCGCAAAGCCCAGCCGGAACTCGCGGATGATTTCTTCTTTGACTCCACGGGTGGCCAGATAGTCGCGGGCGTGGGCGGCCTCCGGACGGCGCAACTGCTCTTGAAAGAACGCGCAGGCGCGCTCGTGCATTTCGATCAGCGCCCCGCGCTGCCCGGCTTCGCGGGCTTCGGCGGGCGAGCTGTATTCGACCTTCGGCAGTGGAATGCCCATCTTCTGCGCGATTGCCCGCACCGCCTCCGGGAAGGTGATGTTTTCGATCTTTTGGACAAAAGTAAAGACGTCGCCCGAGACCCCGCATCCGAAGCAATGGAAATACTGGCGCGTGGCGTGGACAGAGAACGACGGCGTTTTTTCCTGGTGGAAGGGACAGAGGCCGGAAAAATTCTGCGCCCCGGACTTCTTCAGCTTCACATAATCGCCGATCACGCGGACGATATCCGCCTGCTGCTTGACCGTGTATGCGAAATCGCCGGGATTGGCCATGGGTGATGGGGTCTATTGTAATCGCGGGGGCGGAAGGCGTATTTGGTTTGAGGCGGTATTTGGTCGCTTGGCGGTTGGATGTGGCTCTTAGCCTTCAGCCGTTGGCCTTGAGCCCTTAGCCTTTAGCCCTTAGCCTTTAGCCCTTAGCCTTTAGCCATTGCGCTTCGAAAAGAGAGATATATGAGCACGGCCAGAACAACCGTCAAAGAGCACGGCTTCAGCCGCGCGTTTTGAGCGGCCCAATCATGCGGCTTCAGCCGCGGTTTGACTCATGGGGCCAGGAGAGGTTTGTGTTCCGCGATGGTCCGTAGCGAGGAGTTTTCCATTCATTCGAGTAAAAATTTGAAGTTATGCGTTTTTCTCGTGGTCCATCATCTTCGCCAGGACGAAGCTAAACCGCGGCTAAAGCCGTACGCGGACCGACGCTTAACGCACGGCTGAAGCCGTGCTCTTTGACGGTTTTTCCATCGGTTTGTTCGAAGCTTGCAGGCAGGACGAAATGCCGCAGCGATTGCGTGCTCTTTGACGGTTTTTCCGGCGGTTTGTTCGAAGAGAAAGCAGTTAGCTGCTAGTGTAGTGTCTCAGATTAACTAGGCAGCCAAACGCCTGATATCGTTGAAAACAATCGGCTGGCGCTGATTAGTTAATTAACGGACACTGCACTAGCCATTGGCCCTAGTACCGTGACCGCGTGATCGTTACACATTCAAATTGGGGAGCATCGCGCCCCACCCTTCGCAAAAGGCGCGAAAAGTGGGGCACCCATCTCTGGAAGACCGTTACCGTTTTCACACGGCCATTGGCCCTTAGGCCCAAAGGGAGCTGTGGACCGCTGAGCGGGCAAAGGTCTGAGGCCAACGGTCTGAGGCTGAAGGCTAATGGCTAAGAGCTAACGGCTAACAGCTAAGGGCCACCGGCTAAGAACTAATTGCCAACCGCCGTTCTTGTTGTACCCTTAATCCATCATGAGAATTGAAACCAAGGCCGTTCACGCCGGCCGCAGAATCCTTCCAGGAACGCATGATGTCGCCTCCGCGATTCACATGACCACAACCTTCGAGCGCGCCGAAGATGGATCGTTCCCCGGAGGCCACAGTTATTCCAGAGAGAGCAACCCCAACCGCGGGGCGCTGGAAGAGGCGCTGGCTTCCCTCGAAGAAGGTGCTGCGGCGCTGGCGTTTTCATCCGGCAGCGCCGCCACCATGAGCGTGCTGCAGGCGCTCTCCCCTGGTGACCATGTCATCGCCGGTGAGGACGTGTACTACGGCTCTGCCATCCTGATGAGTGAGATCCTGACGCCCTGGGGACTGAAGATGACGCAGGTGGATATGCGCGACCCGGCGGCCGTGGAGCGCGCCCTGACGCCCGCCACCCGCGCCCTCTGGATCGAAACGCCTTCGAACCCCATGATCAACATCACCGACATCCGGGCCATCGTGGCCTTGGCCCGCAAGGCCGGCGCCATGACCGTGTGCGACAACACATGGGGCACGCCGCTTTTGCAGCAGCCGCTGAGCTTAGGTGTAGATATCTCCATGCACTCGGTCACCAAGTATCTTTCCGGCCATTGCGATGTGCTGGGCGGGGCGCTGATCTTCCGGGAAAAGGGCGCGTTCTATGATCGTATACACCGCATTCAGCACCAGGGCGGCGCCGTGCCTTCTCCTTTTGAGTGCTGGCTGACACTGCGCGGATTGCAGACTTTCCCATATCGGGTGCGCGCGCAATCGGAGAGTGCGCTGCGAGTGGCGGAATTCCTGAGCAGCCAGAAGGCGATTGAAGCTGTTCATTATCCCGGTCTGCCGGCGAACGCCGGGCATCGTATCGCAGCCGGGCAGATGGCCGGCGGGTTTGGGGGAATGCTATCCATTCAGGTGAGGGGTGGCCGGCAGGAAGCCTTCAAGCTGGCCGCCGGCGTGAAGATCTTTACCCGCGCCACCAGCCTGGGAGGCACGCACAGCCTCATCGAACACCGGGCCTCGATCGAGGGACCTACCTCACACAGCCCGCAGAATCTGTTGCGAATCTCAATCGGGCTGGAACATCCGGATGATTTGATTGAAGACCTGGGTCAGGCGATCAAGGGCCTTTGAGCGTGACGAAACCGCAGCCAAAAGCAAAATCAGCCACGAATTAACGCGAATGAAAACAAAAACCAGAAACGAAAAACCAAAAAACAATCAGAAAGCTGGAATCTGTCTTGAGATCTTCGATTTCCCGGTTTGGTTTTTAATTCGCGTCATTCGTGTTTATTCGTGGCTGATTTGGGCTTTTGGTTTAAGTTTTCAACTCGACCACCGTCGCTCCCGCGCCGCCTTCGTTCTGCTGCGGTTCGATCACATTCGTCACATGCGGATGCGACTTCAGCCAATGGCGCAGCGCTTTGCGCAGGATGCCCAGGCCGCTACCGTGGATGATGCGTACGCGCGGCATCCCCGCCAGGAAGGCGCGGTCCATGAATTTTTCCACTTGACGTGTGGCATCTTCCACATTCTGGCCGATCACGTTGATCTCCGTGGGCGCGTGCAGATCGTCGCCTAAGGAAATGGAGATTCCTTTCGTCGCCCGCGCGGCTGCCACCGGATTGGCGGACTGAGGAAAGACCTCGGCGACATCATGCCGGGGAATCCTCATCTTCATGCCGCCGATTTCGACTTCAAACGTGTTCTCGTCGATCTTGCGTTTGATCACCGCCGTGCGTCCCAGGGACTTGAGCTTGACCAAGTCGCCCTCGGTCACGTGCTTGACCTCATGCGGCCGCGCGTTGGGATCTCCGGCATCGGCCCCCGTCTTGTGCGCCACGACCGAGGCGTCGAACTGCTCTTTGAACTCACGGCGTAATTTTGCCATGCGCCGCTCGGCTTCTTTCGAGACTTTCTGGGCCGCGGCCCGCTCTTGTACCGCGTTGACCGCTTCACGGGACTGGTATTCGAAGTCCTTGAGCAGGGAATTCATCTGGTTCTCGAAGTCGCGGGTCTTCTGCCGTTGCTCGTGCGCGCCCTCTTTTTCGAGACGCTTCAATTCTTTTTCCAGTTCCTGCTCGCGCTGGCGGGTGGCGGCCCGGTCGCGTTCCAGCTCGTTCAACTGGGAATGCAGCCGGTCGAGGAACCGGGAAATATCCTGGGTCTGTGTATTCAGGCGGGCGCGCGCCGCCTCGATGATCTGCGGATTCAGCCCCAGCCGCTGCGCGATATTAATGCCCGCCGATGCTCCAGGCACGCCCACTCTTAACTCATAGGTAGGCTGCAGGGTGCTTTCGTCAAATCCCACGGCGGCATTGAGTACGCCTTCGGTGTTGGCGGCATAGACCTTCAGCGACGTGTGGTGCGTGGAAATAATGGTGATCGCGCCGATGCGGCGGAAGTGGCCGGCGATGGCCACAGCCAGGGCCGCGCCCTCTTCCGGATCGGTGGCTGAGCCCAGCTCATCGAGCAACACCAGCGAATGGGCGGTTGCGGTCTTCGAGATGGAATCAATGTTGGTGGTGTGCGCCGAAAAGGTCGAGAGGTTTTGTTCAATCGATTGGTAGTCGCCAATGTCGGCGAGTACCGCGTCAAAGACCGGCAGCTTGGCGCTGGTGGCCGGCACGGGCACGCCCGATTGCGCCATCAGGGCCAGCAGTCCCAGGGTTTTGAGTCCAACGGTCTTGCCACCGGTGTTCGGGCCGCTGATGATGAGCTGGCGGTGGGCGCTGTCCATTTCCAGGCTGATGGGAATGATTTTCGCATCGCGCAGGCGCAGGTTGCGTTCGAGCATCGGATGGCGCGCGTCTTTGAGTTCCACGCAATCATCGGTCAGCGTGGGGCGCGCGCAGCCGTAATCGCGGCTGAAGCGTGCCTTGGCGAACTGCATCTCGACCTCGGCCATGATTTCCACGGCCTGCCCGAGGGCCGGCGCCTGCTCGCCGACATGCGATGTCATTTCCAGCAGGATGCGATGGATCTCGATCTGCTCCTCTTCCAGCAGGCGCACCAGGTCGTTGTTCTGCTCAATGGTTTCAAGCGGTTCGATGAAGACTGTCTGTCCGCTGGAGCTGGCGCCGTGGACCACGCCGCTCACGCGCCGGCGCTGTTCGGTCTTGACCGGAATTACAAACCGCTCGCCCCGTATGGTGACCAGCTCATCCTGCACCGCGCCACCCTCGGCTAGGCGGCGCAGGTAGCCGCGCAGCGATTCCTGAATCAGGCGCTTCTGTTTTTCGACCTCGCGGCGTATGCGGGCCAGCTCCGGCGACGCCCGGTCATCGAGCGCGCCATCGGGCAGAATCTTGTTGTGGAAGAAGCGCAGCAGCGGCGTAAAGTCGGCAATGCCCGTGGCCAATTCGTGCATGGCGCCCCACTCGATGCGCAGCGAATCTGGCGGGTGCAGAGCGATCTCCCGCCATTCCGACGCCTTGTCGGCCAGCAGCAGGATGTCACGCAGCTCGTTGATCTCGAGCACCGCCCCGGCGATGCGCGATTTGGCCAGCAAAGAGTGCGCGTCGAATAGTCCGGAGAACTCAAAGCTGCCGCCGGAAACCATGTACTGGCGGGCTTCTTCGGCGAGCTGTTGCTGCCGGTCGATCCAGGCGCGGTCCGTGGTGGGAACAAGCTTCGACACCCGCGACTTGCCCAGCGAGGAACTCAGGTACGCAGCCAGCAGATCGCGGAACAGGTCGAATTCCAGCACCCGCGACGATGAGTCGATGAAGGCCATGCCGCTTCCATACTAGCAAACCACAAGCGCCGCCACGGAGGCACAGCATGACGTAGCCACAGCCAAAGAGGACCCACCGCAGAGCACGCCATGGACGCAAAATGATGTACACTGGCCGTGTTCACTTCTGTTGGGGCAAATTTGAACTTCGGATTCTTGTTTGTTTTCTCCGTGCCCCTGCGTAGTGAGCTTGCAACTTTGGGCCCTGATTTTTGTCTTTGATTTTGGCCTTGCATAAACTTTCGGCAACTGGTATAAGAATTGAAGACAAATAAATGGACGTGGCATAGGCAGCCGGGCAGCAGGTATTCGATAGAGTCGTTACCCGGCACGTAGCTGCAACCAGCCAATGCGGCATGAATCAGGCGATTGAGCATCTGTAGCGATTACTGAGTCATCCAACGGAACAGCCACTCACTAGCCCCAGGGCAGGTCCTGCGGGGCAGATTCGGGAACTTAGGATTTCCTGAAGGGTTTGAAAAAACCTATTACGATCTTTTTTCAAATGAAATAGCGCCTCATGTTTCGTGCTGCGCGTTTGCAGCATAGAAACCAGAGGCAAGCGATTGCTTGGGCCGCGTGCCAGTCTGTGGAATTAAGGAAGACTGGGCGTCTCTGAAAAATAAAGAATTTAACTCTTGACAGACAGGCTCCAGTCGCGGTATTTTTGAAAGGTTCGTCTCTAGTGTCCAAGCGGCACTTTTAGACGCATAAGTTTCGAGGACGCTGGCCGCAAGGCCAGTAGCCCTGAAGAGCGCCGCTCAGGCGGAATGCGAATCAGGTCTTTGACAAACAGGTTGAACGTGCCAGTCGTGAGATTGAACGAGGGTTTAAACTCGAGTGATCTCACAATATAGGTAAGTGCTGTCCGGCGAATTCCGTCTCGCATTACGCGAGATTTTTAGCCGGACGGCTGTTCCTTCGACTACCCGTGAAGGAACAATTCAGGTTTCAAACGAGAGTTTGATCCTGGCTCAGAATCAACGCTGGCGGCGTGCCTAACACATGCAAGTCGAACGAGAAAGTGGAGCAATCCATGAGTAAAGTGGCGACCGGGTGAGTAACACGTGACTAACCTACCCTACAGTGGGGGATAACTCCGGGAAACCGGGGCTAATACCGCATAATACCGAAAGGTCAAAGGAGCAATTCGCTGAAGGAGGGGGTCGCGGCTGATTAGCCAGTTGGTGAGGTAACGGCTCACCAAAGCGATGATCAGTAGCCGGCCTGAGAGGGCGCACGGCCACACTGGAACTGAAACACGGTCCAGACTCCTACGGGAGGCAGCAGTGGGGAATTTTGCGCAATGGGGGAAACCCTGACGCAGCAACGCCGCGTGGAGGATGAAGTCC
>DATMNZ010000099.1:0-10355 GCA_035568495.1 Saccharimonadales bacterium (SeqCode) | reverse complement strand
ATTGCCAGCCCCGACACCCAGCGCTGGTCCCTGGGCTTCCAGAGGGAACTACCCTATGGCATGATTATCGACAGCTCGTATGTCGGATCGGTTTCACACCACCTCTATCAGACGCTCGACCTGAACCCGGTAGTCAACCTGGCCACCGGCGACCGGCTCCATCCCGAACTGCAGACTTCATTGGTGCCGTCCATTCGCATCGGACAAGGTATCCGGACGGTGCGCGCGGCCTCAGCGAATTCCAACTACGAAGCGCTGCAATTCAATGTCCGCCGGGGTTTCAAATCAACCCCGTTGGGAGCTGTACAGTTGGTGGGATCCTACACGTATGCACATTATCTCGATAACATCAGCGATGTGTTCGGTTTTGATGCCACTCCGAGCGCCCTGCAATCAGTGCCCCAGGCCCTGGGCTTCAGCCCTCGAATTGACTATGGGAACTCGGATTTCGATCGCAGGCATGTGGGTGCTATTGGCCTGTTGTGGACCCCACGCGCTCCGACGGCGGGCCTGATGGGATCACTGGCGGGCGGCTGGACCCTCTCTGCCGTCTCCCACTGGTCGACCGGTTTCCCTTATACCGTCCAGAACGGGTTTGACCGTAATGGCGATGGCCAACTAGGGCCGGACCGTCCGGACATCAGCAATCCCCTTGCTCCTTTGAACACACGGGCATCGTTCTCTGCCACCTGCGCCACGGGATTCACAAACCCCGATGGCCTGCCAGGCAACTGCGTTGACCCAAGCACTGTTCATTTCGTTGAGGGCGCCGGTCTTCCCAACGCACGCACGGTTGGAAGGAACACGCTGTTCGCACCGGGGCTCGACAATGTGGATTTCTCCATCGCCAAACGATTCAAGTTCACTGAGAAATCCGGTTTCGAGCTGCGTATGGATATGTTCAACGCTCTTAATACCATCAACTTCGGCAACAACGTTGCAGGCCGAACGATAGATCCGTCTGGTACGGGACAAGGGGCTTTCGGGGATTTCACCCAGACTGACTCCTTCGGTCGCACGGTGCGTATACGGGCGAAGTTCGAGTTCTAGACAGCTTTCCAACCCTTCGGCCCCGGACCTGTTCCGGGGCCTTTTTTGTTTTTGGGGTAGAATAGCGGAACTCAAGATTCGATTCCGTATTTGTCTTGGTTTGATTTGCTGGCAGACAACCAGTCCCCCAGAACTCGGCTCTCCATGTCCCGGAGGGTGAGTCGGCTTGTCACGATGTATGGTGAGGGCCAAGAACAACTCGTATGGGGCCACAGATGGTAGATTTTTGAATTGTGGAATTTGGTATGCCTTCACGAGATAAGAAACACCAGCCCATTGTGCTTTCCATTGCCGGTTATGATCCTTCTTCGGGCGCGGGAATCACTGCGGACGTCAAGACCATCGCCGCCCATGGCTGCTATGCGATTACGTGCATCACCGCCCTCACCGTCCAATCGACCCAGGGAGTCAAGCGGGTTGAATCCGTCGATACCCGCATCATTACGGAGACGCTCGAAGACCTGGCTTCGGATTTTCAGATTGCCGCGGTCAAGATCGGCATGTTGGGCGCAGTGGAGGCGGTGAGGGCGGTGGCTGCATTTCTCCGCCGCAACCGCTTCATGCACGTGGTCCTCGATCCGGTCCTGCAGTCCTCGTCCGGCATGGAGCTGCTTTCCCGCGAAGGCATCGATCTGCTGCGGGAGAGACTGATGACTCTTACCAGCGTCATGACGCCCAATATCGATGAGGCCGCGGCGCTCACGGAATTGCCCGTCACCACTGTGGAAGAAATGAAGGCCGCCGCTCTCAAACTGCACACCATGAGCGCCCGGAACGTCATCATCACCGGAGGACACCTCGATGAACCCGTGGACCTGCTCAGCACCGAGGGCGGACGCAAGGTGAAGCTGCTCAAAGGAAAGAAAGTCCACGGTCCTTCAACCCACGGGACCGGATGTGCTTTTTCCGCAGCGCTCGCCTGCAACCTCGCGCGCGGCCGGAATCTCAGCGATGCCGCCGCAGCCGCCAAGCAGTACGTCACCATGGCCCTGAAAAGCGCCAAATCCATGGGAAAAGGCCGCGGGCCGGTCAATCATTTGTATCGGATGGGGAACGGCAAATAGCAAATAGCAGTTGGCAATTAGCAATTAGCCGTTAGCACTTAGCACTCAGCCCTGAAGCATTCTTGAGCGAGCCATGCGGATGTCAAAATATCTACTGGCTGAGTGCTGAATGCTGAGTGCTGAGTGCCAATTGCTAATTGCTAATTGCTAATTGCTAATTGCCAATTGCTAATTGCTTCTCTCAACCGCATACCTTGCTGCTCCTAGCAGGCCTACTTTGTTGTTGGTGATCACGTTTAGAGGTATGGCTTCCAACATGGGACGCAGCCGGCCTTTGGCGGTGAAGGCTTCCAGGAACAGAGGGGAGTTGATCTTGGGCAGGATTTTTGCGGCGATGCCGCCGCTGATGAACACGCCATGCAAGGCCTTGAATTTCAGCGCCAGGTTACCCGCTTCGGCGCCGTAGATGCCCGTGAAGAGGTCGAGGGCGCGCTCACAAATTGGGGCTTTGGCTTCCAGGCCATAATGTGAGATGACTGCCGCCGGGTCCTGGCTACCGATAAGTTCCTGCTGGAGCCAGTCAGGTTCCGGCTCGACCTGCGTTTCGTGCAGGAAGTCATAGATGTTCTTCAGCCCTGGTCCTGAGAGCAGGCGTTCGTAGCTTACCCGGCCAAACTTCTTCAGCAGGTATTGCAGCAGGGCGATTTCCATTGCATTCCGGGGTGCAAAATCAGCGTGGCCGCCTTCGCAAGGGAATGGATGGTGGCGGGCGCCGTCCCAGTAGAGTCCAGCTTCGCCCAGTCCGGTGCCGGCTGCTATCAGTGCGGCGTTGCCCTCGACCGGTATTGCTTGGTTTAGAGCAGTCAGGTCGCCGGGCCCAAGATCGCCGATGCCGGAAGCGTGCGCTTCCAGATCGTTGATCAGCCACACCCTGGGTATAGACAGTTCCTGCGAAAGCTGAGCGCTGTCGATGACCCATGGAAGGTTGGGTGTGGTCACCCGTCCATTGAGGACGGGCCCGGCAATTCCAAGACAAGCCTTTTGGATGGTGACGGCTGTCTCGCGCACGAAGGCGGTAACGATTTCACCCAGACCCTCGTGTTCATGACTCGGATACACGCGGTCGACGATCAGGCGTAGCCGGTCCGCATCTTCTTCGAAACAGGCGAGCCGGGTGTTGGTGCCGCCGATGTCCCCGGCGAGAATCATTCCGGAAATCTCCGCCAGGCGCGGCCATCGCGGGTGATGATCTCATCGGCCTCTTTCGGCCCCCAGGTTCCGGCGGCGTAGTTGGAGAAATTGCGCGGCGGCAGCGCTTTCCACACGTCGATGATGGGATCGACCACGCGCCATCCGGCTTCCACCATATCGGCCCGTTGAAACAGCGTCTGGTCGCCCATGATGCCGTCATAGAGCAGGACTTCATAGCCGGTGTTGGCGGTGGCGCCGAAGTAGTCGGTATAGTTGAAATCCATTTCGACCGAACCGACCTTGACTTGTGCGCCCGGAATTTTCGCGCCGAAGCGCATGGAGATGCCTTCGTCGGGCGCGATGTGCATGACCAACTGGTTGGGCTTCAGGCTGCTCACCGGGGTATCGCGAAACAGGACGAACGGCGCGCGCTTAAACTGCACCGCGACTTCCGTGCGCCGGGCGGCCAGCCGTTTGCCGGTGCGTAGATAGAAGGGAACTCCGGCCCAGCGCCAGTTGTCGATCATCAGCTTGAGCGCCGCGAAGGTCTCGGTACGGGAATCAGGCGGCACGCCCTGTTCGGTGCGGTAGCCGGGGACCTTTTCTTCCTTGATCTGCCCTTCACCATACTGGCCGCGCACCGCGCATTGCAGGACTTCTTCGGAAGAGATCGGCTGGATGGCATGCAGGATCTTCGATTGCTCATCATGCACCGAGTCGGAGCTGAAGGAAATAGGCGGCTCCATGGTTGTGAGCGAGAGTAGCTGCAGGATGTGATTGGGTATCATGTCGCGCAACGTGCCTGCCATGTCAAAGTATCCGCCGCGCTTTTCCACGCCCACGGTTTCGGCCACGGTGATCTGGACGTGATCGACGAACTGGTGGTTCCAGATCGGCTCAAAGATGCCGTTGCTGAAGCGAAACACCAGGATGTTTTGCACCGTCTCTTTGCCGAGATAGTGGTCGATGCGAAAAATCTGTTCTTCTTCCAGCACCTTCCTGATGGTCCGGTTCAGCTCTTTCGCGGATTCCAGGTCGTTGCCGAACGGTTTTTCAAAGACCACCCGGCGCCATTGTCCGTTCTGTTCGGCCGTCAGTCCGGCAGCTCCAAGCTGGCTGGTGATGTCCCCAAAAAACGGCGGGCTGGTGGCCAGATAAAAGAAGTAATTGCCGTGGGTGCTGTGGTTCTTGTCGGCGTCGGTCAGGGTCTGGACCAGTTTCTTGTAGGTGGCCGGGTCTTTGAATTCGCCGGTGACGTAATACAAGCGGCGCACCAGCCATTCGCGCAGGTCGGGGTCAACCTTGCTGGTGGCAAAGGTCTGCAACTGGTCGCTCATCGACTGCCGGAATTGCTCGGTGGTCATCTCATTGCGGGCCACGCCTACGACCGCAAATTCGCGCGAGAGCATGTTGTTCTTGGCCATATTGTAGAGGGCGGGCACCAGCTTGCGCGAAGTCAGGTCGCCGCTCGCGCCGAAAATGACCATGACGCAGGGGCCGGTCTGGCGCACCGAAGTCTCAGGCGCGGAGGGGGCGGAAATGGAGACATCTTTATCAAGAGGCATAGGCTCTGCGTTTCTCCAGCAGCTTTATTTCTTAAGCTCGATGTGTCCGCCAAATTTCTGGCGCATGGCGCTCAGCAATTTCTCGGCGAAGGTATGTTCCTGGCGCGAGCGGAAGCGGGTATAGAGCGCCGCCGAAAGCACGTCGGTGGGCACCGCTTCGTCGATGGCCGCCATGATGGTCCAGCGCCCTTCGCCGGAATCTTGCACGATGCCTGAGTATTCTGAAAGCTCGGGGTTTTCGGCCAGCGCCATGGCGGTCAGGTCAAGCAGCCATGAGGAGACGACGCTGCCCCGCCGCCAGACTTCGGCGATATCCGCCAGGTTGAGGTTGTAACGGTGATCGACGGGCAGTTGTTCGGAGTTGGCGTTGCGAAAGATATCGAAGCCTTCAGCGTAGGCCTGCATCAGGCCGTACTCAATGCCGTTGTGGACCATCTTCACGAAGTGTCCGGCGCCTGAAGGGCCGCAATAAAGGTAGCCAAGTTCGGATGTCCCGGTCATCTTCTCCCGTCCGGCGGTGCGGGGAATCGAACCGATGCCGGGCGCCAGGGTCTTGAAGATCGGGTCGAGACGATCCACAGCTTCTTTCGGGCCGCCCATCATCATGCAGTAGCCGCGATCCAGCCCCCAGACGCCTCCGCTGGTGCCCACGTCGATGTAGTGAATGCCGCGTTCCTTGAGCTTCTGAGAGCGGCGCACGTCATCTTTGAAATAGGAATTCCCGCCGTCAATGATGGTGTCGCCGGCTTCGAACTTTTCCGCCAGCGCCATGACCGTCTTTTCGGTTGGATCGCCGGCCGGCACCATGACCCACGCGGCCCGAGGCTTGGTCAATTTGGCCACGAAGTCATCCAGGGAGGACGAACCCACAGCGCCATCTTTGGCCAGATCCTGCACATTTTGCGGATTCAAATCGGTCACCACGCACTGGTGTCCGTCGCGCATCAGGCGGCGGACCATATTGCCGCCCATTCTTCCCAGTCCAACCATACCCAGTTGCATGACTTTATTCTCCGAAGTTCTTCCAATTCTTTCTATCAAAACCACGGTCATCCCGAGTGCCGTCAGGAGCGCGCGTTTTCTTCAGCGCGCGAGTAGGCGCGAGGGACCTTGAGTTCGGCTTTATCCAACTGCCTCTCTGACGATCCGGCCCAACGTCTTCAGTCCCGCATCCACATCTGCCGGCAAATGAACCCGCAAAGCGCGCCGCTGGCGCTCAGCCAGCACATGGAAATCGCCGCGTGCCTGGGCCGCCTTGACCACTCCAAACGTATATTTCTGGCCGGGCACGGGGATATCAGTGGCGTCATCGCAGGTGACCTGCAGAAAGACCCCGGAGTTGGGGCCGCCTTTATAAGCTTGTCCGGTCGAGTGTAGGAACCGCGGTCCGAATCCGAGACAGGTAGCCACGCGCCGCTGGTCACGCACAGAATGGCGAATGGACTGTAATGTTTCCTCGTGTACAGCGTTCATCTGCACGTAAGCGAGAAGGGCGAAATAATCTCCGGCATACAACTGGCCAAGGTGAGCTTGGATGATTGCGGCAGCGGAACTCTGGTTGCTTGCCAGATTCCGCAGGCTGGCTGCATTACGCTCGTCGGTAAAGAGCTTAAGACCATTGTCTTCGCACAGAGGCTTCTCTTCCGGAAGCTTCCCATTCTTTTCATATTCAGCGGTGAGTTCACGTGTCGCTATCTTGCTGGCTTCTACATCGGGCTGATTGAAAGCGTCGATTCCGAGGATAGACCCAGTCACCGCTGTGGCAATCTCCCAGCGAAAGAATTCCTGCCCAATGTCATAGACTCCGGCTACATCGATACGAATGATCGGCTGGCCGGCGGCACGTAGCGCGGCGATGCGTGAATCTTGTTCAGGATCAGCGGCGTCCTTGAGACGCAGATAAACAAAGACGCGGTCCTTGCCATAGACTTCCGGCGTGCCAGGGCGTTCGCGATCCACGGGAACCAACCCTTTGCCTTGTTTGCCGGTGCTCTCGGCCAATAGTTGTTCGAGCCACGCGCCCAGATCGTGAATTCCAGGAGAAGTAAGGATAGTAACTTTGTCGCGTCCGGATTTCGCCAGCGTCCCCAGGATGATGCCCAGCATCGCCCCAGGATTCTGTTCGACCGGTATCTCCGGGCCGCAGGCGCGGACCATCTCCGCTGTTCTTTCCAGGAACCGGCGGACATCGAGGCCCATGACCGCAGCCGGGACCATGCCGAAGTTCGAAAGTGCCGAATAACGCCCGCCGATGGTGGGTAGGCCATGAAAAATCTTGCGAAAGCGGTCACTCTCGGCGACCTGCTGCATCTTCGACCCAGGATCGGTGATGGCGATGAACTGCCGGCCCGCCTCACCTTTGCCCAAGGTCTGGCCTACGCGGTCAAAGAAATACTGCTTGAAGATGTTGGGTTCGAGGGTGCTGCCTGATTTGCTGGAGACAATAAACAAGGTCTTTGCGATATCAATCTGCCGTTCGATGGCCTTGATCTGTGCGGGATCGGTGGAGTCGAGGACGTGCAACTCAGGATGGCCCGGCTGCTTCCCGAAGGTCATCTTCAGCACCTCCGGACACAGGCTGGAGCCTCCCATGCCCAGCAGCAGAGCATGGGCGAATCCGGACTGGGCCACATCCGCGGCGATATCGGTGAGCTGCTGCAAGTGGGCCATCTGTTCTTCCGTGATACGCAGCCACCCCAGCCACTTGTCTTCGTCCTCGCCGCTCCATAAGGAAGTGTCGCCTCGCCACAAGCGCGCCATCTTGCCGTTGGCCTGCCAGTCTTTGATCGTGGCTTCAACGGCAGTTTGCAGCGCCGGAGGCAAAGCTGCGGATTGGTTCTCGATCATTTCGCCGGCTCCGGCTTGGTCTGCTCAACGGCTGCGATCAGCTTGTCGAAGGCGTCGTCAAACAGCTTGATGGCCTCTTCCAGAAGCTGGCCGGTAACGGCCCGCATTGAGATACCGGCTTTTTCCAGATCAGCCATGACTTTGTCGGCGGCCGCGACTTCGGCGTCAAGTGTGCGGCCCACTTTGCCGTGGTCGCGGAAGGCATCGAGCGTTGCCGGTGGAATGGTGTTGACCGTCTGTGGACCGATCAGTTCTTCCACGTACATCACGTCCCGATAGCTGGGATTCTTGGTGCTGGTGCTGGCCCATAGCAGGCGCTGCGGTTGCGCTCCGCGGCTGGTGAGGGCCTTCCAGCGGTCACCGGAAAAGATGGCGCCAAAGCGGCGATAAGCCTGCTTGGCATTGGCGATGGCGATTTTACCTAGAAGGGAACGATAGAGCGGTTCCTGGCTGTCAGGCGTCTTGAGTTTGGCGTTCAGCAACGCATCTACATTGCTGTCGATACGGCTGACAAAGAAGCTGGCCACGCTGGCGATGCTGCCGATGTCGTTTCCCCTATACGCTTCCAGGCCCTTGATGTAGGCCTCGGCGACCTTCACGTAGGCTTCCTGCGCGAACAGCAGCGTGATGTTGACGTTGATTCCATCACTGATAAGCTGCTGGATGGCGGGCAGCCCTTCGTCCGTTCCCGGAACTTTGATCATGACGTTTTGGCGGCCTACGGCCTTCCACAAGCGGCGGGCTTCGTCGATAGTCGCCGCAGTCGAGCGCGCCAGCTTGGGTGAGACTTCCAGGCTCACATAGCCATCCTGCCGGTCCGATGATGTATAGACTCCGTGCAGCCGGTCGGCTGCGTCGCGTATATCCTGAATGGCGATGGTTTCGTAAATCTCAAATGCGGTCAGATTGCGGGCCTTGAGATACTTGAGGTTTTCGGTATAGTCGGCACTGCCGGCGATGGCCTTTTCAAAGATCGCGGGGTTGGATGTCATCCCTCGTAGGCCATCTTCATTGATCAGCCGTTGCAGCTCGCCGCTGGTGAAGAGATCGCGGCGGATATAGTCGAGCCACACCGATTGGCCAAAGCGATGCAGCAGCCGGAGCGGGTTCTCCTGGGTCGTTTTGGCGGTCGTAGAGTCTGCGGCTGTGGTAACAGGATTCATGACTTCTTCTCCATGGCCCTTAGGCCGGTTGCATACTTCTTTTCGAGGGCAATAACTTTTTCCAACCTGCGCTGGTGGCGCTCTTCCGCTGAGAACCTGGCGTTGACAAACGTTAGGCCCAAGTCCTTGGCCAGTTCCACCCCGATGACTCGAGCACCCAGAACGAGCACATTGATATTGTCGTGCTCCACACCTTGATGCGCGGAATAACCATCGTGGCAGAGTCCGGCGCGGATTCCCGGTATTTTGTTAGCAGCCACCGAGGCGCCCACGCCGCTGCCGCAGATCAGGATTCCCCGCTCCGCTTCGCCCCGCAGCAAACCGCCGGCCACGGCTTCAGCAAAATCAGGATAATCGACCGGCGCAGTGCTGAAAGCGCCCACGTCCGTTACCTCGTGGCCGTTCTGTTTCAGGTACACAATCAGCACCTGCTTAAGTTCAAAGCCGGCATGATCGGAGCCGAGGGCTAAACGCATGGTCCTCTCCGCGTTACTAATCCAAGGAATCTTCGCGGTTGACGACGATTCCAAAGGTAACGATGACCCAATTCCAATTCGTGTTCATTCGTGTTAATTCGCGGCTAACCGCCTTTGGTCTTTCTCCGTGCCTCCGTGGTGCGCTATTGTTTTTCTCCTAGCAACTGCCGGGCCGCCGCAATCACCGCATCCGGTGTAAATCCGAATTTCTTCTGCAGCTCCTTAAGAGGTGCGGAAGCTCCAAAGGTTTTCATTCCGATTGTAATCCCCTGGAGACCGACATAGTGCGACCAGCCCATGGTGGATGCCTGTTCCACGGAAATCCGGGCCGTTACCTCCGGAGGCAGCACGCTCCGGCGGTAATCGCCGCTTTGTTGTTCGAACAGCTCCCAGCAGGGCATGCTGACCACGCGCACTTTCTTCCCTTCGGCGCTGAGCTGCTCATAGGCGGCGATGCACAGCGATAGCTCGCTGCCCGTCGCCATCAGGATCAGGCCAGGCTTCCCGCCGGGCGCATCGGCCACCACATAAGCGCCCTTGGCGACGCCTGAGGCCGGCGCATACTTCGTGCGGTCGATGGTGGGAAGAGCCTGGCGTGAGAGCGCCAGCGCCGCCGGTGCGTGCTTCAGTTGCAGGATCACCCGCCACGATTCCGCCACTTCATTGGCGTCCGCCGGACGAAACACCAGAAAGCCCGGCAGCGCCCGCAGCGATGCCAGTTGCTCCACCGGCTGGTGTGTCGGCCCATCTTCACCCACTCCGATGGAGTCATGAGTAAAGATGTAGATCACGGGTATTTCCATGATCGCCGCCAGACGCATGGGGGCGCGCGAGTAATCGCTGAAAATCAGAAATCCGGAGCCATAGGGCCGTACCTTGCTGAGCGAAAGCCCATTGAGAATCGAGCACATGGCATGCTCGCGAATGCCAAAGTGAAAATTCCGGCCGCCATACTCACCGGCTTCGAAATCGCCGGCCCCTTCGAACGTCAATCGTGTCTTGGTGGAAGGCGCAAGATCGGCGGCCCCACCAATCAGCCAGGGCAGGTTGCGTGCGACG
>DATMNZ010000098.1:0-4666 GCA_035568495.1 Saccharimonadales bacterium (SeqCode) | reverse complement strand
GTGGGATCGAGCGTGGCAAACATCTTGGCCGATTCCAGCACACCGGCATCGGTGAGGGCATTGAACAGCGTGGACTTTCCGGCGTTGGTATAACCCACCAGAGCGATGGTGGGCAGGGGCACGGCTTCCCGCCGCCGGCGCTGCTGCGACCGGATGCGCTTCACCTCCTCCAACTGCCCGGCGATATGGCGGATACGCCGGCGGATTTTGCGGCGGTCGGTTTCGAGCTGGGTTTCGCCGGGCCCGCGTGTGCCGATGCCGCCGCCCAGTTGCGACATTTCCACGCCCCGTCCGGCGAGCCGGGGCAGCATGTATTCGAGCTGCGCGAGTTCCACCTGCAACTGGCCTTCACGGGTGCGCGCATGACGGGCAAAGATATCGAGAATGAGCTGGGTGCGGTCGATCACCCGGGCTTCCACCTCTTTTTCGATGTTGCGCTGCTGAGAAGGCGAGAGTTCGTGGTCGATAAGAATGAGGTCGGCTTGCGCGGAAGCCGCGGCCGCGGCAATTTCCTGCAGCTTGCCTTTGCCGATCAACGTGGCCGGATCGGGCTGATCGCGGCGCTGCACGAATTCCCCGGCAATTTCGGCGCCCGCAGAGCGCGCCAGCTCCCGGAACTCGGCCAGCGATTCCTCGACACCCGCACTGGCGGCCTTCACCGGACGCTCCTCGCCCACCGATGCGTTGCGCGCCATGACCGCCCCCGGCGGCAGGTGAATATCTTTGTCGGTACGGGAACGGCGGCGGAATTCCACGGCCACCAGAAAGGCGCGCTCCGGCCGGTCGCGGCCAGTCGAAATCATGCGGCTGGTCTCACCGAAGCGGGAAACACGTGGCCCGGGAATAGACTAGCCCTCCGACTTGGGTTGGAGCGTTTCGCCTTCGGCGCCCGCCGCGTGTGGCGGCAGCCGATGCTCACTCTGATGTCCGCTTCTTGAAATCACAACTGTGGAAATGGCGTGCTTGAAGATCAGTTGCTCTTGGTTGTTGGTCTCCAGCACCACTGAATATTTGTCAAAGGAGCGAATCCGGCCCGAAAGTTTGACCCCGCTCAATAGATAGATGGTAATCAGCATCTTGTCTTTGCGGGCAGTATTGAGAAACGAATCTTGGATGTTTTGCGCCGGCTTATTGTCCATCTGCCGGTCTTTCTCGCGTGTGGTGTCCATACCTTTTTAAGCCTCGTCAAACAGCCGTAGGAACATTGGCCTGAGTCATTGTAGCCCTACATCTCCCGCCGATCAAAAAAACCAGGACGCCACGCCCAGGCAGGGACCGATTTGACCGCAAATTAGCGGGCATGGCGCAAATAGGCCGGAATGGAGGCGGCCCCCGAAAATTGCGGCCAGAAGGATAGACGGGCCGGCTGGGCTGGATTGCCAAGGCACACCATGCCTCCCGGATGTTAGAATCGGCTCACAAGCACAACCGTGAAAACACCAGCCACAAAAACAGCCATGCAGGTCCCGATGCTCGACCTGTCGCGTCAGTACGCAGGCATCCGCACCGAAGTGATGACGGCCATCGAGCGCGTCTGCGATTCGCAACGCTACATTCTCGGCGATGAGGGCACCAGTTTCGAGCGGGAATTCGCGGCCCTGTGCGGCGCTCAAGATTCCGTGGGCTGCGCCTCAGGCACGGACGCCCTGTGGCTGGCCATAGCGGCCGCCGGCATCGGACCCGGCGACGATGTCATCACCACGCCTTTCAGTTTTTTCGCCACGGCCAGCTCCATTCTGCGCGCCGGGGCCCGGCCCGTATTCGTGGATATTGACCCCGAAACACTGAACATCGACCCGCTATGCGTCGCAGCCCGGCTGAACGTCAAATGCTCGCGGCGCAAGACGCTGCTGCCCGTTCATCTCTACGGCCAATGTGCGGACATGGACGAGCTGAATCGTATTGCTGCTGGACATAAACTGACAGTGATAGAAGATGCCGCCCAGGCCGTGGGCGCTACCTGGAATGGCCGGCTGGCCGGCTCTCTCTCGCTGGCGGCGGCCTTCAGTTTCTATCCCACCAAGAACCTGAGCGCCTTTGGAGATGCCGGGGCGGTCACCACGAGTGATCCACAGATCGCCGGGCGCATGCGCAGCCTGCGGAACCATGGCGGACGGCAGCGCTATTACCATGATGAAATCGGCGCCAACAGCCGGCTCGATTCGATTCAGGCCGCCGTCTTGAGAGTGAAGATGCCCCATCTACCTGCCTGGAATGCGGCACGCCGCCAACGGGCCGCCCACTATGATCGCCTGCTGCTGGCCGCTGGACTCACGCGTAGCGGCTCCGCTTCCTTGGGCCCCATCACGCCACTGGTGACCAGGCCCCCGGCCCACCATATCTACCATCAATATGTGGTGCTGGCCCACAAACGCGACGAACTGCGCCAGTTCCTCAGTGAGCGCGGCATCAGTACGGAGATCTTCTATCCTGTGCCCCTGCACCTGCAGAAATGCTTTGCCTATCTAGGCTACTCCTCCGGCGACCTTCCCGTAGCCGAACAAGCCGCCACCCAGGTGCTGGCCCTCCCCATGTTCGCCGAGTTGCAGGAAGAAGAACAGAGGTATGTGGTGGAGGGGATCGCCGAGTTCTATTCCTAACAGATTGCCAAAATTGCCAAAATTGGCAATTGCCAAAATTGAACAGTGGGTGTGATGCGGGCCGAGATTTTTGTTTCACACCGGCTTTTCAATTCTGGCAATTACCAATTTTGGCAATTTTGGCAATTCTCGTTAGCGTTTCCCCGCTCGACGCTGCGTCCTAGGCTCTTCCCCCGGCCCATACACCCGGCGCACCATCGGCGAGTTGAAGGTGAACTTTCTGGTCTGCAACGTGGCCGTATTTTCGTCTTTCACCTGCAACGTAAATACTGCGGTATCGTTCTCGCGGCCGACCGTCACCGGCAGCACGCCGGCCAGGCGGTGTTCACGGTAGGCGGTCTCGTAGCGATGGCGGCGGGTATTCCAGGTAAAGACGCGTATCTGCGTGTAGTCGTAGGGCTGGCCGTCCTTGTTCTCCGCCAATAGCGTGAGATACTCCGGGACTTTCTTGTCTTTATCCTGCGCCTGGCCGAGCACGAAAAAAGCGACGATGCGCTGGCCTTCGGCGTATTGGCCGATTTCAATCGGCGCATCGACATAAAGGATGCGGCCCAGCACCCAGCCCATACGCTTCTGCGCATTGCGAATCAGCCACCAGTCTTCAAGGACCGGTGCGGCCGCGGATTTACCACCCTGGTCCTCGGAGGGCAGATCGGAAACCGCTTCGCGGTCTTTTTCCCGGTCCTTTTCCCGCTGCTGATCTTTCGAGTTGGCGTTGGATTTTTCCTTCTCATTCTTTCTTGATGAGTTTGGCTGCACGGCGATTGGGGCCGGAGCGTTGCGGTCGGAGGTCTGCCGCAGCAGCAAATCCACACGCTCATTTTCGTTGAGCTGAAAAATATGCTCGGTCTTTCTTCCGGGAGTAACGTGCAGATTCGCCGATGCGCGAGTAACGGCCACGGCCTGGGCCGGCACGTCCTTATACTGGGAGGCCAGGCGTTCAAGCTGATCGTAGGTCTGCTGGCTGGCGAGAAAACGGTCCTGCACCCAGCCCTCTTCATTGCGCGGTGAGCGGATCTTCACAAAACGCTTGCTCTGCAGCCGCTCCAGCACCTGCACGCGTTCGCCGTTGTGGACCGTGCCGGTCTTGTTATATACCGCTGCCACCCGGTCGCGCAGGGCCGCCTCCGGCGCCGCGACATAGACATATTCAATCTTGACGTTGGAAATGTTGCCGCAACCGGTGAGTGCCGCCATCAGCGCCGTGGAAAGAAACAGGGCCGCGCCATAAGAAAGGCCCGCAGGTTTTGAGCATTCGCGTCTTGCGCCGCAGAAGTTTTGCATGGGGGCTGCGACAAATATAGCAGCTTAGGGTGTTCCATCGTAGTCTCCGGAAGTCCAGTGCCTGCCGGAGATCAGTCGCCGAAACAGACGCCAATGGCCCGGGCCGTTTCCACCAGTTCGCCATTGGGATCCACGGACTTGATGACGCCGACGGCCTCGGCAATATCCACACTCTGTACCCTGGCGCCTTTCAGGCAGACCATGCGCCCGAATTCGCCCCGGGCAATCAGATCTGTGGCCGCCACGCCGAAGCGCGTACTCAGGATGCGATCGAAGGGCGAAGGCGAACCACCGCGTTGAATGTGTCCCAGCACCGTGACCCGCACTTCACGTTGCAACTGCCGGGCGAGAGCTTCGCCGATCTGGTTGGCCATGAGCCCGCCGCGGGGCACCGCCCGCCTTTCCGGGACCGCGGCAGCGGCGATCTCGGGCGGCAGCTTCACCCCTTCCGCCACCACGATGGTCGTATACTTCCTTCCCTGGCCCTCACGGCCACGGACGAAATCGCAGATTCGTCCAATCTTAAAAGGTATCTCAGGGACCAGAATCACGTGCGCCCCGGAAGCCATACCCGCCTCCAGTGCGATCCAACCGGTGTCCCGGCCCATGACTTCCACCAGCATGATGCGATGGTGCGAATCGGCGGTGGTGTGGATCTTGTCGATGGCATCGGTGGCCGTATGCAGGGCGGTATCGAACCCAAACGTACGGTCGGTGGCCGAAAGGTCGTTATCGATGGTCTTGGGAACGCCCACCACCTTAACTCCCTTTTGCACCAAAGC
>DATMNZ010000097.1:0-3505 GCA_035568495.1 Saccharimonadales bacterium (SeqCode) | reverse complement strand
GACCCTTCAAAACCGCATCTCAGGAACCACCTGGATTACGACCGTCGTCACCATATCGTTGCAATAGGGCTTGCCGCTCCGATCTCCCGATCACCCGATCACCAGATCAACCGATCCGCGATGATGACTCAGACTCCCGGTCACCGTACTAGAATTAAAGACGTGAAAGCCCCTGACGTAATCATTACCGGCGCCGGAATCATTGGCGTGTCCCTGGCGCTCGAACTGCGCCACCGGGGAGCCGAAGTCCTGGTGCTCGATCAGGGAGAGCCGGGCCGGGAAGCCTCGATTGCGGCGGCCGGAATGCTCGCGGCTGCGGACCACGAGACGCCGGTGAAGCTGATGGAGTTCGCGGCTGAGAGTGCGCGGCTCTATCCTGAATTCGTAGCGTGCCTGGAAGCGCTGTCAGGAATGACAGTGGATTTCCGGCGCTACGGTAACCTGGTGTTGCGACCCGGCCCCGCCTCCCTGCCCGGACACCAGCCGGTCTCCGCGGCCGATCTGAAGCGGATGGAACCGGCGCTTGCGCCCGGGACCCTCTTCCCCTTCTTCATTCCGGGGGATACCGTCGATCCCATTCTATTGATGCGGGCCGCTTTGATGGCCGCCCGGCAGCAGGGAGTTGAAGTCCGGGGCCACACAACAGTGAGTGAGATTCGCCGCGCGGGCGCCGGGGTCGAAGTCGTCACCAACACCGGCTGCCTTACGTCAGGCAATGCCGTAAACTGCCGCGGCTCCTGGGCCGGCGCTCCCATCCGGCCGCGTAAAGGGCAGTTGCTCAGCCTCATGCCCGCGAATCCCCGTCTGCTCACGCGCGTGGTGCAGGCCCCGGGCGTCTATGTGGTGCCCCGTAGCTCCGGCAGAATCGTTCTGGGCGCCACCGTCGAAGAGGCGGGCTTCGACAAAACAGTGTTTCCGGAAGCCGTCCAAGGCTTGCGTCATGCGGCAGTCCGCTGCATTCCTGAACTGGAATTCGCGCCCGTCCTCGAAACATGGGCGGGTCTGCGGCCGGGTACGCCCGACGATCTGCCCTTGATGGGAGCAACGGAGGCCAACATCTTCATCGCCGCCGGACACTTCCGCAACGGAATCCTGCTGGCCCCAGCCACCGCCAAGGTGATGGCCGATGTGATCTTGGGAGGATCGCCGGGCATGGATATTACGGCTTTTTCGCCTAGCCGCTTTTGACGGCCAAAAGCAAGAGCGCACCACGGAGTCACGGAGAAGAGCAAAAGCAGGTATTTGGTACTTGGTATTAGTATTCTTGGTATTTGGTGCTGGTACCTGGTGCTTGAGGCCGGAGTCTTGTTTCTTAGAGTTTAGGGGAGAGCATTTGCCGCTGAGAACCAAATTACCAAGCACCAACATTAAGCACCAAATACCAAGTACCGAATACCAAGTACCTAGCTTTTGCTCTTAGGTTTTTCCAGCTTTTCATGAAAAAATGATCTCGTGGACTTACAGCTCCTACTGATTCAACTCATGATTAAGGTGGGCGTGGCGACCGCGGTGGCCAGCGCGCTCGGGCGTTCGCGGGAATTCAAGAAGCTGTTGTTCCGCCACCACCGCTCGGTGCGGGAATCGATCATCCTGACGCTGTTCACGGCCTTTCCGTTTGTGCTGGGCGTGTACATCCGCTGCAGCGTGAAGAGCTTTGTAGCGGCCGATATGGGCTTTGAGGCTTCCATCCTGATCGGGGTGATGGGCGGCCGGCTGGCGGGAGTCGTAGGCGGCGCGCTGCTGGCCTTTCCAGCGCTGTTTTATGGAGAGTACTTGACTCTGCCGTTGAACATCCTGGTCGGGCTGGTGGGCGGATTGCTTCGCTATTTCTGCCGCAACGAAGAAGAAATCTGGACGTTCTCTCCTTTTATTGATCTCAGCGTTTACCGCTGGCTGAAGCGCAACCTGCGCTATCTGCGCATCGACTGGCAGACGGCGTTTTTCCTGATTATCGTCGCGCTACAGGCCGGCCGCCTGGAACTGAACTGGGCCGCTCCCGGTCTCTTGTTTGTCCTGTCGTTGACGCGCCCGGTGGCGCTGCTCGCTGTTTTCTTTTTTGTGGTGGCCACCATCGCCGTGCCCATCAAGATATGGAACAACGCGCGCATTGAGATGAAGCTGGAAGAGCAGGGCAAGCTGCTGCTCGAGGCCCGCCTGGATGCGCTCCAGAGCCAGATCAATCCTCATTTCCTGTTCAATACGCTGAATTCCATTTCCTCGCTGGTGCGTTTCGATCCCGACCAGGCCCGCGACCTGATTCTTAAACTCTCGAAGATCCTGCGCCGCCTGCTGGGCAAGCACGATGAGTTCGTGCAACTGCGCGAAGAGATTGAATTCATTGACGACTACCTCGACATTGAAGTCGTGCGCTTCGGGCGGGAGAAGCTGCGCGTCTACAAGCACCTTGATCCCGATACGCTCGACGTGGTGGTGCCCGCCATGCTGCTGCAACCGCTGGTCGAGAACAGCATCAAGCACGGACTCTCACCCAAGATCGACGGCGGCAGCATCACCCTGCGCAGCCGCATGCAGGAAGGTAAGCTGCTGGTGCAGGTCGAAGATGACGGCGTGGGCATGAGCGCGCCGCCCGCGGTGGCGGCCAGCACCATGAGTTCAGGCGCCGGCATAGGGATGGCCAACGTGGCCGAGCGCCTGCAAGTGCTGTACGGAGATGAAGGCAAGATGACGGTGCGCAGCCGTGACAACCAGGGCACGCTGGTGGCGCTGGAATTGCCGGTGGTGCAGATGGATTCCGGCAGCAGCGCCGCTTCCGCTATCTATGCCGCGCGTTCCAGCACCCGCTCGTAGAATTTTTCGTATTCGGGAATGATTTTGGAAGTGCAGAAGCGGGCGCGTGTGTCCCAGCGCGCCACCCGGCCCATCTCGCGCAGCCGGTGTTCATCGGAGAGGATCTCGATGGCATAACGGGCCATGGCTTCCACGTCGCCCACCGGGGCCAGAAACCCGTTGCGGCCATGCTCGATGATCTCCGGCACGCCGCCCACGGCGGTGGCGATGGAAGGGACCTCGCACGCCATGCCTTCCAAAGCGGCCAGCCCGAACGATTCCATCTCGCTGGGCATGAGCATGAGGTCGGCGATGGAGAGCTTTTCGTAGACCTTGTCGACTTTGCCCAGGAAGTCGACTTTCTGGCGCAGGCCTTTTTCGTTCACCAGCCACTCGGCGGCCGAGCGGTCCGGCCCGTCACCCATCAGTAGCAGCCGCGCCGGAATTTGTTTCTGCACCCGGTCAAAGACCTCAATCACATCGGGAATGCGCTTCACCGGACGGAAGTTCGATACGTGTGTCAGGATGCGCTCGCCGCTTGCCGCAAACTGCCCGCGGTGTTCGGCCGCCTGCGCATCGCGATGGTAGATGTCGCAGTTCACGAAGTTGTAGATCACCTCAATCGGGTTGTGGATGTCAAATTCCTTCAGCGTGCGCTGCTTCAAGTAGTCGGAAATCGCCGTCACCCCGTCACTCTGCTCGATGGCATAGCGGGTCA
>DATMNZ010000096.1:0-37783 GCA_035568495.1 Saccharimonadales bacterium (SeqCode) | reverse complement strand
GTTTGCGGGCGCTGCGGGCGGGCACGGTAAATGTTGCAGTCGACCGCGTAAGCAGCGAAGTAGAGTTCCGGAAGCGGCTGGAGAAGACGGCGTACGATATTGTTCTTGCCGACTACGGGATGCCGGGTTGGACGGGATTGGCTGCGTTCCAGCTTCTTCAGTCCATGCACATGGATATTCCTTTTATCCTGGTGACCGGATCGCTCGGAGAGGAACTGGCGGCCGAGTGCATGAAGCAGGGTATGTCTGACTACATCCTGAAAGACAGGCTGACCCGTTTGCCCAATGCCGTCGCACAGGCAATTCAGCGCAAGGAAGCTGCCCAAGCCTTGCGGCGATCGGAAACAGAGTTCCGCTCTCTTGTAGACCACGCTCCGGTCGGCATTTATCGGTCCAGCGTGGTTGAGGACCGCTTTCTTGCGGTCAACCCTGCGCTCGTGACCATGCTGGGCTACGCCTCGGCGGAGGAAGTCCTGCAGTTAAGCCTTTCGCGGGACGTCTACATAAAGGCCGGCGAACGGAGGAAAGTCCTTGAGCAGACGGCAGAACAGGATTTCTACATTGGCACGGAATTGCTATGGAAGCGGAAAAATGGCACACATGTGACCGTGCGGGTCGCGGGCCGGTCCATTCGGGATGCGCAGGGAGTCACGGCCATTCACGAAGCCGTTGCCGAAGACATCACCGAGCAGCGTTCGCTGGAGCAGCAACTTCGCCAGGCGCAGAAGATGGAAGCTGTAGGGCAGCTCGCCGGAGGCGTGGCCCATGATTTCAATAACCTCCTGATGGTCGTCAATAGCTGCGCGGAACTGACGCGGCGCAATGAGTCAGATCCTGCACGGGTGCGTCAATACGCTGACCAGATCATTGCGGCGGTCACCAAGGCGTCTTTGGTGACCCGGCAACTCTTGACCTTCAGCCGGAAGCAGGTCTTTCAACCGAGGGTACTCGACCTCAATCTGCTGCTGCGGGAGTTTGTCAAATTCCTTCCTCATCTCATTGGCGAGGACGTGGAAATGGCCCTGGTTACTACCGAGGGCCCAGTCTTCATCACGATTGATGCCGGCCAGGCGGAGCAAATTGTCATGAATCTCGCCGTCAATGCCCGCGATGCTATGCCCCAGGGCGGCAAGCTGGTGATTGCAATCGCCACCGCCGATCAGGAAGGTAGCGACGCGCCTCTTCATCCTGGGGCGCCGGCGGGCCATTACGTGACGCTGGCCGTGAGCGACAGCGGCGTTGGCATGGACATGGAAACCAAGGGCCGGATTTTTGAGCCCTTCTTCACAACCAAGGAGACAGGCAAAGGCACCGGACTGGGACTGGCGACGGTCTTCGGCATCGTAAAACAGGTCGGTGGTTACATTTCGGTCGAGTCTGAACCCGGTCAGGGTACAACATTCAGGATCTATTTCCCCAGGGTTGAGCAACCGTCACGGGTGGCCTTGACCCCGGAAGTGATTGCTGAAGAACTATCGAAAGGATCGGAAACGGTCTTACTGGTGGAAGATGAGGACGGATTGCGCTCCATCACGAAAGAATTTCTTGAATCTATCGGCTACAAAGTCATGGAAAGCAGGAATGGCGGTGAGGCCATTGATCTCATGTTGAAATACCAGGCGCCGATCCATGTACTGCTTACAGATTTGGTTATGCCCGGCATGCACGGGTCAGAAGTCGCCATTCGTTTAAAGCAGGCGCATCCAAGGGCCAAGGTCATCCTGATGTCAGGATATTCCAATCGGGCCGTGCAATTGGAAAAAATTGGCGCCGACTCATTGTTCCTGCAGAAGCCCTTCCCTCTGACCACCTTGGCGCAAAAGATAAGGTCTTTACTCGACTCTGCTACTCCCAGCGAAACACCTTTGCCGAGATTGCCGTACAAACCATAAACACTACGGCCAGTGCTGCTACGTCGCCCACATGCGCCCACCAGGCGTCGCCCTTCCATATCCCTTCCAGAAGCGACACAGCGTAGGTCAGCGGCATAACTCTCGCCACTGCGTGAAGGGCCGGCGGCAGCGATGCAACCGGCGCGAAGAGTCCTGAGACAGCAATCATCGGGTACAGGATGAAAGCGCCGATCGGCTGCGCAAAGCGCGCCGTGGGAACGATGCTGGCGATGAGAAACCCGATTGAGAGGATGCTCCAGGTGCTGATCAGCAGGGCGATCGTAAACCCGAACACGGGAGCATGGACGCCGATCGGGTAATACCGCTTGCCCGCCAGCACCATCAACGCCAGCGTGGCCGCCGTAAGCAGCAGCTTGGTCAGCACCTGGGCGGTAAGGATTGTCTGCGGGCGCAGCGGAGTGGCGCGCAGCCGCTTAAGAATGCCGCCCTCGCGGTAGATCGAGATGATCGTGACCAGCGACAGCACGGCGCTCACTGCAATCATGACCGACGCGAGGACGGGTAGTCCGGCGCTGATAAAACTGCTGGCCGCGAGAGCGTTCGGGGCAAGTCCGCGGCCGAGTATTCGACCGGCTACGATGAACACCAAGACCGGGACAACGATCGTCCCGAACGCCCCCAGAGGTTCCCGGAGGAATACCTTGATCTCGATCCAAGTCAGTTTCCACAGTCCACGCAGCATCATTTTTTCCTAGTCGCGAATGGAATGGCCGGTCAGTTTGATAAAAACGTCTTCGAGGTTCGGGAGAATCGTACGGAATTCCGTGACCTGTATCCGGTTCTCTGAGAGACAATGAATCACCGCGGAGACCAGATCGTCGCCCCGGCCCCGGATCGTGAACTGCTGGCCGCTGCAGACAACTGTTTCGACTTGCGGGACCGCTCGAAACTGCCCTTCAGCGGTCCGGTTGTCCGTGGCCAGGACGATGGTCCGTTCCGGGCAGTGCCGCTTCACGAGGTTCTCAGGTCTGTCGATGTCAATGATGCGCCCGTGCTCGATGATTGCCACTCGATCGCATAGCCGTTCAGCCTCCTCCATGAGATGAGTGGTCAGGAAAACCGTCTTTCCCCGCTCGCGCATGCCGCGCACCAGTTCCCAAATTGCGCGCCGCGACTGCGGGTCCAGCCCCGTGGTCAGTTCGTCGAGAAACACCACCTCCGGATTGTTGATCAGCGCCAGCGCAATGAACAGCCGTTGCTTCTGGCCACCCGAGAGGGTCATGAACCAGGCATTGCGTTTGTCGGTCAGGCCAAGCTGTTCGAGCAACCGTTCGCCGTCGATCGCCTTCTTCCGGTAAAGCGAAGCCCAGAGGTCTACTGCCTCCCACACTTTGATCCGCTTCTGCAACTGCGCCTGCTGGAGCTGCACTCCGATCCGTTCTTGCAACTCGTACACGTCCTTGAACGGATCAAGACCCAGCACCGAGATGGCGCCCCGGTCGGGTTTGCGCAGACCCTCGATGCATTCCATTGTGGTCGTCTTACCTGCGCCGTTGGGGCCGATTAAGCCAAAGATCTCACCGTCGTTTACTTCGAACGATACTTCGTCAACCGCTACCGTAGAGCCGTAGGTTTTGCGGACTGAAGAGACTTGAATGACTGGACGCATAATCGCTTGCAAAACTCGTGGACTGGCTGGGCCGGAAACCGGAATCTATATCGTTGACTCAGTCTAGGCCATGACAACTTCGATAAGCAAGCATCGGGAAATCACTGTCAGGGAAATCGCCTGAAAAGACGTTTTGTTGTATAGAAAACAGCCGCAATCCACTTTTCAGGACATCTGGAATCCGCGTACACTACTATGGCCAACACAACATTTGTTACTCACAAGGGTTGGTAGAGGTACCGTCAATACAAGGAGGACGGATATTCCTATGTCGAAAAGACTTGTAGCAGCAGCGATTGTTTTTGGCTTAATGACACCAGCCATGTTGCCGGCACAACCACCACAAGAAGGCAAGAAGAAAGAAGCGCGAGAGGAGCGCCGTGAAGGCAACGAGCAGCACCCCCACATCAAGGCGGCTCTCCGTGAACTGCAGGAATCCAGGCGGGAACTGCAGACCGCAAGCCACGATTTCGGGGGGCACCGCGTCGAAGCCATTGAGGCCATTGACAATGCCATCAAGCAGCTTCGTGAAGCCCTGAAATACGACAAGAAGTAACTGCCACTGAGGAATGCGGGCGGCATGTAAGTCGCGGCCCGCTTTCTACCTTGAAGCGATCAACCGGTAAGACTAAGACCGTCGTTCCGATTTCCCGATGCCCGGATGTCCCGATCTTGGCCCTCAGTCCCTTACGATCTCCACTTTATCTGTGGGAATGGCCATTTTTTGTACTTTCATTTTATCGTCAATCCAGATCAGCCACAGTCCGCCACCGGTATCGACTTTTAACTGGTTCAGTTCCTGTTCTATGCCCTTGATCTTGGTGACGTTGCGTCCCACAAGCTCGACGGTCGCATTCACGGCAAGATGCTGGTGGGGGACGAGGACGCCGTAGACGCTGCGCCAGCACGATCGTGCGCCTTGCTCTACCTTGCAACTGGTGGCCATGTAGCGCCACGCCAGAATCTCGCGATGGGAAAAGAAGTTGTCATCGAGAATGGTAGTGGACGTGGGAAGAATATGAGGCAGGTCCAGCTTCTTCTGGTCGGCGGGCGTGATGTGTTCCATCAGCAGGTCATCTTTGGCCTCCACCACGGTTTCTTCTTTGGCCGGGAGGGTGGACCGCCAGCGGTAGTAGCGCAGGCCGCCGTCGCCGCCCACGCGCATTTCAGCGCTCTGCTCGGCCTTGGTGGTGCCATCGTTCACCTTGATTTCAGAAGTCGCGATATTTACATCGGTGCCTTCCTCAATTCGAAAGGTTTCTGTGCCGATGCGTTTTCCATCCAGAAAAATGCCAAAGCTGCCGGAATCAGCGGTATGGCCCGGAGCGGCCTTTTGGGGTGCAGCTTTCGTCTTGCTCTGGCCCTTGGCCCCGGTGCTCGCCATGACGGCCAGCAATGCAACCATGAGAAATGCTTTTTTCACCCTTCACCTCCAACTGCATGTCTTGTTTCTCGCGTATTACGGTCCATCTAGAATCTTCGCGGCCCGCAATGATTCCGGAAGTAACGGCGACCTTAACTCCCATGCGCGTCAATTCACGGCTAATTGCCTTTGCTTTTGGCAGCTACGTTATGCTGTAGTCCCAGAAGCTGCGCAATCTCGCCGGCCACTTGCTGAATCTCCCGGTTTGCGGTATCGACCCGGAAGCGCGCCTGCCGGTAAGCTTCCTGGCGGTCGGCAAAGAGCCGCTGAAATCCGGTCCGGTCGCGGGCCAGCGGACGAGCGCCCAGTGCAGCTCCGCACCGGCGTTCCAACTCCTCCAGTGGCGCATCGAGCAAGACCGTAATGGCGCCCGCCCGTTGCAGGGCCTCGCGGTTCTCCGTCTGCGTAAAAGTCCCGCCACCCAGTGCCACAATAGCATCGGCCCGGGCCAGTTCACGGCCTAGCAGTTCCAGCAATGCGGCATTCTCCGCGCGCCGGAATTCTGCTTCACCGCGCGCGGCAAAGATGGCTTCCACCGTGGATCGTTCACGGGCTTCGATGACTTCATCGAGATCATAGAACGGCCATCCGATACGCGCCGCCAGTTCTTTTCCCACACTGGTCTTGCCTGCGCCCATGAACCCGATGAGAAAAACACTCCGGGTTGGGAATGGTCCGCTCATGGTTTCTTGGGTAAAATCCGCCGCCACCGCGCGCTGCCGGTTATTGCTTCTTTACGCGGATTCTACCACTGTACGAATGTAGCTCAACCGAAGAGGAACCGGAATGAGAGGTGCCTGTAAAGGAACGTCCCGGAGATGGCGGCACGTTGGTATGTTCTTTTTTGTCGAAGGGAAGGTCGGGCTGGTCTACGGCACCGTTGCTGGAGAGGGCCGTCAAATCCACTGAGGCCAGGGCCGGCATGAAGACATCGATGGGGGCGTCATGAGTGGAAAGCTTATAGTGGCCGCCTTCCGAGAAGTCTCCGTTGTAGGAGATTCTGCCGCTGGCGGTGCGGACTTCCACCATGGGGCCGGAGACTTGGCTCATCTGTACCGGGCCGGTGGTGGAGGTGATGTCGACATGGGTGCCGATCACGTCGGAAAGTGTGATGGCCGAGGCCACGCCCCGAACATGCAGGTGCGACTTGGAAACCTGGCGAACGACGATCTGGCCGGTGTCGGAAGAGATGGAGATGTCGCCGCTCACACCCGCGACCGTAATCGGGGCGGTCGCGGTGCTGATGATCACGGAAATGCCGGCGGGCACGAAGATCTCGTAATCCACGCGCATTTCGTCGGCGCTGAGACCCTGCGCGGTAAGCACATGCGTGATTACCTCACCGCGTTTTCCGTCGGGTGTGGCGTGAACATCGGCTTCCACCCGCTCGGAATGAGTGGTGGAATTGACGATTACCTGCTGTTCGGCGCCAGGATGCAGAGAAACCGATCCTCCACTGCTGACGATGGTCAGGACCGCGCCTTGACCAAGGTTCAACCGCGACTGCCGGGTTGGGCTGGCCGCAGCCAGATGAGCGCCCAAAACCAGTACAGCGGCCACATAGGCGGTTTTCGTCAGTTGTGTCATCTCTCCTGCCTCCCCAGGACCGGAACATCTTTGCGCGTGCTGGATGTCTCAATGTCCTGCTTTGTCTTGCTTTGATTACCGGACCACCGGCAACCTGAACTTGCGTCTTATTCCTGTGAACGGGCCGTCGCCATTTCATAGAGCATGGCTTTTTGCTGATAGGCGTCCATCAATTGCTCGTTGGCCACGGAATCGTTGCTGTCGCTCTTGACCGCCTTTTCCGCGTCGGCTATGTAGGAATTCACCTGCTTGAGGCTCTCCTCATAGGCCTTGCCCACCGATGGGTTCTTGCTGGAAACCTGGCTGATGAGCTGTTCATCTGGGGATTGCGCAGCACTGGCGGAAGAAACACCAGGCTTGGGCCGGTAGTTGAACAGCACCGCCGCCAGCAGCAGCACCGCGGCCGCAGCCATCATGGAACCCATCCGGGTCCAGGCTGGGGGCCGCTGCGGGACTGCGATCACACCCGCCGGTCTAGGCGTTCGCCCCCCCCGTATCAGCCCTTCGCTGATCAAGGACTGCTGAATACTGCTCCACACATGGGGATTGGGGTCGTGCATGGGCAGTAGCAGCGGCGCCTGTTCGGCAATATGCCGCAGGTCGTTCACCATCTCACCGCACGAGGAGCACGATGCAGCATGGGTCTCGGCCTCGGTATTTCCACCCTCGTCAATGACGTGGGGCAGGACCTCCAGGAATTCTTGGCAGTTCATTTGTGTTTCATCCTCTTACGGCCCCTACCGGCCGGCGGGCCTCTCGGCCCGGCTGATCTTCAAATGCTCCCGCAGCTTCATGCGCGCTTTGTGTAACTGCGATTTGCTGTTGCCGATCGAACAGCCCATCATTTCCGCGATTTCGTTATGCTCGTACCCCTCGACATCGTGCAGCACGAAGATGATCCTGTAGCCCGGCGGCAAGTCGCCGATGGCCCGCTCCAGGTTGACCCGGTCAATGGCCCCGGTGAGCGCGTTGTCAGGAACTCCGATGTCTTTCTTCGGCGCGTCTTCCTGCTGCGGCTCGAGCATCTCGTCGAGCGAAATCTCCGGCAAGGTCTTCTTGCGCAAATGCATCAGCACGACATTCACGGCCAGCCGGTGCAGCCAGGTTGAAAACGCCGACTCGCCCCGGAACGTGGAAATCTTGCGATACAGTTGCAAGAAGGCTTCCTGTGTCAGGTCCTCAGCTTCCGGAGTGTTCCCCACCATGCGCAGGCAGAGGGAATACACACGCCGCTTATGGAGCCCGTAGAGTCCCTCGAAGGCTTCCGCATCGCCGTTTTTGGCTCTGTCAATCGCTTCTGCCTCTGACATCCCAGATGCGATGACTCTTTTTACTTGTGTCAATTTGCCCTTTAATGGGCCGCTATCTTCCTCAGATGCGGCGAACCAGCTTCTTCGTTGTACCAAATGCTTTTGTTCATGGATCTCTGAAACCCGAAAGTACTCAAAACACTAAGGGAATGCTGATTCCCGGGTCACTTGAATGGGGGTGGATTTCCCCTGATTAGAGTGTAAGTTTTACTTGGCGCAGAAGCAATTGGCTTATTGAGGATCGCGGCGGCCCTCCACCGGGGCTGGCAGCGCTTTCGACCGCGCTCCTCGCCAATACAGCGCCAGCCCGATTGCGATAGCGACAGATGTAGCTCCGATCAATTTGCCTTCAAAAAGCAGACGGTTGGTCCCGCCTGGGGGAATCATGGCCAGGACGATCGATCCCAGGGTCGCGATGAATCCCAGCAGCCCAGCCAGCCAGATGCCGGGCTTGCCGCCGGGAACCAGTACAGCCTGCGGGTTTTCCGCGCGGTCTTTGCGATACGCCAGCTTGATCGCTGCAGCGTAGATATAGAGAAATGGAATGAAGTACAGAATCACGGCTGCATCCACCAGTATCTGGTAGGCTTCCAGCCAGCCGGCTTTGTATTGTGAGAGCGCCAGCACCAGTCCTGAGATGCCCGCCTGCGTCAAAATCGCGACGTAGGGCGTTCTCCATCGCGGATGTATCTTGCCGAAGGCCGAGGGCAGGTAGCGGTCGATGCCGGCCACGAAAGGCACGCGGGCCACGCCCGCCACGGTTGCGCCCACGCCTCCGGCGTTGCCAATGGTCACCAGCAGGGCGGCCATCACGCCGAACCATGCGATCCCAAGAGTAGTGGAGCCGCTGCTGATGGCCTGAAAGACGCCCGCACGGACATCCACGCCCTCGCCGGGCATGATCCACAGCAGTGCCACAGTGGCCACCAGGTAAATGCCTGCGATCAACCCGGCGCTGGCGAAAATGGCCCGCGGCAAAGTGCGGCGCGGGTCTTTCACTTCTTCACTCATGGTGCAAACCAACTCCAGGCCCGTAAAGGCGAAGGCGATCTGTGACCAGAAGTTGACGGTGTCGAGGTTCCATGTTGGCAGCGAGTTCTTGAAGGTGAATTGCGTGGCTGCCGCGCGGTGGAACATCAGGTAGGCGGCCAGGCCCAGAAGCATCAGCAGCGGCGCATAGGTGGCCACGCCGCCCGCATTCTGTAGCCATTTGCCGATGTTCAATCCCACCAGGTTCAGGATGACGGCCACCGCCAGAAGCCCAAGAGAGGCATACAGAAGATAATGCGGGTCTTTGGCCAGCGCCCAATATTTTGGGCCGCCGATATAGACCGACATGGCTACGCTGGCGGTCAGCAGGCCAGGGAAATAGAAGACTGTATAGGCCCAATACGACCACCCCGCCACAAACCCGTGGAAGTCGCCAAAGGCTTCTTTGCTCCAGACATAAAGTCCGCCTTCGGAAGGGAAGCGGGTCGAGAGTTCGACGATGATCAGCGCCGTGGGCAGAAAGAACAGCACCGCAGCCAGCACCCACAGGCTGATGGAAGAGGTGCCGTTATGGGCGGCAGCGGCGATCCAGCGCGGCCCCAGGATGGCGGCGATGTTGAACAGCAACACGTCCCACAAGCCCATCTCGCGGCGTAACAGCGATTTGGTGGATTCGGTTTCAGACACCCGTCGCCCTCAGTACAGGTTTCCCGACAAGATAACAAAATAAGCTGCATGAGGACACCCGTAAATCCCATTCGTGTTAATTCGTGTTCATTCGCGGCCAACTCCTTCCGCGTACAGCAGCGTATATTGTTCGAGGGCCAGATCGAAGCTAAACAGGATACCAATGACCGGCGCCTATTCCTTTGTTTGTCAGTACAACTCGACTGATGGCCTGCTGCACTGCCTCAAAGCTATGGGTGGATGTCCAGGAAATCGAGTGGTTTGATTAGCGGCGCACGACCCTGCTTCAAAGTGGATGCCAACCTTGTTCAACTCAGCCCGTCTGCATCATCTTCATCAACACCCGTTGGGCAAACGGCATATAGACCAGCGCCGCGGTGGCGCCCAGGGCCAGTCCCATGCCGATGCGGTCGGCCAGCAGAAGAGGCGCCAGCGCCCACAATAGATCGAGCACGAATAACCCAGGGTATAAAACGCGGTATTTTTCACCGAGCAGGTGATAATCAAACGATGTGGCGGTGATCAAGTACAGCCGCACCGACACGCCCACCACCGCCGTGAGCGCGTAGAAATAGAAAGCCGGATGCGCGGCGCTCCGCCACGCAATCACCGAAGACTGATAGAGCCGGTCAAGCCGGAAGAGCGCCGACAGATAGAAGGCCATGTACATGATCTGGGCAAGTGTGAAGAGCAAACGCGCCGTATTCCGGCTGGCGCGTGGCAGGCCCGGATCGGCAACGGCCGAGGATAGTGTCGCCTCCACCGGCGAAGCCGTAGTGCTTTGCGCTGCCGCGATTACAGCCGGCGATACCGCATTGCTGGCGGCCACCGGCGGAGCCAGAATGGCGCGCACCTCGCCGTTGAAACGGTAGCCGCGTTTAGCGATGGTTTCGACATATCTTGGACGCGCCGCAGAGTCACCCAGCACATCCCGCAGTTTGCCCATGGCCGTATTCAAGCCGTGGTCGAAATCGACAAAAGTATCTTCAGGCCACAGCCGTTGCCGCAATTCCTCCCGGCTCACCACTTCTCCCGGCTTTTCCAGCAGGGCCACCAGCACCTGGAACGGCTGCAACTGCAACTTCAGCCGCGTCCCATTCCGCCGCAACTCCGCCGATTTCAGGTCAGCCTCAAATCCATCAAAGGCATATTTGAGCACCACTTCCATGCGGGAAAGTTTAGCATCCGGCTGATGCGAGGCGGACACGGCTTTGGGTGGTCGGGTGATCTGCAAAGCCCTCCCCCAAATTACAATGTCCTATGCCTCGTCAGCAGATACTAGGTGTCGTGATCATTGCGCTGCTGATTTTAGTTTTTGTCGCCGCGCGCCATTTCTGGAGCCGTGCTTGACGCTGCCTCTGCTGGTGGTGGTCCTCGGCCCGACGGCCAGCGGCAAGACTGCGCTCGCGGTCCGTCTGGCTGAACACTTCGATGGAGAGATCGTCAGTTGCGATTCAGTGACGGTCTATCGTGAGTTCGAGATCGGCACGGCCAAGCCCATGGCGCAGGAGCGCCAGCGCGTCCCACACCATCTGCTGGATGTCGTTTCACCGCTCGAGGCATTTACTGCCGGGGACTACGCGCGCCTGGCGCGCCTGGCTATCTCTGGAATCCGCTCTCGCGGGCATCTGCCACTGATCGCCGGAGGCGCCGGACTCTACCTGCGGGCGCTCATCGAAGGTCTGTTCGCCGGACCGGCGCGATCGGAAGATCTCCGGCAGCGCTTGCGCGTGCGCGCCGCCGATCGCGGCCCGCTCCATCTACATCGAATCCTGGCTCGTCTCGATCCGCAGGCGGCCAAGGCCATTCATCCCAACGACGTATCGAAACTGGTGCGGGCGCTCGAAGTCTGTCTCACCGCCAGCCACAGCCTGTCCACGCTCTGGCAGCAGGGACGCGATCCACTCGCGGGCTTCCGCATCCTGCGTCTGGGTCTCGCTCCCGATCGGGAAGCGCTCTACCAGCGCATTAACACACGCGCGCGCCAGATGTTCTCACAGGGATTGATCGAAGAGACGCGTTATCTGTTACAGCGCTATCCGGCGGCCCGTACTCTGGAATCGCTGGGGTACAAACAGTCCGTGCAGCATCTGCGCGGAGAGATCACGCTGGATCAAGCCATCGCACTGACCGGGCAGGGCCACCGGAATTTTGCCAAACGTCAGATGACATGGTTCCGGCGTGAACCCGATGTGCAGTGGATGAGCGGATTCGGAGATGAAGCCCAGGTACAGCAGCAGTGCCTGGAGAAAGTCGCTGCCGCGCTCTGATTTCCGGTTTCCGGCATCCGTGTTCCCGTTCGAAAGAGCGGCGAGCAACCGTAAGATCATGCGCAAGGAAGGTTTTGCATCGGCAGCGCCGTGAAAATATTCTGAGATTTGTATTGACAAGTTCATCACGGTACCTCAATATCTTGGGTGTACCAGTGATGATACGCAATTTGTAGGGTCAGTGGTTCGCACTGGGGTCCAAAGGAATCAAATTCTAGAGGAGGTACTCACCATGGCTGCAAAGAAAAAGGCTGCGAAGAAGAAAAAAAAGCATTAGTCATGAGCGGGGCCAAGTCTCCGCATCTTCAAGGGAAAATAGTTGAAACGGGTGTTCGATTCGAACACCCTTTTTATTTTGCGGCGCCCGCGGGGCCGGGATTCGCAGTTGACGCCGGATGCCGAGCGACATAATATCCGCTCCAGCCGCTTCCTCCGGGGAAAACGAATGCAGAAAACCGTCAAGGTCAACTCCCGTAAGTCCTCCACCAGCGAGGTTGTCATTCCCGACAAGCTCTATTTCCGCATCGGCGAAGTCAGCCGTTTATGCGGCCTTCCTGGTTATGTGCTGCGTTTCTGGGAGACTGAGTTTCCGCAGTTGAAGCCCGCCAAGAGCGGCACCGGCCAGAGAATGTACCGGCCACCCGACGTGGAGAGCGTCCTGCGCATCAAGAAGCTGCTCTATGAAGAGGGCTTCACCATCGCCGGGGCGCGCCAGTTCCTGCGCGGCGAAGTCAAGAAGAAACAGACAGCTCTTCCGTTTTCCGCCCCACCCCTGGACCAGGGGCAGCTCAAACAAGTGCGGCAGGCGCTGCGGGAAATCCTGGACGTACTGGGTACTCGCCGCTGAAAACAACTTTCTAGGGGCCCAGGTATCGGAGCTGGCGTATTTCATCGCCAACACGTCACGCACGCCGGTTCCAGCGGTCAAGCTGGGGTAACTGGGGTAACCTGCCTCGAATGCCTGCGCACAAAAAGCCGTTATAATAAGCAGACCGTGGCTCACCTTCGGGCGCCTGGATCGTCAGTTATTCAGTAAAGGTGTTCATGTCTAAAAAACTGCAAATCGCTCTGCTTACCATTTCAGTCTTCATTGTGGGTTTCTCGGTTGTGGGCGGGCTGGTGCATGCCTCTTCCAGCGCGGCCAATGACGGCGCCTACAGCCATATTCAGGTGTACAGCGAGGTGCTTAGCCACGTGCGCCTCGACTACGTGGAAGAGCCGAACATGCCGCTGGTCACCAACGGCGCCCTTCATGGGCTCCTGGAATCGCTGGACGCCAATTCCAGCTACCTGAGTCCGTCGGAATACAAGGCCTTCAAGTTGAGAAAGACGCAGGGCAAGGCCGGAGTGGGGGCCACGGTTTCCAAGCGTTTCGGATACGCCACTGTGGTTTCAATCATTCCCGGCGGACCGGCCGACAAAGCCGGCGTCAACAATGGTGACATCATCGAGACGCTCGACGGCAAGAACACTCATGAAATGTCATTGGCCGAAGTGCGCGGCCGCCTCGCCGGCGATCCCGGCTCACGGCTCGATTGCACCATGATTCGCGCCCGCAAGGTGGAGCCGCAGAAGATCGCCATTGTGCGCGATGTAGTCACGCTGCCCGCGGTGCAGGAACAGATGATGCCCGACAATGTCGGCTATCTGAAGGTCCAGGCGCTCAACAAGGGCCGCGCCCAGGAAGTCGCAGCCAAGATCAAGTCCCTCGAAAAGGCGGGCGCCAAGAGACTGGTGCTCGATCTGCGTAATTCCTCGGAAGGCGACCAGGAAGAAGGAGTGGCGGTCGCCAATTTGTTCTTGAACCATGGCCTGATCGCTTACCTGCAGGGGCAGAAATATCCCAAAGCCACCTACAACGCCGACGTCCAGAAGAAGATCACCGACCTGCCCCTGGCCGTCCTGGTGAACCGGGGAACGGCCGGCGCGGCTGAAATTGTGGCCGCCGGCATTCTCGAAAACTCCCGTGGCGACGTTGTCGGCGACAAGACCTTCGGCGATGGCTCCATCCAGAAGCTGATCGAAGTGCCGGATGGCTCGGCCCTGATTCTTTCCGTGGCCAAGTACTACACGCCCAACGGCAAGGTCATCCAGGAAAACGGCATCACGCCCAACGTTCAGGTGACCATGGCCGCCGACGATCAAGCTCTGCTCCCTGACGACGATGAGAGCGTGGCCCCATCGGAAGAGCCGCAGAAGACCGCTCCCTCTAAAGAATCTAAAGAAGACGACCAGCTTCGCCGCGCCATCGAAGTGCTGAAGAACAAGGCCAAGAAGACCTAAAGTTGGAATTCACAGCGCGACGAGGCCACCGCCAAAACCTTTGAAACACAGCGCGATGTAGCCGCAACGAAACCTTTGAAACACAGAGGAACAGAGGCAACAGAGGTTTTTGGGGTTGTGCGGCGGCGGAAAAATCGTCGCAAGCCGCGAAGATTCTGATGGATAGTAATACAGAGGAACAGAGGATTTTGGGGTTGTGAGGCTGCCACAGATGTCGTCGCGGACCGCGAAGACTTTGAGTATTAGTAATACGGACTCAGGGTGAAAGACATGGACCTCCGTGTTTCAACGCTTTAACTTTCTCCAGCATTCTTTTCTTAGTATCCATCGAATTCTTGAGGTCTGCGGCGATTTCAGGGGCCGCCTCACAACCCCAAAATCCTCTGTTGCCTCTGTTCCTCTGTGTTTCAAAGGTTTTGCTTGTGGCTACGTTACGCTGTATTTCCGTGGTAGGTTTGCGGCTACGTAGTGCTATTCTGGGCTTGACGGCCTCTTCCCATGAAGTTTCTATACTCAGACCTTCCTGAAGTCCGAATCGCCGGCAAGAAATTGGTAGGCCGCGTCGTTTTCGGCCTGCTCCTGCTGGCCTCGATGGTGGCCGGGGGACTGTCGGGCCTGTTGATTGTGTATTCCACCGATCTGCCGCAGATCGATGAACTGGAGCGCTATCGCCCCAGCACCGCCACCGAACTCTATGATGATCAGGGCCGCGTGATTGGCTCATTTGCGCTGCAGCGCCGCGTTCTGGCCACCTACGAAGATTTTCCCCAAGTCCTGCGGGACGCCATCCTTTCCACCGAAGATAAGAGTTTCGAGCGCCATTGGGGCATTAACCTGTGGCGGGTGATCGGAGCAACCTATCGCGATATGAGTTCCGGTTCCCGCTCGCAGGGCGCTTCCACGCTCACCATGCAATTGTCGCGCAACCTGTTTCTGTCGCCTGAGCGTCACTTCAGCCGCAAGATCCAGGAAATGATGCTGGCCGTGCAGATCGAACGGCATTTCACCAAGCAGCAGATCTTTACCATGTACTGCAACCAGATCTTTCTAGGGCACGGTGTTTACGGCTTCGAAGCCGGAGCACAGTACTACTTCAACAAGCACGCCCGCGACCTGAAGATGGAAGAAGCGGCCATGCTCGCCGGAATTCCCAAAGCGCCCAGCTCTTACTCGCCCATGAACAATCCTGAGCGGGCGTTGAAGCGGCGCAACCTGGTCATCAACAATCTGCTGGAAGACGGCAAGATCACCGCGGAAGAGGCCCGGCGCGCTAAATCCACCCCTCTCGGGTTGGACCTTCAGCCTTCCGAGCTCTCGCCCGCGCCCTACTTTGTGGAAGAAGTGCGCCGCTACCTGGAAAAGAAGTACGGCTCCAGTGAGGTCCACGAAAGCGGCCTGCGGGTTTACACCTCGCTCGATCTCGATCTGCAGAAGGCCGCCAACCAGGCCGTGCTCGATGGTCTCGCGGCCTACGAGCGACGCCACGGATGGAAGATGCAGGGGCGCCTCAAAAACATCATTGAGGATGGCGGCGCGCCCGACAAATACGCGCACCTCGACTGGAGCCAGCCGATTACGCCCGGCCGCTATCTCCATGCGCTGGTGTTGGAAGTGGCCCCGCAGGTGGCCACCGTGAAGCTGGGCGGCTATCTGGCCCCATTGGCGGCCCCTGAACTCGCCTGGACCCATCACCGCTTCCCTAAAGATCTGATGGCTGTCGGCGATATCGTCTATGTGAAAGTGCTCTCCCTGGGCCCCGGCAACTCCGCGCGGGTCACGCTGGAACAAGATTCCGGCGCTCAGAGCGCGCTCCTGGCCATCGAGAATTCCACCGGCGAAATCAAGGCCATGGTGGGGGGACGCGATTTTACCGAATCAAAGTTCAACCGCGCCAACCAGGCCATGCGCCAGGTGGGTTCTGCCATGAAGCCGTTTGTCTATACCGCCGCCATCGATGGAGGCGCCGACCCCGACGACCTGATTGTGGATGCGCCCACCACTTTCAACAGCAGCGGAGTGGCCTATACGCCTCACAATTATGACCATAAATTTGCCGGTAGCATCACGCTCCGCCACGCCTTTGCCCAATCGCGCAATATTCCGGCGGTCAAGCTGGCGCAGAAGGTCGGGATTTCCACGGTCATCACTTACCTGCGCCGTTTTGGCATTAGCTCGCCCGTGCCGGCGGTGCTGCCCGTGGCCCTGGGCGCCGCCGATCTGACCCTCTACGAGCAAACATCGGCTTACACGGTGTTCCCCAATGACGGAGTGCGCGTCGAGCCGCACTATATCCGCAGGGTGACCGACTACGAAGGCCACATTCTCGATGAGGCTTTCCCGGAAGCCAAGGACGTGACCGGCCAGCGCACCGCCCGCACCATGGTCTCGCTGATGCAGGGCGTGGTGCAGTTCGGCACAGCTTCAGCCGCATTGAAGCTCCGGCATCCGGTGGCCGGGAAGACCGGCACCACCAATGAATTCACTGACGCATGGTTCATGGGTTTCTCGCCCGGCATTACCTGCGGCGTGTGGGTAGGGTTCGATGAGAAGAAAGGTCTGGGCGAAAAAGAAACCGGCAGCGAAGCGGCGCTCCCCATCTGGATCGACTTCATGCGTGTGGCCATCGCCCAGCCGGCGCGCCGGGATGAAGCTTTTCTTCCGCCGCTCCCCGATAAGAACAAAGTGCATCTGGCGGCCCGGGAGTGGCGCCGCCATCTCCCGGCTGGGGTGCGCTGATCATGCTCCGTCTGGTCCGCTTCTTTCTCCTGGGTCTGGTGCTGTTGGCGGTCTCCATCACTTCGGCCCTGCTGGCCATGCGCTTTGCCATTCACGGACGCGAGGTGCGCGTACCCCGGCTTCAGGGGCTGACTTCCTCCGAAGCCGAACGCCTCACCAGCAACGAAGGCCTGATACTGACCGTCGAGAACCATTTCTACAGCACCGATTACCCCGAAGGCCGTATCGTGTCGCAATCGCCGCGCCCCGGCATCAAAGTCCGCCGGGGATGGAGAGTGCGCGTTGCCGAGAGTCTTGGCTCCCAGCGGAACTCCGTCCCCGGTGTTCTCGGCCAAAGCCAGCGCGTTGCCGAAATGAACATCGCCACCCGCGGCCAGAAAGTCGGCGTGGTTGCCGCCATGCGCTTTCCGGGAGCGCAGCCTTCCACCGTGATTGCCCAGAGCCCGGCCCCGGAAACCCGCAACGCCGTTTCCCCCCGCATCAGTCTGCTGCTATCCGATCCGGATAACGCGCAGCAATATGTCATGCCCGGATTTATAGGTCATCCGTTAGGCAGCGCCAAGACAACGCTGGAGCACGCCGGCTTCACTCTGGGCCGGGTCGATCTGGTCGAAACGACTTCAGGTGTATCCGGCCTGATCGTGCGCCAGTTCCCGCCATCCGGGCAAAAGATCGCCGCCGGAAGCTCGATCAGCTTTGAAGTGAAGAAATAGAAAAAGTTCAAGTCTTATCAGCGCACATCAGCGAAAATCAGGCTGCCAAACATCACGGAACGGCGGAAGGTGAACCGATGGACGGATTGCAATGTTTGGTAGTGTCCTAATTTTCAAATTAGGACACCACCCAATGTTTGAGAAATCTAAACCAGCAGTTTAAATTTCGCACCCCCATTCATCCAGAGTTTGGAGCGGGGGGCGGCCACATTGACGACTGCGACTACTTGTGCAACATAGTATCTGATGACGCTGAGTGCAGGCGTTAAACGTCTGTTGGAGAAAAAACGGTAATCCCCGGCACTGCATCGAACTGCCGGTCATTCGTTGCGATCAAGGAAAGACCATACTCCCTCATCGCAGCAACGATGATGGAGTCATTTGTAAGCATGCCGACCGTTGATCGCTCCACCTGTGCGCGGGCTACAATATCCTGTTCCATCGGCAGGAAGAGCAGGTTGAGCGCCCGGAGCCTTTGAGTGTTCAGCCAATAGTCGGAAAGAAGCTTGACTTGCCCGGGGTTTTTTGCAAGATACTTCGCGCCCTTCTCCAGCTGGCCGGTAAAAAGGCCCTTCTGCGCAGCCTCGGCAATCATGAACTTGTGAGTGGCTTCGTGCAGAACTTCGAAAAGGCTCATTCCGGTGACCTGCTGGGTCGAACACTTTTCAAGAAGGTCTCTGCACTGAGCAGATTTGCCTGTCAGACCGTAAACGAAGATATTTGTGTCAATGAGAAGGTCGCTTCCATCGGGGAGGGCGGCCAGGGGCTGGGCCATTGCTCAGTCCTCGTCCTCGATTTCTTCCAAGATTTCTTTCCATTGTGCAAGCGCCAGGTCTGTTGGTTGCGTCGCATTCAGAGCAGCCAGAGATGCCGCGACTCTTCCCGCTCGTCCGTCTACGGTGAATGTTTGGCGTTTCAGCAAGGCAAGCTTGAGACCAGGCTGAGCTCGATACTGGAGCTTCTCCTTAGGTTGGTCCACCAACTGGCGCGCGAGCATAAGAGCTTCCTGAAGAGCATCCTCGGGGCTATGGAAGCGGCCGGCAGCAATGCCCTCACGGATAAAAGCTTCCTGATCGGGTGTGAGATTCACGTTCATCGCTTCAAGATTATCACGGCTGGCATGGACGAGAGTATCCGTTTTTTCTAAGGAACGACCCAGGACCGCCCGGACCAAGATGTTAGCGTCAAGGACGATCATTTCGACGGACGGCGCGGCCTTCCACGCCTGCGTAACTGCTTAAACTCAGCCACAAGCTCTTCTTCATCGCTGCTCTCCAGCGCTGAGGCCAAGCGATCCGCAACCGCCTTCAGTTCAGAGAGATCGGCTGTCGCGGGCCGCTTACGGGGTGTGGGAACGTAGACTCCTAGCGTTTCGCCGTGCCGCGTGACTGCCACCGGAGTATCCGATTCCAGAAAACTGGCGATGCGTTCACGGAATTCCCGTACTCCGACTTAATGGTAGCCATGACCATCACCTGCCTATGTGTACATAATAGCGTACACAATTGGATTTCTCAATACCGGCGAATCCACGGTGGAGAAGTGGGAGACCGACTGCCAAGCGGCCCAGCGGCATGGCGCTCAAGCTCCTGGCTGTTTCGCTGCTGCCATTTTAAGCTGAATGTCTCCTAATTTGGCAGCTTTTAAAAAACTTCAGACGAGGTGTGGCGGGTGGATGTCACAGAGGGATCGCAGTCCATCAGGTACTATTTGATAAATCTAAAGTTATACTTTAAATTACTCATATGCGTTATGTGCCGCGCAAGCTGGAAAAGACCGTCATCGACGGCTCCCGGGGCTTTCCGTCGGTGGTGGTGACCGGTCCGCGCCGCGCGGGCAAGACGACCCTGTTGCGCCGCCTGTTTCCAAATGCCGGCTACGTGCTGCTCGAAGACCCGGACGTGCAGGCCAGAGTGCGCAGCGACCCGCGCACCTTCCTGGAACAAATGAAGCCGCCGGTCATCTTCGACGAAATCCAGAATACGCCGGAGCTACTTAACTATGTGCGCACCCTGATCGATCACAAGCCCGCCGGCAAAGGGCAATGGTTCTTCACCGGCTCACAGGAAGCTCCTCTGATGCAGGGCATCACCGAATCCATGGCGGGACGCGCCGCCATTCTTCAGCTACTGCCATTGAGCGTCGCGGAAACCACCAAAGTAGACCTGCTACATGGCGGATTCCCTGAAGTGATTGCCCATCCAAAGACCCGTGGACTGTGGTTGGCTTCCTATCTGCAGACCTACCTGGAGCGCGACGTTCGGGCGATCACCAATGTCCGCGACCTGGTCACATTCCGGCGTTTTCTTGCGTTGCTGGCCAGCCGCCATGGGCAAGTGCTCAATAAGAGCGACCTGGCCGCGCCCCTGGGGGTTTCAGTCCCCACGCTTGCTGAGTGGCTGCGCATCCTCGAGGTGACGGGACAAATCATGCTTGTGCCTCCCTACTTCGAGAACTTCGGAAAACGGCTGATCAAGTCGCCGAAGATCTACTGGCTGGATTCGGGACTCGCCTGTCACCTGTTGGGAATTCATTCAGCGGCGGAACTGGAGCGGTCGCCCTTTCTAGGCGCGCTCTTTGAAGGCTCTGTAGCCTCGGAGATACTCAAGAGCCAAGCCAATCGAGGCTTGCGCAAGGAGCTGTATTTCTTTCGTGACCAGCAGGGTCTGGAAGTCGATTTTCTTTTACCTGCGGCCAATGCCGGGCTGTGGCTGATTGAAGCGAAATCGAGCAGAACGGTCAGACCGGCGATGGCCGCTCCGTTGATCTCCCTGAGCAGCGCTCTTTCAAAACGTCCCAGCCGGATGGTTGTGGTCCACCGTAAGTCTAACTCCCCGGTGACTATGACCGCGCTTGCTCCGAACGTGGAGGCCCTTGATCTGGAAAGGTTTGTGGAGAGGCTGAACTGAAACTTCTGTGACGAACGGAATCCGGCTATGATTCCGCAAGCATCTGACGAGTTGCTGTTCGATGGTCTTTACGAGCGGGATTGCACATCCCCATTATGTTTCGGGGTATCCGTTTCCACCAGAATGGTCCAGCGCTCCTTTGCTGCAACGGAGAGGTGCATTACGCCGCGAGGCACTGCACAAAATCCACTGTAGTAAGTCGATGAGGTATCCGTTTTTTCTAGATGCTAACCTTAGCTGAATATCGTGGAGCGCATCCCAAATTGGTTGTAAACTAACCCCTACACCCAAATCATGTTCCCAAAATGCTCGATTTCTGAAAGGCCTTTGAACAGCGTCACCGTCGGTTTTGAGGCCGAACCCTGGGCCGCCGTTGACAAACGCCCAAGCCACACATGCGCCTCGGAGCACGAACACATTCATCCTCAGCCTGATCTTCCTCAGACACATCTCGGACGGGCGTCTAACGGAAGGTGTCTTCTCGGGCTCCAGCGAGCCCGCTGGTCGTTTATCCTGGCAAAGCCAAGATGCTGCTCATTTAGAAAGATGAGGAAACATGGAAGCAAACCCAGTGCGCGTTATCCAATATTTTGATGGCACCAAGCAGAATATCGTTCCGCTCTTTCAACGCCCATACACATGGGAGAAAAGTCACTGGACTAATCTTTGGGACGACATTCTGCCACAATACGATCTCGGAGCCGTCGATTCAACTCATTTCATGGGAGCCGTTGTCTCTGTTCCTGCAAGGACAGTGCCCGTTGGCGTCAACAAGCACCTCATCATAGATGGCCAGCAGCGTCTCACCACAATCGCGCTTCTGTTGTGTGCCTTGCGCCCATTTCTCAACGCCCAAAGCAAGGGACGCGTGGAAGACTATCTCGTTAACCGCCACTATGACGGTCCAGATCGCTTGAAACTAATGCCCACGCATGGTGACCGAGAGCCTTTCAGTCGATTGGTGTTAGACGAAGAACTTCCCCCGAAGGGTCAAAAGATCCGACAGGCAATCGACTTCTTTTCAAATTGTATTAACGGCCAGGATCTGAACGGAGATCCTATTAATCCCGACCTCTTGCTACAAACGATAGAGCGGTGCCTTCAGGTGGTAATGATTAACCTTGGCGACGCTGATGATCCATATCTCATTTTTGAGAGCTTGAATTATAAGGGCGAGCCGCTAACTCAGGCCGACCTCGTACGCAATTACGTCCTCATGCGTTTCAAGAACTCGCTCGGCTCGGGAGGTGAACAGGAGCAAGTCTATTTTAAGCTCTGGAAGCCTATTCAAGAATCTTTAGCCGATTCCTTAACCGAGTTCCTACGTCATTATGCGATGAAAGAGGGTGAGGAGGTCAAGTGAGGTGATATCTATGCTGCTGTCAAAAAGCGTCTGGCAGATCTGAAGGAATCCGCTGACGTCGAGAATGAACTCCATCAAATGAAACGGCATTGCGAATTTTACCGACAATTCGTTGATCCATCTATAGTAGAGAATCAGCAAATACGGGACTGCTTGCAGGCATTGATCGATATTGATATGACAATCAGCTATCCTTTACTGCTTCGCTTCTTTGATGCTTATAGTCGACAGGCATTTAGTGACACGGAGTTGCTCGCTGGACTCCGCACAGTGGAATCGTACTTGGTAAGGCGAGTTTTATGCGGCTTGCCTTCCAATGCCCTGAGCCGCATCTTCATACAGCTCGCAAAGCACTTCCAGGAAGTAAACACCGCGGACTGGTTAAAGAATTCACTATCTGCGGAGAGCGGCGCGCGGCGCTGGCCCGCTAACGAAGAGGTTGGACAAGCCATTCTTCATCAATCACAATATGGCCGCAAAGCAACTCGCTATGTGCTCCTAGCAATCGAACGCAGCTTCGGCCACAAGGAGCCGATAGATATCAAGAAAGCAGCGATCACCATTGAACATGTCTTGCCCCAAGCACTCAATGATGAGTGGCGGATGGCGTTAAATCCCAATGCCGAAGAGATTCACGGCCGCTGGTTAGACACGCTCGGAAATCTGACGCTGACTGGTTACAACTATGAGCTGGGAAATATGCCGTTCACTGAAAAGAGGAAATTGTTTCAAGAGAGCCATTTGGATCTGAATCGATGGATCGGCGCAAAGTCTGACTGGGACGGAAAAAGCATAAACGAGAGAGCGGAGCTGTTGACGGACAAGGCTCTTACCTTGTGGCTGAGCCCTAACAAGGAAGACGAGACGTCCCGAGATATCGAAATAACAGATGGTCATCAAGCTACCGACATTCAAACCGGTGGTTGGGATCCAAATTCCGCAATTCACGACATTTACAGGCGATTAAGCGATGGCCAGTGGCATTCACTAGCGGAATTGGTGCAAGTTGTTGCAGGAAGAGCCAATTGTGAGGATAGACTTTCGAGAATTCGACGCCGTGGAAGGAATCGAAATCTCTGGGCTGTTGAAGAAGAAGATGGGAGATTCCGGCTCACATTCATAAAGAATCCGTCAGATTAACTGCCGGTACTTGAAACAAGTGAATGGCAGTGTGGTGAATGTTTTAGTTTCTAGTACTGTGACCGCGTGAAAGAGTGATTCTGGTAGATCGGAACATCTGGACATCGGATAGCATGACTTCTATCTATGAAGACAAGACGTAGGTTCAAAAGCGCTGCGTTTAATGCCATTCATTCCTCGGCCTCGGCACTGGCCAAGGTGGGCGCTATCGACAAAACCACCATGAGGAGTTTTGACGCGTCGTGTCTGGCTGCTCCCCCTCCAATAAAACCGCATGAGATCAAACAGCTTCGTGAGCGCCACCATGTCAGCCAGCCGGTCTTTGCCCGCTATCTCAATACAAGTGAATCCACGGTGGAGAAGTGGGAAACCGGCGCCAAGCGGCCCAGCGGTATGGCGCTCAAGCTCCTGGCTGTTGTGCAGAAGCACGGCTTGAAGATGCTCGCCTGAATGAAGTGTGCGGGTGTCCGTGGTGACCTCAACGATCATGGGTTGAGAGTTCATGAAAAACAGTCCATGCGTCTGCCGTGTAGCCTTGAATCGCCAAGACCGCTTGGGCCTGAGCTTGGTCGCTCAGGCCCAGAGACGGTGCGGAGCACCGTCTCTACGGGTATCGCATCACGCTGCGAATGGCCAACCCAGCCACCGCGCCGAACAATACCAGCCACGCCGAGTTCATCCGGAACCGGAACAGCGCAACCGACGAGATCAGCGCGAGCGCTGCTGTCGGCGCATCGATGATCGATGTCCTTACCAGTTGCCAGGAGACCACCGCCATCAGAGCCAGAGAACCTGCGTTCACGCCATTGAGGAAGGCGCCGGCAATCTTCGATTGGCGAATGCGTGGGATGAGCGGGCCGCTGGCTGCGACCAGCAGGAAGCCCGGCAGAAAGATAGCTACGGTGGCCACCACGGCGCCAGGGAAGCCGCCCAGCAGATAGCCGATGAAGGTCGCGGTGGTGAAGACCGGGCCGGGTGTGATCTGTCCGACGGCGATGGAATCGAGAAGCTGCGTATCGGTAAGCCAGCCGCGATGGACGACCAGGTCGGCGCGCAAGAATGCCAGCAACACATAACCACTTCCAAAAACCACCGCGCCAATCTTCAGGAATACCAGAAAGAGCGGGCCGAGACTGAAGGGAGCTAGACTCGCAGTTGTCACAGCGACCGCACTCTTGAGCAGGCCCTTGCCCGAAGGCCAACGCGCCGTGCTTCCCAGAGAAGTCCAGCCCATGACGCTTTGCCGAATCGCGCCCCGGCCAATTTGAGTCGCCAGCACGACCACCGCTCCGGCAACGAGAAGCAGCAGCAGCGGATGCAACCCCATCAACCCGACGGCAGTTGCGCTCACGGCCACCACCGCCAGAAGTTTGTTCTTGACGGCCGTTCGTCCCAGGCCCCAGAGCGCCTGCATCACTAGGGCGATGACCACCGGCTTGATTCCATAGAGAACGGAGGCCACCGCCGGCAGCCCGCCAAAATGGATGTAGACCCAGGCCAGCGCCGCCACCATGCACGCTGCTGGAAGAATGAAGCACAGGCCCGCCAGCAGCAGACCGGGAAATCCGGCGGTCAGATAGCCGATGTGAATGGCGAGCTCGCTGGAGCTTGGTCCGGGAATGAGGTTGCTGGCGCCCAGCAGGTCGAGAAACTTTTACCGCGAAAGCCATGCCCGGCGGCGGACCAGTTCGTTCTCCATCATGGCGATGTGGGCCGCCGGCCCTCCGAATGAAATGGTGCCCAGCCGCAGGAAGAATGCGGCCAACTCGCGTAGAGATCGCACGTTGGTTCCGGGGGAGGGATGGCTCGGTTCAGGATCCACGCCTTTAAGAGTAAACCAAGCTGAGCGCGAATCAGATGGAGGACGATTGTTTTACAATGCATCGCTCTTGAAGAGCTTTATGCTCTTTAGTCTTGACACTTCAAGGCCACCCGGCAAGTATAGAAAAAGACTGATAAGGAGAAACAGCCATGACCGTCACCCTGGACCTCGACCCTGAGACGGAAAAGCGCCTAGTGGCCCAGGCTCATGAGCGTGGCGTGTCACTATGTGACTATCTCCAAGAGATCGTAAGAAAGGGAGTTCACCTTTACGATGGCCCGCTTCTCTCGATGAAGGCGGGCAATTTGTCCGACCTTCTTCTGAATTCTCCGTTTGCAGAGGCGAACCTCAACCTGGAACGTTTCCAAGATTATCCGCGTCCTGCTGAACTTGAATGAGTGGGTTCCTGATCGACACGAATGTCCTATCAGAATACAACCGGCCCGGTTGGCCCCGATGCTGGAGTCAAGCGCTGGCTTGAAACGACGGCGCGAGATTTGCAGCATGTCAGTGTCATAACGCTGGCGGAGATCGAGAAAGGGATCGAGCTTCTTTCTCCCGGCAAACGCCGCATGCAGCTTGAGCAGTGGTTCAAGCAAGAGTTAGTTAGAGGTGTGGTTTTTAGGCCGTATTCTGGACGTAGATCGCGAGGTAGCGAGTCGCTGGGCGTCACTCGTGGCCCAAAGAGTTCGGGTAGGAAGACCGCTTCCGACCATTGACTCACTGATCGCAGCAACTGCTTTGGCGCACGATTTGACGATCGTGACCCGCAACGTGCGAGACTTCCAGCCTACTGGGGCGGCGACCATTAATCCTTGGCAAGCGCCGTAAATGGTATCTGACTAACCCGCCAGCTCCGCCAATGCCTCCGCCAATACCAGCGCGCCCTGCGCGATGGCTTCGGGGGACGCGTACTCATCCGGCCGGTGGCTGAAGCCGCTGCGGCAGGGAATAAAGAGCATGGCCACCGGAGCGATGCGCGCCATGAACGAGGAATCGTGATAGGCACGGCTCACCATGCGCTGGCAGGTAAGGTGGTGTTTTGCCGCTCCGCGCTCCAAAGCTTCCACAATGGCCGGATCGCATTGCGTAGGCGAGTCGGCGTTGATTGTCTCTCGGGTTACGGTCACTTTGCGCCGCGCAGCTACTTCCTCACACGCGGAGTGAATACCGGCCAGCACTGAGTCGCGGCGCTCCTGGTCGATATCACGCACATCGATTTCCAGCCGCACACGCATAGGTATGCTGTTGACGGCGCCGGGAAAGACGTCACAGACGCCCGTAGTGGCGACGGTGTCGATTGCGCGAGTGCTCTTGGCCGCCGCTTCCACGGCCAGCGCAATCTCAGCGGCGGCGCACAGGGCATCGCGCCTTGCGGGCATCAACACTGCGCCGGCGTGTCCTCCATCGCCCTCAATCATGATGCGCAGACTCGCCGGGGCGGCAATGGCCGTGACCACGCCCAGCGCAGTGCTGCGTTGCTCGAGCAGTGTGCCCTGCTCGATGTGCAGCTCGGCGAATGCCGCGTAGTATCCGCGCGGAAGCAGGCAGCTATCGAGCGCGCCGTGAAAGCCGGCGGCTGCGCGCCATTCATCGAGCGGCTTGCCTTCTTTGTCTTTTAGATTGGCGGCCTTCGCGGCTTCCAGCGCGCCCGAGAGCAGGCGGCTTCCGAGGCAGCCGATGCCGAAGCGCGTAGGCTCCTCTGAGGTGAACAGCAGCAATTCAATCGAGCGCCGCGGACGCAGCCCGCTTCGCTGCAAGGCGCGGATGGTCTCCAGCCCGCCCAGAACACCCACCGTGCCATCGTAACGTCCGGCATTGGGAATAGCGTCGATGTGGGAGCCGGTGCCGACGGCCGGCAGTCCCGGCTCGGCGCCGTTCCAGCGGGCAAAGGTGTTGCCCACGGCATCTTCACGCAGTGTCAGTCCCGCTCGGGCACACAGATCTTTCACATAGCTGCGCGCGCGCCGGTCAGCCTCGGAAAAAACCACGCGGGTTACGGCTGGGGACGGCGCCTCAGAAAATGTGGCCAGGGTTTCCAGTTCGCTGGAAAGCTGAACACTGTTGATGGTCAGCGAGAGATCGGAGGCGCGTTCCATATCGAACTGTAATCTATTGCAACCGCGCTTATTGTGCAACGCCGGCACACGAGAACAAATGCCTCATCAGCCGCACGCGACATTCTGCGACATGCCTGTATCCGCCGTTCCTTGCCGCTTGAGACCTCGATTCGGCGCGGATAGCCTTGTCCGTGAGAAACAATGGGTTGATCGTTCATCGCTCAGAGGCTGCGACTTTTTGTTTCTGCCGAGAGGGCAGCGCGAACTCGTCGTTGAAACGCCCTGAAGATTTCTCGATAGAGCCAGCATTCACGGGGTCCTTCGTGCTTCGCACTCAGGATGACGCCGTGTTGGGGAACTAAAAAAGTCACAACCTCTCAGCGAAGAAGTGATTCCGTGACAGTGGGCGGCCATGACGAAGTTCGTGATTCTAAAGATCATCTCGATCGCCTTGTTTGTCATCCTGCGCGCCGCACTGCTGCGAAGCAGCTACGCCTCGCTCTCCCTGCGGATGGGCCGCTGGCTGAGGAAAGGAATGGATCCGATGCAAAGGTCAATCACTGAAAACGCTGCTGGACCTTCTTGGTTCAAGGCCCGGCTACCGTGGATGCTGGTGCTCTTCCGGCTAGCGCTGGGTCCGGGGATCGTGTGGCTCGGCCTCACCCGTCCGCAGCGCTGGATGACCGTTGGTTGCATCGTGCTAGCGCTGGTTTCTGACATCTACGATGGCGTGCTGGCCCGGCGCTGGCGTTGCGATACCTCCAGGTTGCGCCGCTGGGATACGCTCGCCGATACAGTTTTCTATCTGGGCGTGCTGGCTCTGGTCATGCTGCGTTATCCGATGACCGCACAACATCATGCAGTGCTGTTCGTAGCGCTGGTGGCCATGGAGCTGGGGCAGCACCTCTTCGCCTGGATGAAGTTCGGACGCAACGCCAGCTATCATTCCATTCTGGCCAAGGTCTGGGGCTTGCTGATGGCGGCGGCAACCATTGCCTTCTTTGGCTTTGGTCTCGATAACTGGTTTCTCGACGCGGTGCTGGCCTGGGGTATTGTTTGTAACGCGGAGGGCTTCGCCATGTCCCTGGTGCTACCCATCTGGCAGCGGGATGTGCCGACGCTGGGCCACGCTCTGCGCATGCGGAAGAAAATCTTTTATGAGTCTTCCAGCTTGTTCATCGGGTGACACACCGGGCGTGCCGATCCCCCGATCTGCGATGACTACTTAATCTCCCGGTTGAGCTGGTAATGCCGCCAAAAAAGCAGGCTGGTACTCCGATGTCCCGATTACCCGATGTCCCGATTACCCGATGTCCAGATTACCCGATGTCCAGATGTCTCGATCTACCAGAGTTACATTTCCACCTGGTCACCGTATTAGGTCACTGTTTCCTCCCAAACACTTCCTTCAGCAAAGCAGTTGTCTGGGCGGCCGGGTCTTTGCGGATCTTTTCTTCTTCCTGGCCCAGCACATAAAACAATCCGTCCAGGGTTTTTCCCACCACGTAGCTGTCGAGATTCAGGTTCTGCCTGCCCGCTAGAGAAGCGGCCATCGGGTTCTTCATGATCTGGTTATATTGGCGGACAACGCCCACGCTGTCCATTGCCTGGTGGACTGTTGGCGTGAAGGCCGTCGTCAACTCCGTGGTGCTGGTCTTCTTGAAGAAGTCGGTGGCCGCAGTATTCCCGCCGGAAAGAATCTGGCGCGCATCGGAGAAGGTCATCTTCAACAGTGCATTGAGAAAAATCTGCTTGGCGGCGGGCGCGGCCCTTTCAGCGGCCCGGTTCATGCCCACTTCCAGGTCATCCACCTGAGCGCCCACGCCCGCCAGGCGCAGACCTCTGCTAACGGTCTGTAGCTTGGGCGGCAATAGAATCTTGATGGCTTCATTCTTGAGGAACCCATCGGGCCTTCCAGTCTGGGCCACCGCCTTGCCGGTGCTGATCTTCAGGGCCTCTTTGAGGCCGGCGGAGATCTTGTCGCTGGTCAGGCTGCCGCTCTTCTGCTTATTGAGGGCCGATTCGGCTTTCTTGAGCAGGCCGCCCCACGGGGATTGGTCTTGGTCCTGGGGTTGGGCCCTCGCGAACAGTGAGATCATCATTGCCAAAGCAAGAAGAATGACAGACCGGTGTTTCATGGCAGGCCTCCGTATTAACTCTTGATTGGACTATCGGCCTCGGCCGCTTCCATCTGTTTTTTCTTTCGCCGGCTGAGAATGAAGGGGCGGCGGCGGCGGCGTTCGACGCGCTTGTCGATCTTCTTCCAGAACCCGACAATATAGTCGACCGCCGAGATGACCGACACCGCCACCATGAACCAGATGGCCAGATGTGCGATCAGACGCACAGGTAAAATGAAGTAGCGGAAATCCCAGTAGTCCCAGTGCAGCGCCAGAATGGCGGCCACGATGGAGACAATCTGCACCACCATCTTGAATTTGCCCAGTTCACTGGCTTCGATGGTGAATCCTTCGGAAGCTGCGATGGAGCGCAGGCCGGAAATCAGGAATTCACGTCCGATAATCAGCACCGCCACACCCACATTGACGATCGATGGCACGAGGTGGACGAGTGTGATGTAGGCCGCGGTGATCATCAGCTTGTCGGCCAGCGGATCGAGCAGCATGCCCATGGTGGTGATCTGCCCGCGGCGGCGCGCCAGATAGCCGTCCAGTCCATCCGTAATGGAAGCGGCGATGAACAGCGCCGACGCCAGGATGACCCGTTCTCCCGCCCAGTGCGTAAGATGCGGATGGTTAAAGTAGGAACTGGTGAGTATCCAGATCAGCAACGGTATCGTTGCGATGCGCGACAGCGTCATGTAGTTCGGCAAGTTCACAGCGAAGCAAGCAGCACAATCGGCTGCCCCGATTATCCCTAGAATCCGACCACAACGCAAACCGCCCGCTGATTATTTCTTGCCGTTCACCGTATGCAGGCACCGGGTATAAAGCTCCAGCAGGTGGGCGGCATAGTCTTCAGCCTTGCTTTCCGTGCCGCCCTGGAATCCTGCTCCCGGGGAACCCAGCTTGCCGTAACCGGTGGTGGCCGCGATGAATTTCATCATGTCGAGCGCGATGTCTTCGTTGCGCCGGGCGGCGAAGAGTCCTGAGAGTTGGTCCATGAGCTGTCTCCAGGAAGTATTCTAAACTGCGGGAAGAGGGCAAATGGCAGATAGCAATTAGCAGATGGCACTCAGCACTCAGCATTCAGCCCTGAACCCTCTATGGCGAGCGCCGGAATCTTAAGTTTTATCCAAAACAAAGAACTCAACCACGCACCACGCATCACTCAACCCCCCGCACTGTTTCATGGGCTGAATGCTGAGTGCTGACTGCTAATTGCCATTTGCTAATTGCTTGCCCTCAAGTCTCAATTGCCACATGGCACACCCGGCCGACGATGTAGTCCGCCAGGCTTTTGCCGTCTTCCATGTGGACGATTGAAATCGGATACGACTGGTTGTGCGGCCTTAGGACCAGGTTCTTTCCCGCCAGCTCAACGTACTTCACCGTGGCGCCGGCGCCGCCCTGGCGCACGGCATACATGTTGGGTTCGTGCTTACGATAAGGCTCCAGGGAGCTGTAGTGGCGGTCGATGAGCACGGTGGCGCCCGGCAGCAGCCGCGGATACATGCTCATGCCATCGTGATTATCGACCTTGATCATCACGAACCGCTGCCATCCATCGCGTGAGGCTTCCACCGCCGGCCGCAGCCGCCGCAGGAAACTCTTCTTGAATTTGAGGATGTCCCGTACTCGCTCGTTGGTGATGATCGGCTCGCCTGCCGCAATCGTGCCTTCCACCAGCAGCACGTTCTCGAAATCATCCTGGCTGGGCGGCGGGATGCTGGCCCGCTTGTTGATTTCTTCCGCGTCGATCAGGTCGAGCACCGACATCTTTTGCGCGGTCAGCACGCGGTCCATGGCTTCCAGGCTCAGCGAACGCTTGCGATTGAGGAAGTTGGTGACGTGCGGCTGCTGGAACCCGATCTGGCGCGCCAGCCCCAGGGCCGTAAGTTCCCGGCGGGCGATTCTTTCCAGCATTCGCCGGCGAAGATTTTCCTGCAATGCGCGGAATTTCATGGTCCTGCCGAGTATAACTGTAAGCAATATGGATGTAAACTGCCGGCTTGCAAAGATATAGTGCTGCCCTTTTGAAGGGCGCGATTTCCGCCCAGCGGCTAAAATGCTTGTATGGACATGAGTTGGGTGACCGATCGAATCGGCGTGGGCGGTGGCATTTGGAACGACCAAAACATGGAAGAACTGGTGGGCCTGGGGTTCACCCACATCATCGACATGCAGGTTGAGTTCGATGACCGCCCGTTGGCTGAGCCTTACCCGGTCAAGGTCCTCTACAACCCCACCGACGACGATTTCGAGCCCAAGCCCCCGGAGCTGTTCCAACGGGGCGTAGCCTTCGCCCTGGAGGCGCTCGATGAACCGGCAAGCAAAGTCTATATCCACTGCGCGGCCGGCGTACATCGTGCGCCCATGATGACCCTGGCGGTGCTGCGGGTCATGGGCTGGTCGCTACGCGACGCCATGGACCTCATCCAGGAGCGCCGTTACGTAGCCGACTTTGCCGATGTCTACGTCCACAGCGTGGAAGCGTTCGTCAAGGTCTACGAACAAAACCCAAAATTCACCTCGGAGTCACGGAGTCACGGAGGAAAATAAGAACAGGGTATTTGGTATTCGGTATTTGGTATTTGCAGGAGGAATTGCGAGTTTTGCCAGACCCGGAAAGGCCGCGATCAATCACAAATACCAACTACCCAATACCAAATGCCTTTCTTGGTTTTCCTCCGTGGCTCCGTATTACTAGCCCCAAGATTCTTCTTTTCTTGCGCATATTTCTGAGCCGGCAATCGTCACCCAGTCTTTGGTTTTCTCCGCGTCCCCCGCGATCTCTGCGCACTCCGCGGTTCAATCTTTTGATCTTCCTTTGCGGTCTTGGCGTACTTTGCGGTGGATTCTTTTTGGTTGCGGCTCCGTTGCGCGGTGCCTCCGTGGTGCATTCTTCTTAGTTTTTCTCCTGCAAGAAACCGTCCCTCGCTCGTTCTCACTTTGACGATGGCAATTGACGCAGTGCAGCATGTGAGAAGAATGCGGGGTGGGGCGCAGTCACACCTCATGCGCGCCGCCGACGGTCATTTCTACGTGGTCAAATTTCAGAATAATCCACAGCACCTGAAGGTGCTGGCCAATGAATTCCTGGCTACGCGCATCGCCAGTCACGTCGGACTGCCAGTCCCGGTCGTGGAAGCGATTGAGGTCGGCGACTGGCTTGTCCGCAATACCCCGGAGCTGCGCTTTGAGAACGCCGGCCATTGCAGTCCCTGTTTGCCGGGATTGCATTTTGGCGCCCGCTACGTGTGCGATCCATTTGCCGGCCAGGTCTTCGACTATCTCCCGGAAAGCATGTTTGAGCGGGTGGTGAACCGTGAAACCTTTACCGGCATTCTGGCCCTGGACAAATGGCTGGGTAATGCCGACGGCCGGCAGGCCGTATTCTGGAAAAATCCCGGCTCCCGGCACTATCAGGTGTCATTCATCGATCAGGGATACTGCTTCAACGCGGGCGAGTGGAATTTCCCCGATCTCGCGCTCCACGGCGTCTATTATCGCAACCACGTCTATGCGCATATCCGAGGATGGCAGTCATTCGAACCGTGGCTTACGCGGATAGAAAAATTCCCCACTCATGTTCTGAACGAAATTGCCGGCGAGATTCCGCCGCGATGGTGCGAAGATGCATGGGATGCGCTGGGCGATCTTGTGAAGGAAATCATGAAGCGGCGCAGCAGCGTGCGCGCCTTGATCGCTGCCTTCCGTGATTCATCGCGGCAGCCGTTTCCGAACTGGGAAGGGGAAGCAGTCAGCACTCAGCAATCAGCATTCAGCCCGTGAAAGCCTGAGCAATAGCCTTTAGCCCTTAGCCTTTAGCCCTTAGCACTTAGCATTCAGCCCTGAAATACTGCGTGAGGGCAAACAAAACGTCTGGCTATGCAACGCGGGCCACGAAGTGAAGGTTCACATCTAAACGCTAAGTGCTAAGTGCTAAGTGCTAAAGGCTAACGGCAAAAGCTTCACGGGCTGAATGCTGAGTGCTGACGGCTGAGTGCTAATTGCCAATTGCTTTCTCAATACTTCCACGACCCATCCCCATTCGCCGGTGCATTCGCGCTGATGTGGGCGGCCATCATTCTCACGAGATGCGCCTGGTTCATCGGATGCCAGCCATGCCCTTTCATTGGGCGTCCATATTCAAACGCTCCGCCGTAGGCCGGGCTGGTTGTCTTTTTCAGGGAGTCTTCGAGGCGATAGGTGGCCAGATTGAGATAGAAATTATCCATGTCGCCGCAATAGACGAAAATCTTGCCTGCGAGCGCCGGCCCGATCTGCGCCCAGTTCTTTTCCAGGTAGTAGCGCAGGTCATAGCCATGGTCGCGCATGTATTCGGCCACCTGGGGATCGATCTTGCCGGTGAGTTTGTCCCACAGTGGTTTCGGATAGCCATCGGTTCCCACCGGGCCGTACACAGCTTCCCAGGCTTCGAATTGCCCGGATGAGCGGCCATGCGAGCCCATCACCTCCTCGAACTGGCTCATCTGCCGGACCGTAGTGGTGACCTGGCCTTCGTTCGTGCGTTCCGCAGGCCGTTCGGGTATGGGCGCGTCGTATCCTGGGGCCAGGAACGCGTTGTTGTCGGCGTAGATATCGACCATCTGGTAGCGCGTGAAATCCACCGGGTCGGGAAAAAAACTCCACGTACCGCCGAAGAATTCCGGGTGGAAGACCTGCAAGGCCAGAGACTCCCATCCGCCGGTTGATCCGCCGGTGAGCACCCGTGCGTACGGCTGGCGGATAATCCGGAAATGCTCCTCGATATAGGGAATCAGTTCGGTCATCAGGGCATCGCCATACGGGCCGTTGTTGGCTGAATTCACCGCGTAGGAATCGTCGAAGTATGCCGTGGGGTGCTGGAAGGTCACGGCGATCATGCGCGGAAACTGCGGTGCGGTCCACTGCCGGTAGAATTCGTATCCGGTGGTTTGCCCGGCGCCCTTCAATGCCTGTTGCAATTGTGGCGAGTCAGGCGGCGGCTGGGTGTTGAAGCTCATCGGTGGCTGCAAGCCGAAATGCCCCTGCTCGTAGATCACAGGGTAATGGGCCTGCGGATGCGCACCGTAGCCTTCCGGCAGCAGCACGGTCGCACCCAGAAAAATGGGCTGTCCCCAGAACTCGGTCAGCAGTTTACTTTGGATCTTGATGTGCTTCACATAGAGCGTATCTTCCGGCACGTTGACCGCGGGAATGATGTGGGCCAGGACCAGGCGCACGTTGTACCCGCTGATGGGATCAAGGTGTACGCGCTGGATCTCGCTGTAAAGGTTTCCTGGAGAGCGATTAAACTGCTGGCCTTCCCACTGGTCCATGTGCGCCCAGATAGTATGGCCGTCGGAACGGCTGAAGCGCGTGTAGACGTTGAGCACCGCCTGCACATAGTAATCGCCGGCCGGCAGCTCGCGCACCGACTTGAGCGGAAACCCGAGCGTGAGCGCGTCGATGGCCGTAGTGGCGCCCGGTTGCAGGTCGCTCACATCGCGGCCCAGCATTTCAGCCCGCGCATGCCAGTTGCCTGCCTGCAGGCGGGGTTCGGGCGTATCGCTTTTCGCGATGATGACAAAGGCCCGTCCGGTCACCGGTTGCCGGCCGGCAGGCAAAGAGATTTCAAAACGGGGCAGGGAACTCTGGGCATAGGCGGCAGCCGCCAGCGCCGCCAGAATGGTGATGGCCGTCAGGCGCCGAAGGTTTGGGAACAGTTTGAGAAAGCTCATTGGATTCTCCACTGGACATCCAGCCTACACGTTCCACCCTGGCTTCGGAAGAGGCCGCGGCTTCCGGTGGTGCTTCTCCGGCCTTGGAGAAAGTACAGCGAGCCGGTAAACTGGAGCACGATGAACCACGACCTCCATTCACTTTCTCCCATTCTTCGACGGACCCTGGAAGAGATTGAAAGCGCAACGCGGGGAATGACCGATGAGCAGATGCGCTGGCATCCTGCGAGCAAGTGGTCTGCGGTGGAACTGGTCGAGCATCTCTCGCTTGCCTATGCCCGCTCCGCGGCGGGCATGAGAAAAGCGATGACGGAACCTCAGGCGAAGCTGCGGCGCGCGACCGCCAAGGAGCGCGTGGGAAAGCTGCTCCTGTTCAACCTCCGCTATATTCCTCCGGGCAGAAAGGCACCCGAGGCCATCCATCCGAAGGGGTTGAGTGCGGGCGACGCGATGATGGCGGCGCGCCGGGGCCTGGAACTGCTGGACCACACCATCGGCGATTGTGAAAAGCAATTGGGCGCCGGAACGCCGGTATTCACCCATCCCATACTGGGTCCGCTCACGGCCGGTCAGTGGCGAGAATTCCATCTGCTTCACACTCTTCATCACATGCGCCAGGTCAGGAAATGGCGGAAGCAGATGCCGCGTTAATCGCGGGCGTTAATCACGGACGTAGAGACGGTGCTCAGCACCGTCTCTGCTCGGCGCTACTGTTTGGGCGGCAGAGCGACGGAGCGGATGAGAACACAGGACCCCAACTGCGGCGAGAGAAGAGCGGCAGGGGGAAGAACTGTAAAGACTCTGCGGCCCCGCTAGGCGCTAAATCCTTGCTTCAACATCAACTTTAGGGTTGAATGCAAACGCTGGTAATCGTTGTCGTCGATGGCAATGAAGCGGAATGGCCGCGATGTTGGGCTGTTCTTTTTCGGCGCCGGCATGAACTCTACCAGCGCCTTGACCGGCCCGGCAGTAGTCGTGAGGGCAACTTCAGCGAGCGTAACGTCTAAGGGCGCGGGAAAATCCACCAGGCCGCCGGTGAGCGAAAGCCGGCGTAGAGTTGCATAAGCGCTTTTTCCGCCAAGATTGAGAGTAATGCGTTCATCGTTTGGAATTCGCACTCGCGGAGAGCGCACTCGGGTGCTGGTTATCGGGAAGTGGGCCATGGCGGTAAGTATCGCAACTCTGGGCCTTGCAGATAAGATTACCGAGGGGCCGGTCGAATGCGGGAAGTGGCTGTTCGTACATCGTCCCAATGGAAACTCCGTGAAAGAACGAAGGCCAGCCGGTCACGGTATCCTGACGGCTGAAATGTAAAGTATTTCGCTTCCAATTGATGGAATCCTGACGGAGGTATTTTTTGTGAAGAAGTTTCTTCTTGGTTTGGTACTGGGTTTGCTGTTGCTGCCGGCTTGCGGCTATGTGTATTTCCGGCTTGGTCTTGTGCCGGTAGCTACTTCTGCGCCACCCATGCCCTTTGAGAAAAAGGTAGCGCGCATGGCGCTGCACGCGCGCCTGAAAGCCGAAGCTCCGGCGAAAGCACCGTTCACCGCCGACGAGGCCGCCCTCACCGGGGGCGCAAAAGTGTATGTCGATCATTGTGCTTTCTGCCATGGCCTGCCCCGGCAAACGGACTCCCCGTCCGCGGCCAAAGGCATGTTTCCTCCGCCTCCGCAGCTTTTCGATAAGGACGACATGGTGACCGATGATCCGGCGGGTGACACCTACTGGAAGGTGGCCAATGGAATCCGCCTGACCGGCATGCCGGGCTTCAGCAAATCGCTCTCAACCACCCAGATGTGGCAGGTGAGCCTGCTGCTGGCCGATGCCGACAAGTTGCCGGAAGCCAGCCGGGCGGCACTCGCCCCTCGGATTCCGCCTCCGCCACAGCCAACAGAGCCGTCGAAGAAATAAAGCTCAACGAAGGTGAATCATGAAGAAGTTGTCATCTACATGTGTGTTCTTGATATTGGCGCTTGCCTCTTCGATGGTGTTCGCCCAGTCCACGAAAGCGAAACCGCAGCCGGCCGCTGATTCGACCCTGCCTTACACGCCCAGCCTCGATGTAACCGCCATGGACAAGTCTGTTGCTCCGTGTGTGGACTTCTATCAATATTCCTGTGGTGGATGGCAGAAGAAGAATCCCATTCCCCCGGACCAGAGCTCATGGAGCGTATACGGCAAGCTCTATCAGGACAACCTGGGGTTTCTGCGCACCATTCTGGAGCAGGCGGCCTCCGCTAAGGGCGAGCGCGATTCCGCGACGCGATTGATCGGAGACTTCTACAGCGCTTGTATGGATGAAAAGGCCGTAGAAAGGCGCGGCTTGAGCGTGCTCAAGCCCGAGTTGGAAGCCATCGCACGGGTCAAAACGGCCCATGGCTTGGCCCCGTTGATCGTCCACATGCAGCTTGCGATTCCGGGAGCTTCGATTGCTTTTAGCGGCGGTTCGTCCCAGGATCCCGACGATTCCGAACAGCAGATCGCGAGCTTTGATCAAGGCGGGCTGGGCCTGCCGGACCGCGATTACTACACCAAGGATGACGCGAAATCCAAAGAGATTCGCGAGCGCTACGTCAAGCACGTGCAGAAGATGTTTGAGCTGCTGGGTGAGACCGCCGCTGCCGCTGGCCGGGACTCAGATACGGTAATGCGCATGGAGACCGCGCTGGCCAAGTCTTCTTTGACCCGGGTCGAACGCCGCGATCCGTACAAGCTGAAGAACAAGATGAAGATCGCCGACCTCGAAAAGCTGGCGCCCAACTTCGACTGGCAGACATATCTGCGGGAAGCCGCAGCGCCCAAATTCGAGGTCCTGAACGTGACCGCCCCGAGCTTCTTCAAGGAAATGGACCGGCAACTGGCTGAGGAGCCCCTGGAGAACTGGAAGACCTATCTGCGCTATCACCTGGCCAATGGATATGCGGCCTATCTTTCCTCACCGTTTGTCCTGGAATCGTTCGAGTTCTACAGTAAGTATTTGCGCGGCGCCAAAGAGATGCGTCCGCGTTGGAAACGCTGCGTGCAGGCGGTGGACAACGATCTGGGTGACGCGCTGGGCCAGGCCTATGTGCGCAAGGCATTTTCCCCGGAACTAAAAGCCAGCACCCTCGATATGGTCCGGC
>DATMNZ010000095.1:0-3925 GCA_035568495.1 Saccharimonadales bacterium (SeqCode) | reverse complement strand
ACGATCTGATACGTCTGTTCGTTCGGTGCGCCGCGGAATTGCAACGAGGTAAGCCCATTGCCGTGCGAAACCGCGTCCGCGTAGGGCGATCCCGGCTCCAGGTTTTGCCGGAAGATGAGCACTGCCTTGCGATGCTCCGCGGCGCTGGTCCCCACCCACTGCACATCAGCCGTAAGCGTCACGTCGCCGGAAACTTTCTTCCAAACAAAATAAAACGCATCCGTGGCGCCCCACATGTTCGCGCCGCCTCCCGTGATGCGATATTCACCTTTAGCGGCATCGTACTCTGCCTTGCCTCCCGCCGGCGTTTGCCCCACGCTTCCTTCATTCGTGAAGATTCCCAGGCTCCCGGTCTGCGGCCACGCCACCCTAACGCTCAGCCCCAAAAGGATCGCCATCACGCAGGCAGTCATTCCCGCTTTTTTTCTCGGCATCATTTGCAAGGCCTCCCACTCACGACAGCGCACGCCAACCAACTGTCGAACCGACGCATTCTATATCAACTCCGCGGCAACTCCGGCGCACACCTCTGCCACGCGCCACGAAAGCGAATTTGCGATTCTGGCAGGGAGTTAAGTTGGGGTGGGAACTGGATCAGGCCTATTCGTATCCCTGGCGGCGCGCTTGTTGGCGTAAAGTGCCTGATCCGCGGCCGCGAGCATCGTTTCCGGCTGGTCTCCCGAGGCGTATTCTTTCCAGCCTGCCGAGTACTTGATGGGAAATTTCCGGCCTTCCCACGAAAGTTCGAAAGCCCCCAGGCGCTTCAAAACAATCTGCAGTTGCTCGTGATTGCATTCCGGAAGTATCAGCAAAAACTCGTCCCCGCCCATGCGAACCGCGAGATCCCCGCTGCGAATCGCTCCATTAAGAGCCGCAGCGAATTCCTGCAGCACCAAATCCCCCGTGGGATGCCCGTATGTGTCGTTGATAAGTTTAAACTCGTCGAGGTCTAACAGAACAACGATGAATGGATGGCCCTTGCGCCCGGAACGAGCCACCTCGGCAGCCAGCCGCTGTTCGGCGAACCGCCGGTTGTACAACCCCGTCAGCGCATCAATCATGGCCAGTTCGCGCAATAGTATGGAGTGGTGCTGCTTTTCCGCGAGCTGGCGCCTCAGTCGCTTGATCAGCACTTGCTGATAGATGGTGTAAACGTTGAAAAGAACGACGAGCGCCGCCAGCCCAAAAATGGCCTCTGTGACTTTAATCCGGAACAGAGGCGTCGATCCCTGGGCGAGAGACGGCAAAACGAAGGAAATCAACGCTCCTGTAAGCAGCAGCATCACAAAAATCGAGTTGGCCCAGATCCACCAATCCCGCTTCTCAATTCTGCGCAGGTTATCGGCGATCTCCTGATCGCTGTTCGTTTGGGGAGGCAGACTTGTGCTGTTCTTTTGCAGGTCCATGAGAGGAACTACGAGCGCATCCAACCTTAGTATTCACACTAGATTGAGGTCGCTAACCGGTCAAGGTGATTTGCTCGAAATATCCATCAAGGTTACTCGACTGCCAATAACTCAAAATCGATGGGGTCGCCTCTGAAATCGGCCCGAAACCGACTGTCTGACACGGCCATCGGTAGCTACTGACCGCCAGGTCGGTACCTGTCCCATGGTACGGGGGTCCTATAGGGAAGCGCAGTCCGCCGACGCACACTACTTCTGCAAGCGACCACTATGACTGCAGCCCTCATCCTCGTCTTCTCCGTCCTGGCCCTCGTGCAATTCGCGATTAGCCAGTGGCGGATGATTTGGTTGACCACAGCGAACCAGCCTCTCTCCGATTCTTTGCGCATAACAACCGGCATCGACACCGAGTCCATCAGCGCCCAGGATTTTGGCAAGTTGTTGGGTCTCTGTGACGAAATGTCGCCGCTTCTGAAGAAAGGCACACCCTGGCTTCGCGAAATCAAGGGCTACTATGGTCTGATGGCAGGTGTGGAGAAAGTTTGCCGCTCGATCCAGCCGGCGCTGTCAGCCTGGGCGGCTGTCGAAATGAAAACCTGCTCTCGCTATGTTGCCGTCCTCCTGGACCAGAATCTCTCTCTTGATCTAGACAAGCGGTCCGCCGTTCGGACTAGCTCCTAGTTCCTCACTATCCGAACCGTGACCGGCCAGAATTGCCTCCATCGCTTGTGAATCTGAATGTAACTAGTTTATATTCAATAGCTTACAGAACAATCTAAGCTATGCCTCTGGATTCTACCTGCGCTCAGCGTTCCCAAAACTTCATCACCGCCGCGTAGTCGAGGTCTTCCTTGGCTGCCGCTTTCACGGCCGAGTACGTGGAATAGGCTGCTGCTGCCGCTGGCAGGGTAATGCCAGCTTCTTTAGCCAGGTCCAGCGCCAACCCCATGTCCTTGTGCATGAGCCGCAGCGGAAAGCTGGGCGGGTACTCTCCCTTTAGGAGCAACGGGGCCTTCACATCCAGAACGCCCGCCCGAGCCATGCTGGATTGCAGGACTTCCACCAGCTTCTCTCCCTGCAACCCAGCGGCACCGACCAGCGCCAAAGCCTCCGCTAAAGCGTCCACCTGGAGGGCGAGGATGAGGTTCATCGCCAGCTTAATCGTCTGACCCGCTCCGTTCGGCCCAAGGTGAAACCAGCGCTTCCCCAACACGCTAAATATCGGTTCGGCATCTTTAAGCACCTGCGGGTCTCCGCCCACCATGAACACCAGCTCCCCTTTTTCAGCTCCCCACGTGCCCCCGGTCACAGGAGCGTCCAAAAACGCAAGCTGCCGTTCCCCACAAGCGGCCGATATCTTGCGGGCTAGAGCGGGGGAAACGGTGCTGGAATCGATGTAAATGCTACCAGGACGAAGGGCCCCGAGTGCACCTGAATCCGCCCCCGATCCGGAGCCTCCCCAAAGCACTTCCTCCAGGGCAGGCGGATCGCTGACGATGGTTATCAGCACGTCGGAGGAAGCCGCCACCTCGCGGGGGGACTTGGCCAGCTTGGCGCCTGCGGCCACCAACGCCTCGGCGCGCGAAGCCGTGCGGTTCCAAACCGTCAAATTGTACCCGGCCTTCAATAGATTGAGCCCCATGGGCCCGCCCATCAAGCCAAGTCCAATCAAGCCGACGCTTGAACCGGGACCTATGTTCCTCGTGGCTGTAATGTTGGCTCCAGGGCCAATTTTCACTCCGGGCCCGATCGTGGTCTTGCGGCTGTCATCGGTAGTCACAAACGGCCTCCTGCTAGCTGCGGCTCTGCCAAACGGGCCGCAGGTGCGATATTCCAACCTCTAAGAGCCCGTCGATTGTAACTGAATCGCTAAAAAACGGTGGCAGGGTCGTGAAAAAGGAAGCAGGGACGTCAGGCAGTCTTCGGTCGGTGTTGCAGCGGCAGTATCCCAGGAGCCCCACCAGCAGAGTTTGTCGAGGTGTTCTTGGGCTCTGTCTTGGCCTCAGCCGAGGCTGCCGATGAGGCTGAGGCTGCGCTCGCAGCTGTCCCTTGTGTTGTAGAGGTATTCCCGGCGGGCTCAGGCGGCGGTTCCGGCTTCTCTTCAAGCCGCACTATGTACTGGTAAGGGATTTCCCAGCGGAAGTGCTTCATCGAGCCCCGCTGCTCGAAGTGCTGCTCCAAAAAGATGGAGCGGCCCGAATCCGCCACAAACGTGCCGGACGCAGGCAAAAGGATGTCACCGGCGCGGTATTGCACTTCAACCCTGCGCCCAAGAAAGGCTGAGTAGCGGGCCATACTGTTCTCAGTTTCCCAATTAGGCAGTAACAGCGTCAATGGTACGGAAGGACTCCCCCCAAAAACGTGTGGAAAACTCGGCACTAGCCCGGATTTCTCACCAGTTGTGAATTGAGGTTGTGAAGTGGGCGGTGGAGGTCTGATTTTGGTGCGTGGGGCAGGGGCGGCGGGCGGTTTTTGATTTTGTGCGGTGTTGATCGAGGCTCGATTGACGCTGAAGCGGT
>DATMNZ010000094.1:0-16903 GCA_035568495.1 Saccharimonadales bacterium (SeqCode) | reverse complement strand
GATTTCCAGCATTCTGGCCAGCGCGACCCGGGCCCATTGCTTCTCTTCTTCCGGAACCTGGATGCGGTTGACTACGTTGCCTTCCACCAGGTTCTCAAGCGCCCAGCACAAGTGCTGTGGAGAAATACGGAACATAGTGGTACACAGGCAGCCGGAATCATCGAGCGTGATGACCTGCTTCGCCTGATGCGCGAATTCTTTTCCCATACGGTTCACCAGATGAATTTCAGTGCCCACGGCAAACTTTGTGCCCGGCGGCGCCTCCTGAATGATCTTGATCAGCCGCTCGGTAGAACCCACGGAATCGGCTTTCTGGCAAACTTCCCAGCGGCATTCCGGATGAACGATCACCTTTATGCCTGGGTATTTCGCCCGGACCTGATCGACGTGCTCGGGTAGAAAGCGCTGATGCACTGAGCAGTGGCCTTTCCACAGGACCACTTTGGCCCGGCGCAGGCGGTCTGCCGGTACGCCTCCGCCAATCATGTATGGGTCCCATACCACGCAATCACTCAGCGGAATTCCCATGGCGAAGGCCGTGTTGCGGCCCAGGTGCTGGTCGGGCAGGAAAAGAATTTTTTCATTCTTCGTCAACGCCCAGCGAAAGGCCCCAGGGGCATTTGACGAAGTGCAAACCAAGCCGCCGCGTTCTCCGCAGAAAGCTTTGATGGCCGCCGTGGAGTTCATATAGGTCAACGGCGTGATGCCGTTGCCGGTGGCGCTGGTGAGACCTAGTTCCTGAAGCTGCTCCCAGCAGCTTTCCACTTGGCCGATTTCCGCCATATCGGCCATGGAGCAGCCGGCATTGAGATCGGGCAGAATCACCTGCTGGCCATCATGGGCAAGAACGTCGGCGCTTTCCGCCATGAAGTGTACGCCGCAGAAAAGGATGTAGGCAGCGTTGGTGTGCGCGGCTTCCTGGGCCAGCTTGTAGGAATCCCCGCGAATATCGGCGAAGCGAATGACCTCGTCGCGCTGGTAGTGGTGGCCTAGAATGATGGCGCTCACGCCCAATTGCCGCCGGGCCGCGCCGATGCGCTCATCCATGGTGTGGTCAGGAAGGACCAAGTAGTTATCGAGCGAGCAACTTTCAGCCCGCTTCCCTGCTGGAGCTGTGGCTACTGACATTTTTCCGCCTTCAGTCCCTCAGCGCTCTAGCGCCGGGAACGGAGATGTTGAAAGCATTCGCTGGCTCCAGTCGCTCCACTGCGCCGGCTTTAAGCGCCTGAACGACGGGGTTGTTGAAACCAGCGTCCTATCTTTTCGATGCTGCCGGTCCGGAATTCGACTCACAATTGTGGGTCCATCCGGGCCCTCGCATCTATGTATTCTGACACTACTTGTGCTCTGGAGGCAAATTGAATTAGCGGCCGGCGCTCCGGCATTCGGCTTCGATCGGGGACCGATGTATTTCCTTGGTCTTCTTTTCCACCCACATGGACATTGTTTCAGGGCGTCCGTTGACGGTGACCACAACGATGATGCCGCTCGCTGACTGGAAGCCGCTCCGGTGCGGCTCGGTCGAGCAGTCAATATGATGACTGGTAATCTCGCCGTAGTTCCCGCTGGGTCCCCATTCAACGGAAAACTCTTTAAGGCTGTATGGATGCTCCTGCGGGTGTGCCTTCCAGCCGGGATCGGCGTTGTACAGGCCGTAAGCCTTTTCAAAATCCTTGTGCTCGATCGCCTGGAAGAAAGCATTGATGACGCGCTCTTCCGGCCAGAAACGGAAGGAGAAATAAAGAACGAGGACCATCACGGTCCCAATGACGGCAGCAAGAACCAGCCGGTTACGCCGCCGTGCCGGCGCCGGATCATATTCAGGTGCGTCCATCAGTCCCATAAAGCTGCTCCTCTTCAGAGAGTCCGTTTAAATAGCAATGTAGAAAATATAAACATGGTGAGGGCGAACAGGCAAAGATATGCGACATCGGGCCAGATGGCGGCCAAGCCCACGCCCTTCAGCAGCACCGCCTTGAAGCCATGCACGGAATAAGTGAAGGGATCGACCCAGGCGATCCACTGCAGCCATTTGGGGAAGGCCTGCACGGGATAAATGGCGCCGCTGGGAAAATAAAGCAGGGTGTTCAGTATGCCGAAGACCGCCCTGGGCACCAGTGGGTCGTTCACCCGCACCATAATGAAAAACATCATTGTGACAAAGGCAAACGAGGTCAGAACGATCATCAACAGCATCAAGAGCAGGTTGGCGGGACGAAAGGTCTCGCCCACGCCCGCCAGCAGCGAGCCAATGACGGTGAGCACTACGCCGGCCCCCATGGCCTTTAAGGCCCCGGCCACATTGAGACCGGCCACCAGCTCCATCTTGGTAATGGGGGTGACCAGGTAGCCTTCGTGAACGCCCCGGGCCTTGTCGTCGATATAAACGATGCCTCCGCCGATCATCACGCTCACGAACATAGCCAGGGTGATCGAGCCGGGCAGCAGGTATTTCATGTACTCGATGTAGGGATACAGCTCCACGACTTTCAATTCCGCCTGCTGCACTACGCGCGGCTGAAAGTCGGGCTGGTTGAGAGTTTGCACCATTTCCGTCAAGACCTGTTCAAAGCTGGAAGTGAGGAAGTTGTCGGTATTGTCGATGACCAGCCCGATGCGAGGCCGGGAGTGCTCATACACGGCGCGAGAGAACTGCGGTGGCACCACCAGGCCGGCGGTGAGATGGCCTCTACGGACATCTTCGATCATCAGCCGTTCGTCGGTGTAGACAATGGTCTCAAAGGTGCGGGCATTGCTTTCCACTGAGCGCAGGGATTCAAGCACGCGCACGGCCTGCGGTCCGCCGTCGTGGTCCACCAGCCCGAGGCGGGCATCATGGATCTTGCCTCCGAAGGCGTTGCCCAGAACGATCAGTTGCACCAGCGGGAAGACCATGGCGGCCAGCATCAGGGCCGGGGAGCGCAGGAACTTGCGCATGTCCCTTTCGACGATGGCCATCATGCGGGCGCTTTTGAAAAATCCGTATGTCATTATTGATACATCGCTGGAGGTTGATAGAGTGGAGCGTCGACCGTCTGGTCGCGCAACTGCCGTCCGGTGTAATGCACGAAAACGTCATCCAGCGTGGTGCTCTGCACAGTCAGCGATTTGAGTACCACGCCGCTGCGGCGGGCCGATTCCACCAGGCCGGTGGTGGTCTGCGATCCGTCATGAGTGAGGATGCGGTACATCCCGGCGGCCTCGGGTTGTACGCTGGTGACGCCGTTGAGCTGTCCCAGGCTTTGCTCCCAGCCGGCGGGGGCATGTAGAAACTGCGCTTCGATGACCGTGGAGCCCGGTATGCTGTTCTTCAGCGCCCGGGGAGTGTCGAGGGCCACCAGCTTGCCATGGTCGACGATGGCGATGCGGTCGCACAGGCGATCGGCTTCATCCATGTAATGGGTGGTGATAAGCACGGTGAGGTTTCGCTTCTGCTTGATGCTGGTAATCATCTCCCATACGGCCACACGCGAGACCGGGTCGAGTCCGGTGGTGGGCTCATCGAGAAAAAAGATATTGGGCCGATGGACGAGGCCGCGCGCAATTTCGAGCCGGCGCCGCATTCCGCCGGAAAGGTTCTTGGCGGGGGCGTGGCGCCACTGCCCCAGGTCTACCAGCTCCAGCAGTTCATCGATCGAGCGTTCGCGTTCAGCCGTGGCAATTCCATACAACTTTGAATAGATGCTGAGGTTTTCCCATACGGTCAGATCGCCGTCGCTGGTCATGGCCTGGGGAATGACGCCGATGCGGAGCCGGGCTTTATCCGGGTCTTTGCGCACGTCATAGCCGTCGATCAGGGCGGTGCCTTCGGTAATTTCGAGCAAGGTCGTTAACATGCGAATCAGGGTCGATTTGCCTGCGCCGTTAGGGCCGAGCAGTCCGAAGATCTCGCCTTCCGCCACATTAAAAGAGACCCCATCCACGGCTGTGAAGTTCCCGTAACGCTTCACAATATTGGCCACCTCAATGGCATTGGGGGTAGCCATTTACCGGGCCTCGGCTTGGGCGCGGGGAATGAGCACTTCGGCAGTCATCCCGGGCACCAGCATCTTGCTGCGATTGTCGATCGCTACCTTGAGCACAATCGCCTTGATGTCGCGCTTGCGGCGGCTGACGTCACGCTGCGTGGCAAACTCAGCTTCCGGGGCCTTAAAGGTAACTTTGCCGGAGACGATCTCCCCGGAAGGCAGACGGACCTTGAGCGGGTCGCCGATTGCGATATGGGTGGCCTGAGTTTCCGGAATGGCCGCCCGCACCCAGGTTTCACTCAGATCGGTAATGATCACCACCGGCTGGCCGAGGTTGACGACCTCGCCTTCGCGCGCGGCGCGCACCGTCACGATGCCGTTAACGGGCGCTGCCAACTGCATGTATCCGAGGCGGGTTTCAGCAGCCTCGAGTTGCGCTCCCGCGCTTAAAGCTTGCGCCTGGGTAGCCGCTACCGTGCTCTGCGCGGCCTGGGTTTGGTGGGTGCGCGCCTGAGCGGACTCCACCTCGGATTGGGCGGCCCGCACCTGGTCTTGTGCGGAACGGACGAGTGCATCTTCCGCCTTCAACTGGGCTTCGGCCTGGTCCGCCTGTTGTGCAGACGCAATCCCCTGGCGGGCCAAATCGGTGGCGATCCGCGTATCCCGCGAGATCCGCTGCTGATCGGCCTGGGCCTGCGCGAGATTGGCCTGGGCCGCTTGCAGCCGCGCTTCGGCGGTCACCACGCCACTGGTAGTCTCTCCAGAGCTCTGCTTTTCCGAGGCGCGTGTTTGCGCTACCTGGGAGCGCAAGCTGGCCAGCAGGGCCTGCGCCGCATGTTTTTCGGCGGTCAGCTCCCGCGCGTCGAGCACGGCCACTGTCTGGCCGGCCTTGATCTCGTCGCCTTCCTCTACTGCCAGCCGCTCAATGCGTCCAGACATCTTGGGGCTGACCACGACCTGGTTAGCATCCACGGTGCCGATCAAGACCAAATCCGACGAACGGTCGGTGGACAAAAAATAGTAGGTCGCGGCCGCCACCAACAGGAAGCCAAGTAAGGAGAAAAACAGGTTGCGGGAGCTCACTTGTGCCTGCCTTTTTGCGGACCGGGGGAAGAGAACACCGCGGCGGAGATAAAATCTAGGACCGCGGCGCGCCGCTCCACGATGCGCTCACGCGCGAAAGGGTCGCCCGCGCTCATGAGCTGCTGTGCCGGAATGCTGATGAAATAAAAAACAATAGTCCCCAGGATGGAAGTGAGCGTCTGTGCCGGGTCGATTCCAGCGCGGAATTTTCCGGATTTCGCCCCCGCGGCAATCAGCCGGGTCAGCTTGTCGTAGACCGGACGTCCGTGGCGCTCCAGGATACGGCCCAGCAGGGAGGAAGAACAGTATCCGGTGCGCATGAATTCGGCCTGCACCAGCCTTGGATATAAAGGTGAACTGGCGATGTAATCGAAATGGGTACCCGCATACAGCAGCAGCTTTTCACGCGGCCCGAGGTCCGGGCGATCGAGCACCAGGTTGACCATCGAGTACAGGCCGACGAAGACCTGTTCCAGCACCGCTGAATACAATCCATCTTTGTCTTTGAAGTAATAATAGATGAGCGCCTTGTTGACGCCGGCCGAGCGGGCAATCTCATCCGTGCGCGCGCCGGCCACGCCTTCATGGGCAAACTCTTCCAGGGCCGCCGTGAGGATGGCCGCGCGGGTCTTTTCCGGTTCGCCGCGGGTACCGGATTTGCCGATTCTGGCAGGAGTGGCTGTCATTTAATTAACCAGTTAGTTAGATTATCAGCCAAAATGAGTGCGCTTGGCAAGCGCGGGGATGACAGGAAGCTGAGCGGCGGCCTGAGCCATGACGGCATACTCAATCCTCTGTCATCCCGAAAGGTCCGAAGGACCTGAGGGACCGGCCCCGCTGCGGTGTCGGGTGTGAAGGATGGTCTAATCCGGTCTCTGGGGGCGAGTGCAACGCCCGCATTTGCGACCTTTCCGAGTGACACCCGGCTCCTCCATCTTCAATCGTGAACCATCAGCCGCAGCGGAGCCGGTTCCTCCGCCACTCTGTGGCGTTCGGAATGACAGCGGTTTTTAGGTGAGTGGCCAATGAAATTCCTGCCCGGGCTGCCGGTCGCATCCAATTTGCTAAAATGAATAGTTTGCCCTTTGTTTGTCCGTCAAGTTGTGAAACCTCATGCCTGAAACCATGCTCGCTGTTGTAAAGCCGGAAGCCGCGCCGGGCGCAGAAGTGCGCCAGATGCCTGTGCCCCAGATCGGGCCGGATGACGTTCTGGTGAAAGTCAAAGTCGCTTCCGTCTGCGGGACCGATCTGCACATCTATAACTGGGACCAGTGGGCACAGAACCGCATCAAGCCGCCGTTGATTCCCGGACACGAATTTTGCGGCCACGTGGCGGCCACGGGCAGAAATGTCACCACGGTGAAGGAAGGCGATTTTGTCTCCGCCGAGATGCATGTGGCCTGCGGCAAGTGCTACCAATGCCGCACCGGCGAAGCCCACATCTGCCAGCATGTAAAGATCATCGGCGTGGATGCCAACGGGGCCTTTGCCGAGTATGTGAAGATCCCGGAGTCGAACATATGGAAGATCGATCCGGGGGTGCCCGCCGATTACGCCAGTGTGCTCGATCCTCTGGGCAACGCAGTCCACACGGTGCTGGCCGGCGCCATTGCCGCCAAGACTGTGGCCATCATGGGATGCGGGCCGATTGGGTTGTTCTGCATCGCGGTGGCGCGCGCCTGTGGAGCCAGCGAAATCTTTGCGCTGGAAGTCAACGATCATCGCCGCAAACTGGCACAGAAGATGAAAGCCGATTTCGTGCTGAATCCGGCCACGGACAAGGTTTACGAAAAGGTCATGGAATCAACCGGCGGCACCGGCGTGGACGTCGTCCTGGAGATGTCCGGCCATCCTGATGCGATCCGGCTGGGGTTTAAGATCCTCCGCCTGGGCGGACGCGTCTCCCTGCTGGGAATTCCTTCGCGGCCCATGGAGTTAAACCTGGCCGACGATATTATTTTCAAAGGCGCAACCGTGCAGGGCATCAACGGCCGGTTAATGTATCAGACTTGGTACCAGATGAATGCCCTGCTCAAGGCCCACAAACTCGATCTCGATCCGGTCATTACCGATCGAATGCCCATGGCGGATTTCACCAAAGGCATGGACCGGCTCAAGACCGGAGAGGCGAGTAAGATTTTGTTGTACCCGAATGGAGTTCCGAAATTAGCCGCGAATGAACGCAAATGAACGCGAATCAGGAAAGATTGGTAATCGGGCAATTTGCAATCGGGCAATTGTAAAACTGGTTCGCGGCTGATTGAGACATTTGATTCCAGATCAACTTTGCGGAAAAGCGGACCAGGTTTTCAATTACCCGATTACAAATTACCCGATTACAAATCTTTATTGGTCGCTTTGCTGCTAAAAAGATTTCTTCAGGAGTGTCTCATGCCGACTACCGCCACCCGTCCCCAGCTTTCCTATCTGGCCGCCCAGATGGACGAATTGAAACAGAAGGGCACGCATTTCAGCTTGCGCGTGCTGGATGATGCCCAGGCCCCGGAATCTTCCATTGACGGCCAGCGGGTCATCAACCTGGCTTCGAATAATTATCTGGGGCTGACGACGCATCCCAAGCTGCGGGAGGCGGCGCTGGAGGCCATACGGAAATACGGTGTGGGCTCGGGCGCCGTTCGCACGGTCTCCGGGACCATGAAGATCCACATGGAGCTGGAAGAAAAGATCGCGCGCTTCAAGAACGTGGAAGCCTGCGTGGTGTTCCAGTCGGGCTTCACCGCCAATGCCGGCACAGTTTCCGCCATTCTCGGCAAAGATGATTTCATCATTTCCGATGAGCTCAATCATGCCAGCATCATCGACGGCGCGCGGCTTTCCAGGGCCAAGATCAAGGTTTTCCGTCATAAAGATGTGGCCCATGCCGAAGAGTTGCTGAAGGAAGTCGCAGGCGAACCCGGCCACAAGTTGCTGATTACCGATGGCGTGTTCTCCATGGATGGCGACATCGGCCCCCTGCCGGCGCTGTGCGATCTCGCCGGCAAATACGGCGCGATCATGATGATCGACGACGCCCATTCTTCGGGCGTGTTGGGCCGCAACGGACGGGGCACGGTCGACCACTTCAACGTCCACGGGCGCGTAGATATCCAGGTGGGAACGTTATCGAAGGCCATTGGCGCCCTGGGCGGATACGTCTGCGGCTCGCGCGACCTCATCGATTTCCTCTATCACCGCGCGCGGCCGTTCCTTTTCTCGACCTCCCATCCGCCATCGGTGGCCGCCACCTGCATCGCCGCCTTCGACGTACTGGAACAGGAACCGCAGCTCATAGAGAAATTGTGGGAGAACACCCGCTTCTTCAAGAAAGAACTCGGCAACCTGGGCTTCAACATCGGCGGACAGCAGACCCCGGTCAGCGAGTCTCCCATCACGCCCGTCATCATCGGCGAAGGACGCAAGGCCATGGAGTTCAGCCGTGAACTGTTTAATGCCGGCGTCTACGTTCCAGGAATTGCCTTCCCCACGGTGGCCGAGGGCAAGGCCCGTCTGCGGACCATCATGACCGCCGCCCATACCCGCGACCAGTTGCAGAAATCGCTGGAAATCTTTAGCAGGGTAGGGAAGAGGATGGGGATTATCAAGTAACATTCGGGTCCCACAAAGCGGTGTGCCCCGAAAATATTCAATGGATCAGTGATCCGGAACGCAGGATGCCGCCTTCGTGCGAGACATGAGGGCATAAGGTTTCTGATTGACGAGACCAAAAAGTCATGTAAGCTTGTTGCTTGAGAGAGGCAGAATTGGTCTGGTCAATCTTTCATTGGCGCAAGTGTGCGACGTTATATCTTCATTTCCCGTGCTTTGATGGAATTGTTTCAGGTGTTCTGACGGCCCTGTTTCTGGAGAAGTCGCGCGGCTGGAAATTCAAGGCCATCCAACCGGTCAATTACAGTCTGCAAAAAGGGTGGTTGAACACTCCATTGCCACAGCGAAGCGCAGTGGTGGATTTCTTGTTTCACCCGCAGGCCGGGTTCTGGGCTGACCACCATCCCACAACTTTTTTGAACGATGGCGGCAGAGCGAAATTCGAACAGAATCCGCACCGATCATGGATCTACGACCGCAGCAGCGGTTCATGTGCGGCCCTTTTGTGGCGGACCGTTGGAAAGGTGTTTGAGGCCGACCAGCGGCTCAAGGAGATGGTTGATTGGGCGCAAAAGATTGATTCTGCGTCTTACGATTCTGTGGAAGAGGCACTATCTTCTAACCACGCTGCCTTAGTCCTGAACGGAAGCTTGGCAATCAATGCTGACCAAGAGTACTGTGAGTTCCTTGTCACCCAACTGCAGCGAGCGTCTTTGCAGGAAATTGTTCAGACGGATGATGTGCAGAAACGGTTCCGTAGGGCTCGGGAACTCGGCGAACTGGGCCTTGACCGGGTATGTCAGTCGGTCAGGCTAGAAGGCGACGTGGCGGTTTTCGAGGCCAGCAGCGACGGCGTTCTGATGAACCGCTACGCACCCTATTGTTTTTATCCCAAGGCGCTCTATTCCATTGGCATTACCCACTCGAAGCACTCCACGGTAGTTACCGCAATGCGTAATCCCTGGCTCAATTTTGAAAGCCTTCATTTGGGTGAATTCATGAGACCCTTCGGCGGTGGCGGGCACCAGCGAGTCGGGTCGGTCGTATTGAAGGGAGAAAGCGCGGGACAAGCGCATGCAATTTCTGAGAGACTTCTGCAAAAGCTCGGTGCTGCAAACACGGTGAACAAGAAATGATCGAGAAATTCAACTTTTACGATATTTACGGGTATCTTGTACCCGGAATCGTCCTTGTGGTTCTGCTGTGGCTGCCTTTTGGACTGCTGTTCCATGCATGGCCTGACGACAAGCTGGCTTCCGCTATTCTCGGCCTCATTGTGGCGTACGTTGTGGGCCACCTGATCCAGAAGTCCGTCGACGGAGCCATGCCGCCAAAGATCAAAGATTCAGCCGGCAAATGGTGTTATCCTTCGTACGCCCTGCTCGACCCGGGCAGTCTTGATTTCACCGATCAGCTTAAGAATAAGATTGGCAAACTTTGTAAAGATCGGTTCGATCTTGAAATTTACTCCCCAAAACCTAATGAGGACGAAGATAAAGTCCGCCGGGAGGCCTTCTTCCGTGCCCGGAGCGTTCTGCAGCAGGATGCAACAAAATCCTACGCAGAGCAATTCCAGGGCATGTATACCCTGAGCGGTGGCCTAGCTCTTGCTCTATGGATTGCCGCTTTCTATTTCACCGGCTGGTCAGCGGCTTTGTTTGACAAGGGCGCCTGGAAAGTCGACGTTTGGCCTGCGATTTTTCTCGCTGCGCTGGTATTGGGAGTTGTCTTCGCGTTTGTTGTCCGACCTCCCACGCTCCGGGTCACAAGGGCTGCCGCCGCGGAAGACATAAGAGATGCCACTGCGGCAGAGTCCAAGGCTAACAAGCCGAAGCCAAGAATGTTGAGCGAATGGTGGGGCAAAGACAAGTCGCGGGAGCGGTGCTTTCTGTTGGCCTTGCTGGCCATCAGTTTTTGCTTGGGAGGACTATTTGGACACCGGGCGCTGAAGAACACTGGAGCCAGGGAAGAGAAAACAGAGAAATGTAGTAGCCTCTGCCTCGCGATCGAAATGAGCAACCAGTCGTTGTCAAGCAGCCCCTGCATCTCAATCAAATGCGCCAGTTCATCCATCGCCGCAGACGCGGCTCAGGTGGCTAGGTACCATGAATTCTCATGGGTCATGTTTGCGCTAGCCCTGGGTGGTGCGATGTGCGCCAGACGCTTCGAGTTAGCGTACCGGGCATTTGCGAAACTGTGGGCTATAACGATATGGCGAGATTTTGCGAATTGCAATGTAGCAGCGGTGACGGAACCTTCGATTTGGGACATTTTGAAAAGGCGTTTTGGCGGTTAGAGCTTGCCTTTTGGCTTATCGTCATGCGATCCAGGAACACGCGGAGTTCTGCTGTGCTCAGAACTCCCTGTCATGAAACTGCTTATTACCGGCTCAAGAACCAGGACAAGCTGGTCATTCTCGCCGCTTGGATGCATGAACCCGTTGCCGATACTATGAATGCCGCGCTCACGAATTTGCGGCGATGCGATGCGCTATCAGATTCCGAGAAAGATTGAATTGAAGCTGGTCCAGTAAGCCTGGTACGCCCCGTCCTTATTGGAGTCCACAAATTTGGTTCTTGACCGAGACGGGGCAAACGACCAGAGTCACAAACACGGCAGGCACCATATTCACGCCTTTTGCAGAATGACGTGATCATGCCCGCCGACAAATTGAGTGCGCCCGCACCATGCGCCGCGGTCGATTCGCTTGAGTTGCAGCCCCGCCGATTCGCTCCATCGGCGGAAATCGGATTCCATCAGTCCTACCGCCGTTTCCGGAAATGCAGCGTCCAATACCCAGCAGTTGCCATGGGCGGAGAGCGCCAGCGATGACTTGCCCGCTTGAATCAGCGCCTCGGATTCCGGGTTGATCAGGAACGCCGTGACAAAGGCCGTGCCGCCCGGTTTCAGAGTGCGTGCCATCTGCTGGAGATAGTGTTCTGCCGAGAGTGGAAGCAGGTGTGTGAACAGAGACAGGCCAAACTCAAAATTGAAGCTGTCGGGTTCATAGGGGAACGCGAACTCTTCGGATTTAATGTGACCGCGTGGGTTGTAGTGTTGGCTGAACAGATCGGCATGCTGGAAGCGGAAGTTCGGATGTAGTTTGGAGATATTCGAGGATGCCCAGTCGATGGCCAGCCGGATCACATCAAACCCCTCATAGGAACCCTGAGTGACGAACTTCGTAAGGTGCGCGGCCGTGAACCCAATGCCGCAACCCATGCCCAATATGCGGTCCTGCGGCGTCAACCCTTCGGCAATCATTCGCCCGATGGTCTCTTCTGCTATCTCACGGTATCTTCGGCCTCCTCCGATAAACCAAAGCCCGCGTGGAGGAATGAGCGGGTCCTTCTTTCCCGTCAAGGCATCGAGTGCATCCAGCGGCAAGCCCGCGATTTGCCGTATGCGAAGCCGCATGTTGAAATTGGGGAAAACCCGCTTGGCAAGAATCGTAAAAGTCGAGGGCATGGAAGCTGTAACTTTCTCATATATCCACGCACTTGTGCAAGACTGAAAGAACTGGCCAGGCGACCCTATCGGGGCCTTAACTTTTTCCGGAGAAACAATGATGGATGATATGATGATCTCGCAAGTGCATCGTCGGAACATATCGTCCATTTCAATGACTGGGATAAAACGTAACACTATGCAGGCCGTCGTGCAGTCGGTTTTTGTGCTCGTCTTCAACCCTGCGCTTTTCCTTGCCGGGCCGCCGGCCACCGCAAAGATTTACCCGGCGGTCTGAGGAGAGCCTGATGGCGAGTGGTCGCGCGCTCCATCCTTCGGTCCCTGATCCAACGCCCCTGCTGTATCTCATCACCGTGGCGTCGGTACTTCTCTTTTTCGCTGACGACCTGAGTTGGACCGCCCTGCTGCTGCCCTGTATCGTCCTGCTGCCTTCGATGATCTATCTGCTCTCAAGCAACCTGGCGGCCGCCGCCGGCGTCCTGATCGCAGCCAGCGTCATGTCCCGTTTTTTTGTGGAGATATCCAGTCTCAAGGCGCGGCCAGAGCACATCGCCGTGGGCTTACTCTGTTGCCTCGTCCCGTTCGTGATGAAGCGGCAGGCCCTGGCGACCGTATGGGGCAAGGCCGACCTGCTGCTGCTCGTCTATGTTGGCCTGAACATTCTTAGCTCGGGCTTCACCTCGCCTGATCCCTCTCAAACGCTTCGCTGGGCCATACAACAAGGGATCGCGATACTTCCTTATTTCCTATTGCGCCTCCTGGCAGCGGATGAGACCGCATTTCGCCGCATCTTCCATCTGTTCTTATGGATCGGGGTAGTCCAGGCAGCCTATGCCATCGTTTGTTTTTTCTCCAACAGGATTTTCTCCACGGAATTCGGAATGGCGCTCGATCAATACGGAGACATCCCGGGCACTTACGGTTTGCAACTGGAGCCGAACCTCCTGGGTTCCTATTCCAGCGCCTGCCTGGTGATGCTGCTTGTGAGCTATTTCGTCAAGCCTACTGGAAAACTGCTCGCCGGAATCGGGATTACCTATGCCGCGGCCGCCATCAGCTTGTCCCGTGCGGCCGTTGCCGGCGCCGGTCTTGCCGTCCTCGTGATGCTGTACTGGGGCAAGCGATTGCAGATCATCCGCAAGGACGACCTGATCAGAGTGGGTGTGACCGTTCTCGCCATATCGCTGTTTCTGTCGCCCATATTTGTTTCGATGTACGTGGAGAGGTTCAAGACCCTGAATGCGTCGGACATCGAAGAAGACACCTTGACCGGCCGTGTGGTCACAGGCGCGCTCGCGGTTGAAGACATTGTTGCGCACCCTTTGTTAGGGACGGGCACCTCCAGCTTTCAGGTGACCCTTGATTCGTCACTGGCTGGCCCAGAGGCCTCTGACTGGATTGCCAACTCTGAGCTCCGTATAGTACACGATACCGGCATTTTGGGCTTTGGCGTTTTCCTCGCGTTCCTCTTCTTTCTGTACGTACCCTGCTGGAGACTCCTCAAGCGGAAGTTTCACCTGGAGTTGATGGCCCTCATGGTGGCCAGTCTTGTGTATTGCGTGTCATTTCAAGCGACCGAAGGAACGCTTTTGGCTTTCTGCTGGGTCCATCTTGGCCTGATCGGATGTGGCCTGACTCTGCGATCGGCAGCCTCGGGTGTTGAAATCCAACCGCAAGATCAAGAACACACCACCAAGGCACAGCGCAGCCGGAAATAATCCACCGCTAAGGGCGCAAAGGAAGATCAAAAGATTGAACCGCTGAGGGCACGGAGACCGCAGGAGTGTCAAGAAAACCAAGGCTGGGGGGATGTTACTGCCTGAGAAATTTCGCGCCGGAAACAAAGAAACTCAAGGACAGTAATGCAGGGAAAAATGGTTGATATTCCGCCCGGCAAGGAATAGCGTGAGAGATATACCCCATGCAACTTTCCCGGATCATCAAATCGGTAGCCGGAACCATTGATGGCGAAGCCTGGCTGCGGTTTATTGTGGCCGTGGCGGGACTGGGCCTGGCGTTTCTTTCCGCCATCGCGTCGACCGCCATGCGCGAATCGGGAAACTCCGTAACTTCAATCATTCTGGCTTCCATGGCCCTGGTTCTGGCCGGGGTAGTTGGAATAACGACCGTCCCATATCTGGCGCGACGGGTGAGGGTGGCGCGGGTCAGTGCCGCGCTGGATTACCAGGTGACCCGCGAAGGTGTGGCCTACCTCGGCGTGGCGCTGATTGTCGGTGTGGCCGCGCTGAACACCACCAACAATCTGCTGTTTATTGTGCTGGCAGCCATGCTGGCGGCAATTGCCGTCTCGGGCCTTGCTTCGGCGGCCGTGCTGCGGGGCCTGGAACTGGAAGTTGCCATGCCCGAGAGAACATTCGCTGAGCAGACGATCCTGGCCCGTGTCCGGCTGGCTAACCCGCGTCGCTGGGTGCCGGCGTTCTCCGTGCGCGTGGCCACCCGCATGGAAAAGAGAAAAAAGCCCAAGCCCTCCTGGGAGTGGTACAAGACGGAGTTCGTTTTTCCGCGCCATCGCCCCTGGCTGCATTTGCGTGACTACTCTTTGCGGCGCAAAATCGAACCGGAAAAACCACCGGAGATTTTCGGAAAGCCGGTTTACTTTACTTTTATTCCGCCCGGCACAACCGGCGAAGTGCAGGTAGACCTTACGTTTCCCCGCCGGGGGCTGTACGCCCAAGACACCTTCTATGTGGCCACACGGTTTCCGTTTTCCTTTCTGATGAAGATCCGGCGCGTGCGCCTGGAACGTGAGCTGCTCGTGTATCCGCCGCTGCTGGAAGAGAGCAACCTTCTGGACGTGCTGCCGATGATTACCGGTGAGTTCACGGCAATGGTGCGCGGGCGCGGCTCGGAGCTTTATCGTATCCGTGAGCACACGCCGGAAGACCCTGCCCGGTTTGTTGACTGGAAGGCCACCGCCAAGACCTCCGCCCTCAAGGTGCGTGAATTCACACGCGAAGACGAACGCCACTTGCGCATGGTCTTCGACAACGCAGGGCCGGGCGCGGTACCGGAGGCGGCCTACGAGCAAGCAGTTTCCAGGGCGGCCTCGCTGGCTTGGCATTTTGCCGGAGAGAACGTCGACCTCACCTTTCTTGGCCGGGGCGGCGATGTTCTATCTGACCTCCATGCATTTCTGGCGTATCTCGCCGTAATTCAGCCCGCGGCGGGCGATTCGATGCTTGAATCGCTGCCGGTTTCGGATGACTATAACGTAATCATCACTGCCCGCCCTCCGGGCAGCATTCCTAGCAGCTTGTGGGCAACTTCTTACGTCATTTACATGCAATCCTGATGCGAACACGACGTAGCAACAACCAAAAGCAATTAGCCGCGAATTGACGCGAATAAACACGAATAAGAGTTGGATTGCCGTTGCTCCCGGAATCGTCGTATACCGCGAAGATTATAGGGGCAGTAATACAGCGTGACGTAGCTGCAACCAAAACCTTTGAAACACAGCGCAACGAGTTGCAACGAAAACCTTTGAAACACAGGGGAACAGAGGAAGCAGAGGATTTGGGGGGTGTGAGGCAGCTACAAAAATGGTCGTGAGCCGCGAAATTTATGAGGCGGGCAAAATCATCGCGGTCTAAACTAACCGTTTTCCTGATTGCGGACTTCGCCATTACGCTTCCGGACACAGGGTGCTGTTTGACGACGCCTCACAAACCCCCAATCCCTCTGTTGCCTCGGTTCCTCTGTGTTTCAAAGGTTTTGATTTGTGGCGACGTCACTCTGTGTTTCAAAGATTCGGGCTTGCGGTTCCAAGAATCTTCGCGCCGTAACGGTGTTAGCGATACCGGACTTGCTACAATCAACTTCCTGGAGTGGTTCCCATGAATCCTTCAATGCTGCGCCAGTTGAAAAAAGCCGCTGGAAGCAACTCGTTGCTCGACCGTCCTGAAGACCTTGTGCTCTATGAGTACGACGCGGGAGTCGAAAAGAGCCTGCCGTCGGCCGTGGTGTTTGGTGAGAATACCCAGCAGATTTCACGGGTGATGCGCTTCTGCGCTGAGCATAAGATTCCGGTGGTGCCGCGCGGAGCGGGCACCGGCCTGAGTGGCGGCGCTATCGCCCTGGGCCATTCCGTCGTGCTTTCCACGGCGCGCATGAACAAGGTCCTGGAAGTTGATCTGCCCAACCTGCGCGCGGTGGTGCAGCCGGGCGTGGTCAACCTGGAACTCAGCAACCACGTGGTGAAGCACGGCGTCTATTACGCGCCCGATCCTTCCAGCCAGCGCGCCTGCACCATCGGCGGCAATGTGGCGGAAAACTCCGGCGGACCTCATACCCTGGCCCTGGGCGTGACCGTAAATCACGTTACGGGAGTCGAGATCGTGCTGCCTGACGGGCGCATCGCCGAATTCGGCGGCAAGGCCCAGGATGCACCGGGTCTCGACCTGACGGGTTTCTTTGTCGGCTCCGAGGGCACCCTCGGCGTGACCACAAAGATTACCGTGAAGCTCACCAAGTTGCCCGAATCGGTGGCCACGTTGCTGGCCATCTACAACACCGTGGAAGACGCAGCCAACACCGTCGTGGCCATTACCCAGAGCGGCATTACGCCTGCGGCCCTCGAGATGCTCGATGGCTGGCTGCTGCGGGCAGTGGAAGCCGCGGTCCATGCCGGGTATCCCCTGGATTCAGCCGCCGTTCTGTTGATTGAGCTGGAAGGCATGAAAGAGACCGTGGAAGAGCAGGCCGATGCGGTGAATAGAGTGTGCCTACAGCAGGGAGCGCGGGAGGTGCGCCGCGCC
>DATMNZ010000093.1:0-2475 GCA_035568495.1 Saccharimonadales bacterium (SeqCode) | reverse complement strand
ACGTCATCGAGAGCGTCATCCTGAAGAACGCCTGATCCCCGTGAGCCGATTCGTCCTCGTAGTGATAACCGTCTTTCTGACGCTGGCCTTTGAATTCTCGAATGGCTGGCACGACGCCGCCAATTCCATCGCCACCGTCGTCTCCACGCGCGTGCTTACGCCTTTCCGTGCCGTCCTGTGGGCGGCCTTCTGGAATTTCATTGCGGCGTTCGTATTCGGTACGGCTGTGGCGGCCACCATCGGCAAAGGGATGGTGCATATCGAGCTGGTCAACGAGAAAGTTCTTCTCGCCGGCCTTCTGGGAGCAATTATCTGGAATCTAATTACCCTGACCCTCGGCTTGCCTACCAGTTCCTCGCACGCACTTATGGGGGGCTATGGCGGCGCTGCGGTAGCTCATGCAGGCTTCAAAGCGCTCATTCTCCATGGCTGGACAAAACCGGTACTTTTTATTTTTCTTTCACCGGTGATCGGCATGGTGGTCGCCATCCTGGTCACAGTGGTCACCACCTGGATGGTGAAAAACCAAAGACCGCGCAAAGTCGATCGCTGGTTTCGGCGGCTTCAGTTGATTTCCGCCGCGGGCTACAGCCTCGGGCACGGCACCAATGACGCCCAAAAGGGGATGGGCATCATCACCGCCGCAATGGTTGCGGGGGGTTTGATGAAGGATTATGCAGTGCCCTTCTGGGTCATCATTTGTTGCCACCTGGCGATGGCCGGCGGCACAATGGCCGGTGGCTGGCGAATTATCAAGACCATGGGCCAGCGCATTACCAAGCTCACTCCATTTGGTGGCTTTGCCGCCGAAACTGCCGGGGCGCTTACTTTATTTACCACTGCGCGCTTTGGTATCCCTGTCAGCACCACCCACACGATCACAGGTGCGATTGTGGGAGTCGGCGCCTCAAGGCGCCTGACGGCCGTCCGCTGGGGCGTCACCCGGCACATCGTCGTGGCTTGGCTATTGACGATCCCAGGCGCCGCGCTGTTCGGCGCAGGCCTCTACCATTTCCTCGTGCCCATGCTCAGGTAATTTCCTTCCGGTTCGCGTTATCCGGCCGCGCTTCTCTCGACTTGACTATGCACACCCGGGGCGGCAAGTTCCTTCCGAACAACAGGTGCCACGCGGGTGCCCAGAATTTCGATCGCCCGCAACATTTTCCGGTGCGGCAGCGTTGCAACTCCCATCTGAAAGGTCAGTCGAGAGATCCCACCGAGAACATCATTAACGTACAGGATTTTTTCGGAAACCGTTTCGGCATCGCCAATCAGCAAGGCCCCTGTAGGCCCGCGCAGCGCATCAAACTGCGATCGCGTCGCTGGCGGCCAGCCACGTTCCTTACCAATCTCCGTGAAGGTATGCGCATAGCCCGGAAAAAATTCGTCCGCAGCCTGCTCCGTCGTATCAGCCAGAAACCCGATCATGTGGAGGCCGACGGTGAGCCGTTCAGGCGGGTGGCCGGCGCGCCGCCCGGCTTCGCGGTAAAGGTCGATGAGCTGGCGGAATCTCTCCGGCTCACCCCCGATGATGGCAACCATCAGCGGCAGCCCAAGAATCCCCGCGCGAACAAACGACGTAGGTGTCCCTCCAACTCCCAGCCAGATTGGCAGACGATCCTGCAACGGCCGCGGGTAGACAGCTTGTCCCGTCAGCGCGGCACGGTGCTTTCCCGACCAATGGACTTTTGTGCTCTCACGGATCTTGAGGAGAAGGTCCAGTTTTTCCGCAAAAAGCGAATCGTAATCTTCCAGCCGCAGACCGAAAAGTGGGTAAGACTCGACAAAGGATCCACGGCCCGCGACGATCTCCGCGCGGCCCTGCGAGATAAGGTCGAGCGTCGCAAATTCCTGGAACACCCGCACAGGGTCGGCCGCACTCAAAACGGTGACCGCGCTCGAAAGCCGTATTTTCTTGGTGCGCGTCGCGGCAGCAGCAAGAATTACCGCAGGCGCCGAATCGAGAAACTCCTGCCGGTGGTGCTCCCCAATCCCGAAGACATCGAGCCCCACCAGATCGGCGAGTTCAATTTCTTCGAGAAGGTTTTGCATGCGCTCCACCGGCTTCAGCGCAATCCCGCTGGCTGGGTCGGAAATCGAAGCTGCAAAGCTATCAACGCCAATTTGCATGATACTGACTCCTCTTTATCGGCACGAACCTGTCACTCGGGTCAACGCAGAGACACAACTCCCCGGGCACCGGCGCGCCACTCCAGGACAGCCTGACGTGAACGTGTTTCGGGGTTACTCCGTGCGTTGCACGAAAATTCCTGCCAGATGTTGTTTATTGCGAATCGCGACAATCGCCCACAGCAGGGCCACTACGATCGCCATCGGCAGGCCGGGTGCCCCCAGCAATCCGTGAAAGCAAAGGATATTCACGATTACGGGACCAATCAGCACCACCGCCAGCGGCACAAACCGGTTCACCAGAAACAATATTCCGCTGATCAATTGAACCCCAAAAATCACCAC
>DATMNZ010000092.1:0-18408 GCA_035568495.1 Saccharimonadales bacterium (SeqCode) | reverse complement strand
GCTACGATATCAGGTTACAGGAAGGCAAGACTTTTTGGGAAACGCATTCTGAGGGGGCAGGCTGGACTGTGTTGCCCCCTTGTGCGGTAACATCAGACACTCGCAATTGTTCTATGGGAGCTGAACAAAATGAGGTGCTTGATTCTGTGTCTGGCGGCAATTCTTTCGCCCTTGCCGGCGTTATCTCAAAGCTACGATCTTGTGATTCAGGGCGGCAGGGTACTCGACCCTGAGACCGGCCTGGATGGCGTTCGCAATGTCGGAATCACCCAAGGCAAGATCAAGAGGATCTCCAATGAAACTCTTGATGGCCAACACGTGATTTCCGCGCGGGGATTGGTCGTTGCTCCGGGGTTCATCGATCTGCACCAGCACGGCCAGGACCTCGAGAGCCAGCGCGTCAAGGCATTGGACGGCGTGACCACCGCGCTCGAATTGGAAATCGGCAAGCCCGATGTCGCGGCCTTCCTGCAATCGAAGGAAGGCCGCTCGCTCATCCACTATGGGACCGCCGCGAGCCATGTGGCTGCGCGCTCACTGGCCTTCGGTACGCCGATTCCACCGGGCGGGCTGCTGCCGAAATCCGGGACGGCCACTGGCGAGCCTGCGTCCCCAGAGCAGATCGAAGCAATGAAGGCCCACTTGCGGCGAGAGCTGGAAGCGGGCGCGTTGGCCATTGGCATGGGTATTCAATACACGCCTGGGGCCACGCGCTGGGAAGTGATCGAGATGTTTCGTCTGGCGGCTGAGCGGGGTGTGCCCGTTTACACGCATATGCGCAGTAGCGGCAAGCGGGAGCCTGGATCCAGTATCGAATCCGTCAGCGAGGTCATTGGCGCGGCCGCTGTCAGTGGTGCTCCCCTGCACATCGTCCACATCAACAGCAGTTGCGGATCGCAGGCGCTCGATTGTCTCAAGCTCGTAGCAGGCGCGCGCGCCCGCGGGCTGGACGTGACCACGGAAGCCTATCCTTATGAAGCCGGCATGACCTCCATCAACTCGGCGCTGTTCAATCCCGGCTGGCAGGAAAAATTCGGCATCACATACCACGATCTGATGCTGCCGGAAACCGGAGAACGCCTTACGAAGGAACGCTTTGACGAACTTCACAATTCCAGTGAACCGCATCTGGTCGTCCTGTTCAGCAACACCATGGAGGCAGTTGATTCCATTTTCAGCAACCCTCTGGTGATGGTGGCCAGCGACGGAGATCAAGGCCATCCGCGCAACGCCGGGACTTTCTGCCGCACTCTGGCCCGTTACGTAAGAAGCCAGGGGACGCTCACCCTGATGGATGCCATCCGGAAGATGTCGCTCATGCCGGCGCAAATGCTGGAGCGCTCAACTCCGGCGGCACGGGCCAAGGGCCGCCTGCAGGAAGGCGCTGATGCCGATGTGGTCATCTTCAACCCGCAAACAGTGAGCGATCGCTCGACCTATCAACATCCGATGGAGGCAAGCGTAGGTGTCGAATATCTATTGGTAGGGGGCGTCACGCTGGTGGATAAAGGGAAACTGGTGGAAGGAGTCTTTCCGGGGAAGGCGCTGGTTGGGGTTAGGAAGCGGCAGTGAAATTATGCCCAAAAGCACAATCGACTTCAGTACTGTACGAAGAATCGGCCTCGCGCTGCCCGGCGTGCAGGAGAGCACAGCTTATGGCGCCCCGGCGCTCAAAGTCCAAGAGACGCTCCTGGCCTGTATACCTGTGAATCCCTCGGCCGAACCCGGTTCGCTGATGGTGCGCGTGAACTTCGATGATCGCGCCCAACTGCTGGAGGCCGCCCCCGATGTTTACTACGTCACCGACCACTACGCCGGCTATAGTGGCGTTCTGGTGCGCCTCGCCCGCGTTACGCCCGATGTTCTACGTGACTTGCTCGGCATGGCCTACAAGTTTGTCACCGCGAGCGTGAAGCCCCGTGCGCCAGCGCGGAAGAGCCGCAAGCCTGGATCAGGAAAATGAATGAGCGTTGGGTCGCCAGGTCATCTGCGATCTCAACCATTGCATGGCAAGAATTGACAAAAATTGCTATTCATCGTAACTTACTATTGAGGATACCGGCTAGCATCATGCAGACCATGAACATTTCTCTTCCTGACTTACTCAAAGCTTTTGTCGATAAACAGATTACCCAGGGCCGGTACAGCAGCGCCAGCGAGTATGTCCGTGAGTTGATTCGCGAAGATGAAAAGCGGAAGGCCGGGGGCCAATTGGAGGCGTTGCTGCTCGAAGGGATTCAAAGTGAACAAACTCCGTTGACGCGGCAGGACTGGGCCGATATTCGAAGAGAAGCGATGGCGCAAATCAAACGCCGCAAGAAGCAAAACCGCCGGGCATGATGGTAGTCCACAAGCACTCCGCTGCCAAGCGAGATTTGGTCCGGCACTATATCTACCTCTTCGATAACGCTGGGTTGGAAGTGGCGGAGCGTTTTTTGCTTCAAACTGAGGAAAGCTTTGCCTTCTTAAGCCGTCATCCCAGGATGCCAGCGGTTTTGAAACTGCGTCGCCCTGACCTGGATGGACTTCGCAAATGGCCGGTAAAGGGCTTCGAGAACTTTCTCATTTTCTATCGGCCTCGGCCAAAAGGGATTTCCATTGTCCGGGTCTTGCATGGCTCTCAAGACTGGTGGACTCTGCTTGGTTTGCGGTAGGTATGAGACATGCTCAATTGTTCGAACGGCGGCCTTCATGGCCTCAAGGCTCTCGAATATGCGGATTCCCTTTGTCCACGTAGTTTGTTTGCAGCAAAGAGATTGTGCTTTTGCAACGGAGAATTGGACAAGGGAACGCATGGGCAGGGTTCTGGCCTCGGTCAGGCTGTCCCGTATTCTAGCGCTCTCGTGCAGGGACCACGACCAGATAAATGTGGATGGTTCATCAGTCTCCAGCCCAACAACTGAACCTCGGCAGGACTGAGATTTCTCGGACCAGCCGCAATAGGTGAGCCGGTCGGTTTCCACCGAGAAGGCTCCTCAACGATCAACCCCACGCTGGGTAATGTTATTGGCAATCCCTGGAATTACATACCGGTTTGGTCGCGGCAAGTTGGAATTTTATGCGCTCTTCTCAAAAAATAATCGCTCAGATCAGGAGCTGTCGGAGATAGGATTTTCCGAACGAAGAATCAACAAGTTACGGCGCAGACCATTTTTGTAAATGATTGATTCTTCGTTCAAAAACTTTTCTTTCCGACAGGCTCTCAGTCTGTCCCGTCTTCCCTTTTGAATCGCCTGAAATGCAGGCGTAATTCGCATTACGCGACAGAAAGCGTCAATAGAAGTCGCTGACTTCATCAACCGATACACTCGCTGCTTTTGACGTTTGCATAATGGTGTTCCTGCTTCATTGTGCCACGTATCGTTTACCTAATCCCCATCGCCTATCAAATCAGTCGCGGCTTGTTCTACTAACCATTGCTCGATGCCCTGCACTCCGTCGTAGATAGCGATTCGGGTCGATGGAGTCAGCAGCAGCCGAGCATACTCCGCCTGCTTCGATTCCTTTGTTGCGTACACATCCGCGTAGCTCGCATTCAGGATATGGTTTGAATCGAAGTAAATGTCCTTACTGACCGATTCACGATGAGCGCACCGCCAGTTGTAGTAGAGCATCCGCCGCACGATGGCTTTAGCGACGCGGCCAATCGGAGAGCCCAAGAGAGCTTGCGCCCACTCAGCCGTCTCCTCAAGCGTAGCCTTTGGAAAGTGTTCTTTGATCTGCCCTGCCAGATGTTCTCGGGAGGACTGACTTCGTAACTCCACGTCGAGCCACTGCGGGAACTGCTCGGGCGATACGTTAGTCAACTGCCGTTTCACATCCGGCCAGTCTTTAAGGTAAGCAATCTGCCCCGAGCGAGTCGCCTCAGCAGAGGCCACTCGCCACTCGATATGCTCCATGACACGCTGGCTCAGTTCCCCATGTGCCAGGTTTTCGAGCTCCGCTCGGGTCGTCGCATAGTCGTCGGGGCTCAGAAGAGTCTCGGGCATGGACGAGCCTCGTTGAAGTGCCCACATCTCGGCTGCCACTAGCTCCATGTTTACGCGGACGAACGGAATTTGTCCTGCGAGATACTGATACACATGCGAGAAAAGCGCCATCCCTCGCGCTCGCCCTTCGTCCCCGGAATCCCGGAACGTCTTCGCCATCTCGTATACGGCCTCATTGCCGAGAGTCAGGCGAGCATTCTGCGATGCCAAGCCTTCGACCACCCGTGCCGGACTCACGCTTTGGTCGCATAGAGCATTCCAGAGGTTTGTGTCCAAGTAGATGAGCTTTGGCGGCATACCTTTGCGTTCAGCAGTTGGGGGCATCCACCGCGCCTCCGGCCATCTCTCCGTCTAATGGCCTCTTTTCTTGCGGGAAAGGTACAAAATATTCTGCCCCGCGGCATAAAATTTGGCTCTGAATTTTCTGCACACAGTCCCTTTCTATTGGCGTTGCACAATGTTTCATCACAAGCCGAGTCCGTCCGCAGCGTTTTCTCGGAATTAGACGGTAATGCGCAGCCCCCGAATGCAGGTTTTTCCGCCGCGTTTATCGGGTTCCATGGTGATGCGTCCACCGTAGTTCATAGAATCAAATTACGTCCTCGAATCGTCAGGGTCAAGTTCCACGGCAGCATCAACGAACACAAGGTCCATCAGTCCCTTCGGCAAGCTCAGGGCAAGCCCTACTCGCGCGCTGAAGAAGGCGCGCGCTCTTGACGGCCTTCGGGATGACATCGCTTCTTTATGTTTTGTATTTCTCTGCGTCACTCTGCGCTTTCGGCGTCCTCTGAGATTAGGGGGTAGTTGTAGCTTCCCATACGCCGTGTACCCTGGCATTCATGCCATACTTGAACATGCTGCTTCGACCAGCCGAACCAGAGGACGCAATCGCCGTGGCCCGTGTGCATGTCCGGTCATGGCAGGTGGCCTACCGGACGTTGCTTCCGGGTGACTACCTCGATCAACTCCGGCCCGAAGATCGAGCGGAAAAATATGATTTCGCGACCGTTGATCCTCTCAAGCCACAGACGATCGTCGCGGCCGAGGAACGGTTGATCTACGGGTTTGCCACCACGGCCCCGTCGCGTGATCCGGACGTAGCGGAGTATGGAGAGCTGTGCGCACTCTATGTGGAGCCGGAACAGTGGGGCCGGGGTATCGGCATGGCCCTGGTGTCGGCCGCTCGCGCCAGCCTTTTCGCACGCGGGTTCCGAAATGCGCTTCTGTGGGTCCTGGCGGGCAACGTTCGCGCGGAGCGCTTTTATCGAATCGATCGGTGGGCGCCCGATGGCCAGCGCCGAACTGATTCGGTGTGGGGTGTAACGGTCAACGAAGTCCGCTACCAGCGCGGACTTACAAAGGCAATTTAGCCGCGAATGAACGCGAATTAACGCGAATCGGAATCGGATTCGCCGTTGCTCCAGGAATCGATGTGGGCCGCGAGATTCTAGGGGAAGTAGTACAAAGGGAAAACCAGAGTTCCTTCAGACCTTTTCCAACTCGGCCAGATGCGCCCCGGTTTCTTTTTCTACGACGGCATGCAAGCTATTGCCGTGGGCATCCATGGTGACGATGGCGACAAAGTTGTTGACCCGCAAATGCCACATGGCTTCAGGAATTCCGAATTCCATCAGGTGGACTTCCAGCACCTTCTCGATGGAACGGGCATAGTATTGCGCGGCGCCGCCGATGGCATTCAGATAAACAGCTCCATCTTCCTTGAGGGCGGCGAGGGTCTTCTTGCCCATACCTCCTTTGCCGACGATCGCACGTATGCCATAGTTGTGAATGATGCCTGCCTGGTAGGGTTCTTCGCGGCTGCTGGTGGTGGGGCCTGCGGCTTTCACGGTCCATTGCTCGCCCTGCTTTAGCATGACTGGCCCACAATGGTAGAGGACCGCGCCTTGCAAGTTCACGGGTGGAGGATTCTTCGCCAGATGAGCATGCACGGCGTCTCGTCCGGTGTAGACGTCGCCGCTGATCAGCACCACGTCGCCCACTTTCAGGGCGCGCACTGTTGCTTCGGTGAGCGGGGGGCGAAGCACGACTTCGCGCCCGGTGAGCGGGAAACCCTCGCCTTGGGCCATCCGTTCCACCGGACGTTCCGGATCGCGGTAGATCCAGCTCTTGATGGCGCCGCTATCCGTATCCAGGCGTATGCCCAGCCTGCGGTAAGCCCAGCAGTCGTAGGCTACCGAAACAAAGAAGCTGGCAGGCAGCCGGTTGGCGGCCCCAATCTTGCACCCGATGAGCGAGACTTTGCCGCCAAAGCCCATCGCTCCTACGCCGAGGCGATTGGCTTCCGCCATGATTTCAGATTCCAGCCGGGCCAACTCCGGTATCGGATTCACGTCATCCAGGGTGCGGAACAACTGGTCTTTGGCCAGTACATAGCCGTGGGCACGGTCGCTGCCGATGCACACCCCCAGCGCACCCGGAGCGCATCCTTGCCCTTGCGCCTGCCAAACCGCATGCAGAATACATTTGCGCACGCCTTCCAGATTGCGGTCTGCTCGCCCCAGGTGATCGAGTTCGCAAGGCAGTGAATACTGGATGTTCTTGTTCTCACAGCCACCGCCTTTAAGGATCAGCTTCACTTCGATGTCGTCCTCTTCCCACTGTTCGAAGTGGACCACGGGTGTCTCCACGCCCAAGTTGTTCCCGCTGTTCTTGCCCGTCAACGAATCCACCGAGTTAGGGCGGAGCTTGCCGCGCTTAGTGGCTTCGGCGACCGCCTCACGGATGGCCTTCTTGATCGCAATCTGATTCACACCAACCGGTGTATGCACGACGAAGGTTGGCATGCCGGTATCCTGGCAGATCGGCCCTTCATCCTGGGTGGCCATGTCGATGTTGGAAGCGATAATGTTCAGTGCCTGCGAGGATTGGGTTCCTGGCGTTTCCTGCTCTATGGCCAGACCCATCGCCTGCCGCACATCGGGAGGCAGGTTGGTGGATGTCTGGGTGATGAGTTCGACCAGGCTTTCATGAAGGAATTGCATTTGCCGCTCCATAATTCCGATTTATCCAATTATAAGAGACATCGCGGCTGTTTACTTGGCCGGCCTGCCATGATCCAGGCATAGGGCGACCAGGTCTGACAGGTTCGCTTCGCCAACGCACATGACCGTGTCGGCTGCGCCCCAGTAAATCTTCACCGTGCCATCGGCCTCAGGTACTGCCCCACAGGTGAAGACCACGTTGTGGACATATCCAGTCAGCTCCCAGGGATCTTCCGGCTGCAAAATCCAAGAGTCGCCTACCCCGATGATCTTGGCCGGGTCCTGCAGATCATGCAGGGCAACCCCTAAGCGATAGACCGATCCATCCATGGTCTTGAAGACTCCGTGATAGATGGAAAGCCATCCATGGCCGGTCTTGATTGGGGGCGCTCCCGGACCGATCTTCATTTCGTCCCAGTGATACTGCACCGGCCGCATGATGAGCTGCGATTGGCCCCAGAAATATAAGTCCGGAGAATAGGAAATCCAGATGGACCAAGGGGCGATTTCAGAATGAGGACGGTCCAGCCGGGCATAGAGTCCATCAAACTTCTCGGGAAAGATGACCGTGTTTCGATAATCGGCCTGAGTGATGAGCGATACCCTTTCTACCGTACTGAAATCTTTCGTCTTGGCCAGGGCGATCCGCACTCCATGGCGCGAGTACGCGCTGTAGGTGATGATGTATTCTCCTTCCAGCCGGGTCATGCGCGGGTCTTCAACGCCGAACTCTTCATAGGCGGCAAACGGGCCGTCCTGTGCGGGCGTGAGAAAGGGCTGGGGATCGGCGGCAAAATGAAATCCATCATGGCTGCGGGCCAAACCAAGAATCGACCGGCCGGTACGCAAATGGGAACGGAAGAGCATGATGTATTCGTTCTCATGTTTCACGACCGCGGCGTTGTGAACGGTTTCGACTGGGTAGGGAATGTCTTGCTTCGTCAGGATGGGGTTGTGGCTATAGCGTCTGACAATGTCGGCCTTCATGACTGTCTCTTTTCTTTCTCGCGTTCTCTCAAATCAAAGATCGTTGCGTAGACCCGCTCGTATCCCTCGACCATAGTCTCGATAGAAAAATGTTGTTGAACGCGCCGGCGGCAGGCGCGACGATCGATTCCAGGAAGGCGCTCCAGCGCGTGTACCGCTTCCTGGGCGTTGTTGACCAGAAAGCCGGTTTTGCCGTCTTCGATGACCTCACGGCACGAGCCCAGGTCCATGGCGATCACCGGCACACCGGCAGCATTGGCTTCCGCCAGCACCAGACCGAAGCGCTCGGGGATGGTGTTCAGATGAAGCAACGCACAGGCCCGCGAGAACAATTCATTTTTTTCCGCAATCCCGGCCGGCCCTATGTAGCAAATATTTTGACCATCCATGTGCGGCTTGAGCTTTTCCCGGTAATAGACTTCATCCTGAATGATGCCTGCAATGATCAAACGCCGGCCGCTCAGGCGCGCAACCTCAATGGCCAGCTGGACGCCCTTATCCGGGTGAATGCGGCCTAGATAGATTAGGTCTTCCCCGCCGGATTCCTGCAATGGATACAGCGCGAGGTCGATTCCGTTATAGACGGTTGCCAGGTAATTCAGTCCGGGCGCGCGATCTGAATCGCTGATGGAAACGAAATATCCGTCGCGGTACTTCTCATAGATGGGCATGATCTTGGGCGACGAGAACCCGTGGACAGTCGTCAGCACCGGCGTCTTGACCAGCCGGGTGTAGGTCAAGGCCATGAAGTCGTAGTGGCTGTGGATGAGGTCAAACTCAGACGCGTGCTCAAACGCCTCAGAGATGTGGAGATACTCAGCCACTTTGGGATCGACCGAGCGGTCCTCCTCATATCCCCGGTCTACCACTGCATGAAGATGAGCGCGAGTCACAGAATCCCGGGTGGCGAACAGAGTCACATCCCAGCCTCGCGCAATGAGCCCTTCGGTAATGTTGCCGGCCACCGTTTCCCAGGCGCCATAGTGCAGTGGAGGCGTTCGCCAAGCCACTGGCGACAGCACCGCCACTCTTTTTCTCTGGTGGGTAACGGTCATGCCGTTCAGCAACCTTCCGGATGCATGGCCCCCAGAACGTCAGCGAGCGGGATGGTCGCGAAGCCGGTAGCATGATCGGCCATGGCATAAGGGACAATCAGCTCCCCATTGTGGACGAGGGCGCCACAGGTATAAACAACATTCGGCACGTAGCCTTCGCGTTCACTCTCGTTGGGCTTAATCAAGGGCTCCCGCAGCCGCCCGATAATCTTGCTCGGGTCATTGAGATCCAGAAGGAACGCGCCGATGCAGTATTTGCGCATCGGGCCAACCCCGTGACTCAGGACCAGCCAGCCGGCCTCGGTCTCTATGGGGGAGCCGCAGTTCCCGATCTGGACCAGTTCCCATGGGAAAGCAGGTTTGACGATCAATTTACGTTCATTCCAGAAGTGGACGTTGTCGGAGAGCATGATGTAGATGTTCTCGTTGTCCTGGCGGGAAAGCATGGCATAGCAGCCGTTGATTTTCCGGGGGAAGAGGGCCATGCCTTTGTTTTGGGCGGCCGGACCATTCAAGGTAATGAATCGAAAGAGGAGGAAGTCGGAGGTTTCGACCAACTCCGGCATGATCACTCGGCCATCGAAGGCCGTGAAGGTGGCGTAGTAAATGTGCGTGCCGTCATCGTTCTGAAAACGGACGAAGCGCGCGTCTTCAATGCCGTTTTGCTGCGAGGGAGTAGCCGGGAAAATAATGCGTTCCGATAACTGCTGCTCTGGCTGGAATTGCACTTCGTAGTTGGAGCGGGCCAGCATCCAAATTTCCTGGGCGGCATTCTGCTCCTGGCGTCCCGTCCCCTCCGGCAGGCGGTACGCCTTCAGCCGAAACTGGTTCACTTCGGCTTCCAGGCGGACTCGCAACTCTTCCAGCCCAAACGACTCGCTGAGCCCGTTGATCACTCGCTGGCTGAACTCGCTGCTCAACCCCAACTCAGCGAGTTTTCGCGCAAACAGCGCCTTCTCGTACCGCAGGTTGGGGACCTGACGCGGCTCGGTGAGGAAGCCGGTGGGCGTCCGCACTTCAATCCGGCGATCGGGGTGGATGACGCCCGTCCGAAAAGTGATGGAAGAAATATGCCCTTCGCCGGTGGCGCGCAAGCTGAGAACAAAGCGCAGAGCGCCGGCCGGCAGGTCTGTCTGGTCAGGGTGGGGAACGATGGAGGGATTGAACAGCGCGGCAGATTCGAGCGAGTACTCGGCCAGGAAATAGGAGCCGATCAAGAGCTGCCGCTGTCCTGAAAGTTGCCAGTCCAGGGGCAGCAGCGCGCTTACCTGTTCAAATCGTTGCTGAAAGACTGTGTGTATCTGTTGGTGGCGCTTTGAGAATTCTGCGGAAACTTCGTCCAGAAGAGGGCCGACCTGGTCTTCGGGGAGCGACAAAATTCTGGTCACGATTCCACGCACCCGCGCGGCGTCACCGGGATTGAAAGGGCGCAAAAGAACGCGCGACTGGGCGGGTCTGAGAATGGTGGAGGTGCGCGTGAGTTGCAGTGACATAAGTTGCTTCTTCCAGAGAAGTGACAGGCCGCGGTTATTCTTCTTCGACGGCTATCGGTTCCTTAAAGCTTACGCGCATATTTTGCGCCAGGCGCATTTCCGCCAGGGAGAGCAAAAAGGCCAAAGTGGATTCGGCCCCCTGGTTGCGGTTGACCCGGTCCACGTGCAAGCCATCGCGGCAGCCGCCGGTTTTGGGAGAGTAGAGTTCCACTCCCAGATCATTCCAGCCGAGGAACCAGTCAAAGGCGCATTGCGCCTGTTCGTACCACCACACATCCGATGTGGCGCGGTAGGCCTCAAGACATGCCGAGGCCATAGCCTGCGCCTCAATGGGCTGCTGGTCAAAGTTGGCGCGTTCGCCACCCCGGTGATAGAAGCCGTTGGTGCCAATGGAGCGGAAGTGGCCTTGTGCGGAGATTTGCAATTCCGTCAGCCAGCGCAGGGCCTCCAGCCCTAGTTCCACCATCGCGGGGTTTCCGGCGACGCGCCCGCTCAGAATCAGGGCGTGCGGAAGTTTGGCATTGTCGTACGACAGGCTGTCTTCGAACCAGCGCCACCCGGGCCGGGCATTTTCTTTGAAAAGTTGCATGAGGCGGGCCGTGAGTGTCTCGCGGGTTTGGTCCACCAGGCTGTCACCGCGCAGGCGGCGCAGATACTCATTGATGCCGATCAGCCCGAAGGCCCAGGCGCGTGGCGAAGTAAATTCCATCAGCACCGGTAGCGCCAGGGTAAACAGTTGTCCCGCCATGATCTGAAAGCTGCGATAGGGGGAGCGCCCGACACCCACGCCCAGCGCCCAGAGCGCTCGCGCCTGGCAATCCTCTGACCCTTGTTCGTCGAGCCAGCGCCGCTCAAAACTCATGTGATTGTGAAAGCGTTTGGTTTTGATATCGAACGCGTGATAGAGAAAAGCGGCGTAGGTGGAGGCCAGTGTGCGGACCTGCTCCGGCTCCTCTCCCAACTGGCTTAGCAGCGCTCCCAGGATGAACGCGCGGGCGTTATCGTCGGTGCAATAGCCTTCGGAAAAATTCGGGACGCTAAAGATGGCATGCTGGAAGATTCCCGTTGAATCGGTCATGCGCGCGAGGTGGTTCAATTTCAACACCGGCAGTTCACGGGGCTTCTGGTCGAGCATCTTGGTAGCCAGAGATTTTCGCGACCGCTCCGACCCTTCAATCCGCGATAATTCAAACGAGCGCATGTACATCTGCGCCACGTTGCTCCAGACCATTTCCCGGCCAAGGCGGTAGGCGTTCTTGCGCATGGCATGGCGGCGGGTGTCGTCGCGCAGCAAGGCAGTCACTGCGTCCCCAATGGCGGCGGCGTTAGCGAAGGGGACGAGTACGCCCTGGTCGCCCGCCAATAACTCTGTAGCGTGCCAGTACGGTGTGGAAATCACCGCCTTGCCCGCGCCGAACGTATAGGCCAGCGTGCCCGAGGTGATCTGCGCCTCGGTGAGGTAAGGGGTGATGTAAAGGTCCGCGGCGCCAATAAACTCTTTCAGATTTTCAAGCTCAACAAAGCGATTGTAGAAGATGACGTTCTTTTCCAGTTTGTTCTTCTTGGCGAGCATTTCCAGGCTGAGGCGATAGGCTTCGCCGTTCTCGCGCAACTCATTGGGATGGGTAGCGCCCAGGACAATGTAGACGGTGTCGGGAAACTCCGCCAATATCCGGGGCAAAGCGTCGAGCACGTACTCGATCCCCTTGTTGGGCGAGAGCAGGCCAAAGGTGAGCAATACCACTTTGCCTTCCACCCCGAACTGGTCTTTGAAATACGTTGGATCGACGAACCCTACGTCGGGAATGCCATGAGGGATCAGGTCGATTTTCGACGGGAGCGCATGGTAAACCTCCTGCAGCATCTGGCGGCCGCGCTCTACCATGACCACCAGCCGGGTCGAGAGCGAGATCAACTCTTGCATCACGCGCCGTTGTTCGGTTTTGGGCTCACGCAAAACGGTATGCAGCGTGGTGATAATCGGCATTCTCAATTCCCGCAGCAGCGCGAGGATGTGTCCACCGGCGGGCCCGCCAAAAATACCGAATTCGTGCTGCAGGCAGACGATATCCACGTTGCTGATGTTGAGGAAGTCTGCGGCCCGCAGATACGAGGACAAATCCTGCTCGTCAATCTCGAAGCGCACCACTTCGGGATACTCGTAGCGGCCTTTAATGTCGGTGACCGCCACCGCGAGACACTGGCTCTGAGGATGCGCAGCCGCTACCGATGTGAGTAAATCTGACGTGAACGTGGCAATGCCGCACTTACGGGGCAAATAATCGCCTAGAAAAGCAATTTTGCGAACTTTAGAATGTTCTTTCATGGGTCGTTTCTGCGTGCTGCCGCGCCACGCTTCTATGCAGCCAACAGGCTTGCCGCCACGACCCGCATGCGCCGTGAAATTGAATGTTGAGTCAGACAGTCTTATTATAGGTGTTGAAAGCTCTCCGTGGTGGTTTTCCTGTGGCTAGCATATAAAATAAAGTATCGTTCGGAGGCGAAAACCTATGAAGAAGCTGCTAATTCCCGTTGCTGCTGTGCTGTGCTCCACAAGTCTGATGATGGCCCAAGGACATGAACAAGACCGGCTGAAACATGCCGGAGAGGTCCTGATTGAGATACTGAACATCCCTGACAGCATTCCGCGGGGTATCCTTGACCGCTCGGAGTGCGTCATCGTGGTGCCGTCGGTGAAGAAGCTGGCGATCGGAATCGGTGGCAGTTATGGCCGGGGCGCGATGTCGTGCCGCAGTGGAGCCACCTTTACCGGCCCGTGGGGCCCGCCCGCGCTCTATGCGCTGGAAGGCGGGAATATCGGCTTCCAACTGGGCGGCCAGGCGACGGATTTTGTCTTGTTGGTTGTGAATCCCAAGGGTGTGGAATCGATCTTGAAGAGCAAAGTCAAGCTGGGCGCGGATGCCTCGGCCGCCATCGGCCCGAAAGGCCGCGATGCCGAAGCCGCCACCGACGTGCTGATGCATGCCGAAATTCTGACCTATTCGCGTTCCCGCGGATTGTTTGCCGGCGTCTCCCTGGAAGGCTCAACGCTGCGGCAGGATGGCAGCGCCAACAAAAAGGTTTATGGCAGGGAAGTCACGGCGAGGCAGATCGTCCTCCAGCACGCAGTCAGTACCCCGGCCTCGGCCCAAGTGATGATTTCCGCTTTGCAAAAAGCATCGCCCAGGAACATGTCGGACCCCAAGTCGTTGCAGAACAGCGCGCCTCCGGCGAAGAAAAAATAGAAACAAAGATTCACCACGGAGTCACGGAGAAAAACAGAAGAGGGTATTTGGTACGTGGTATTTCGTATTTGTTTTTGATCTCTGACTAACCACAGGGCCGGCCAGATTCGGTAATGCCGCGGTCAGTCAACAAATACCAACTACCGAATACCAAATACCTCTTTCTTTGTTTTTCTCCGTGCCTCCGTGGTGAGATTGGTTTTCTACTGACCCGCCAGTGGCTTGATGATATCGCCCAGCAGGTCGGCCTTTCCCTCGGTCCTCGCCAGATGGGGATAGCGGTCTCCTTCGTGGTAATCAACTGTATAGGTGTTGAAGAACCCGGCATTCTCGGCCAGCAAGGCGACGGGCTGCTGGCTGTTCATGCTGGTGGTCAGCGCGGCGCGGACCACATCTTTTGAGTATTTGCGCGTGTTGACGGCCACCAGCTTCATGCCTGGCCCCAGGCCGGCGGTATAGGCGGGCGATCCGTGAACTACGTCGATGATCACGCCATCTTTGTCGGCGATCAGTCCCAGGGAAAAGCTCAGATCCAGGGCCTCGCTGGTCTTTTCGCGGGCTTCCATGGTGGCATTTCTCTGCAGGGTGTAGACCACCTTCCAGCCGCCGTTTTCGATTCCGCCCAGGGGCGCGCGCGGGGATTTCGAATCGAGCCGCTCGCGCAGCATCTTCGCCCAATCGTAAGGCGCAATCTCGTTGAGGGTCTTGACCACGTCTTCGAACTGATAAGGAACGACCATGGCCGGGGTGTCGACGCCTCCAAAGAACTTCTTGCAGAAGTCGTTGAGCGATTTCTGTCCTCTGGTCTGCTGGCGGATTAACGTGTCGACTTCCAGCCAGATCAGGAAGCCCTCGGGATAGTAGTCAGCGGTGCGCCGCCAGTTGGTCCACTGGGCGGGCGCGTTGAAGGCAATTTGCACCGAGGTGGCGGTATCTTGCAGCGGACGCCATGTGCGCCCCGCGCGGTGATCGAGCATGGCCGCGGTGTAGGCGGCGTTTTCGCGCCATTGTTCGGTGGAACGCAGACCGGTGCGCGCCGCAAGAATATCGCCCAGGTAATCGGTGAGTCCTTCGTAGACCCATAGCAGGTCGCCCTGCATGGGCTTCTGGTAATTCGGGACGATCAGGCCCAGTGGGCGGCGGAACTTGCCATTCCACGAGTGTACAAACTCATGGGGTAGCAGATCGGCTTCCAGGTTGTGCGAGTTCGGGTTGCTGAACATGTCTTCGGCGGTGCCATTGTCGCTCGACTGATGGTGCTCCAGGCCATGATGCGCGGTTTCGTCGCTCAGCGTGACCAGGAAATGATATTTCTCGTAGTGCCGGGCGCCGAAGAGCTGGATGACCTCGTCCACCAGTTGTTGATAGCTGGCCAGGTCTTTGGCCGGCATCTGCAGCGCGGCTTCGGTTTCGGCCACCATGTCCATGACGTTGGGCCGCTTTTCGCCGGACCTGCTGAGCTGCACCTGCCGGTAATGGGCCCCGGCGATCAGTGGTGCATCGACCAAGTCGCCCATGCTCACAGGTTGGAAGACCACGGTGTCGCCCGACTGCTGCGCCGGCTCGAGCGAGGTGCCGAACTTCCAGCCTTCAGGCAGCCGTATCGAAGCTGTGATGATAACGTTTTCCAGGCTACCGGATGAAGGATAGAGGATGACTTGGTTCCAGAGCAGGTCCATTACCTTGGAAGATGAAGTCGAACTCTTGCCGTTGTAGGTGATCGTATCCAGAGAAACCTGCAATTCTTTGACGCCTTCGGGGACCGTGAGATGGAAGGCATACATGTCGACCAGGTCGCGCTGCCACTCCAGGTCCTTGCCTCCGGCCCGGATGTGCAGCCCCACCATGTTGTGGATCGGGCCAGTGGGGCGGTGGTTGCCGGGAATCCATTTCGGATACACCAGCGTAAGGTTGCCGGGCGCTGCCGGTATGGTCAGCGTGGAGTGCAGAATATTGCGGGGCGCGTCGGTGGCATCCACCTGCAGGCTTTCCTTCGTGTTCTGGGCGGCGGAAAAAGAAACGAAAAACAGAACGGCGGCCAACAGGCAGAACTTCTTCATCAGGTGCTTCTCCTCGGTCACAGCGGGCTGTTAGATGCGGCGCCGGTGTGCAAGCCTGTAATGTTATCGTGGCATCGCTTCCGGCGGCAAACAGGCTGGATCTGGGCCGCAATCAAAAACGCCGTGGAGATCATGGCGTAACGAATTGTCACAAAACCTTTGCACCACAGCGCAACGAGTTGCAACGAAAACCTTTGCAACACAGAGGAACAGAGGAAATTCCCGCTGTTCCTCTGTATTCCTAACGCTCAAAAACCCTCGGCGGCTTGCGACGATTTTTCCGCCACTTCACAACCCCAAAAACCTCTGTTTCCTCTGTTCCTCTGTGTTGCAAAGGTTTTCGTTGCAACTCGTTGCGCTGTGTTGCAAAGGTTTTGTTGGCGCGTCCCAATTCGTCTCGGGCTGAGAGAATTTTCGGGCACGGTGATACGGAGAAAACCCAAAGCCTCTGTTCGTCCTGAATGCCGCTTTCAGAAACTTTTAGAAATGGAAGGCCCGTGATCGCCGATCAGAGATAGTAATATTAGTCCGTATGGTCAGGATGCCAACACTTCCTGCAGGATGGGCGTCAAGCCGCGAGACCGGGATGATTTTTGCATCGCGCCCGCGCGGACGCACATCTATTAATTTGCACGGCGCACATACAAGTCGCGCCGGCAGAATTTACGGCAAGCATGTTGGCATCTGGCATTGATTGCAAAAGGAGACCGTCTGCATGACCTCATCGCTGGACCTGTTTTCATCGTATCAACTCGGCAGCCTCAAACTTTCCAGCCGCATGATGATGGCCCCTATGACGCGCAACCGCGCCGGGCAGGGAAATGTGCCCACGGAATTGATGGCGACGTATTATGAGCAGCGCGCGTCCGCGGGCTTGGTGGTGACGGAAGCCGCCCAGGTCTCACTCCAGGGAATTGGCTATCCGGGGACACCGGGAATCCATAGCGATGATCAGGTTGCCGGATGGAAGAGAATCACCGCCGCAACGCACCGGCGCGGCGGACGGATCTTCCTGCAACTCTGGCACGCGGGGCGCATTTCGCATCCCGCCTTGCAGCCCAGTGGCGCATTGCCGGTTGCGCCGTCTGCCATCGCCGCCGAGGGCGAGGTCTTCTCATTCGACGGGCCGCAAAAGTTTGTAACGCCCCGCGCCCTTGAAATCGCCGAGATTCCGGAAATCGTGCGCGCCTTCGCCGAGGGCGCGCAGCGCGCGAAGGCAGCGGGGTTCGATGGCGTGGAACTTCATGCTGCCAACGGTTATCTGGTCGATCAGTTTCTGAGGGATGGCACAAATAAGAGGACCGATGCGTATGGCGGAGGGGTATCGAATCGCGTTCGCTTCCTGGGTGAGGTCACCGAAGCGGTAGCCGGCGTCTGGGGAAGTGATCGCGTGGGTGTCCGGCTTTCACCTACCGGCACATTCAATACCATGAGCGACTCTGATCCGCATAAAACTTTCGTCCATGCCGCCTCCGTACTTAACGATTTGAAGATTGGCTATCTTCATGTGGTGGAGCCAGTGGCGGAAGAGCCGGGCCCCTTGGGACGAGTCAGTCCGCTGATGCGCGCAAGATTTCGCGGTACGCTGGTCGCCAATGGCGGCTACGATCTGCACACCGCCAACGCGGCCTTGGCCACCGGTGACGCCGATATGGTTTCCTTTGGCGTGCTGTTTCTGGCGAATCCCGATCTGCCAATCCGGTTCCAGCGGGGCGGAACGCAGCTTAACGTTCCCCAGAAATCTTCCTTCTATGGCGGCGACCATCGCGGGTATACGGATTACCCGTCACTGGAGGGCGCGTAGGCGGATGTCCGCAGTTTACTTGTGTGACAATGGTTTGACGTCACCGCAGTCGGCACCCAGCCACTTTCCGCTCATGTTAGTTCTGACGGTGATGTCTTTCCCGGCGGCAGCTATAGTGGTGTCCATTGTGCCGCTCCAGTTTTCAGAGTTAGTGGCGGTGACGCGCAGCAGCGCACTGCTCTTGTGTTCACCCTGGGCGCAGTCCACGCGAATTTCCTGTGTGCTGGAGGTGGCCTTGATGACCGTCCGGGTACACTTGTCGGCCTCTTTTGGCATACCCAGCGCTCCGCTGAGATCTTCTTTCGTAACGCAGCTCTTCCGGACGTTCGGACCCGCCATGTGGGCCTGAGATTTCTTCTGCGCTGCTTCTACCCGGGCCCGCATCTCCGGCGACATTTTGGCCATCATTTTTTCCATCTCGGCTTTCCGGGCGGGATCCACCGGTGGAGCGCCTTTGCTCTCGCTTGACGTGGTAACTTCCCACAGGCCGGGCTTGATGCTCAGGTTGTCGGTGGCCGCGGATGCGAGCAGGGCAAAGAATACAAGCGTGAACAGGCTGATTCGATTGGGTTTCATAGGCGCCCGCAGTATAACATCGGCGGTGGAATTTGGAATCGGGAAAACAATTGGCCGCAGCGATTCCGCAAATGATTGGGCAAAGGCGAGGGAAGGGTGCATAGGGAGCGGATCAAGGGCCATGGCAGAAAAGAAGAGGAGATTCGCGTAGCGGATGGAGGGCTAAATAAGGTCAGAGAGGGACGTTTGGGCACACG
>DATMNZ010000091.1:0-2641 GCA_035568495.1 Saccharimonadales bacterium (SeqCode) | reverse complement strand
AACAAGCAGGGAGAGCCGGCGATTGAATGTGGGGCGCACGGTCATGGGATGTGCGGGTATTGCGATCAGGCCGTTGGCGCGCCGGGCGTGCTGAAGCTGACCTTTGGGGCTTCGCGCTCCGCGGCGGAAGTGACTTCGAAGAATTCGCGCTGTTTGAAGCCGAGCATGCCGGCGAAGATGTTGGTGGGGAATTGGAGGATCTTCGTGTTCAGGTCGCGGACGACGGCATTGTAATAGCGGCGGGCGTTCTGAACGGTGTCTTCGATTTCCGTGAGGGAATTTTGCAGGGAAGTGAAGCTTTCGATGGCGCGCAACTGGGGATAGGCTTCGGAAAGAGCGAAGAGGCTTTTCAAGGCGCCGGAGAGCATGTTTTCGGCCTGGGCTTTGTCGGCGGGGCCGGTGGCGCTCATGGCGCGATTGCGGGCGTTGATTACGGCCTCGAGGGTGCCCTTTTCGTGGCCGGCGTAGCCCTTGACAGTTTCCACGAGATTGGGGATGAGGTCGTAGCGACGCTTGAGTTGGACGTCAATGTCCGCCCAGGCGTTGTCGCACTGGACCTTGAGGCGCACCAGGCTGTTGTACATGCCGATGCCGAAGAGCACCAGCAAGACGAGGACGACGAGAATGATAATGCCCACCATCGGCCAACCTCACAGGGACTAGAGATGTGTTGCCAACTGTGCTTCCACTATACGTTTGGAAAGCTAGGGAGTAAAGAAAGCGTGGCACAGGTTGTGCAAAAACAGGGCGCTCGTTTCACTGGCGTTCCGGTGACGGGCCAGCACGACCTGCATCCGCGGTCCATCTCTTACCTCTGGCGTATCGTAGCAAACTAATATATTCTCCACACGGGTCGATCCCCCTCTCCTATGCTCTTCAAGACTCTCAGCGCATCGGTTTATGGAATTGATGCACACCTGGTATTAGTGGAGGTGGATGTGGGTGTGGGCCGAATTCAGGATTTCAATGTGGTGGGATTGCCGGACAATGCGGTGAAGGAGAGCCGACAGAGAGTTCAATCGGCGCTGAAGAATTGCGGAATTGACTTTCCGTACGGGCAGGGAGTGACGATCAATCTGGCGCCAGCCGATCTGCGGAAGGAGGGCTCGGCGTTTGATTTGCCCATGGCGCTGGGGCTTGCGGGGTGCCAGGGGCAGTTTTTTGGCAAGGCACTGGACCAGATGATGTTTCTTGGGGAGCTTTCGCTGGATGGGAGTGTGCGGGCGGTGCGCGGCGCGTTGTCGGCGGCGATTGCGGCGAGGGATAACGGGATCAAGGCGGTTGCGGTGCCGGAAAGTAACGCGAAAGAGGCGGCTGTGGTGGAGGGTATCGAGGTGTACGCGCTAAAGTCACTGCCACAGGCTGTGGACCTGATCAATTCGCCCGAATCGTTCCAGTGCGTGCGCGTGGACGCGCAGCAGATGCTGCGGGAATCGGCGCAGTACAGCGTGGATTTGCGGGACGTTCACGGGCAGCAGGCGGCGAAACGGGCGTTGGAAGTGGCGTGTGCCGGTGGGCACAATATTCTGTTTATCGGGCCGCCGGGGGCGGGGAAGACGATGCTGGCGAAACGGATTCCGACGATTCTGCCTTCGATGTCGCTCGACGAGGCGATTGAGACTACGCGGATTCACAGTGTGGCGGGGATCCTGGAAAATGCAACGGGGTTGCTGGGAACGCGGCCGTTTCGTTCGCCGCATCACACGATCAGCGACGCCGGGCTGATTGGGGGAGGCGCGGTGCCACGGCCGGGCGAGGTGTCGCTTGGGCACAACGGCGTGTTGTTTCTGGATGAATTGCCGGAGTTTCAGCGGAACGTTTTGGAAGTGATGCGGCAGCCGTTGGAGGATGGCAGTGTGACCATTGCGCGGGCGGCGATTTCGGTGACGTTCCCTTCGCGGTTCATGCTGGCGGCGGCAATGAACCCGTGTCCCTGCGGATATTTTGGGGACCCGGGGCATGATTGCCACTGCACGCCACCGATGATCCAACGGTATGTGTCGAAGATTTCGGGACCTCTGCTGGACCGCATTGATATACACATTGAAGTGCCAGCGGTGAAGTACAAGGAGCTGCGGGCGCCCTCTTCGTCGGAGGATTCGGCGGCGGTGCGGTCGCGGGTGATCGCGGCGCGGCAGAGACAGACGGAGCGCTTCCGGGCGGAGAAAATGACGTATTGCAACGCACAGATGGCGCCGAAGATGATCCGGAAACACTGCGCGATTAATGCCGATGGGGAGAAGTTGCTGGAAAACGCGGTTACCCGGCTTGGGCTTTCGGCCCGCGCGCATGACCGGATCCTGAAGGTGGCGCGGACGATTGCCGACCTGGACAGCTCTGACGACATCCAGTGCAAGCATTTGAGCGAGGCGATTCAGTATCGGACGCTGGATCGGGATTATTGGGCGTAGGTGGCTGTCCCATGAGAAAGAAGAAGAGCCTAACGCAGAGACGCAGAGTGCGCTGAGGTAGCGTAGAGAAGAGGAACCCAAGACCACAAGCAGGAGTGCCTGTGCCACAGGAGAGGAGTCGAGGGCGGATGGCGGCTCCATTGACTTATCTTCGGGCGCTGTGTTACGGATAAGAACGCCTTTTGTGAGGAATATCCGGCTTTCGCGACCCGTAATGGCGGCAGAAACCA
>DATMNZ010000090.1:0-21366 GCA_035568495.1 Saccharimonadales bacterium (SeqCode) | reverse complement strand
AAGACCTTGCTGCTGTCAGAAGAGGCATCAATGGAGACTGCTCCGGAGCCGACCGTCACCGTCCCCATCTCGCGCAGCCCCACCGCATCGATAACGCTGACCAGGTTTCCAGTACATCCGGCGAGCGAGGCCGGCAGGCTGATGTGATTGATTCCAGCGGCGCATCCGCCGCGCGCGACATAGGCCCGCGAACCATCGGCCAGTACGGTGAGCGAAGTGGGCAGCGGGCCGGGGCTCAGATTGATGGTCGCCAGCAGTGTCGGGAAAATTGAGTTTGCCGGGTCGAACACGTCAGCCTTGATTACCGAGATCGAATTGCTGCCGGAATTGTTGACATAGACCCGCTTGAGTTTGTTGTCATAAAAAGCAAAATTCGGCATAGAGCCGACTGTAATCGGCGGCGACGCCACCGGCATGTCAAGCACTGTGTCGATAACCGTCACTGTGCCGCTGCCCTGATTGACAACAAAAAGCAACCGTCCGTCGGTGCTGACCAGGCCCCAGATGGGGCTGGTATCCACGGGAATGACCGCGGCGGCCACGCTATTATCCTGGGCATTGATCACGGAAACATTATTGCTGCCGCGATTCACTACGTAAGCCTTATTGCTGGCGGCATTGCTGGCCACGGAAACCGGCTGCGAGCCCACCGTGACGTTTCCGGTAGCCACATTCTGGTTGCCAGGTATCACCGTGACATTATTTGAACCGTTGTTGGCCACATAGATATTTCCATTACTGCTGGCGGCCGCCGAAACTCCGGTGAGCGAACCGGAGGGCTGGGTGATGACATTGATGGCCGTGCTCTGGGGAAGCAAAGCAAGATAAGAAGTCACGGTCTGGTCACTGTTAATTGCCAGGGCGCGGTTGTTCGAGATCTTAGACAGAAACACCGGGTTCGTCCCCAAATTCACGACCCCAACGTTGGTGTCGCCGGAGACATCTATATGCGTGTCACTGCCAGGTCCACCACCGGGGTTCGTAGACAGAACCACAGCCTGCGCGAGTGAAGACGGGTCGCCGCTATTACCCGGCACAGAGACGATCGTAGGACGAAAGGTATTGCTGCAGCCTTCCACCAGAACCACAAGAACTGCAAAAAACAGGACCGCGCGAACGGCCCGAAAACCTGAAATCATTCCTTATTCCGCCTATTTAACGGTAGGGTCAAGTCGCTGGAACGTGAAGATCATTGTATAAGGTTACCTGCGCTTCACGCCAGGGGCGGACTTGCAAATCGAAGGCAGTCCACCGCAAAGTACGCCAAGGACGCAAAGGAAGATCAAAAGATTGAACCGCAGAGAGCGCGGAGATCGCAGGGAGCGCAGAGAAACCGAAAGCTTGGGTATCGTTCGGGCTTCCCTTCGCGCCCTTTGCGTACTTTGCGGTGGAATGCTTTTGGTTGCAGCCTTGTTGAGAGGAGACAACACAATTCGAGATTCCCGTGAACATCGACACAACAGAGCAGCGGACTTGGCGTCCCTGGGCGCAGGGGCACTGCTGTTGAGCATATTTCTTGGATTTCACGGCGTGGGCCGTAACTTTCCAGTGACCATCGCGATTACCGCGGCCTTTGCCATTGCTGGACGCATCGCGCGAGGGGTGAGCGCTTCGGGCATGCTGGCCGGGGCCGTCATCGCCTTCATCCTGGCCAGCCGTGACCTGCGCGCCTTTGCGGCGTTGCTGATCGTCTTTCTGCTGACACTGGCAGCCACCCGCATAGGGGGCCGGCGCAAACAGCAACTACAGGTATCCGAATCGCATTCCGGACGATCGGCCTCTCAGGTGATGGCCAATCTGAGCCTTGCTGGCCTGATTCTGGCCCTTCCAGACTTCCACTCCTGCTATCTACTGGCGCTGGCAGCCCTGGCCGAGGCGGCTGCGGATACCGTTTCCAGCGAGATCGGCTCCGCCTTTCCCGGCAAGACTGTGCTGATAACTACCTGGAAGAACGTCACGCCCGGAACCGATGGCGGCGTCAGCGCCGCCGGAACCCTGGCAGCGGTACTGGCAGCCGCGACCGTAGCCGGCGCTTCCCTCCTTCTAGGACTAGCCTCGGCCTCGCAGGCGGTCATGATCGCCGGCGCGGGTGTTTTCGGAATGCTGGCCGATTCCGTGCTGGGGGCAGCCCTGGAAAGACGCGGATACCTGAACAATGACCTGGTCAACCTTCTGGGCACCGCCTCTGCCGTGGGACTGGCGGCCCTCACGCTCATCTGATGGGCTCTTGGGGAATGCCGACACCTTGATCGTGCTCGACCGCTCGATCGACCGCATCCGGCAGTAACGTAATTCTTCGCACAGGTTAGCGCGCTTTCGATTGGAATAGAGAACGGCCAACCTTTCCGGCAACGAACCAACCACTTTCGCCTAAAGTGCCTCGACCAGCAGATCGTAGTAGTCGCCCCCACAAGCGTGTGCCAGCTTAACGGCGGCCTCTTCGATCTTCTCGTATGAGAGCAGCAAGTCGAATGACTCAATCGTTTTCAAGGGTGCGAAGAAAGGAACGCCGCTGAACGGCAGGAAGAAGAGCCGCAGAAGCCAGCGCTGCAATTGCCGCTGGACTACACCGGCGGCCATGCGATAGCTGGAACATGCGGCTTCCAGCTCCTCGGCGGCGGCCCGTACTTCCAGGTTTCCAGTTGTTCCTGTCCTTTTCGCCTCAGCGGCGCCCCAGTCCTGAAAGCTGGCTGCGTTGGTGGCCCTGCGTCCCAGCCACTCAAGGGCCAGGCGTATGCGCTTGATCTGCGCCCTTCGGAACCGCTTCCTGCCCAGGGCGTCGGCCAGCGCGGCTTCCTTGCCGGAATCGAACAGCTCCTCCAGATATCCGGGGTTGTCCGGGTGGAGAAAAGGCAGCACGTCATAAAAGGTGCGCTTGGAAACCCGGCTCGCAAACACGGCCAGGACCTGAAAAAAGAAGATGGCAACTAGCGTTCCAAAAATCCCGAGCAAGAGAATCATTTAAACCTTTCGCTAAATCTCTTCAAGAGTTCTGTCTCGCGCCGGATGGCTGCAGCCAATTCCCGCGGTGTGACTTTAGACAGCCAGTCAGGCTCGGGTTCCGGCCTCAAAAACGTATCCAGCCAAATGACGATCGCCAACATGTATGCCACAGGACCGGCGTATCTGGCGAGGGCCTCAAATCTTGTTCCGAATTCGGAACGGACCCAATAATAGGCCGTTGCCCCGAGTGCGGAAACCGCAAAGCCCAGGGAGATGCCCAACGGGGCAAAGCGCCAGCGCAGCCTGAACGTGTCAGCCAGAAAGATAAACAGGCTGACCAGGCACACCTGCATGAAATTTACCGCCAATCCAAAGAAGAGGACCAGTCGTATCAGGCGGCTTGCTCCGGCTGGAGGATCGTGGTAGGCCGCCCAGCCCGTGATGAGCAATGCCAGGACCACAACGATTGGGAAGAGCAGCTTGAACCATAACTCCACATAAAAGGCCATGAACACCCGGCGGAATATCTCATGGAGCGCCAGCAGCGCGAATACCGCATAAAGAGCCTCGGAGATCCAGAAAACGATAAAATACGTGCGGTAGTCATTCACGACTGCGAATCGCAGCACGAATACCAAGACGAAGCAAACAATATAGATAAAGAAAAACGGAAACGTTCGATGATCCTGTCTCTTGAGAATAATGGCTGCCAGCCAGACTCCGAGAACGGCGCCCATCAGCTGTAGAATTTTGTCAATGATAGCCATTTCTGTGAGTGGCCAGATTATCCCAGCCACTCACAGTTCACAACCTCAATAATTTTGAGGAATGCAAGGGTTGGGATAGCAGGTCGGAATTGGGAAGGTATCTGATAGTGGTGATAACGGGCCAAGTGGAGTACTCAGGCACAGGGCGAGCAGCACGATTTTGGTGATATTCTTCATTTTTTCTCCTCTTTGTTGACAGATTGGTTTGGCGGAAAACCCGCTGGCGCTACCTAGCCACTCACAAGCTCACAACCTCAAATGATTTTGAGGAATGCAAGGGTTGGGATAGCAGGTCGGAATCGGAGACGAATCTGGTAATGGTGAAAATGGGCTAAGTGGAACGCCCAGGCACAGGGTAAGCAGCATGATTTTGATGATGTTCTTCATTTTTTCTCCTCTTGTTGATAGATCGGTTTGCCGGACCCGCTGGCGCTAACCAGCCACTCACAGTTCACAACCTCACTTTTGCGGGCCGCATGGATTGGGATAACAAAGTGGGGGTGGGGTGCCGCCATCTGCCAATACAGGTGTGGAACCGCAGGCTGTGAACAGGAGGCTCGCTACGATGATACGAATTATGGTCTGCATCTTAATTTTCTCCTTTTTCGGGAAACTTGATTTCCGGGGTTTTGCAATGGAGTTGAATGAAGTGGGATTGGGTCTGCCCAAGGCTCGGCTCGAAGCCACAGATCAACCCAGCCACTCCACATCGGACAACTTACTTCTGGGGGCTACATGGATTGGGATAACAAAGCGGGGGCACACCGCCATCTGCCAATACCGGTGTGGAGCCGCAGGCTGTGAACAAGAGGCTCGATAGAATGATACGAATCATGGTTTTCACGTTGTTTCTCCTTTTCGGAAAACTTAACTTCCGGGGTTTGTATGGACTCGAGTGAAGTTGGGGCAGCCATCGCCATATGCCAATGCCGGGTTCGGAGCCACAGATCAACCCAGCCACCCCACATTGGGCAACTTACTTTTGCGGGCATGGCTTCGGATAACAAAGTGGGGGTGGGCCGCCCTCTGCCAAGGCTGGCTGGTAGCCACAGCTCACGAGCAACAGAGTGATGACGATGACTCTGGTGAGTTTCTTCATGCTTTTTCTCCCTTTAATGACGCATCGGCTTTCCGGGGCTCGCTCACCGAACAACGCAGGGCAGGCCCACAGAAGGGAGGATATGCCGGATTCCCGGTTGGGAAAGAACGAATTCGCACAGTGTTCTGTCTTTCCGAAAATCCCATTATTGCTTTTGTATTCAAATAGTTACGTAAATGAAAGGATAGAGCCTGGGCGTTGCAGCCGCACTTGCTGAGAGAATTCTAATGCCGAAAAGCATTTCTCGCTTGACGTTGTCCATGATGATGTGCCAGAATGAGCGAACGGCGATGGTCTACGATGTCGTAGACATGACCTGTCATAGCGAAGGGAGCCGGGGCAGGGCAATCATGATAAAAGCCGCCAAGGTTACCTGATCAATTTATGACCAACTGGAAGCGCGAGAGAAAAATCGGCAAAAAGCGCGACTCCTCCAACGTGGTGATCACCAAGTACACGGTGGATGAGCAGACTGCCAGGGAGATCAAGAAGGCGGGGCCGCTCTACGGGTCGCAAGGCCGGGCGTTGCAGATTGCAACCGAAATGCTGATCCGCATGGAAGAACCGCCGGCCGCGCAATCCCTTGCATCGCGGCCCACGGTGCGGGTAAGCATGAGGGTGCGCAAGCGGACGCACGTGCTGATCCATGATTTGGCAAAATCGAAATACAACGACGATCCCGGACAGGTGATCGCCGCGTGCGTCAAAGTCCTCAACATGAAGACCATCAAGCTGTAAGGTCCTCCTCGCCACACCCCAGGCAAACCAAAGCTGCCCGCGCGCCGCTTTCCTGAATGCGCAAACCTCTTCTTTCTACTGGGCCCGGGACTGCCGGTCAACGCCAGCCCACGTCCCCGGAACTTTGTCCTCAAAACGCCAAAGGGCCTTTCATGCCCAAGGATGTCCAAAATATTTAGTCCACGCCATAATAGACTTGCATTGATGTCTATGATGGTGTATACAATCATTCTCTTGGCGCGGTGCCGCGCAGAGAGAAACGGGAATCAGAGCGTTGGCCAGATCGAGAGAAAACGGAAAAGGCTGTTCCATTTGCGAAGGCCGCAAGACTGCGGGCACGACCGAAGTCTACGTCATCAACGACGGGCCTGACCGGCACTTCTTTGATGTGGCGTCCGGGCATTGCTGACGCGCGAGGAAAACAAGCGATTGGTCTTGTACGCGGTCGGCGAGTTGCAGAGTAGCGCCAGACCGGGACGAAAGGGGAAATAGAATTCCATGACTAAGGAAACCAGCCAAGGGAAAACGATCCAATCGTTACCCCTTTCCGATTTCGCCCTCACACAAGTGAACGTTCGGTCCGCGGCTGGACCTATCCTTGGCCGGGCGTCTGGCCCGCCCTTCCCCCATAGCGAGGCGCACCCATGACTCCCCTCGCATGGCTATTCGCCGGTAGCGCGGCAGCACACCTTGGAGAGCGATTGCTCAAAAGGCTGACCCGAATGACAGACCAGTACCCGGAAGATGTCTACATTTTTTTGCAGCCACTGAACTGGGACGACTTCGAAAGAGATGGCGCCTTCAATCGCGAGGAATTCGACAGGAATTACGGCGAGGATTGGCTGTGGTCCGGGCGTTTTGCAGAGCGCCAGCGCCGGATAGCGTTGCGTACCATGATCGTCTTACACCGGGAATACCTGGGACGGATGGACCACAACGTTGCGTTCGTAGAGTTGGCGGCCGCCAACGACTGGCGGGTCACCGGCGCGTGCCGTAAAAACCAAGCGGCGGACAGCCAACGGTGTTTAGAGTCGGTCGCAGCCATGGAGGAGGCAGCCACGGAGTTGGAGCGTGAAGCTGATCTGCCGGAGAACCATGCCCAGGCGGAAGGATTACGGCGTAACGCAGCTCAGATTCGGCTCGGCTCTAAAGATCTGCTCCGTGAAGACTCCGAACGCAAAGAAGGACGTGCGATGCACGACCAAGGAATCATCGAGACCCGCGGAGCGTCCCGGCGGTTTCGCGAGGCGGCCGAGTGGCAGGCTGAAGTGCTCGCGACGCTGGGTGAAATTCCGATCTGGCTGGTTGAAGAATGAGACATTACGGGAAACGGCGGGCCACACAAGCGGAACGTGCAATGGCGATAGTAACCGCGCGCATGAAAAGGGTCCTGGGTGCGCGGGTGCGCGAATTGCGCAAACAGCGAAACTGGTTGCAGCGCGATCTGGCAGCCGCCTGCGGGCTGGCCGCCAGCCAGGTGGGAAGGCTCGAGCGCGGCCAGAGCAATGCGACCACAACGACGCTTTTGAAGATCGCCGATAGATTCGACATCACGCTTACGGAACTTTTCAGAGGTGTCAAATGAATAGGTGCAAGCCGCTCCACCGTGGTCGCCGCCGCTAATCTGATTCGCCGCCGGTCCCCTTCTACTGGTGCTCGATCACGCCCTCACTAATCAAGCTCGGGTCGATTTCAATGAACAACAAGCGCCCATTGCTCACCGCAAAGATAACGAAATTCTGGGTGCCAACAGAACTCTGAAGCGTCATGGTACCTTGGCCATTGGCTGCGAGCACGTAGGTGCCGCTAACCGCGAGTCCCGAGGAAAGCAACCCGGCATTGTTCACATCCAGCGAGCCGCTGATGCGGCTGCCATCCAGGGTGAACGCCGAGAGTTGATCGACTTCCCCGCCAGAACTTACCCCGGTGAGGTTCCATCCGACGGCTCCTGCCACGGAGGTTCCGGAAAACGCGCCGGCCTGCTGGTTAAAGGCCGCGCCACTGGAGACCACGGTAACATCGACTTCCAGCATCTGCAGTCCGCCGGAGGAAGGATAGACGGCAAAATTGGCCGTACCCAAGCTGCTGTTCAGCGCCAGGGTGCCGCGTCCGTTGGAAGCGATGGAATAGCTGCCGGTCAGGGCCAGGTCCCGGGTCACGGCGCCGCCGTTGTTGATGTCTTCAACGCCGGAAGTGATATTGCCCGCGCCATCAGCGGCGACAATGCCGCCCGCCGCATAAGGGAACGAACCCCGCGCGCCGCCCAGGGTAAAGGCCACCGGTCCGGAAAGCGAGGCATTGGAAACGGCCCCTTGCTGGAGGAACGCGTCACCCGCCAGGACGGGGACCGTGTCGGTCTCCATCAATTTGAGATGGGTGGCATCGACGATGTAAAACACAAAATTGAGCGTCCCCAAAGAAGTGCTGAGCGTCATCGTGCCCCGGCCACTGGCCGCTCCCAGGGCATAGGAGCCGGAAAGACTGAGGTTGGTATTGACCGTACCGTTGTCGTTGAAATCCTGGACGCCGGTGGAGATGGCGCCGCCGCCGATTCCCGTAAAATCGCCGGCCGAAGCAAATGACCGTCCGCTGGCATCAACGCCTGAAATGTTGAACGCGAAATTATTCTGCAGGGTGCCGGCCGTGAATGCGGTTGCATCCTGGCGGTCGATGCTGCCACTGGCCGAGGCGCTATTGTCAAAGCGGATCACCAACGCACGCTGCGCGGTGATCATTACGAAGTCAATATGGAAGTTGCCTGCGGGCGTCCGGAGAAGGGCGAGTGCCTGTCCATTGGGGCGGACAGTGTAATTTCCTGTAACACTTTGGTTAGTAAACACTGCGGCCGCGGTATTTATATCCACCACGCCACCGGTGACCGTCCCGTTGCCGTCGGCTTGCACGCTTCCCGCCAGGGCGAAGAACCCTCCGCCATTATTTCCGGAGAATGCAATGGCATACGTCCCGCTGAATGTGGCATTGGCAAATGGGCCGACGGGCGGCGAGGCAAGCTTTGCGGAATTACCGCCGCAGCCGGCCAGCATGAAAGATACACAGACGACGGCAATCGGAGAAAAGTTGCTCAACCTTGACACTTCCACCCCGCAAGTTTCTGCCTCGGGATGCACCCCAGGCATGAATTCCAAATGATGAAGAAGATCTAACATCCTTAGAACCCTGCAGGCCGCAGGTTGTTGTATGGCAGACGTTGAACTATAGAATTCTTAACAAAAAGCAATTAGCAATTGGCAATTAGCCAGAAAGGAAATTGGTAATTGCCAAAATCGGGTAATCGGGGAATTGAACAGCGGCGGCGTCAAAAGACCCGGACGAACGGAGTGGAACGAAATTGCCCCATCCTTGCCAAGCTTGTCGGGTGTTAAATTACCCGATTACCAATTTTGGCAATTACCAATCTGCGGGCAAGGCTAATTGCTCTCACCGATACGTCGCCCGGCTCCTGAACTCTCTCAGCAGCAGTTCAAGAAACCGCTCATCGTCGGCGGGGCGGGCATCTGCCGTAATCGCCAGACGCACACTGACCATTTGGGCAATGCGCTGAGCATTCGCGATACGGACATTGCCAGGAATATCGAGGCGGCGCGCCAGGAAGGCTTCAATCAGTTCAGCTTCCTGCAAGGTGAGTTGGGCGGCCTGGGGCAAAGGGGCCTGGAAAGGCGGCGGATCACTAAAGAATACCTGGGATTCGATGCCGGAGGATTCGTGGACCACCAGGGTCCCGGCGACAAAATCACCCAGACGGCGATGCTTGGAGTTCAAGAACATGGTGACCACGCCTATACCGTAGATACCGGGAAGCCAATCGACAATCCTGACCAAGTTGCGCGCGATGGCCTCGAAGGCATGGATAGGCCTGCCGGAATCCTTGATAACGCGAATTCCCGCCCAGCGTTTACCCGGCGTCTGGCCTTTCCAGAAGATCTCAAAGAGGGCGTAATAACCCCAATAAATACAGAAGAAAATGAATGTGGTGAGAGCGTTGATCCAGATGCGGGAGTTGCCGCCGGCAAGCGATACACGCGCCGCAACGTACACGATGGCCAGAACGAAATAGATGCACCCCAGGATGAGTGAATCCAGAAAAACCGCCATAAAGCGGCTGCCGAGTCCGGCAAGAACAAATTCCAGATGCACCTGCTCGGGCGTCTCAATGGTAAGCTTATCCACGATGATCTCGACACACTGGCTGGAAAAGCGCCAAAGCCACTGGAACCGTCTGGAAACTCTGCTGAACCAGAGCAAGGACCAGGGACTGAATTCGCTGACCCGGCGGGAGTTGCAGGAGCTTGGATTGCTCTACCGCCAGGCGGCCGCCGATCTCTCCACGTTGCGTGAAGACCGCAGCGGAAAGTCGTATGAACGCTTTTTGAACCTTCTCCTCTCCCGTGCTCACAATACCATTTATTCGGGGCAAAAATCGAGTCCGTGGAGCATCCTGCACTTCTACCGTTTTACCTATCCGAAGATCTTCCGCCGTAATCTATCGCTGATCAATACGGCCGTCCTGCTATTTATAGCGGGCGCGCTGGCTGGAATCGCGCTGTCGGCAGCCAACCAGCAATTTATGCAGTCGCTTCTGGGGCCGCATATGATGGATTCCATCGACCACCACAAGATGTGGACCGACTCGGTGGTCAGCATCAAGCCTGCCGCCTCCAGCCAGATCATGACCAACAACTTGGCTGTGGCTTTCTTCGCCTTTGCTGCCGGGATTACCGCCGGCCTGGGTACCGTTTACATCCTGGTGTTCAACGGACTGCTCATTGGCGTCGTCGGCATGGCTTGCTGGTTTGGCGGGATGAGTGTTCCGCTCTGGAGCTTTGTTGCTCCCCACGGTGTGCTGGAGCTGCCGGCCATCTTCATTGCGGGCGCCGCCGGATTGCGGATTGCCCAGGGCATGCTCTTTCCCGGCTGGCTGCCCCGGCGTGACTCCCTGGCCAAGTCCGGTGGCGAAGCCGTGCGGCTGCTGATGGGCACTGTTCCGATGCTGGTGATCGCCGGCCTCATCGAGGGCTTCTTCTCCCCTTCACCCTACCCCCCGGCGCTCAAGTTCACGGTTGCGGGGGGCATTGGCGTGGTGTTCTTCGGTTATTTGATTTTCTGCGCGCGCGACGATTTGCATCCGGAGATCTTAGTACACTCAGGAGGCAGATATGTTTCCACAATCCAGAGCTCACACAAATGACTGGCTGGGCGGTTTATGACTTTACCACTAATGATTCTTGACTATTTGCGAGACCTAATAAATAATGCCAGCCGGCAACAGGAAGCTCCACTAGGAGACAAGGCATGTCTACCGAAAGCACTCCTCGCCCCGAAGGGCATTGGATTCGAGATACGGTCAGGCTCCACTGGCTTGGCATCCTCATAGGGATTCTAGGGATCGTGATAGGGATTGTAGGGATCGTGGTTGCCGTCGCTGTCACTGACCAAGACACTCAATATATTGCAGATTGGCCAAACCATCTAGATGACATCAGGAAACTCATCGACCGCTCTGAAAGGGGTGACGAGTTACTGATTCTGGTTGAGTCCATCGGCTATGCGCACTATTCGAATCCAAAAGATTACGATGAATATTTGTCCCAACTAATCTCCAAATCAGCGGCTCCCCTAGATCGTAGGATACCCGTCAAAGTTCTTTTCTTGCGCGAGGAGATATTCGTGAGCAATCTTCGTGTTCAATTTGAACAGTATCGCGATAAAAAAAACTTTAAAGATCTGCAACAGGATAAAACTTTCAAAACATATGTTGATCATTATATACAGAAAGGCTGGATAAAAGCTCCTGGACCTTCAAGCTACAAACAACTTATGGAGGATCTCTTCACAGTCTCAGACAAGTTCTGTGGACAACTCAAGAGTAACGGCGTCGAGATGTATGCTATCACCAGCCCTCAGCAGATAAGCACCACAGCCTCAGATGGTTCGCGCGCAGTTTTGCTTAGCGGTGAGCCGCTGTTTTTCTGGATGAGATTTAACGAACATAAGCAAAAGCGCAATGAAGTGATTTTTGCTTTCCCGAAATTCTCTTATGGAACTAAAGGACACGCATTCAAATCGCACGATCCCAAGCTCCTCGATGAGTTAAAGCAGCATTTTATTAATGAGTGGGATGCGAGCAAGAACAGTCCGAGCGCGCTGTCAATCAAGGGTAACCAATGTTATTTAAAGTCCGTTGACGAGCTAGTGGAGCTAGCGCAGCGGTGAGGGACTGGAAGGCTTCCAACTTGCGCGCCGAAGATGAAATTCGTCTTCTAGCTAACATCTAGAGGCGCCACAGCTCAGATCAGATTTCGTTCCTTAACCCGCAGATACTGGTTGACCAGGGCGGTGGTCAGGCGGTTGGGTGACACTTCCAGGGCCAGCGCGCCCCGGTTACGCACCCGGCCCATGAGCTTTTCCCGGCGCTGCACCAGTTCCTGGGCGGCGATGACCTCAAACATTTCCGTGGCATCCTTGGGATAGCGGCTGGCAAATTCCAGTAGGTCAAGTTGCGCGATCACTGTGAACAACAGCAGGTGCTTGGAAAGTATACGGGAAGCGCTTTCCACTACCTCGGGCGTCATGGAGGTATCGGCCAGATCGGTGACCCATATGATGAGGCTGCGCTGTTTCTGCAACTGCAGTAAGGCGGAAGCGGCGAGCAGGTGGTCGGCTTCCGCGGCTTCTTCGCACGCCGAGGCCAGAGCTTCGAGGACGGCGCGCATGTGGAAGGGGCCGCGACCCAGGCTGACGCGCTGCTGTATGCCGCGTCCGTACACCAGTACGCCGACGCGGTCACCGGAATACACAGCGATCTGGGCCAGCGAAAGCGCGGCATTCACGGCCAGATCGAGTTTGCTGAGCTCGCCTACGCGGGTGCGCAACAGGCGGCCGGCATCCATGACCAGCCAGACGGCCTGGCTGCGCTCCACCTGAAAGAGCTTGGTCACATGTTTGCCCCGGCGGGCGGTGGCCGTCCAGCAGATGCTGCGGAACTCATCGCCGGGTTGATACTCGCGCAAGCTTTCGAATTCCCTGCCCACACCTCGCTGGCGAATGAGTCTTTTTTCGAGCTCGATCTGGCGCGCGCGCGCCAGGTAGATATTGTGACGCCGTGCTTCTTCCAGATCGGGAAACACACGGACAGTCTGGGCAAGATCGGCGAGCGCCCAGCGCTCGGCAAAGCGGGCGCCGCTGCGGTAACGGACCCAGGCTGATCCCAGCGCAATATCGCCGCGTTCCAGCGGCCGTAGCTGGTAGCTGGCGGCCACGGCGGCGCCGCCGGCAACTTTGATTTCCACGGCCGGCGCCTCGGCCCGCAGCGACCGGTGAACATCATCGATAATGCTGCACTCTACATAGGCGCGGCTGGAGTTTCGCATTTCCAGCGACACTTTGACGTTGTTGCTGAGCGAGGGAGGCCCGTGCCATTCGCGTTGTAACTCCAGCAGGCCAGGATCGGGCAAGCGCAACAGATCGGCGGCAAAGGCCAGCAGGGCGCACAGGTCCCAGCCGGCCATCACGAGAAGAAAGCGGCGGTCCCAGAACGCCGGCAGCGCCCACAAAACGCCCAACAGCGTGATCAGGAAGAAACGCGGGCCAAAAGCGGCGCCCCATCGCCCGGCGGGGCGAAGGCGAGCGGTCACCGGCGCCGGAACCAGTGAGGCCGAGCGCATTACTTGGGGACCTCGACCGAACCAATGAGTTCGGCGAGAGCGCGGTCGCTGTCGAGGCCTTCCAGCTCGGCTTCGGGTTTCATGACCACGCGGTGCCGCAGCACGGGCAGGGCCGCGCTCTTCACGTCATCGGGTATGAGGTAGTCGCGCTCTTCCAGGGCGGCCGCGGCCTTGGCCACCATCATCAGGCTGATGGCCGCGCGTGGACTCGCGCCCATGGCCAGCGCCGGCCAGTCGCGCGTGCGGCGCACGATATCCACCAGATAGCGGAACAACGCCGGCTCAACTTTTGTATTCCGTACTTCGACGCGGGCCTGGGCCAGATCTTCCACCGGTATCGGGACGATCTGGACTGCTTCCAGATGATGAGCATCGAAGCCCTGGTGATGGTTCTGCAGGATGGTGATTTCCTGACCCGCGGTTGGATACCCGATCTTGATCTTGAGGAGGAAGCGGTCAAGCTGGGCTTCCGGCAGAGGATACGTGCCTTCGAACTCCACCGGGTTCTGGGTGGCGAAGACGGTGAAGAATTCCGACAGGCGGTGGCTGGTGTTGTCGATGGTGATCTGCCGTTCCTCCATGGCTTCCAACAGGGCGGCCTGGGTGCGCGGCGGCATGCGATTGACTTCGTCGGCCAGCAGCAGATCGGTGAATAACGGTCCACGATGAAGAGCGAAGGTGCTGGTCGAAAGGTTCAGCACGTTGCTGCCAATGATGTCGGCGGGCATGAGGTCAGAGGTACACTGCACACGGCGGAACTGTAGATCGAAGAGCCGGGCGAACAGCTTGATAACCAAAGTCTTGGCGATTCCGGGCACGCCTTCCAGAAGCGCGTGGCCGCCACACAGAATGGTGAGCAGGCATTGGTTGATCAGTTCTTCCTGGCCAACGATGACTTTGGCAAGTTCAGTTCGTCCGTGCGCTAGCACCCGGGAGACGGTCTGCATGAGAGATGTTCTCCTGTTGATCTTGAGAAACGAGTTTTAGATTACGCATGTGAATGTTCAATTGCTGCACCATCGCCAATGCCTGGTTTTCTTCCAGGTCAGAGCGGCCGAGGCCGGCCTCGATGCGCGCGAGCAAAGGGCCGAGGGACTTGTCTTTGTAATGAAAGTGGTCAAGGATGGCCTGCGCCAGTGCCGGGGCGGGCACATCGCCGGGCAGGCCCAGTCTGCGTGTCACCAGGCCGCGAAACCGCGCATACGGGACGGCCAAGCCTTCGCCCGCGGCCTTGGCCCGGCGGTATAGATTCCCCAGCGTCTGCACGAACTCCAGTGGAGAGAGGCGTGAAGCGCCATGCGCCGGGTGGATTGGCCCATGCCGCCGTGAATAGGTCACCAGCACCGCCAGGAATATGGCCAGGCACTGGTACGTTGCGTACTTCAGCGGCGTCTGCCAAACATAGTTGCCAAGTGATTGGCGTGAACCATGAAAATACTCGTCCCACAACACGCGCATCCCTGCGGGCGCACCGATCGAATTCAGCAGCAAAACAAGATTGCCGGGCCGGACGATGCCGGCATTGCTGAGCGGACCGCTTCCGGCCCACCAGATCACCTCGCCTTTGCCGAATCTGTAAGAAACCACAACCGGACGTTCTCCATCTTCGTAGTGCGAGAGAATCTGTGTAGAGGGCTTCTTCCAGTACGCCAAGGGTGACATCTCGATAGCGCCGCCGCGCGTAATGGAAGTCAGCAGCCGTGGTTCGTATTTTCTTCCGACCGGATCGGGCAAGATTTCAATCTCAATATCTGCCTGGGGAATAAACAGCTCAGCAATCGGGCCGGTGATCAGGACCTTGCCTCCGCGTGCGACATAGGATTCCAGAGCTTTTCGATCTTCGGATTCGGGCACGGCGGTAGGCTGCGCCATCACCAGGACCGTGCTACCAGCGTCCGAGGGCAGCCCCGCTGGCGGCTCCCGCCAGCGCTCCGCCCTATACCCCAGCTCTTGCAGAAGCAGAAAAGCGCCCTTGGCCCCGCCGGGGGACGCGGAATAACTGCTGGGAATCGAAGATTCCGCGTCATTCTTCGTCAGGAACGCGAGGGCCACAATGATCGGCAAAATAACCAGGGCCGCCCATAAGAGCAGCCGCCGATCGCTTTTGGCCAGATTCAGCGGCATCCGAGTCGCTCCAGTTCGCCCAGCGTCTCGCGGAAATCGGCCTCGTCTGCGGGGCGGTCGCCGTACCAGACGGTTTCTAACCTGCGCGTAAGCGCCGCCAGAGGAGGATGTTGCGGATCACGTACCGCAACCAGTCTCAAGTATTCCCGGGGTGTACGGGCACGATTGGGCTTCCATGCGCCATGCTCTTCCAGAAAAGCGATGCCCGCCCAGTAAGCCAGATGGATGGCGTTCCGCCAGTCGTGGTGAAGGGCCAGCGACTGGGCGTCGGCCAGCCACGCGCGCCAGCCTCGGGCCGAAGGAGAAAACGGAACAATCTCCCGGAGCGGAATTTTTGCATCGGGCCTGGTCAGGCGCCGGATGGTCCAGACCAGCAATAGACCGACGGCCGCCAGCACGATTCCATAAACCACCACTTGCACTACGTCGAACCCTCGGCCCAGAGAAAAGTTCATCCGGCCCAGGATGCGCGACAACCAGCGGAAGATGGCAGCCTTGATCCTGTCCCCTAGGCCCACACTCTGGCCAGACTCGAATTCACGCCGGGCCAGGATTGCTTCGAGCTTCTTGCGGGCCTGAAGCTCATCCGGCGTGCTCTTGTCGTAGGTGGCCGCCTCGTTCAGCAGAGTTTCAGCATGGTTCCGGATTTGAGGAAGGAGCTGGGCCCGCTTGGCTGGATCGGCCGTCGAGAAAGTGGCCAGGTCGTCTTTCAGATCACGATGGTGAACAACAAACTCGCGTGTATCGACACTTACAGTCTCGCTTTCGGGAATGCCGGCGCCAATCCCGGCCGCCTGCTCAGGGTGCTCTTGCAGAACGCCAATCTGGGTGGCGATGGCGCTAAGGTGCTGCCGGTATTCAGCAATAGAAACCGCATTCCCCGCTGGCTGCAAGGCAGGCGAAGACAGGGCACATCCTATCGGAAGCATTGCCAGAAATAAGAAGCGGAACTTCATCCGAGAGCGGGCGGGATACTGGCCGCCGGTGGTTGTGCTGTTGATGTTGCGGGAGTTGATGGCTGGTTCCCTACCATTTCCATCATAAATTGCAGATCAAACGCTTCCTTGCGGACCCGCTGGTCATAATAAAGCAGGCAAACCGCGATGGTCACAATCGGAAAACTGAAACTTCCGGCGACGAACTGGGACAGATATTGCCATATCAGATAGGGCCGCAAGACCGCTGGATTACTGGTGGCAATCATGCGCGCCAGACCGATGTAATAAGGAATCGATAACGCCGCCGACACCACAAGGGACAGGACAATCCACAGCACGTAAACCAGCACCAGGCGCCAGCGCGCGCCCTGGGTGAGCGCCATGCTGCGCTGCATGGACTCTAATACGCCCAGCTTTTCTAAAACGCAGGCCGGAACGGAGAACGCGAAGATGGCCCAAAGGTAAAGCAACACCACCACGACGGGAATCAAAAGTACGATAATCATAACGATCAGGGCGATCGGCGCCGCGGCCGCCGACTTGGCCCCGAAACCGACACTTACACCCAAACCGATGGAGAGCACGACAACGCAGATGACCAAGACGATTCCCAAGGCGATTCCCGCGATAGCCATGACCACAGAAAAGAGGAGTATGATGCCCACTACCCTGAGGAAATATGGCTTCATCAGCCGGTAGGCTTCCCCGATGGTGGTCCCGTAACCGAGATAAAAGCGCGAGACCGCGTAGGCGGATGCCCCGGAGGCCAAGGCATAACCCATGAGCCACAGAACGGTTACGCCCAACCCAGCCAGAGCAATCACCGCAACTGCGGCGAGCGCAGCGGCCGGTGACCCGGTCATCGCATTGCTAAACCCGAGCGTCAGAAAATTAAAAACCAACACACACGCTGGCGGCAGCACCGCAATGCCTGCAAATAGCAGAAAATTCTCGCGGTACAGGCCGAAGGTCTTATCCAGCACCTGGGACGTACTCATGGGACGCAAAGACAGGTCCATGCGGCGTTCCTCCTTGCTTCATTGGCTCTAGCCGCATCGTACCACACGGAGATTATGGCTAGTGTCATGACCGGGGGATTATGGAACCATCGTGGATCGGGTGATCGGGACATCGGGACATCGGAATTGCAAGCGTGCCTATCGCCTATCTTACGGTCTAGCCCCAACACTGTTCACTTAAGGCGTTGACCCTTTGTTCCGTCAACCAGCATAAACAACCGCGGCCGTAGAGACGGTGCTCGGCGCCGTCTCTGGGTCTTCGCGGCAGCGAAGGCCCAAGCGCGCGGCAGCACGTGTTCCGGACATACAATGAGATCGAGGTTCAGAATCTATGGCGAGAACGGGAAGCTAACCCCATCGCCATTTCAGGGACGACCAGGGAGATGTTAACAACCGAGATTCGCTCTTCCCATAAGTGAACAGTATTGGGTCTAGCCCGCAATATCACGAATGATCGTTCCGGCAGAGGCCGATAGAACAAAACGGCCACAATCATATAGTTTGACCGCGGGGCCCCAGGTCGCTCAGCTCAGATGCATGAGCCACAGGCTATAGCTGGAAATCTCATGGAAGATGGATTCGTTCCGCTTCCACAGAGTGGCCGGGCGGGAATTGGCGCGAGGCGCGCCGTAGGCAACGATGCCTTCGCGGGCGAGCATGTGCTTGATGCGAAAGATATGGTAGCCATCGCTGACCGCCAGACAGGTCTTCATGCGGTTGGCGCGCATGATATTGGCGACCCTGCGGGCCGATTCCGCAGTATCGCTGCTCTGGGTCTCGGCGATCAACCGATCATCGGGAATGCCCTGGGACTTCAGGTACTCCCTTCCTACTTCACCTTCCGAAAAGCTGGGATCATAGCCGGCGCCCCCGGTAGTAATAATCATGGGCGCCAGGCCGGCACGGTATAGCTCCGCCGCATGGTCGAGACGCGCTTTGAAGACCGGCGAAGGCCGGCCATGATATTCCGCTGCGCCAAAGACCACGATGGCTTCTGCCGGCCGCCGTTCATCGGCGCGCGACTGCCACACAATGGCGGCATAAACGGCAAGGGTGTAGGCAAGAATCAACAGCAGAAATGCCGACAGCCATTTCCTTCGCCGCCCGCCCGCCATCAGTGCAGGAATTCCGAAAGTTCACTTTCGGAGACCGCGCCCTGCCGCAGCAGGATGCAGTGGTGGTCATCGCTCATGTCGATGATGGTGGAAGCGATCTCGCGAGGGCTGGTCCCTCCATCCACAATCAGGTCAACCCGCTGGCCCAACTGTTCGCGCACGCCCTCGGCGGTGGTGCATTCGCTGGCCCCGCTGATATTGGCGGAAGTGGCGGTAATGGGCACACCCGCGGCCCGGATGACCTCCACCGGAATGCTGGCGGCCGGAAGGCGCAATGCGACATTGCCGGTATTGGCAGTGACCTTGAGAGGCAGGCGCGGCGAAGCCTTGACGATGATCGTCAGCGGCCCCGGCCAGAATTTATTTGCGATTTCATAAAACGCTTCCGGCAGCGGACGGGCCAGGTATTCAGCTTGCTCCACGCTCTCGATGAGCAGCGAAAGCGGCTTGTGCCGGTTGCGCGACTTCACCTCGTAAATGAAATCCACCGCGCGCAGGTTCAGAGGATCGGCGGCCAGTCCGTAGAACGTGTCGGTGGGCATGCCGGCCACGTGGCCTGCTTTGATCCGCTCCGCCACATAGGCGATCATCCGCGGGTCGGGGTTGTCAGGATTGATCTTAATGATTTCGGCAGTCAAACTGGCTCCCGCAGGTGAATAGAGTGGAAGGGCCAAACTAACATATTCGGGAAGGCTTCTCAACCCGCTCGGCCGGCAAAGACCAAGAGAAAAACAAAAGCTTGGCCACGAATTACACGAATTAACACGAATAACGACAGGATGGAAAAATGCTGAGGCAAATCCTATTTAAAAATCTTGTTCTCAACAGTTACCGCCTGTTGTGATTTCATTCGTGTTCATTCGTGCAATTCGTGGCCGAGTTTTTGTCGCGGTCTTTTATGCGCGCCGGCCCGCGGCCACCACCCCTTGCAGCGCCGCTACCGTCTCCTGCGGTTCGGGCCTCACTGTGTAGTCAGGGTCCATCTCCGAGTAAACGATCTTGGACTGCCGGTCAATAATGTATCTGGCCGGCATGGGCAGCGCCCAGGAGTCGTCCCCATCAAACCGGACCAGGTCGATTCCAAACTTTCCATACACCTCTTTGAGGTCGGGCGGCAACGGGAAAGCCAGCTTAAACTGTCCGGCAACCTTGTTGTTGTGGTCGGAAAGAACATCGAACTTCAGGTTCGACTTCTTGATCATGTCGGGGCTGAATTTTTCCAGTTGAGGCGTCACCACGACTAGCGAGGCGCCCGCGGCCTTGATCTCGGGCAGAGCTTCGTTTAGAGCTTCCAGCTCTAAAATGCAGTATGGTCACCAGACTCCCCGGAAAAAACTGACGACCAGCGGACCTTGGGCCAGAAGCCCGGCGGAACTGATCAACTTGCCATCCTGGTTGGGCAGTTGAAACTGGGGCGCGGTGTCGCCTATTTTTAATGCCTGTTTCATGATGCCGGAGGCGCGTAAGTCCTCCGTGCTGCGGTGCATGATCTGAATCGTCTCCGGACTGACTTTGCCGCTTGCAAGGAAAGCCTGCTTGCGCTCATTGAGTTTTTGCTGAAGTCCCATATTGAGATGAGTTCCTTTCTTGGATGAAATTTAGGAGTGTCAAGATAATGGATGCGGACTGCCCTCCGATAGTCACAAATTATTATTCTGAGGGTTTCTCTTTGACGTCGAAGGAGGGCTTTCGATATTGCGCTTCGGTGTGGGCCCCGCTCACGAAGCACGCACTCGCTGGCGATAGCGGGGAACAACGGCCTTCATGCGCGCGCTGGGGGCCGGGGGATACAGCAGGGCATCCACAAAGGCTTCGCGGTCCCGGCCGGCCAGGGTCCATACTTCATGTTGCTGGACGGTCTCGACCGCGGCGGCATCCGCACTCGAAACCACGAAGTCGGAGATCGAAGTCCCTTTCAGGCTGGCCGCATATTCGATTCGGCCCTTTTGCTCACAATTCCGCAAACCCGCGATGGATTATTGAAGTCCCAAATTTCCAGTATCCTTGGGCAAGAGCTGCTTCGTGCGTTTATGGATTACAGCCACGTCCCATGATTGATTATGTTTCGCCACACGGTTCGTGTGGTGAGAACTCCTTGAAGCAGCCATGCAGGGGACACCGTCCCGAGGCGGTTCGGCGCGCTCTCATCCCGCCAGCGGGACTCGGGCTTGCTCAGCATGACACGAGTTTTCGATCCGACTTCGTCCAATGCTAGAGGCTGTTCGGGTGGACAACGATGAGACTGTCGAAACGGTCGTGGTCCAGACTTTCAACGACCTGCGCGGAAGAACGGATTGAGACCCGTTTTTTCTTGTTGTAACGGGAGATTCTTCAGTTCTCATCCGCGTTCATCCGCGCCAATCCGCAGTAGGCGTTTCTTGTGTATCGCCCTCGCGCCTACTCGCGCTGCCAGATTGCCATCAGAATGCTGCCACTCCGGCAGCAAAACTTTCTCTGTCCTCGTGCCCTTGCGCATAATAATCCAAGGGTACCCAGGTGCCGCTTGTGTCACAGATCTTTAGCTTCGAAAATGCCTCCCATGGTGCCATCGTTTTCTCCTCCCTCAACGTCTTCGAGTTTCTCAGCGACTCCGGGAACACCCCCCAACTCCCATTCGTGTTCATTCGCGTTAATTCGCGGCCAATTGCCTTTGCTTGAGGATAGTAACCATGTCGCCAACCCCCACCCCCTGTATCACGTACGTATCATGTATGCCTCATTTTCGGCTCTTCCCTTATTCAGAATTCAGGGAACGCCCCAGCTCTGATTCGTGTTTATTCGTGTTAATTCGTGGCCAATCGCCTTTGCTTCTGGTTGCAGCTACGGGCTGGTACACTATCTCCCCGTGCATCCCATCCGCTCCAGCGTCGATCACCAGTCCAGCGTCTTCCAGTCGAATTATGCCGCCAATCTGGCGGCGGTGGAGCGGCTGCGGGTTGAG
>DATMNZ010000089.1:0-26298 GCA_035568495.1 Saccharimonadales bacterium (SeqCode) | reverse complement strand
AGGCGGACTATTCAGGGCTCGTCGAAAAAATGGAAAAGATGACCACCGGAAAGTAAAAGACTTTCCACAAAGAGCCAACGAACCTACGGGTTTCATAAGTTCTTGCTTGCCTTGAGCTTTTGGCTCCTCGTGGTGCGAGTCGTTCACAAGCAACGACAACCCAATTCCAATTCGTGTTAATTCGTGGCCAAATGCTCTTGGCCTTAAGTTCTTATTCGCGTTCATTCGCGGCCAATGCTTTTGCCTGCGCTTTCTGCAATAATCGCCTCATAGGGTTCATCCATGGGAGGAATTATGAAGGACCTCTTGCTGGCGCTGATGGTACTGTGTTCGGCCATAGCTCCGGCCGCAGAAAACGCTACGGAAAAGCTGCCGGTGCGCCGCGTGGTGCTCTACAAAAACGGCGTTGGATACTTCGAACATGCCGGCCGCGTCCACGGCGACCAGGACCTGCGGATTGAATTCACCAGTTCTCAACTGAATGATGTCCTGAAGTCGCTCACGGTGCTTGACCTGAATGGCGGCCGGATTACCGGCGTAGGATACAACTCCGTGGCGCCGCTTTCCGAACAACTGAAGTCTTTGCGGCTGCCTCTCGATGAGACCACAACGCTCGAAAGTTTTCTTTCGGCCTTGCGCGGCGCGCGGGTGCAGGTGCGCAGCGGCGCCGCCGTCACCTCCGGCCGCTTGTTGAGCGTGGAACAGAAGATCGCCAAAAGGCCGCCCAATGAAGACATCAAGACCCTGGAACTCTCGGTCATTACCGATGCCGGCGAAGTGCGTAACTTCCCCGTGACCCCGGCGCTCGGTGTACAGGTAGCGGACCGTGACCTGAGCGAAGAAATTTCCCGCTATCTCAATCTGGTGGGGTCGGCGCGCAATCAGGACCTGCGGCGCATGACCATTTCCACTGCCGGCTCGGGTGATCGCAACATCTTTGTGAGCTATATCAGCGAAGTGCCGGTATGGAAGAGCACCTATCGCATTCTGCTGCCGGCGAAAGCCGGAGCCAAACCGCTATTGCAGGGCTGGGCCATCGTCGACAACACCGTGGGTGAAGACTGGAAAGACGTGGAGCTATCGCTGGTCGCGGGCGCGCCCCAGTCGTTTATTCAGGAACTCTCCAAGCCCTATTACACGCGCAGGCCGGTGGTAGCGCTTCCGGGAATGGCCATGCTGACGCCGCAAACCCATGAAGGTACGATGGCCGAGGAAAAAGATGCCGAAAACAATGGGCCTGTGTCGGCATCGCCACCGCCAGCACCCTCCCCGGCCAAGCCGATGGCGAAGGCGCGGGCCAGAGTGTCGTTCGAGCCGGAATCTGCGGGCAGGGCAGCATCTGTCGCGGACGCCATGGAGCGCAACGAGTCGATCGTGGCCGCCGAAGGCCAGGACCTCGGCGATCTGTTCGAATACAACCTGAAAGAAAAGGTCACAATTCTCAAGAACCGCTCGGCACTGGTGCCCATCATCAACGCCCATGTCGAAGCGGAAAAGGTGACGCTGTGGAGCGCCGCATCGCCGCGCCCATTGCGGGCCCTGTGGATCACCAACTCCAGCGGGCTGACGCTCGATAGCGGGCCCTTCAACGTAATCGAAAACAGCGCTTTCGCCGGTGAAGGTCTGATTGATCCGCTCAAGCCCAAAGAGCGGCGTCTGCTTTCCTACGCGCTCGATCAGGCAATGCGCGTCGACCGCAAAGATGACATGGAATCCCGGCCCGTGACCCGCTTGCGGATTGCCAGGGGGCTGATGGTCCAGACCAGTGAGCGGCGCGATCATCAGACATACACGCTACGTAACAGCGACGTACAGGCGCGGGACGTGGTCCTGGAGCATCCGGTGCGTCCCGGCTGGAAGCTGGCCGGCGATGTGAAGCCGGAGGAAACCAGCGCTTCCACCTACCGCTTCCGCGTGCATGCGCCGGGCGGCCAGACCACCACCCTGAAGATCGATGAAGTCGAGCCATTAGAGCAGCGCATGGCGGTTTCCAACATCACCAACGACCAGATCACCTATCTGGCGAGTGGCCGCGCGATCAAGCCGGAAGTCGAGCAGGCCCTGCGCCGGATACTGGAACAGAAGAACCAGATTGCGGCGCTCGATCAGCAGATGCAGCAGCGCCGCTCGCAAATCGACGCCATCGACAAAGACCAGCAACGGCTGCGCGAGAACATGAAAGCGCTGAAGGGCAGTCCGGAAGAGAAGGCCCTGCTGCAGCGCTACACCAAGGAACTCAATGACCAGGAAGATCAACTGGCGGCAGTGCGTGCGGAGATCAAGTCCCTGGAAGCCAAGCGCAACGATGCCCGCGCGCAGCTTGATCGCATGGCGCAGGAATTGACGCTTGACGAGAAGTTGTAGAAAAGCCATTTCACCGCTTACAGCTACGTCATGCTTGCGTTGCAGGGGGGTTGGTTTCCCCCGTCCTGTGCTCGTTTGGATGCAGCCGTCTCATCGCACCGCGTTGGCCATGCCGGTGATGATCAGGGCATTCACGAAGTCGATCAGGAATGCCCCGACCACGGGCACCACCAGAAACGCCTGGGGCGCGGGGCTGAATTTTTCCGCCAGCTCTTCCATGCAGGCAACCGCGTTGGCGGTAATGCCCAGCATGAATCCACAGAATCCGCTGGCCATGACCGCCGACTCGTAGTTGCGTCCCATCAGGTAGAAAGACGCGGTCACGCACAGCAACCAGCAGAGCGCGACCTGGGCCAGCAGCATCACGATCAGCGGAAGCGCCAAGTCCGCCAACTTCCAGAGTTGCAGTGTGAGCACCGCCATCACAATGAACAGGTAGAGCGCCACTGTGGCGCACTCTTCCACCCGCACCTGCGAGATGCGCAGAAGATGAAAGCGGTCATTCAGGTTGCGAATCACGGCGGCCGTCATCATGGCCCCAATGTAGCTGGGAAGAATCACATGCAGTTGGTCCATGCCGGCGCTGATCAGGCTGCCTGCACCCATCGACACGCCAATCAACAGGATCGCGGTCAGCAGATCGTCATTCGTTCCTGCGGGTGCGGTATCGCCATCTGGGCTGGTCTCCGGGGAAGACGCTATATCACCCGGCATGTTGGCGGCTTCCGCATGCAACCGGTGGCGGCGGATGAGACGGCTGCCAATATATCCACCCACCAGTCCGGCGACGGCAATACCGAAGGTTGCCGCTGCGGTAGCCAGTTCGGTGGCGCCGGTCACGCCCATTCCTTCGAACATCGCACCAAAGGCCGCAGCCGTGGCTGGCCCTCCGGTGAGAGCCACCGAGCCGGAGAGTATTCCCACCAGCGGATTCACGTGGAGCAGTTTCGCCAGCGCGATCCCCAGCAGGTTCTGGAGCACAGCACCGAAGCTGGCCAACCCCAGCATCAACAACACTTTCACGCCGCCGCGCCGCACCAGTTCCAGGCGGGCGTTGAGTCCAAGGGTGGTCATGAAGGCCACCATCATCAGGTCGCGCAAGCTGGTGTCAACCTCAACATTGATCTGAAGGCCATGAAGCCCCACCGCGATGCCCGCGAACACCAAGCCGCCAACGATGGAAGTAGGGATGCAAAGCCGGTCGAGAAGAGGAAACTTCTTTTTGAGCCACGCGCCCGCCGCAATACCCAGACAGCCGAGCGCCAGCACCTGGACCACGCCGACTCGCAAGGCAGAAGCCATCAACCGACCCTCGCACGCGCCATCAATGCCGGGAACATAGGTGCGGTATTATAAGCTGGATTCGAGGCCCTATTTGGGATTCCGCGCTCCGCCCCTCTCGCATTTACTCGGTCTGCGTCAATCCCCAGCAATCGCAAGTGCCGGACGAAAGAATGAATCCTACGGTCGCTTTGCCGGGATTCATGACCTGGATGGGAGAAAGGCTTTGTCAGCGCCAGCATCAACTTCGCGCAAGTTCCGGTTGGCCCGTCACTTGCCCGCTGGCGGCATCATTCAAAAGACTGAGTTGGGATTCACGGGATGTTCGGGCGCATGTTGAATGATGTCCCAGTGTTCGGTGAGCTTGCCATGACGGACCCGGAAAATCTCCCCGACAATGACGGGCGTAGCCCCTTTGGCCGGCGTGAAGCGAACATGAAGAAACACCATGCCGTCCTCTGCGATGACCCGTACGATCTCCCATTTTGGCTGCGGCGATTTTTCGATCAGGTCAGTGAGGAAATTGACGGTGGATTGTGCTGTTCCGCCAGGGCTGTCTGCACTATGCTCCACGAAATCAGGCGCCACGTATTGTGCGAAGGCTTCCTTCGGCCGCAAGTCCGTGAGCGCCAGTCGATAGAAGGCGAGTACGATTTCTTTCGGGCTTTGAGGGTTTTTACTTGGCGTAGTGGCACTTGTACAAAACAGATACACAGCGAGCACGGCAATGCTTGATGTCTTCACGGTTCCCCCCAGGCAAATACAAGTGAAACGAGTGTAACTGGGGTACTGCCTCAGCAGCAAACTGAGGGGTCTTGTCGGCGTGATGGTGAGCGCGGCTGGATTCGAACCAGCGACCCACGCCTTAAAAGGCCGCTGACAAACCGTAACTTACTGAAACTACGCGGCACGGATGGCTCCTTACCGCCCCTTCAGTAACCCTTGGAAACCCTTATTGGCCCCTTAATGGCCCCGAATTTTGACCAATGCCTTGTTGGGACACAAATTGCTTTGAAAATCGGATCCAGGATCCGTTAAGGATCCAATGAGCGTCGCTTGATCTATTGGAAGGCATCGAGCATATTCATAACAAAGAGTTTACCGTTGTACAAGTTGCAAAATGTCAATACTTGTGTAAATCTATTGACGAAACGCAACAATCACATGAAAACATCGCTAACTCAGAAGATGCTTTCGATTGCCCAAACGCGCCAAATCCTCCGGCCGCGCGACCTTGAGGCCCTCGGGATTCCTCGTGAATATGTGCTTCGGCTCATGCGCAAGGGAATAGTGCGACGCCTGGGGCGCGGCCTATATGAGCTGGCCGATCTGAGCCCTACCGAACATCACAGCCTGGCGGTGGCAGCGAAAGAAATTCCCCATGGCGTGGTTTGCCTTCTCTCTGCCCTCAGGTTTCACGAGCTTACGACCCAAAATCCGTCAGAAGTGTGGATTGGCATCCACGTCAAAGCGCGACTGCCACGCAATTCATCTATCAAACATCGCATTGTTCGGTATTCCGAAAAGACTCTCAAGAGCGGAACACGCACCCACAAGATTGAGGGGATTCCGGTCAAGATATTCACGCCGGCCAAAACTGTGGCCGACTGTTTCAAGTACCGCAGCAAGATTGGGCTTGACGTAGCGATTGAATCCCTTAAGGATTCGCTGAAACAACGAAAAGCAACGGTTGATGAAATTGTCCGTTATGCAAAAATTTGCCGGGTCTCACGAGTGATTCAACCTTATTTGGAGGCTTCGGTGTGACGAAGCCGGTTAAAAATGTGGCTGCATCGCTGCGGGCAAAGCTTCTGGAACATACTCGTCAAACAAAACAGGATTTTCAATTTGTGCTCGATCGTTGGGTGGGAGAGCGTTTTCTGTTCCGCCTGGGCCAATCCAAGCATCGTGAACAGTTTGTTCTGAAAGGAGCAACTCTCTTTCTGATCTGGAAAGGCCAATTGCCGCGCCCAACCCGTGATGTTGATCTGCTTGGATACGGCTCCCCGCAAGTTGAGGACGTGGTCGCAGTCATCAAGGAAATCTGCTCGCTGGAAGTAAATGACGGTATTGTATTTCAGTCGAACGAGATCAAGGGCGGGCCAATCCGCGAGGATGCTGAATACCAGGGTGTGCGCGCTTGGGTTCCGGCGTCGTTGGATGGCGCCCGGAGTAAGCTGCAAATTGACATTGGATTTGGCGACGCGGTAAATCCCGAGGCCGAAGAGCGGGCCCTGCCGGTGATATTGGATTTAGAGCCGCCCAGACTCAAAGCCTATCCGCCCGAGGTTGCGATTGCAGAAAAACTGCAGGCTATGGTTTACCTGGGAATGGCGAACAGCCGCATGAAAGATTTCTTCGATATCTGGGTTTTGTGCCGGGAGCAAAGATTTCAGATGTCACGCCTTCGAACCGCTATTGTCTCGACTTTCAAACGACGCCAAACGCCGTTGCCGGCTGAGCCACCAACCGCACTGACCGCCGTGTTTCTGAAGGATACGAGCAAGAACAATCAATGGAACGCTTTCTTGACGAGGATTGCTTGGTCGGGTGATAAGGGTGATCTGAAAGAGATTGGGGAGGTCATTTCGAAATTCCTTCTGCCGATCATTGAGCAGGCGCGTGCTGATTCCCAAGAAGAATGGGAGTGGGCTCCGGGTGGTCCGTGGATTCCGATTGAGCCGGGTTCTATAATGCGTTTCCACCCGCCTTCTTAGCTTTTGCCTAGCGGGCCTTGTCCGGCGGGCCTGTGGCTTGGGTGAAAGTGAGTGGCGTCTTTCATCAAAATCGTATATTTCAACGATTGTTGAAACTGCCAGTAATAATGAAATTGGTCTTTTTTTATTTCACTCAATCTGCTGTTTTCAATATATGTTGAAACGCGAGCTTTCAGTGAAAGCGACCGAAATCCAAGCCACAAAAGCACTGAAAGAACAGCCAAAAAGTCGGCCAAGCCGGCATCAGGGGGTTGCTCTCGGTGTGAATATTGTCGAGCGGCAAGTGTTGGAAGAAGATCGAAATCAAGCTGGAGCCGCATGCAGGGATGCGTGGACGCTGCTGGCAGTGCCAACGTCCCGCCCCAGGATATGACCGCTTGGCGGAGCGACGCTGGCAGTTTGTGCCGTTGTGGGGCCTCTCGAACTGCTTTCGCTACGCGCCCCGGCGAGTGAAGTGTGCCGAACACGGGGTGGTGGTGGAGCACATACCCTGGAGCGTGGGAAAACGTCCGATCACCTGCGCCATGATGATATTTCTGGCGTGCTGGGCGTGGCGGGCGCGCAGCTAACGCCAAGGTTACAACCATGATCGTCCCAATCAGCAGCGTCGCATCCCAAGCTGCTAATGGATCCTTAACGGACCCGCGCAAGCCGCAAATTTGCCCCTCGTTTGACCAGCCAAAAGAAGGGGTAAATATCTGACATGGCTGAGTTTAGGTGGGTGGTGAGCGCGGCTGGATTCGAACCAGCGACCCACGCCTTAAAAGGTCGCTGCCATACGGTAACTGATTGGAACCAGGCGGCACGGATGGCTCCTTACCGCCCTTTCAGGAACGCTCGGGAACTCTTATCGGACCCTTAACGGACCCGAATTTGAGGACTGCTTTCTGGGCGTTCATAGGAACCTGACCTGCACGACTGGTACAACCCCCTTGGTACTTCCCCGGGGAAGGGTTAACCCATAGCGACAATCGCGGCCCTAAGATTCATCGACCGGCACATCGAAAACTAGCCGGTCATAAGGATGAGGCGATATCCCTTATCGTATTCGTTTCTAATGGATATAAACCGCGATGCACCCGACTCCTTGATCTTCTGATTCAATCGCTGCACAGCATTACGCACTGCCTTCTCTTGGGCCTTCATGTTCGATGCCTGCAGATCTTCTGACACTGCAAGCTTTTCCAGTTCCGCCCGATTCACGACTTCGCCCTTTTGTGAATATAAGGCATGGAACACGCGCCACGGCGCGCCGTTCAAAGCGATTCGCAGGTCTGCGGTTCCAGACTTAACCGCAACTTCACCGGTCGCGTCAGGCTTAGCCGCATCCGGTGAAATCGTGACCAGTGTCTTCAGCAACATTCCGGCATTAATGATCTGCTCGCGAATCAGGGAACCGGGAATCACAAATCTCCCGTTCATTTTATCCTGATAGACGAGCCCGTCATCGATCAGCAAAACACGTACAAACACCTCCTGAGGCGGCTTACAGCCCTCAGGATTCTGACGCGTCATATCCAGCAAGGTCTCGAAAGCTCGGACTTCGTTGGGCAGAGCGGAGTCCCGAAGCCGCTTGATGCTGCTTGCAATTGGGCCCAGAGCATAGCGGATGATGTAATCCTCAACATACTGCCGGATATCCATGGCCAGGTCTGCTGGGTTAACACCTCGTTCGGGGCTCACCAAGCTTACGTCGAACGTCTTTTCCTTTTGCCAAGACTGTCCGCACAATCTGGCCAATTGCTCTACTACGGGCCCAAAAAGCTCAGGGTGTCCTCCGCTCAATTCTTGGATTATCGAGAGCCATGTAGACCGCAGGAGCTTGTCTTTCAACTTATCCCGAAATTCACCTTCAAACATTTCGCGCCACCGTTGTTTCCAGTTAACGCCCCAGGGATCAAGCCGATACTTTTCTATATTTTGCGTAAGGCTGGAATAATAATCGCCACCTAGCCCTAAACGCCGCAGCGACGGACCAACGGGATTCACCGTTGCGGTTGCCAGAAAACGCGGCGATGGGTACTTCGACTGATTGTGACGCAGCGCCCAACAAGCTTCGTGCAATTGTTTGAAGTCCGGGGCCGTTTCCTTGGCGGATGCAAAGATCTCATCAAGATCGTCGATCAGTACACATTTCTGTGGATCACGGATGCGCAGGATGGTAGTGCGCGCCTGTGCCGTATTTCTGCCCTCGATCAGAAGAGGCTCGGATCCAAGGTTCCTGAGGGTTTCGGAAATCGCCTTTAGAACCGTTGTCTTCCCCATACCTCGCCCCCCCAGTACCAGCATGGGGCGGGCCTTGAGTTTCTCTTCAATATTCGTAACATCGGGCCCATGCCAGAACATCGGCATTGTGTTCTTCTTGGTCGAGGCCTGGTGTGCACTGGCGTTCTCAGATCTTTCCATCTTTGTCCCCTTGTCTGTTGTCTGCCTGTTTATGATGGAAACCAGCGCTCAACGTGCTCCGCCAGCGCCGGAGGTTCAACTTGCCATGTGGGCTCTGAGTGCTCGACCGATCCCTTCGCGCGAAGGTGATCGAGAATGCGACGTACTGCTGTTTCATTAATATTCAGTCCTACCTCCTGAACAGACCGCACCAGATCTTCCACGCGCATGCCTCTTCCCGTTCTTGCCAAAGCACGCAAGATAGCGGTTACCGACCCTTCCAGGTTAGTACCGGCACAGAAGTCTTCAACGCGATCGCAAAAAGCATCCGCGTTCTCAATGAGTTTGGTTTTTGCCCGCTTAAGTTGCGCGAGCTGAAAATGGACCTTACCGTTTCGAGCTTGCCGCATGCCAAAAAGCTCATCTGCCAGTATATTGCACCAGTAGGCGTTGCCTCCGGTAAAGCGGAATGTCTCCAGTAAGACAGCATCTTCCACTTCGACGTTCAGGCCACGATGACTCCAGTTCTTAGCTTGTAGTAAATGCTTAACTTCAAGCTGCTCCAGTCCCGGCACTCGGATATCCTGAGCAACCCGTATGGTCTCAACCAATGCCGCAGGCAAAACCTCGGCTGGAAGTTCAGGCCCCACCCAGATCAGCAACACGCCCGGCGTTCTTTCAATCAGCCGGATGAAGTCAACAAGACGATTCTCCTGCCCGGCCGTCGCAGTCTTCAGAAACATCGAGGTTGCTTCGTCGATGATCAAAACCAATGTTCTTCTGAGGTCATTTCGGAACGATGCCAATAGCGAAGGCAGAGGTTCGGCTGTCTTGCTTCCATTCGCATCTTCATCTTGAGCACGCAGACGGAGTCGCTCTTTTTGCAGAGCATCATGCAATCGCCGCTTTAATCTTAGCCAGCTTTCATTCGACGTAGCTGTCAGATTTACGGTCGTGCATTCGTATTCCGCCCTGCGTAGCTCCCTTAGAAACTTATTTACCAGCGATGTCTTTCCGGTCTTCTTGGGTCCTTTTACGAACGCCAAAAGACCGCTTACCGCATCGACAGCCCGGACCTGCTGAAACAGCCTTCTGAGGCGGGCCAACTCTCGCTCTCTCCCATAGAAGTACTGGTCATCGTTGATTGGAGGCCCGTGAAAAAAAGGCGACTGCTGGGTAAACAGGGAATAGCGTGGATATTCCCGAGGAGGAAGCGGGCCCTCGAGCACAGGAACGATCTCTTCTTCCGGACCGAGCACACGAATAACCCCCGGAACCTGAGATAGAGCCAGGGTCAGGTCACGGACTAACGCTGGGCCCAGTGGTTGAACATGAATGCGCATCACCGCCCAACTGGGTCCCAAAGAGCTCGTTACGATATCAACGATGTCAACGCTTCGTGTGGCAATTGCTGTGAGCAATTCCGCCGCCATGCCCTGCCGGTTGATCATCTCGATGACAAAATACTGTCCGCGGGTAAAATGTTGCATCCATTCAATCGGCTTGGCATCGCCTGCCGATCTGCACTTCGCCAGATGCACGACAAGGCGCTTCCTGCTAATTTGCCCGACCACAGATTGACCTGGAAGAGGCGCACAATCCTCACACAGTACAAGCCGATTGAAATTGCCTTCCATATTTCTAGGGAAACTGAAGGATTCGAGACTCACCCTGGAGCTCTTTTTGAATCGCTCAGCCGATTCCAGGAGCAACCGGTCCCACAGATCAATCACGTCTTTCTTGATTTTTGCGTGACCATCGGTAGGCTCCAGCAAATGGATACACCTCAGCCACCAAGTGGCATTCCTCATGGGCAGGGGAACGTCTTCGGTCTGAGACAGTACCGCGACCGCTTCCTCCAGAAAACTATCTAACGTCGCATCATCATATATTTCAGGATTTTCGATCCCTTCGATGCTGTATTCTTTCAGTTTTTTGCGCAACCTTTCCCTGCCAGATTTAATCAGGCTGGGTTTGTAACAAGCGTTGAATTCCCTTCGAATCTTGGACACCGTTTCCAAGGGGACTTTTTTCTCCCATTCAGGCGGCAATGGTCTCGGCTCCGTAGAAATTTCAAGCCGAACGACATCTCTTTCCCTGAGTGGATGCAGGAGATCAACAGGCATTCCGTTGACATAGGCACGATGGGCCAACGCTACAAAATCGTGATGTATTTCATAAGCAAAATTCAAGACCGTGCTCGCGAATGGCAAAGATATAGCCCGGCCGTCATTGGCGAAAACCTGAAGCTGACCATCGCGGCGCGACTCAAGCTGTTTCTGCATCTTCTCAAACCGATCAAGAGTAAACAGTTCGTTGCGTTTCTGTTGCGATTCCTTGCATATCACTCTGACGCGAATCGATTTCTCGTCACTTTTTACAGGCGTCAGCACTGTGTGAAAAGCTTCATAACCGGTGATCTGAGGAACTCCCAATGTATCGCGAATATCCAGGGTCTGGTGACGGAACACTGAGCTCAGGTGAAGCTCCGATACCGCCTGGTAGCAATCTTCTCGCGTTGGACACACAACGGTAACCATTCCACATGACGAGAGCGGCTGCGCAATATTCTCGTGGCTCAAACTGTGGGCCAGTCTCCTGTCAAGGGATGCCAGGTGATGCCATTCCCAGAAAACTTCCGCGTTCGCGGTAAGCTTCAAATTCTTCCGGACAATAGCAGCGCGGCTTTCTGGCTCACCGGAAGCCACCTTGTCAAGAACAAAGGCCGCCAACTCTCGGAAGCGATCGTTGTTCGCGTGATAAAGGCACAAGTCTTCACAAAGGTTCTTGTGGAACCACAGACCAAAGAAAGTCGCGGTGGGCACCACAACGAGTTTCAGGTAATCCAAATGTGATTTCAGGTCCCCGAACCCGGCCGGGATGGTCTTGATCTGGTCCGGCACCCTTCCGGGAGAAAGGTGGAATTCGTGGCTGAAGTGGAACAACTCTTGCATTGGATCAAGATGCAACAGTTGTTCAACGACGAGCAGAACTGCTGAGCGTGCATGACGCATCTGGGGAAGGACGCCCTTGGTCAACCGCTGGGGAACATCCGTATCCGGTTTGTCGATCATACGGAGGCTCTTCCGGTCTTCAAGTATTTCCAAAACGGCGGGATCCACTTCTTCGCCCAGATTTCGCAGCCGCAAAATATCCGTGACGCCGTGTAGAAAACCAGCCTGGGCAAGAGCCCGATCATGCTTCGCGTAGGCTTCGAAGATTTTGGCCGTGGTGAAGAAATGCTGGGCCCGCTCCGCGTCACCGTAAACCAGGGCGGCATCTGGCGACAGCGCCTTCACCTGCTCAATGATGCTGGCGCACCAACTCCGGATGGGTTCGCTTTTAGGGCCGCTCTGTAGCATTGCGCTATATATCTTCTCATCCGTCATGAGGCACTGACTTACGAAAAGCCATCATACTCGATCCAACAACCCCCAAATGAGAAAATTTACGAGTCATGATATTAATAGGCTAAGCCATTCATTAATATAAGACTTAAATGAAATACCGGATGCATCATGAGAACATCAATAAGCAATTGACTCGGAAATATGTGAGTATTTTACTTGACAAAATACTCATTTTCCTGTCTACTGGGCAGCGTTAGTTACAGGATATGGAGGCTCCTTTTTATGAGCACCAAACAAACCGCCACTTTTCTGATGCTTCGCCAGCAGCGGATCAAGCAGCTTGAGGAAGAGATCTCGCCGTTGCGGGCTTCCATCGCAAACGCAGATCGTCAAGGATCTGCGATACTGCTTAACTACCAGCACATCGCTACCCGTCACGGCATTACTGTTCAGGTTTCGGAGAGAACCCAACCCCATCCCGATCACGACCAAACTGCACGCGCCCACCGCTATCGCTGGGGGGGATGGGCTTGCACATTCCTTGGCGTTCTTGTGTTCGCGCTTGCCGGGTCGGCATCACTGAGTTTCCCTGTACCGCAGTTTGTTGTGTTTCTCGGCTGTGCCATCGTCGGCCTGCTCCTGGGCATTGTGGTTAATACCGCAACATGTCTGCTGACGGGTGCCAGCGCTAGCAATCCGGCAGCTTCGAGAAAAATCGCCCTGCTGGCAAAAATCTCCGGCACTCTGGCGCTTTTGAGCGCCGCAATATTCCTGCTGCTCAGATTCGTTGACTCCGGCATGGCGCTTACGTTCGTGTCTTTGATTCTGGTTTGTTTCGAGTCGTCTGTCTTCCTGCTGGGCGGCTCTCTTGAATCCGGGCATGCCCTCTACATCTGGAGCAGCCGGTTGACCACCGAGTACCAGGAGGTTCGCGCGCAGCACGACACACTGGAACACCGGTTGCGAGTTGCTGAATCGGAGCTCAAAGAACTTACCTCCGCTTCAATTGAAGAAGAACACTTAGAAGGAGATCAACATGAAGAAAACAATAGCCATCAGCACATTGGTTCTTTGCGCACTAACAATATGCCAGACCAACGAGGGGCAGTCGTCACGGTCAACGGGTCGGGAATCGCCCACGATGCTGACCGTGTGGGACGATCGTAGCGGCAGCCCGGACAAAGCGCGCCTGCAAAGGATGATGCCAGAGTTGGCGCACGTGGTCAAAGATTCAGGCCGGCTCATCAATGGAATCGAAGGTATTTCTTTCAGCATCGGCTCCGACAGTGGCTGGGTGGACCCTCCACGGCGCTTTGTGTGGGGGGCTCCTCCAGCGCCACCGCCATTCAATCCGGACAAAATAAAGATGCCCATTGAGGTTGCGATCTTTCGCCAGGCACGAGAAAGATTCTTGCGAGAGGCCAAGCACAATTACGATGTTCAATTGGAACACGCAACGCAGGAATACTGGGCACGCGTAGACGAACAGGTGCGGCAATTCATCGCCTGGGTGATCGACACTCCAGCAAGACCTTCACCTTGCACACATTTCGAAGACCTCGCAGTCCGGATGCAGGGCCAGCATCGCTCGCTCAACCTGGTAATCACGGATGGTCTTTTTGATTGTCCGCCGGCGGTTCGGGGGAACTTCCACGAAGTCCTTGACAACAGCAAGATAATTGTCCTCATGGTGCCAACTGTTCACGAAAATCCCGATTGGTCAGAGGAAACCAGATTCCGAGGCCGCGAGCGTGATATTTTGAGATTGTTCCCATCGGCAGTCATTCTCCGCCCTTACCAGATTGAATCGCTTGCGACTCTGCTGGAGGAAAGCCTGTCAACCCAGACTACCGGACCGGGCGTGCGGCAAGCCCCGCTCGCCACTAGCGGACCGCCCTATGTCCCCGGAAATGCCATGCTGCCCATGCTAGGGCGCAAAGCGGTCGCCACATCTTCACTGCTGCAGCATGACGATCTGCTCAAGAGCCAGGTGGAGGCAGACCTGCGCTCCATTATCAAGAAGAAGCAGATGGAAAACGTCCGCTTGAGTTGGGGTACAAATCTTGGAGAATGCTTTACGAATCAGGACCTTCAAGAAATGATCTCGACCAGGCGGGCATTGAAAGTTGCCGAATCGCTGAAATCCGATAAATCATTCCTGGAAATAGCAATGGCAGCAAAGAAATTACCTCCGAAACTCCGGATTTCCATCGAAGACGCCAATCGAAAAGCACTACACAAAACCTGGACTGAGCGCGGCATAATCGACGCAGATGGTCAAACCGTAGCTGGCGTGCAGGCTGAAATCATGATCGCAGCAGCGATTGTCGACGAACTGCAATACCTTGTCGAGAGGCTTCCTTTAGATGAGATTGAAAGTCTCTTGCTGCAAGCGAACCCTCGGTAGGACACGCTGGGCTGGCGGTGACCACTTATAGCCGTTGGGAAATTCAGCCGGTTTGATTTGAGTACGTCTGGAGAAACAGCACAAGTAGCGATTCTAGAGTCGTCCGCAACCTCTTTCCGAAATGATGGACGTGAATAATGGCAACCTCGCCGCGCGAATTTGGCATACCTGCACGCTTGTTGCGGGCCGCTATCGATGGCGTGCCCGCAGTGAAATATGCCCTGGGAATCGCCGGGGTTATCTCGGCTTTGGCGATCGTAAAAGGCTTCTTCGCCAGCACCGGCTCGGCGTTGCTCGCCGCTGCCGCAATGCTCATCTTAATGTCAATGCTTCTCGTTTTTGCCGCTGCCAGCAAGCTGGGGCCAACCTCGTTGCGCCTTCCAGCCCTCATCTTTACGTGGGCTACGATGATCTTCTTCGTTACGGCAGCCTCACTCACACTTACCTCGGTCTTCTTTAGCTGGCCTCGGGCATTCCCTGCTTTTCTTGGAGATGTTCAGCAGCTAGATTCTAATCCATCGAAAAACATAACGTCTGCTGAGATCCCACTGCTAGTCCGGGTGAAAAACGAGGCGACAGGTGAACCCGTTGCCAACGCAGCCGTATATGTTGATGACGCGGGCCGCGAAGCATGCCCACTACAGTTTTCTCAAGTGGGTGATCCAGTCCGGTGCGCTCTGGATGAAGGTGATTACCGCGTCGTTGTTGGCTATAAAGAGCAAACGAGAAGCCAGCCGGTTCACGTTTCGCGACCTGAAACCAGGGTTACCATTTCTATCCCAGCTCTATGATCTTGATCGCCCCATAGCGAACGGCTGCAGCAGCCAATTGCTTCCCATCGAGGCTGCAAGTCTAAGAATCAATTAGCCGATAATGTCCACTCTGTGAAGATCACTGCCGCGGGAAAGCAGTGATCGGATTGCGGGGACCGCCCCTGCCGATGAACAGCGCCTGTGGCATGATGCCCTCCACCTTGGAGGGAAAAATGCAGTACGGAAACCTTACAAAGCAGGCAAGGAAAAACGGCCCGGCAGTTTGGACCTTTCGCTGGTGGGAAGCTGGGGCCAGCGGGAACCGGGTTCGACGCAGCATGATCCTCGGCACGATTAAGGACTTTGGCACCCAGGCAGTTGCACGCAAGGCCCTGACAGGGTTGCTGCGCGAGATCAACTCATCGGACCGGAGGTTCTACGTGCGACCGATCAACATGCAGGAACTGGCAGACCACTACCGGCAACGCGAGCTGGCAAAGGACAACAATTGGAAAGCGTATTCGACCAAGTACGCCTACGAGGGCTACCTGAAGAAGTGGATCGTACCACGATGGGGGAGCTATTCCCTGGACACCATTCGAGCGACCGAAATCGAGGCTTGGCTCCGGCAATCAGGACGCGCGCGGGGCACTTGCATCAAGATACGAAACCTGATGAGCGTGCTTTTCAACCATGCACGACGTCATGATCTTTTCGACCGCAATCCCGCCAGCCTCGTGCGCCAAAGCGCCAAAGCGCCAAAGCGCCAAAGCGCCAAACGCCGCAGCACTCCCAGCGTGTTTACCGTGGACGAGTTGCGGCGGATGCTCGCTACCCTCAACGACAGAATACGTGTTATGGCTCTGCTAGCCATCGGGACGGGGTTGCGTTGTAGTGAACTCTTCGGGCTTAAGTGGAAGGACATCGATTTTGAGGCGAAACAGATCAGCGTGCTGCGTTCGATCGTTTGCGGGCGAATCGGCGTCTGCAAAACAGAATCATCCCAGAAGCCAGTACCTTTAGATGATAGGCTGGCTGCGGCGCTCTGCGAATGGCGCTGTCGCTGCCCCTACCGGCATTCTGAGGATTGGGTGTTTGCCAGCCCGGCGGCGGAAGGCAAGAAGCCATATTGGCCGGCGATGCTGATGCGCAAACACATCAAGCCGGTGGCCCGTAAGTTGGGCATCGATAAGCCCGTGGGCTGGCACACCTTCCGGCACACGTACTCCACGCTCTTGAAATCAACAGGAGCCGATCTCAAAGTGATGCAGGAACTGATGCGGCACGCTTCCGTGGTGTTGACCCTGGACCATTACACACAGGCTATGACGCCGGCGAAACGCGCGGCGCAGAGCGCGGTATTGTCTCTTCTGTTTCCCGCAGGGGAGCAAAGCGCCTGATAGGTACGGGGATGAACTGAGAAGAGAACCCTCCGGATTGGACGCATTTTGGACGTACGATGAAGTCGAAAACCACAGTTTTTACACAAGCGGCAAACGGCGCTAACACGTTCAGGAAAATGAAGTTAGGCGGGTGGTGAGCGCGGCTGGATTCGAACCAGCGACCCACGCCTTAAAAGGGCGTTGCTCTACCAACTGAGCTACGCGCCCACACTCCTATTAATTTATCACAGTGCTCAGGGATGACACGGTCTAACGTGCAGAAACCAAAGTCAAAAGCTTCACCACGGAGCCACTGAGGTACGGAGAAAAACCAGACCTTCTCAGTGGGACCGCAGTTTCGCCGTCAAATCGGCGGCGATTTGCCTTCCGTGGAAGCGGCCATTCTCGATGAAGATTTCGCTGGTTTTTGCGCCGGCCACGATCACCCCAGCCAGGTAGATTCCGGCTACGTTGCTTTCGAATGTCTGCAGGTCGCACGCCGGCCTCATTTCGGCGCCCAATTTGATTCCCAGGGCCTTCAGGAAGTCGTAATCGGGATGATAGCCGGTGAGGGCAAACACAAAATCGTTTTTCAACGTCCTCTCGCCCGCGGGGGTTTTGATGCGCACCGCTTCCGGCTGAATTTCCACGACTGTGCTGTTGAAGTAGGCGGCGACTTCGTGGTTCTTGATGCGGTTCTCGATGTCGGGCTTGATCCAGTATTTTACGTTCTTGTGGATTTCCGGCCCGCGATGCACCATGGTGACGCGCGCTCCGCGCCGCCACAGCTCCAGGGCGGCGATGGCGGCGGAGTTCTTGCCGCCCACGATCAACACCTCGGTATCGAAATACGGATGCGGTTCGCCGTAATAGTGCATGACCTTAGGCAGGTCTTCTCCCGGTACGCCCAGGCGATTGGCGCGGTCGTAATAGCCGGTGGCCACCACGATTTTGCGGGCCTCGTACACGTGTTGCTTCTGGTGGCTGTCAAGCGTGTGGATGTCAAATGTTCCATCTGCCCCGGCCACCGAGGTCACCTGCTGATACTGGCGGATATCGAGCCGGTAATGTTGGGCCACGTTGCGGTAATACTCGAGGGCTTCCAGCCGGTTGGGTTTCTGGTTGGCGCTGTTGAAGGGCAGGTCGCCGATTTCCAGCAGTTCCGGCGTGGTGAAGAACGTCATGTTGGCCGGATAATGAAAGAGGGAATTGACGAGGCAGCCCTTATCGACGAGGACCACGGAGAATCCGGCGCGTTGGGTCTCAATGGCCGATGCCATGCCGGTGGGTCCGGCGCCGATTACCAGTACGTCGAAAGAGTTGCCGTCTCTATTTATGTTCACAAATCCATTCTAAATGGCTGCGGATTTTGATAGGCTCTCGTGAATATGGGTCCTGTACAGCAAGCTAGCCTGACTGCTGCGGATGGCGCTGCCAGGACACTCTCGTCTGCACAAACTTTTTTCATGAAAATTGTTTTTCCAATCATCTGGATCAGCGGGTTCACAACCGGCACAGTCATTCTGTTCTTCTTTGCATCCGACCCCAACATTGCTTTCTTGAGATGGATTTTTCTGTTCATTACGGCAGTTGGCGTTCCCGGCATCTGGTGGAGCTGCATGCGTCTGAAACGTGTCCGGATGGACGATAGGGCGCTCTATGTGTCGAACTACAAAACCGAGATCATCGTACCGCTCAGCAATGTCGCTGAGGTAACCGAGAACCGGTGGATTAATATTCATCCGGTGACTATTAAGTTTTATTCGGAAACCGGGTTTGGCTCGCAAATTGTGTTCATGCCTAAGGCCCGGCCCTTTGGCTTGTGGTTCTCGCATCCGGTGGTCGGCGAGATTCGCAGCGCGGTTGCTCGCGCTACCGGACAGAACCCTGTCATCTGAAGCAGGCCAAGGCCGTGCCTGACCCGGTGTTTCTCACGGCCCAACAGAGAGAGGCGGGAAGAAAGGACTACTCCCAGCTTGCCCAGATTGACCCTGGAAATTGGATGCCCGCCATCCTCATCGACTGGGCCCGTGACCATCCGGACGACCCGCGTGTCCCCGAAGGGCTGCATTTCGCATGGCGGGTAGATCGTTTCTCTTGTGACGATGCCAAGAACCGCACACGGGAAATCGTGGTTCTGATGCATTCCCGCTATCCGGATTCTTCCTGGACCAAGAAGACGAAGTACTGGTACAAGTGAAGGGACGCTGGCGCGCGCGAATGCGCCGGCGGGCCATAATTCTTGCATAGAGTGCCATGCATAGCACTAGAGACGGTGCGGGAGTAAATAGGTAAATCCAACAAACGCTTCCCAGCGAGTAGATGTACTGGTCCATCCCCGGTTGAAGCCTGCATCGAAGGCTAGAGTTTTGCGAGCGTTATAGCCGAGCGCCCAGAGATTCCCAACGGCGCTGCTGCGCAGGAACGGCTGCGTGAAGCGCCAAATTTCGCCGGAAACCGAGAACTTCCCGGCGACGTGATGTGAAATCGAGAGCGTCTGGCCGAACTGAGGCCTATGTACAGCCGCTTGCGTTTGCTCATTGAAGACCGCATTTGCATCGTAGTGGAATCCCTTGACGTCTGCGCTAGCAAGGACAAGAAGTGAATTGCGAGGACTCCCAAAATCAACTTCCGGCACGCCGCCGTCGTAGATGCGCCGAAAATAGCTCGCGGCGATTGTAGGCCTTGCGCCTTCTCCGCGGCTCACAACCGCCTGGGCGCCGAGAAAGACTTCTGCTGTGCCGTTCGCACTCACGCCATCGGCACGGTAATGAACGAGCGGTTCAGCAGACGCGATGAGTTGAAGGCGGCGCTCGACAGACAGCTTTATCACTTCGTTGAAGCCATAGCGCGATGAGAACTCGGGTGAGCGATTCGCGCCAAGGGCGCCGGTTTCAAACTGTAGATAGCCCGTCGGCGTAAGGGTCGCAGGGGTCGAAACCGTAGGACGACCTGGATTTGCTTCGACCTCATCCGGTGTTTCAAATTGTGCATGGCTTGATGGAACGAAGAGCGCAGCGATCAAAAGCAGACAGCCTAGAATGGGCCTCAATGGCCCTCCTCGTTCCCACGGGTCAGGTGCTTCCGCGAATTCAGATCCAGATTCCCCATCCAGCGGCTATTTTACATGCATTCTTTCGCAACAGTTCTAAATGCCCGGGGCGCGATTCGAATCGTCCTGCCCTCTACTACCCTCTCATGCACACTACGAATCAGCGGTACGCAGCAGCTTGAATGCCGTACAACTCCGAGTACTGGCCACCCTTGGCCATCAGCTCGTCGTGCGAGCCCACTTCCACCAGCCGCGCACCATCGAGCACCACGATGAGATCGGCCATGCGCACAGTGGAAAAGCGGTGGGAGACGAGGACCGTAATGCGGCCGCTGTGGCCGACGCCGCGCATGGCGGCAGCGTAGCGCTCAAAGAGTGCGTGTTCGGTTTCGGCGTCCAGCGCGGCTGTCGGTTCGTCGAGCACCAGCAGCAGCGGTTGATCGCGCATGAAGCCACGCGCCAGCGCCAGCTTCTGCCACTGGCCGAACGATAGCTCAACTCCATCCGGCCACGTAGGGCCAAGCTGCGTATCGAGGCCTGACTTGAGATGGGCGACGACCTCGGCGGCGCCGGCGCGGTCAACCGCCGCGGTCACGGCCGGTCCGTCATCCATCCGGGGTACATCACCCAAGCCGACGGTATGCCCGGCGCGGAATTCAAAGCGAAAGAAATCCTGGAATGCGCCGGCCAGACGCGTCCTCCATTCACCTGCCGGAACGCGCGCCAGCGGCGTGTCATCCAGGAATATCGAACCCGATAGCGGCTCATACATCTTGGTGAGCAGCTTGATCAACGTGGTCTTGCCGGCGCCGTTCTCGCCGACGATTGCCACGACTGCGCCCGCAGGCAAGGTCAACGACACATCGTCCAGGACAACGCGGGAGGTTCCCGGGTACGCGAATGAAACGTGATCAAAGCGGACGCCGCGGCTCAGCACCGCAGGGCAGGGAAGATCGCCTGCCGCAGCCACCGAGGCGGCGTAATCTTCGAGCCACGCGAGCCGCCGGGAGCCGTCCATCCAGAATCCGCGCAGGAATCCAATCTCGCCGACGGTAGCGCCGATGTACGACGACAGCCGCGCACCGGCGGCGAGCACCAGCAGCACGGCGCTGGCCGGCGCGCGCAGGCCGGAAGATACGAACACCACTGCGCCCACATACCCTACGCCGAATATGGCCCACGCCAGCGCATGAAAGAAAGCTGATCCCCAACGCGCAGCGGCCACCGGCCCGTACCAGCGGTCCCAGGCATCCCGCCGTCCGGTAACCAGCCGTTCTCCGATGCCGGTGACCCGCACTTCCTTGCCGGGCGGTGCGGTGGTGGCGATGGTGAACAGGTGACGCGCTAGCCGATTGGCTTGCGCTCCGCGCATCTGCGCTTCCCGCTCCACGTCAGGCCGCCACGTTGACGTGAGTACGGTGGGAAGAGCGAACAGTGCGAGCAGGACAAGCGCCGGGTGAATTGATGCCAGCAACGCCATGGTCACGCCCAGCCGCAGGATCCACCCGAGCGTGGAAAACAGCGACATATACATATGGTCGAGCACGAACACCTGGTTGCGGAGCATGGAGAGGCGATCGAGATATTCGGGGCGTTCCTGGTGCGCGACTGTCGCCACCGTGGCCTGCAATTGCGCGACGTGCGATTCGAGCGCGATGGTTACCCGGTCACGGAAGCGGCGCTGCACGCGGGTGCTGATCGTGCGCAAGAGCCAGGTCGCGGCCGTCGATGCGCCCAGGCCAATGGCCGCGCCTTCCATCAATAACGGCCGGTGTTCGACGACTCCCTTGCCGAGAAGCATCAGCCACAACGCCAGCAGCGCATCGGGCAGGGCCGCCAGTTGCGACAGCCCAAATGACACCACCATCAATCGCGGTTCATGGCGATAGCCCAGCTTACACAACCGCCACATCGACGACAACGCGGGAGGTAGCGGCCCGATCGCGGACTCCCGGTCAGGAGAGGACGTCATAGGAGATGCCCTCCTCTTCTGGAAGATTGAAGCGCTGCGCCTGCAAGTCGAACATCGTTCGATAGCGCCCGGCGATCGCCATCAGCTCGTCGTGGGTGCCTAGCTCAATCACCCGGCCATGCTCCAGCACGCAGATACGGTCGGCGTGGCGGACGGTGGAGAAGCGATGCGAAATCAAGATGGTGGTGCAATGCCGGGTGGCAGCCAGCAGGCGATCAAATATCTCCGCTTCCCCACGCACATCGAGCTGCGCCGTCGGCTCGTCGAGCAGCACGACACCCGCGCCCAGCTTGACGGAAGCCAGCGCCCGGGCCAGGGCGATGCGCTGCCACTGGCCGCCCGAAAGATCGGTGCCGCCGTCGTATCCGCGCGCCAGCACGGTATCTAGGGCCGCCAGGTCCATGGCGCCGGCCGATTCCAGCGCAGAGTACACGACATCGTCAGGCGCCCCCGCTGGCGCAACATTGTCGCGCAGCGGCAATTCCAGGCGAATGAAATCCTGAAACACGGCGGTCACGCGCGCGCGCCACGAGGCAAGATCGAATTCGCGGATGTCCACGCCATCAATCTCGATCGCGCCGGACTGCGGGTCGTACAACCGGCACAGCAGTTTGGCGAGGGTCGTCTTGCCGGCGCCGTTCTGCCCGACGATGGCCAGCGACGATCCGGCGGGAATGGTGAGATCGAAGTGCTCGAGCACCGGCGCGCCGCCAGGATACGCAAAGGTGATATCGCGGAGATGAATCTCGCGCGCCGGTTTCGCGTCTGCGGGCCGGCCGCCGGAAGGCAGCGCGCCCGCGGGACGCATCGCCGGTTCCAGACGAAGGACCGCGTCTACCGGGGCGGCCGCCCCATCGAGCGCCCATGTGAATCCGCCGAAGCCGATCATGGAAACGCCCACGGCGCTCTGTATATAGACGACGACTTCCCCAAGACTGATGCGGCCTTGGGCGGCGGCGTTCGCCAGGAACCAGAACACTAAAATGTTGGAGGAGACCACCAGAAGCACGCTCCATAGGACCGGCCGCTCACGCAGGCGAGTGGCTGCATACTGCAGGTCGTGCAAGCGCGTGCGCCGGGCCTTGAAACGGTCGATGGTCCAGCCGGCGAGGCCAAACAGCCGCAGCTCTTTACTCGCGGGCGGGTCTACGGCCAGCCGGTAGGCGTAGTCGGCGTCCCGTTGCGCGGCCCGCACTTCTTCGGTATTGCGGTCGTGCCAGATCGAGCTCTCGCGCAAAAACCAATGGGTCGCCAGCCACGCGCCCGCCAGCACGACCGGCGCCCACCACGCGTAGCGGGCGAGGACCACGGTGAACGCGATACCGCCGATCATCTCGGCCATGCCGTTGGCGATGAAATCCATGGAGATCGAAAGCGGGGGGCCGGTCATTCCCAGATCGAAGTCGCGTGCGACGATGAGATCGTTGGTGAGCGCCGGGTCCTCCAGGTGTCCCATGCCCGGCGGGCGCACACATGCCTCGGTAAGCCGGTCATAGAGCCACGCGGCTGTGCGGTCACCGAGATTGTGGCTAAGGGCCTGATGAATCGGGCTGAGCACCTGCAGCATTACGAAGACCGTGCCCGCCAAGGCCAGCGGACTGGCGAGCGGGCTGCCGTGCTGCACCGCGCTGATCAGCACACCCATCGCAATCGCGAACATGGTCGGCAGCGTCCCGCGCAGTAACAGGACGATCCACCAAGCGGACGCCAGGCCGGGGTTGGCCTTCGTGAGGATGCTGAAGAACTTCCATTCCTTGCGCCCGGTGAGTTGTTGGAGCACGAAGGTATTCTGACACAAAACGGAGAAACTGCATCAAGCGAATCGTGGCCGCAATTCGAAAGACCTTCACCGCGGAGGACGCGGGCCCCAAAAACAATCCACCGCAAAGTACGCGAAGGCCGCAAAGGAAGAACAAAAGACTGAACCGCAGAGTGCATGCCGTGACCTAGCCACAACCAAAACCTTTGAAACACAGTGCAACGAGTTGCAACGAAAACCTTTGAAACACAGAGGAACAGAGGCAACAGAGGTTTTTGGGGTTGTGAGGCGGCGGAAAAATCATCGTTAGCCGCGAAGATTCTGATGGATAGTAAATGCAGAGATCACAAGGACGCAGGGAAGGCCAAAGATTGGGGCTGCACGCGCGGAAAATAGCGCAAAAAAGAAGAAACTCACGGACAGCGATACGAAGTCACAGAAATAGAACCCAACCACCACAGCGCACCACCAGCAAAAAGTGAAGGGCTGATTGCTAAGTGCTAAGTGCTAAAGGCTAAGTGCTAACTGCTAACTGCTGAAGGCTAATTGCTAATTCCTCAGTACGCCCAACGCAGCAATGTCGTGCCCACGGTGAAGCCTGCGCCTACGGCAGCGATCAGCACCAAGTCGCCTTTCTTGAGCCTTCCCTGCTGGCGGGCGGAATCCAGCGCCAGGGGTATGGTGGCCGCCGTGGTGTTGCCGAATTCATCGATATTGATGATGATGCGGTCCTGGCTTAGTCCGAGGCGGTCAGCGGCCGAGGTAATGATGCGCTTGTTGGCCTGATGGGGCACAAACAAATCCACGTCGGAACCTTTGAATCCGTTGCGCGCCAGCAGCGCTTCGGAAGCTTCAGCCATTTTCCGCACCGCATATTTGAACACTGCCGCGCCATCCTGGTGGACAAAATGCATCCTTTGGTCAACGGTATCATGCGTAGCTGGATTGAGGCTGCCTCCCGCGGGCATGTTCAGCGAACAGCCGCCTGAACCATCCACTTCGTGGATGAAGTCGATACAGCCCAGGCCTTCATCCGCGGGCTCGATGAGCACAGCGCCTGCGCCATCGCCGAAGATCACGCAGGTGGCGCGATCGGTATAGTCGATGATCGATGACATCACATCGGCGCCGATCACGAGTACCCGCTGATGCACGCCGGATTCCACAAATTTCACGCCCGTCTGCAGCGCATAGACGAAGCCCGAACAGGCGGCGGATACATCGAAACCCCAGGCGCCCTTGGCCCCCAGTTTGTTCTGCACCAGGCAAGCCGTGGAAGGAAACATCATGTCGGGGGTCACGGTGCCGACAAAAATCGCTTCCACGCTGGTGGCGGGGATGCCGCGCCCGGCCAACGCCCGTTTCGCGGCTTCCACCGCGAGGTCCGAAGCCGCCATGCCTTTATCGACAATATGCCGCTGCCGGATTCCCGTGCGCTCGATGATCCACTGGTCATTGGTATCGACCATCTTCTCAAGATCGGCATTGGTCAGCAGACGCGGAGGCACATAAGTGCCAAGGGCAGAGATCTTGGCCCGCACAGGGTTCGCCAATAGTTCTTCTCCAGTGTTAGATCCTCGAACGGATTATTGTACTAGCAAAAGACATTCTGCCCTTCGCAAAAAAGCGCGAAGGGCAGAGATCGTAGGATGGGCCATCAGGGTTTGAACACCGTCTTATTTTTTGATGGTGAAACTGACGCTGACGTTCGTGCCCTTATCGTCCGGCGTTGCCGTTACTAGAACGCTCCGCTTGCCTACCTTGTCTTCCCCATTGACGATGCCGGCGACCTTGCCATCGGTAGTGTTGGAAGTGGTCGACACCTTAAACCCGCCTGACTTCAACTGGTCGCCATAATAACTCATGACTTTTTCGGTCGAATCCGGCGTGGTGAAGCCAGCGGTGCCAGTCTGCTCGCCTTCGGCGCTGGCTGAGAGTACGCTCTGGGGAGATGCGCCCGGGTAAACCGGCACCCAAGCCGGCGCCTTGTCTGTATTGGCGCCGATCTTGACCGTTCCATCGGGCCCTTTCATCTCAACATTGCCGGAATTCAGGGTGATGGTCCCTTCCTTGCCGTTCTCGTCAACAATCACCATGGTCTTCTTCTCAGGATCGAACTTCATGGAAGTGACTTTGCCGGTCCTCTTGTCGCGCACCACGATGGTGCCGGCAGCGTCGTTGCTGGAAACCATCTCCAGGTCCTTGTTCATCGCCACTGCCATCCTGGCCCCAACCAGGCCGGGGTTCTTCTTCGCTAGCTCTGGATCAATGCCCGCCTGTTTGGCTTTGTTCATTGCCCAGAAGCTGAACCCGGCAACAGCAATAATACAGATTAGGATCAGGGTGCCACATCCGCCGAGAATCCAAAGCAGCACGTTGGATTTCTTGGCCGGCGCGACCGGAGGAAGCATCCCGCCGGGCGTCTGCGGGCCTGTGGATGGAGTTGTAGACATTTGAGAATCTCCTATTGGAACTCGAATATGGGGGAAAGGGATTGGAAAACATTATACGGCCAGAGGCGGGCGGCCCAAATCGAAAATCATCCTGGGACTATCCGAGGCAAAAGGATTCATGGGCGGTAGCGTAGGAGAAAACCAGGAGAGACGGAAGTGCGGTTGAACGTATCCCAAAAAAAAGCACCGGGCACCCCGCTGCACACGCACTAGCCCGTTACCGTTGCTTCCTTCCGGACCTGGCGGGATTGGCGGGATTGCGTCGCGCGGGACCCGGCGCAACTGATTCTAACATCAAACAAATCCAAAAGCCCACCACCGAGTCACAGCTCTCTCAGCACAACGTAGCCGCACCCAAAACCTTTGAAACACAGCGCAACGAGTTGCAACGAAAACCTTTGCAACACAGAGGAACAGAGGAAGC
>DATMNZ010000088.1:0-12055 GCA_035568495.1 Saccharimonadales bacterium (SeqCode) | reverse complement strand
TGGCCAGCGCCAGCTATGACCAAACGGTGAAGCTGTGGGAGGCGGGCAGCGGGCAACTGCTGCGCACCCTCAACGGCCATTCCAGCTTTGTCTATTCGGTGGCCTGGAGTCCCGACGGCAAGGCCCTGGCCAGCGCCAGCGATGACCAAACGGTGAAGCTGTGGGAGGCGGGCAGCGGGCAACTGCTGCGCACCCTCAGCGGCCATTCCAGCTTGGTCACTTCGGTGGCCTGGACTCCCGACGGCAAGGCCCTGGCCAGCGCCAGCTACGATTCGACCCTCGTGATTTGGTCGGCAGCAACCGGAGAGGTTCAGACAACCTCGTTTCTCCTGCCTGGCAACGAATGGCTGACAACCAAGCCAGGATACTGGCCGTACGCCAGTTCTTTTCAGGGGGATGACTACGCTGCTGTTCGCTTTGGCAATCGGTTACGCCCGATCTATCCGCTTAACTATTATCGACAGGAGCTTAAGCGGGACCTCAACAAGCCATGGGCGAAACCCCAGCACCAAATCAAACCGAAGCCTCTCCGTCTGGCCTGGGAGCAATGGCACAACAAACCGCTGTGGCTGGGCGGCTTTGCGCTTGTTTACTGCACGGGCCTGGGAGCCACGCTGGTGCTGGCCCGGCGCGCTGACCCGGCGCAGATTGCCCGGCAGTTTTTTTCCAGGGCTGGCTTTGACAAAGTCGAGTCCCTCGGTCATCGCCGCCTGCAGCTTGCTCCCAAGGCTGGCCAGCCCCCTGCCGAAGTCATAATTTGCGATTCGGATTACCAGTCTCTATCACTCGCAGAGCGAGATGTTCGGGAAGTTCGGACCTACTTCGTCTATAAAGGGCAGTTTCCACCCCACGAAGCCATGCAGGCCGTACGCGCCAGGACGCGCCAGGAGGTCATCCCCTTGCAAACGGCTACTCTGGCTCGGGCAGTCTCAGACAACAACTGCGAACACAAGCTGCGCGAGTTGCAAGAACCGTTCGTGGCCCGTACCGATCCGTACGACGAGTCCCGCCCGATCAGCGATCCGGTCTGGTTCTATGGCCGGGAGGACCTATTGGCCCGCGTCCCGGCAGCCCTCCGGCAGCATCAACATGCAGGAATCTTTGGGCTGAGAAAGGTAGGCAAGACCTCGCTTTTGAATCAGCTTCGCTCGCAGTTGGCGTCTTCTTGTTCTGTCTGGATCGACTGCCAGGGATATCCGCCCGCCGCCGGTCACCTGTTGCAAGCGATTCTGAAAGAGTTTCGTGCTGAACTTACAATCCAGGGAGTAAAGAACCTCTCGCCGTTAGCGCCCGCAGAAGCGTCACCGGATTTCCGCGAGAGCTTTCTTCATCTCTACGACACCTGGGTACAGTCCGGCAAGCAGGGACCCTTCATCCTTCTGCTGGATGAAGTGGACAAGCTTTTCCCCGACCGCCGCATGAGGAACAGCGAAGAGGTATTGGGTGAATGGATGAGCCTGTTCCGTCTCCTCCGCGCACTGGCGCAGGAAAAAAAGTGCCTGGCGGTTTTGGTGACCGCGTATCGCCCCGACGTAAACCGCCAGAACCTGCTATCGCCCGCCATCGGCGAGAACCCCATGTTCATGTCGTTTCAGGAATACTTCCTGGGTCCGCTGCATCAGAGCGACACGGAAAAGATGGTGCGCGAGATTGGAGCCTGGAAAGACATCCACTGGTCGCCCGGCGCTCTCAAGAGAATCTATGAGCTGTGCGGCGGGCATCCTCTGGTCACGCGTCTCTTCGCCAGCGATGCCTGCCTGCAGGGCGACCGCAAGCAGGTCGAGGAGGCCACGGTCGTGGAGACTGCGCAGGCGGTGCGCGCGGGATTCCACAAGCATCGGATTGGCCGCTACTACCAGGAATCGATTTGGACCCTGCTTCAGGAAGACGAACAAGCCGCATTGCGAATCATCGCAGGAAACGGCGGCCAGAGCCCACCCCGCGAACTGGAGGACGCAATCACCAATCTCGAACAATTCGGCGTTGTCCGCAACGAAGGTGGACGCTACCAGGTTAATGCCGGGCTTTTCCAAAGCTGGTTGGAGAGGAGTCAAACGGCATGGCCGACATAATCAATCCCTACAACTCCTCCCTTCCCGGCAATGCCTTCGTCGGCTACGAGCCAACGCGCAGCCGGCTCATGCGGGGCTTCAAAAACGGCAAATCCTACGCCGTGCTGGGCGGACGCAGATGCGGCAAGACCTCAATGCTGCTGCAGATCGCCGCGGACCTCGCCCGTGAAAACGTAAGTTCTTTCCGGTTCTTGCCGCGATTCCTCGATATGCAGGCCATCGTGCCGCGCTCACCCGCAGATTTCTTTCGCGCCGTGTATTCATTGGTGCTGCAAGACATCTCCGGCGCATCCGTTGATCTTCGCAACTATCAGGACTTTCTGGCGTCGCTGGATATAGTGTTGCCGCTGATCGAACAAAAACACGGGCCAAACTGGGTGGCCGTCCTGCTGATCGATGAACTCGAATCGGCCGTGACTACGCTTCCGGACTCCGAATGCCTGCAAAATCTTCGCAACCTGCTGATGAACTCCCGCTTTAGTCGTCATTTCCGGGCGGTGGCGACGGGCGTCTCATCGCTGGCCGACTTAGTCAACGATCGCAGCTCACCGCTGAACAACCTGGATCCAATCTATCTTCAAATCCTGCCGGAGGCGGATACTCGGCTGTTGATCTCGAAGGGCTTCCCCAATGGACTGCTGGCGGCTGCGGATGAACTCTTGCTGGAGCAGTCCGGCCGGCATCCTTATGTTCTGCAAGGGCTGCTGGAGCAACTTTGCGACGGCGGCGGGATCGATAGGCCGGTCCTGCGCGCCGCCGCGCGCCGCTTCGCGCGTGACCGCGCCGGCACTTTTCGCCGGTGGCTGGCAGATTTTCAGGACAAGGGTCGCGCCGTCTATCAGGCCCTCGCCGCTTCTGCCGAGGGACGCCTCAGCCGCACGCACCTTCGCGCCGCGATTGCGCCCGGCATCTCCATCGACGACGCCACGGCTATCCTGAGTTATCACGGTGTGATCGATGATACCGATCCGGAATTGCCGCGCATCAGCGGAACGATCTTCCGCGATTGGTTCAGAGAGAACCATCGCCTGGATCAGGACCTGGTCCCCGGCCTGCTGGATGTTCCAAAGGCAGCCGCCAAATCAAAAGTGGAAAACCGGCGGGTCTTTGTTGTGCATGGCCGGAATGACCGTCTGCGGGTAGCGCTCTTTACCCTATTGCGGGCGCTGGGGTTGGAACCCCTGGAGTGGACCGCGGTGGTGGAAGCTACGGAGAACCCGGCGCCGCATATCAATGAAATCCTGAAAGCCGGCTTTCGTATTGCCCAAGCTGCAATTGTTCTGTTTACTCCCGACGATGAAGCGCGTCTAAGGGAAGAGTTACGAAAATCTGACGATCCACCCTACGAGAGTGAGCTGTGCCCTCAGCCCCGCTTGAATGTGATCTTCGAGGCCGGCATGGCGATGGCCTGGTTTCCTACCCGGACGGTTTTTATTCAGGTGGGCACGAGCCGGCCCTTCAGCGATATAGCTGGTATTCACTACGTAAAAATGGACAACTCTATTGCCAAACGAAAAGATTTCGCCCAGCGCTTGAAGATGGCCGGTTGCAAAATTATCGATCTGGAGCTAAGCACCGAGTGGCAAACGGCCGGCAATTTCTCTTTGTCAGGGCCTGGGGAGCATGGGGACGTTTCCAGCTCTTCATGATGCTTCCCGCGCTCGCATCGCTCCGCCAACTGCTGTCAGAACGCTGCCAGTTCAACAGCAGAACTTTCTTTTCCCTTGTGCGCTTGTCCATAATCATCCCTGGGCGCCCAGGCGCCGGTTTGGGAATCGATCTTTGAAATCTGAAACAGCAGATGCTGCGCCTTCGCTAAACTGGCGCCAGGGGCGCCGCTGTGCCTCCAGCCGTGGTTCTTGTTCGCCCCGCATGGCTGGAGGCCGGCCCTACGAATCTGGGGAGAGATAGTAACCATGTTGCCAGCCCCCACCCCCTGTATCATCTAGGTATCACGCAGGCCTCATTTTCGGCCCTGGGACGGGATCGCAAAACATCGCAAAACCGTTTCAATGAATCTCCGAACCTCGGGCCTCTGTTCTGCCTACGCTCGATTGCCCGAACTGCCCTCCAACGTTGCCCAACAAGAATGCAGGCATGTCTTCAATGTTTTTCACTTCCGCGATGGGCCTATATAAGTTTGCGCTCGCTTTTGCCCCCTGTACGGCTTTTATCCTGCTTTTATTCCGGACGCCTCCCTTCGTGCTTGAGCGTAAACCCCGATGCGTCATGAGCATAGCTGGAAAATGCCTGGCTGAAAGAGAGCAGGCCCAGGAAGTTTCATGCCTGTATCCTGCTTTTATTCGTGACTGAAGACTCTTCTTTCCGCGTTCCCAGCCACACGGAAACAAAAGCGGCCACTCCCACGAGGGGGCGTGACCGCTCCGTTGTGTGCATCCGGGCAGGCCGCCGAAGCGGTCTGCCGGCGCAGTCAATGCTTCCCGCTAGAAGATGATCTTGATTGCGAGTTGCATGTTAAAGGCTTCACCGGGGCCGATGCCGGGCGCGCCGTTGAAATCACCGATGGTGTCGCTGACCAGGCCAAACCCGCTATAGAGGCCGCTACTGGGCGCGGCGCACCTGCTGGTCGCCGGGTCCTGGTTGCAGCCGCCGGAGACCGATCCGGGTCCGGAGGCGAGGTTAATGCGGTTGAAGAGGTTAAACATCTCCGCGCGGAGCTGCACTTTGGCCTTCTCCTTGATCGGGATGTTCTTGAAGATGGCCAAGTCTACTGTGCCATAACCGGGGGCGTGGATCTTGTTCCTCTGGAGATTTCCGAGCGCCGTGCCTGGGCAACTGGGCGCACCAAGAGCAATCGGGACGGACGGATCGCAGAAGGCCGTGGGGTTGACCCACAGCGTGCCACCATTGGCCGCCGAGAACTTATGGTTGACGCCGGCAAACGGGTCCCCAACCAGGTTAAGGAACTCGCGGGTTTGGTCATAGGGCTGGCCGGAATGGAAATTCCACAAGGTGCTCAACTGCCATCCGTTGGTGAGGATTTTGGGGCCCTGCGAGAAGGCAGGCACATCGTAGACGGCCGATGCTGAGAACAGATGGCGGGTATCGTAATCGCCGTTCCCGTAATCGAACTTGACGTTGTTGGGATTGTCGGCGATGACCGCGCGATATTCACTGATCTCATCCAGCGAGTGGGCCCAGGTATAGCCGAGCTGTGATGTCAAACCATGCCAGGCGCGCAGCCGGAAGGTGGACTGAAGTGCGTTGTAATTCGAAGTTCCCACGCTGTTGAGTTGCAGAATCGAGCCGAAGTTGGGAAAGGGAGACACCCCGCCGTTGAACGCGGGATCGTTGATATTGCTGACGATATTGAGCTTGCGGCCCTGGCTGCCCACATAACCCACCTGGAAAACCGCTGCCTTGCCCAGGCCCTTCTCGACCTGCAGGTTATAGTTCACGAAGTGGGGCACGCGGAAGTTCTGGCTGACGGAAAACACGTTCAATCCGGGCTTGCCGGTGCAATTCGGGTCGGTGCAAGCAATCACGCCGGGAAAGATGGATTGCCCACCGGCCGTGGCCGCCTGCCAGTTGTATGCATTTCGCCCGAACGTCGAAACGGCATTGGGTCCGATGGGGTTGCCTTCCAGACCCTGGGCCGCGGCGATGGGCGGACGGAAATCCAGGAAGGGGTTGATGTTGATCTGATCGAAGAAGACGCCCATCCCGCCCCGAAGCACCAGATCGCCTTTGTCGGTGGGCTGATAGGCAAAACCGAGGCGCGGCGCGAAGTCGTTCTTGGACGGCGGGAAGATGGAATTGATGCCGTTACCCTGGATCAATAGGCCCTTGCCGGGGACGAACACGGCGAGATCTTTCTTGTCACTGTGCAGCGGGCCGAAATATTCATAGCGCAGGCCAAGATTCACGTTCAGCTTGCGGGTAAGCTGCCATGCGTCCTGGAAATAAAAGTTGAAGGCGTTCACGGTAACGAAACGTTCCGGATTGCCCACGGCGATGGTGGACGAAGACACGTCGCCGGCCAAGTAGTCGGCGAGCGCCTTGGTGCGGGTATCGATGGCGTCGCCGCTCCATGGCCCCTGGGTTCCGTCAAAGGTGAACTGGCCGGTGCCCCGGCGATGATAGAACTCATTCACTCGCGCCTGGCGTATCTCGGCCCCAAAACGCATCTGATGTTTTCCGGCCGTGTAAGAGACAATGTCCGTCAGATGGCCGGTGACGTCATTGCGGCCTTCCGGCGGCGTCAGTCCTATCTGCTCAAACCCGGAAATCACAACATTGGGCGCCCCCTTGATGGGTTGTCCATTGTTCGTAGCATCCGGACTCAGGAACAGTCCGAGGGCCTTGGTGTCGAAGCTGTTGTTGAAGTCATGAAAGACCTGGTTGAAGTAATTGACGCCAAAGAGCACCTGGTTCGTCAGGCGGGGAGAGAATGTGGAGTTGAGCACGGCCGAATAGTTATAGACGTGGATGGGAGCAACTTCGAAATAGTCCTTGAGGTTGGAGCTGGCGGTCCCGAGGGCCGGGCTGCTTCCCAGCGGCGCTGTCTGAGACCCTTGCCCACCAAACCAGCGGACAGAAAGATGCTCGTTTTCAGAGAAGTTGTGGTCAATCTTGATAACGCCGTTGTAGCTGTATCCGGTGGAAGCGATGGGGCTGAAGAAATTATTGGCCGTTGCCGGCAAGCCGCCGATCAGGCTGCGAGGCCAGAAACCGCCGGCGCCGATGAGCTTGCTCGAAAGCGGACTGGCAGCCACCCCATGGCTGGCCAGTACCCCCAATGCTTTGTTGACCCAGGCATCGGAAGGCTCCGTCGCCAAGCCGGAGAGGCCAATGATGTAATTCTGCTTCTCAAAAGAAAGGAAGTAGAAGGTTTTGTTCCTGATGATGGGCCCGCCCACGGAGCCGCCCCAGTTCTGGTCACGCAGCCGGGGAGCCTTGGGATTGAGAGGGGTGGGGACAAAGAACGGCGAAGCCGCGCTATAAGCCTCGTTACGATTGAAATAGTAAGCAGAGCCGTGAATCTGGTTGCCGCCGGATTTGAGGACCAGGTTCACGGTGCCACCGGCGTTGCGGCCCGCCTCCGCGCCCGACTGGGTCTGGGAAGAGAACTCATCGATGGAGTCGATGGGCAAAATAATGCCGGCAATGCCGGAGACGCCACCCTGGTTGACGGCGGGAATGTTGTGCCAGAAGTCGTTGTTGTCGACGCCATCAATTTGCCAGTTGACCTGATTGGGGCGGGTGCCATTGAGCGAACCGAAACCGCCGACGGAATAACCGCCATAGCCGGGCGAGACGGCAATCAACTGGGTAAAGTCGCGTCCGTTCAGAGGAACGTCCTGTACTCCCGAGATGGTGTTGGTCTGGGTAGGCGTGGTGGTATCGACCGTAAGCGCCGCCGCGGAGACATCCACGGTGGTCTGCGTACCGATAGTCAGCTTGACCGGCAACGTGTAGATGTTTCCCGCAGTTACCTCAACCTTGTCGGCGGTATGAACGGCGAAGCCCGCCGCCGTCACAGTAACTTTGTAGCTTCCCAGCGGCAGGTCCTGAAATGCAAACTGGCCTTCGCTGGTGGTAACGGTCTTGTGATCTAACCCCGTGGATTTCTCTGTGGCTTTCACCTGAGCGTTGGGAACAACAGCGCCCGAAGCATCAGTGACTGCGCCGTTAATGGTCCCGCGGAATGTCTGGCTATACACTGCACCCACGAAGACCAGCATGAGGAATGCGGCCAAAAAAGCTTTTTTCATAAGTTACTCCGTACTCGAGATTTTGAGGAACCCATCACGCTCTGGCGACTTACAAAAACAGGTCGCGAGCGTAGATTTACAACACCTTGCCACAGAAGCTGCCGGGAGCCTGATGAATTGCACTGGTTCCTGGTTCAAAGAGCATTTTGACTTGCCACACTCCCTAGCCAGACCCCGGAATCGGTCGATTCTATACGGTAGGTGACACACATGCAAAGGAGGGCAATGTAATAATTTCACACCTCTTGGACGATAAATCAACGCAAGTTCCTCAACGACGGTTGGTACCGCTTTACAAGCTCACAGCCATGCATGCTGCGAGGAACCCTCAAGGCCGGCCCATGCCGCAGTTGCATAGCAAACGCCCCTTTGCGTCCTTTGCAGTTGAACGCTGCTCCCGGGCTAAAGCCTTCTTTAACAAATATTTACAAAGCTTACCCCCGTTCGACCTCTCCATCCGTCAAAATGTATATAAGGCAATTGGAAGAATCGCCTCTGCGATTTCCGGGAGCAGAGGATGCTGCAGCTCTCCCTGCAAAATGCTGCTAAAGTCGAGATTGCTCTGTTACATTCTCCAGACTGCCAGAGAGGATTTTGGATGTTCAAACCCAGGTTTATTTTTTTGCCGGCCTGCCGTACGGCCCTGTTCTTGGGCCTGTGTGCGGTTTTGTCAGGCTGGTGCTTGACCGGCTGCAGCAAAGACCCCGAACAGCCACAGCAAAAGGGCAAGGGTGGACGTCCCGGCATGGGGCAGATGGTGATTCCGGTAGCCGTGGCCAAGGCGGAAACCCGCGATGTGCCGGTGTTTCTTGCCGGACTGGGCTCGGTGGACGCATTCAATACCGTTTCCATCAAGAGCCGCATCGACGGCCAGCTCGTGCGGGTCGACATCAAAGAAGGCCAGGAAGTATCCCAAGGCCAACTGCTGGCCGAAATCGACCCCCGGCCTTATCAGGTCCAATTGCAACAGACGGAAGCCACGCTCTTTAAAGACCAGGCGGCCCTCAAGGACGCCCGGCTTAACCTGGGCCGCTATCAAGACCTCTTCAAGAATGGCGGCGTCATCTCGAAGCAGCAGCTCGACACACAGGATTCGATGGTCAGCCAGCTCGAAGGCGCAGTGCGCGTCGATCAGGCCCAGATTGACAACGTGAAGCTCCAGCTTAGCTACACGCGCATCACCGCTCCGGTCAGCGGACGCGTGGGCCTGCGCCAGGTGGATGTGGGCAATATGGTCCATGCCGCCGATCCGACGGGTCTGCTGGTGCTGACGCAGCTACAGCCCATCGCCGTAATTTTCTCGCTGCCCGAAGACCAGTTGCAATCCGTGGCCCAGCACATGCGCAAGAGCACCCTGGAAGCCCAGGCGTTCAGCCGCGACGACCGCACCCGGCTGGCCACAGGCAAGCTGCTCACCATCGACAACCAGATTGACGCGACCACCGGCACCGGCAAACTCAAAGCGGTCTTTGACAACCGTGACCGGTCGCTGTGGCCCAACCAGTTTGTGAATATCCATCTGCTGTTGGAGACCAAGAAGAACAGTACCGTAGTCCCGGCAGCCGCCATCCAGCGCGGACCTCAGGGCGCGTATGTGTTCATCGCCAAGGCCGACAAGACGGCGGAATTGAGGCCGGTCAAGATTGCCTTCAGCGAGGGCAACATGACCGCCATCGACAGCGGGTTGGCCGCGGGTGAAGACGTGGTCACCGATGGCCAGGACAAATTGCAGAACGGCACGAAGATCGAGGTCCCCGGCAGCGCACCCGCCAACGCCAATGGGCAGGGACGCAAACCCAAGGGAGCACCGGGGCAGTAATGACTCCGTCGCGGCTGTTCATTCTACGTCCGGTTGCCACTTCGCTGCTCATGATTGGGCTGCTGCTGGTGGGCATCGTTGCCTATCTTCAGCTACCGGTCTCGGCGCTGCCTCAGGTCGACTATCCGACCATTCAGGTCATCACGTTTTACCCAGGCGCCGGCCCCGAGGTCATGGCCTCTTCGGTCACCGCCCCGCTGGAACGGCAGTTTGGCCAGGTGCCGGGACTGAACCAGATGACTTCGACCAGTTCCTACGGCAGTTCGATCATCACGCTGCAATTCAATCTGGAACAGAACATCGACGTGGCCGAACAGCAGGTGCAGGCGGCCATCAATGCCGGCACGACGTTTCTGCCGCGCGACCTGCCCAATCCGCCGATCTACAGCAAGGTGAATCCCGCGGATGCTCCCATTCTCACGCTGGCCCTGACTTCCGACAGCCTGCCGCTTTCGAAAATCGAAGACCTGGCCGACACCACCCTGGCCCAGAAGATCTCCCAGCTTTCCGGCGTCGGCCTGGTCTCGATCAGCGGCGGCCAGAAACCGGCGGTCCGCATCCAGGCCAACCCTACGGCCCTGGCTTCCTACGGTCTCAGCCTCGAAGACCTGCGCACCGTGCTCGGTCAGGCCAACGTCGATCAGGCCAAGGGAATCCTCGAAAATCCGCGCCAGTCGTTCACCATTTCAAGCAACGACCAGTTGACCTCCAGCGCCGGATACAAATCTCTGATCGTCGCCTATCGTGACGGTTCGCCGGTGCGGCTGAGCGACGTGGCCACCGTGATCGACGGCGCGGAAAACGTCAAGCAAGCGGCGTGGATGAGCGTGGCCCCGGCTACGACCCTCTCCCCGGCGGTGATCGTGAACATTCAGCGCCAGCCGGGCGCCAACATCATCGGCGTGGTCGACCGCATCAAGACCGTGCTGCCCCAGTTGCAGGGCGCGCTGGGCACGGCGGTCAAGGTGACTGTCCTTACGGACCGCACCGAAACCATCCGGGCCTCGGTGGAAGACGTGCAGTTCGAGTTGATGCTCACCGTCGCCCTGGTGGTGATGGTCATCTTTCTGTTTCTGCGGAACTTTTCGGCCACCATCATTCCCAGTGTGGCGGTGCCGCTCTCGATCGTCGGGACGTTCGCCGTCATGTATCTGCTGGGCTATAGCCTCGATAACCTCTCGCTGATGGCGCTCACCATCTCCACCGGCTTTGTGGTGGATGACGCCATCGTGATGATCGAGAACATCGACCGCTTCCTCGAAGAAGGCCACTCGCCCCTGCAAGCGGCCCTCAAAGGTTCCGGACAGATCGGCTTCACCATCATCTCGCTTACCGTCTCCCTGATCGCCGTGCTGATCCCGTTGTTGTTCATGGGCGACATCGTGGGCCGGCTGTTCCGGGAGTTCGCCGTCACCCTGGCGGTTACCATTCTGGTTTCCGCGGTGGTCTCACTTACATTGACGCCCATGATGGCGGCCCGGCTGCTCAAGAACAAAGAACAAGCACGGCACGGCCGGTTCTACGAGGCTTCTGAGCGGTTTTATGAACGGACCATCGAGTTTTATGGCGGCACGCTGCGCTGGGTGCTCAAGCACCAGCCGGCCACGCTGCTAGCCACCGCTGGGGCTCTGGCCCTGACCGTGTATCTCTATGTGATTGTCCCCAAGGGTTTCTTTCCGGTACAGGATACCGGCGTGGTTCTCGGAATCTCAGAAGCTCCGGAAAGCGTGTCATTCACATCGATGGCCGAGCGCCAGCAGCGGCTGGCGCTGATGGTCCTCAAAGACCCGGATGTCGCCAGCCTTTCATCTTTCATCGGCATCGACGGCACCAACACCACCGGCAACAGCGGACGAATTCAGATCAACCTGAAGCCCCACGCGGAGCGCAAGACCAGCGCTTCCGACGTGATCCGGCGGTTGCAACCCCAACTGGCCCAGGTGCAGGGCATCACGTTATATATGCAGCCGGTGCAAGACCTCACGGTTGAAGATCGCGTCAGCCGCACTCAATTCCAGTATGCCCTGGAAGACGCGAATGCCGCCGAGCTGAACGACTGGGCGGCGCGCATCGTCAACCAGCTTCGCACCCTGCCGGAGCTGCGCGACGTAGCCAGCGACCAGCAGAGCGGCGGACTCAAGGCCGATCTTGTGATTGACCGCGACACCGCTGCGCGTTTCGGAATTCTTCCCCAGCAGATCGACGAGACCCTTTACGACGCTTTCGGACAGCGCCAAGTCTCCACCATCTTCACCCAGCTCAACCAGTACCACGTGATTCTGGAGGTTGGCCCGCAGTTTCAGCAAGACCCCAACGACCTTGAACACATCTACATCAAGTCGGCCGCGGGGAAGCAGGTGCCGCTTTCAGCCATCAGCCATTTCGAAAACTCCAAGGCGTCCCTGGCCATCAACCACCAGGGGCAATTC
>DATMNZ010000087.1:0-9597 GCA_035568495.1 Saccharimonadales bacterium (SeqCode) | reverse complement strand
CGCAGACCTTCAACTTGACCGGCAACTCGGCCAAGCTGATTCCGGCGGGATCGGATATCGTGTTCCAGTTGCATTACACGCCCAACGGCGAAGCGCAGACAGACGTCACCAAGGTCGGCCTGATACTGGCGAAAGAGACCCCGAAATCCCGCTACCTGACCATCGGGGCCGTCACCAATCAGTTCGCGATTCCTCCCAATGATCCAAATTACGAAGTCCACTCGCAGGTGACGTTTGAACAGGATACGCAACTGGTATGGCTACAGCCGCACATGCACCTGCGCGGCAAAGATTTCGAATATCGCCTGGTATATCCGAACGGCCAGACCGACACGGCGCTCAAGGTGCCCAACTACAGCTTTAGCTGGCAACTCGGATACGACGAAGCCAAACCGCTGACGCTGCCCAAGGGAACGCGCATGGAATGTACCGCGCACTTCGACAATTCACCCAACAACCCGGCCAATCCCAACCCCAATGTGGAAGTGAAATGGGGCGACCAAAGCTGGGAAGAAATGATGATTGGATGGTTTGGCGTGGTCGTCGATGCCAAGGCCGATCCGGCCAAAATCGTAAAACGATCAGCTTGGAAGCCGGCTTCTGACTAGAGCAGATAACCGCCTCTGAATAAAGACGAATTCGCCGCTGCTTTGCGCTGATAAACGCTGATAAGAACAAACCAGTTGGCGGGATAACAGATAAGAGTGGAACCGCTTTATCGTGCCATGGGTGCTTAACCATTCTGGGGAAACTGCGCCTGAGAGGTGTCGGCCATAGGCGCTCCCGCGCGGCTCTTGGTAGCGCGTGGATTGAGGGCCGATGTTTTTGCTTTTCCGATCACCAGATCTCCCGATCACCGGATCACCCGATCCTCCCCCAGATGGTTAAGCACCCGTGTGCCATCATTCGCGTGGTGCCCCGCCGATGAATCTGCTAGAATCGGCACCCGATGAACCGATATTCATTTTCTCTCATTGTGCTCCTGCTGGCCGTTCCGGTGCTCGCGTCCGCTGCCGATCCTGCGCAAACAGCCAAATCGATCACCATTTACCGTGACAACTACGGTGTCCCTCACGTCTACGGGCCAACGGACGCCGCCTGCGCCTTCGGCTACATGTACGCCCAGGCCGAGGACAATTTCTGGCAGATCGAAGATAGCTATATTCGCAGTCTGGGCCGCGCCTCAGAGATTTATGGCGCCAAGACCCTGGAAGACGACGAGCTGGTCAGGGCCCTTGAGATCCCGCGGCTGTCCCAGGCGGAGTACGCGAAAATGCCGCCCCGCACCCGCGATCTTCTGCAGGCCGCAGCCGACGGGCTGAATTATTTCCTGGCGCAACATCCGGAGGTGAAACCACGGCTGCTCACGCATTTCGAGCCGTGGTATGGGCTGTCGTTCAATCGCTATGCTCTCTACTTCCAGTTCATCTACCGCCGCAGCGGATTGCGCCCGGAAGAAATCAAGTCGGTGACTGAACCGGAGAACGCCAAAACGGGGCGCAACCTTCCCACACAAGACCCGGCCCCAAGCGGCGACTCTCTCACCGCCGAGGACTACAAGATCGCCGCCGAGACCCAGGGATCGAACATGTGGGCGGTCACCCCGGCCAAGAGCGCTTCCGGACACGCCCTGCTGTTCATCAATCCGCACCAGCCGTTCTTCGGGACCGGCCAGTGGTATGAAGGCCAGGTACACAGCGACGAAGGCTGGGACATGTCGGGCGCCTCATTCTTTGGCTCGGCGTTGCCTACGCTCGGGCACAATCAATTCCTGGGTTGGAGCCACACGGTCAACGCCCCCGACATCGCCGACGTTTGGGAAGAGACGTTTGACAAGCCCGGCGACCCGCTGGCCTATCGCTACGACGGCGGTTATCGCCGCGCCACCGAGTGGGTTGAGACCATCAAGATCAAGACCGCGGCGGGAAACACGGAACGCAAGTTTACCTTTCGCAAGACCCATCACGGTCCCATCGTGGCCAAGCGGGAAGGCAAGTGGTTCTCCGTGAAGATGGCGCGCTTTGAAGAAGGCGGCCAGTTGGACGAGTGGTACAACATGACCCGCGCGCACAACCTGGAAGAGTTCAAGAAAGCCATGTCGGCGGTGGCCATACCGATGTTCAACGCGATCTACGCCGACCGCGAAGGAAACATCTTCTACGTATACAACGGCGCAGTGCCCCGGCGCTCGCTGAAATACGACTGGTCAAAACCCGTGGATGGCAGCACCTCGGAAACCGAGTGGCAGGGCTATCACGCCTTCAACGAACTGCCGCAGGTGACCAATCCGAAGTCCGGCTTTGTGCAGAATTGCAACTCCACGCCCTTCCTGACCACCATCTCCGATAATCCCGATCCGGCCCAGTTTCCTAAATACATGGTCGGCGAAGCGGATACGGCGCGCGCCCGCATCTCGCGCCGCATCCTGTGGAACAAAGACAAATTCACCTTCGACGAATGGGCGCGGGCCGGATTCGATACCTACGTGATTCAGGCGGAAACAGAGATCGCCGATCTGGCCAAAGCCTGGGACAAGAACGCCAGCGCCAAGGCCGCAGAAGCCTTTGCCGAGTTGCAGAATTGGGACCACGTAAGCCGCACCGGTTCAGTGCCCATGACGTTGTTCATGCTGTGGCATGAAAAGCAGTTTGGCACGGCGGTGGTGCGTGCGGCGAAAAAGCTGGAACCAGTTGCGGCGCTGGAGCAGGTGATCGACGATCTTACGTCCAAGTTCGGGACATGGCAGGTGGCCTGGGGAGATTTGAACCGGCTGGAACGGCGCCCCTCCAGCGGCGATGAGCCGTTCCGCGACGACGTGAAAAGCCTGCCGGTCGCGGGCGCTCCCGGCGATGTGGGCATCGTGTTCAACTTCTATGCCCGTCCGGAAAAAGACCAGAAACGCCGCTACGGGGTTGCCGGACACTCTTTCATCAGCGTGGTGGATTTTGGTCCGGAAGTGCAGGCCCGCTCAATTCTGGTCTTCGGCGAGAATTCCGACCCGGCCTCCCCGCACTACTTCGACCAATCCGAGCTCTATGCCAAGCAAGAATTCAAGCCGGCTTACTTCAGCCTGGCGGAAGTAAAGGCGCACGCGGAGCGGAGCTATCATCCGGGGGAGAAGAATTAGGACGCAGATGACCAAAGCAGATGACCAAAGACGGTGCCCCACCCTTCGCGCCTTTTGCGAAGGGTGGGACGCAATGCCCACTGATTTAGTTGTGTAACAATCGCACGGTCACTACGCTAGTCTCTAGTACCATGACCAGGATAATTAGTAATGTAGGCGAAACAGCGGCCGTGCAGTTCCAATGTCCCGATTACCCGATGTCCAGATGTCCCGATCTGCGATGATTACTGAATCTCCTGGTCACAGTACTATTTCACCGTCAGCGTAAACGTCGTCGAGTGCGTGAAACCGGTAGTAGCCCCCGTCACCGTCACCGTGGAGGTACCGGCAGGCGTACCCGGCGTCGCTACTGGTGTCTGCTGCCTGCTGACGCCGCATCCGGCGGCCAGTAGCACGAGCACCAGCACCAGCATCCATGCCCAGGCGCCGAGGACTACGGACTTCCTGCGAGTCTTTTTGCGCGCTGCGAAGATGACCACGGCCATCAATCCCATGCCGGTGAATGCCGGCCAGCCGGCGTAGAACACCCGTGGACGTTCCAAAGCTGCCGTTGTCGATGCCGTGGTGGTAATCGTCATGACAACATCCGTTGGCGCAGCGCCCGGCAGCACCGGGTTGGGAGTAAAAGTGCAACTTGATTTCGCGGGCAGTCCGGAACAAGTGAATGTCAAACCGGTCACCGTCGCCGGAATCGGGGTGATGGTGATGTGGTCGATGACTGGCTGGCCCGCGATTACGGAGATCGAGGCCAGTGTGGGCGCAATCGTAAAGTCATCGACAGCAATGATGGCGAACGTCCGTGGGACGCCGTCCGCCGGGTTGAAGTTGGCGTTGCCGGCCTGCGTCGCAGTAATCGTGCAGGCGCCCGGTCCGGTCAGGTGGACCGTCGGTCCGGCCGCGGTGCAATTCCCAGTGGCTGAAAAACCGGCCGTCAAGCCGGAGGTAGCTGCGGCGCTGACCGTGAAATCGGGGTCACCGAAATTCTTTGCGGCCAACGCGGCAAAGGTGATCGTCTGTCCGGCTTTGGCGATGGTCAGCGGTCCGCTGCCGGTGTTATCGGCATAGTTGCCGTCGCCGCTGGTGAAAGCGGCGCTCACCGCATACGTCCCCGCATTCACCGGCAGCGCGGGATTGCCGTTGTAGGTGGTCGCCGTTGCGCCACTGACGGTTACACTGCCGATGCCGGTTACGGCCGCCGTGCATCCGTGGGCAGCGGTATCAAACACCGCTGGGGCGCAGGAAACCGTGACCAGGGGCGTGGCCTTGCTGATGGTCAGCGGTTGTGGAACATCGGTGGCGGGGTTGCTGTTGCTGTCACCCGCCTGCGACGCGGTGATGGTGCAAGAGCCCGCGCCGATGATGTGAACGGTGGAGCCACTCACGCTGCAGTTGCCGCTGCTGGCGAAGGTGACCGTCAACGTTGAAGAAGCTGTGGCGCTGACCGCAAAGTCGATATCGCCAAAGATCTTAACGGGCAGCGCGCCGAATGTAATCGTCTGGGCCGCCTTGGCAATCGAGAACGCTTGCGGAACATCCGGGGCCGCGTTGTAGTTGCTGTTCCCTGCCTGCGAGGCGGTAATGGTGCAGGAGCCCGCACCGGTGATGTGGACCGTGGCGCCGGTTACGCTGCAATTGCCGCTGGCGGCGAATGTGACCGTCAACGTGGAAGAGGCTGTGGCGCTCACCGCGAAGTCGGCGTCGCCGAAGATCTTGCCGGAAAGTGCTCCGAAGGTGACCGTCTGGCCGGCCTTGGCAATCGAGAACGTTTGCGGAACATCCGTGGCCGGGTTGTAGTTGCTGTCACCCGCCTGCGAAGCGGTGATGGTGCAAGAGCCCGCGCCTGTAATGTGGACCGTGGAACCGGTGACCGTGCAATTGCCGCCGGCAGCAAAGGTGACCGCCAACGTGGAAGAGGCGGTAGCGCTGACCGCGAAATCGGCATCGCCAAATATCTTGTGGGAAAGCGCTCCGAAGGTGATCGTCTGGCCCGCCTTGGCAATCGTAAACGATTGCGGAACATCCGGGGCCGGGTTGTTGTTGATGTCTCCAGCCTGCGAAGCCGTGATCGTGCAGGAGCCCGCGCCTGTAATGTGGACCGTGGAGCCAGCGATAGTGCAATTGCCGCTGGCAGCAAAGGTGACCGCCAACGTAGAAGAGGCGGTAGCGCTGACCGCGAAGTCAGCATCGCCAAAGATCTTGCCGGATAGCGCGCCGAACGTGATCGTCTGACTGGCCTTGCTGATCGAAAACGCTTGCGGCACGTCGCTGGCTGGGTTGTTGTTGCCATCCCCTGCCTGCGAGGCCGTAATCGTGCAGGAGCCCGCGCCTGTGATGTGAACCGTGGAACCGCTCACGCTGCAATTGCCGCTGGCCCCAAAAGTCACCGCCAGCCCCGAGGTCGCGCTGGCGCTCACCGTGAAATCTGGATCGCCAAAAGTCGCGTTCCCCAGCGCGCCAAACGTAATCGTCTGGTTGAGTTTTGATACAGTCAGGTCTCCCGCGCCGGTGCTGGGGGCAAATCCTGAATCGCCGGCGAAGGTTGCTCCTATTCCACCCGGATAGCTGCCTGCATTAATACCGGTAAGACTTACTGCCAATACCGTAGCAATTCCCGAACCGTTGGTAATCGCGCTGCCGGCATTGTTTCCGTTCAGCGTAAAAGCTACAGACTTTCCACTAAGTCCCGCGCCACTGGAAGTAAGGGTGGCCGATAAGTCAGCCGTGCCCCCGAATGGTCCCGAGGCTGCCGCCACCAACAGAGTGGTGAGAGGAGTGTCGACAAAACAGATCGTCACGTCTTGCAGCGTGGGCGTGCTGGCGCTACTGCTGGTACTGAGCGACGCCTGATACTTCAGATAACGGTCGCCGTTGAACTGTGCCAATGGTCCGCCGTTGCTGAAGAAAGTGCTGCCAGTGCCATCAGGTCCCACAAAATTGAAAGGGCCGGAAATGCTGCTGCTGGCCGCGGCCTGGAGTTGAACCGCAGTGCCGGCCGGAGTAGCGGCATTCCATGAGAGCGTACTCCAGGTGGCCGTCGCATTCGGCGCTGGATTGGCATCTTTCATCGAAGAAATAAACGTGCCTGAGGGCGGGAACCCGGTCTGCATAAAGATCTTGAAACCTGCGTCGGTAGTCACACCGCCGGTCGTCGGAATAGACCAGACCGTGCCACTGGTCGCGCCGGATACTCTGGTGCCGCCCGGATAGACATTGGAGCCGAGCGTGGACGTTCCACTCCGTGTAAGTGCATAGGTTCCTGGAGAAGGGTTCGCGGTGGGACGAATGACAAGTGCGTACTGTGTTCCCGCCGTCAATGTTGGCGGACTGCTGAAGTTGGCGGTATAGAAGACGGCAGCACCGCTGGAGAAGCCTGTAATCGTTGCCGACGCGAGGTCGGCGCCCGTGGGCAGGCCGGCGCTGGTGGCACGCACTGAAAGCGTCAGATTCGGTGTTGTACCAGTGCATCCGCTACAGAAAAGGTTGATATCTGCCCGGGTGAGTTGGCCGGTAACTGAGGGAGTGAAGGTCTGACCTCCGAACGTCGTGATCGTGATTCCAACGCCGCTATTCCCAATAGTCGTGTTTTGCTGATCGATCGTGGGCGAGTTGGCCAGAATTACGTCCCCAGGACTGGTGGTAAGGTCGCATCCGGTGGGGACACCAGCGGAGAAGTCGGCCTGCGACGTATCTGTGATACAACCGCTTGTCGGCGCCAGGGTCAGCGAAAAATTCTGCGTAGTCGTCAAGCCATCGTTCACGACGACATTGGCGACGGTCAGGGAAGTGTAGCCGGGAAAACTGGCCGTAATCGTCGGATAAGTGCCGGAGGGAAGGCCGGCAAAACTGTAGGCCCCGTTCACATCGGTGGTCGTAGTTCGGCTTCCAAGCGCAACCGTCACCCCGCTGATAGGACTGCTGGTTCCCGAATCTGTAACTGTGCCCTGCAACGCGCCGCTCACCGCCGGCGTGCAGCCGGGAAAGCTGAATGCGCCGATCCGCGTATTAAAGGCCAGCCCGGTCGTCTGGTAGTACATGTTGGTGTACCAGAAGGTGCAGCCGTCCTGGTCAAGGGTCATAGCGCTGTAGTCGCCCCATCGTGTGCAGGAAGATCCGCAATTCCCCGATTGCGTGCCCGTCCCTTCAATAAGCGATTGCTCGGTCTGCGAAATCGTATTCGGCGCATCGCCGGCCAGGCGTCCTGCGTAGCGAATGGCTGGGTTTAACGTAGCGTTGGTCGCACTGTAGCCGATGGCCATGTCGCCCGCCCGGTCGACTGCCACGCTGGGCATAAAGCGGAAAACGGTGGCGTCAGGGCTATAGGTGAAGGCCTGGGTAGCATTGGCTTCCACCGTGCCGCCGGTGACCTTTACCTGGTAATACCGGACCGCCGCCTGCGCCGAGGTCGCCCCCGATGCGCCCACCGTATGCGAATTCCAAAGCGATTCCACGCCACCGATGTTCGTGTACTGGTTCTGCATCATCAGCCGGAAATACAGAGTGTCGAGCTTGTTGCCCGGCGATTGCTCCGTCTGGTTCGCAGCCAGCAACTGGCTCCAACTCGTGGCCGTGAGAGACAGAAATGGCCCGCTGAAGGTCGAGGTCGAGATGTTCTTCCAGTCCACATGGAACTTGTAGACGCTCACCGTGTTCAGGAATTGCGCTACCACCGAAAAGTAATTTGGGCTGCCGGCGGGAGGTGTGCCTGTCTGCAGCCGGGCGTTGCTGGGAAGCAGCGTGAATTCGGCCGAGGGCGCATCGAAAGAGAGCACCTGCATCGTCGGTGCTCCGGCATACATCTGCGCTTTGTTGAACGCCCAAACGCGCACATTCTGGAACGATCCACCGGCTCCAAAGCCAAATACGTTGGCGGACATATAAAGGCCGTCAGGCCAGATCCCGAACTTAGGGTAATCGCCGAAGCCGCCATTCACCTGGATAGAGTAGAAATTCCAGCCACCCGCCACCGGGTCGCCCGATTTCGATACGGCGATGCACTGGAATTCAGGCGCAACCGCGTTGCCGCCGCTCAGATTGAAGGCAAAATCGGTGATGATCCAGCGGTCCTCAAAGGTGTCATATAAAACCACTGGATCGCCGAAGTTGCTGGTGTCGCACAGGTTCCCGAAATTTCCCTGGCTCATCAATGTGTTGAATATGAATGCAGTGACTCGGGTGCCGTCGCTCTTGTTATAAATGCCGACTGCCGTATTGATGGTCTGAATGTAATACTGCGGCCCAACGTCGCCGTTGGTGTCCGGAGGATGCCCCGCGCCCCAGTTGGTGAAATCCAACCCATCGAAGCTGCTGCTTGGCGCAGGTGCAGGTGCGCTGATCGAGGGCGCATTGATGTTCACATTGCTCTGCGCCGGAGACACCGTACCCGGATGCAGAATAGGATTCAACGCGGGCTCTTCAAATTCCGGGCGTTCAAACTTTTCCGGCGGCGCCTGCGGCAGTGTCCTCAAATCGCCTTGGAAGGGCGCTCCACGCTGCATCCGCTCTTCGCGCGGGTGATACGTCGTCGTGACGCCGGAAGTGTTCGATAGGTTAAGGTCCCTGCTGAACTCTTTTTCAGTTGTCACCTTGCCGGATGGAGTGGATTTCTTGAGACTCGTGGCCTGGCCCAAAAAAGAGACCGGCAAAACAAGAACAAGAATAAAGAGCAGCAGCATCGCACACCGCGTGCGAGGGGCGGAATTACGCATGAATTGGTCCTCAGGAAAAATTAAGACTTTTTAGAGCAACGGTACCGGGGAATGAACGGCTGTCTGTAGTATCGGCTGTCGCCCATCGTTCAGAAGAAGGTTTTATGGTGCTGAATGTGACTTTGGTACCCCTTTGAGCGTGAGTCAAGTACGAGCAAACGCGAGAAGAGGTCCGATATCATGCCCATCGGCGGCCCGCAAGGCGTGGAGATATCGGGCACGAAAGCCTCCAGCCTTCACCAGGTCCGTTCCACCCCAGGTAAAAACTGGCCTGCCCTGCCTGCGGGCCAAGACATCGGCCATCAGGCGGGCGTGGCGGCCGTTACCATTGGCAAAAGGATGGATGAAAACCAAGCGGTGATGAAAACGGATGGCGAGTTCGTCGGGAAAATAGGTTTTATGATCCAGCCAATAGCGCGCATCACCGAGCAGCGCAGCCAGTTGCTCGCGGATTTCGTAGTGGGGCACACCGATGTTCTTTTCCGTCGTTCGATAAACCCCGGCCCACTTCCACGTTTGGTCGAACATGCGCCGATGGAGATCGCGCACATAGGGCTCAACCAGCGGATCGCGCCGGCGAAGATTGTTGGCTGCGAGCGCCCAAACATACGCTTCGAGAATGTTTTGCCGCTCCCATTCGTTTAGCTCTTCCCTGGCCGCCAGATTGGGAATCAGGTCAGCTTGTTCTTCGGAAGACAGCGGTGTATTGCCGTCTCCCTCGGTAAGGAGGCTCACCACACACCACGCTTTCTGAGCAGCCGCCTG
>DATMNZ010000086.1:0-13162 GCA_035568495.1 Saccharimonadales bacterium (SeqCode) | reverse complement strand
CGGGCGGCGGCTGAGAGTTCCACGGGCTGGTTCAGGTCGTCGGAAGGCGCGTGGTATCGTTTGGTCCGCCACTCTTTGAACAGCGACTGTTCGCTCGAGTCTTTGATGTATCCCACGGCCATGGCGACCGCGGGAATTCCGTGGCGGATGAAGTTGTACTGGTCGCTGCGGATGAACGAGTTTCTCTGCGGTTCCGGATCGACTTGCACCTTCACGCCCAGGGATTCGGCGGTCGCGCGGGCCATATCGCCCACGTCGGATTCATTCAGTCCGTGGACCGTCAGCACCTTGAGCGGCACGATGGGCAGAAACATATCGATGTTGATGTTGGCGACCATGGCGCCGGCTTTGACCGTCGGATGCTGCGTGAAATACCGTGAGCCGAGCAGCCCCTTTTCTTCGCCGGTCACAAAGACAAAGAGCAGGGAACGCTTCAGGGCCTCCGGCGATTTCTTCAGTGAGGCGGCCACGTCGAGCAGCACAGCGGAGCCGGATGCGTTGTCCATGGCGCCGTTATAGATGCTGTCACCGTCGATGGGCGCCCCGATGCCGACGTGATCGATATGGGCGGAGAGCACGACGTACTGGTCTTTCAGCGCCGGATCGGAGCCCGCCAGCCGGGCCACGATGTTCGCGGATTCTACCGGCTGCTTGATCATTTTGGTTTTCGCCGCCATGCTCACGGCCAGCGGGAAGCGCGGCAGTTGCTGGCGGTCTTTGGCCGCTTCCAGCAGTTCGCTGAACTTGTGCCCCGAGCCGGCAAAGAGCTTTTCCGCCTGCGCCGGATTGATGGTGACTGAAAGTTTCTGTCCGGCGGTTTCGTCAAACTCGCGGCCTACCAGCGACATGCTGGGGTGCGTGCGGTTGGCGGAAATGCGCGACCATGGGATATCCATGGAGGACGGGTTCAGGATGGTGACCATGCCAATGGCGCCCACCGATTGCAGGGTCTTCCATCGCTCACCGGCCGTCTGGTAATGCGATGCGAGCGGGCCGGGGATGGCGGACGGCGATCCCGCGAGCACCACGGCGATCTTGCCCTTGAGGTCCAGACCTGTGAAATCGTTATAGTTCGCCTCCGGAACATTCATGCCGTAGCCCACAAAGACCAGTGGCGCTTCCACCGAGGGAGCGGGGTCGATGCGGGTGCTGAAAATCGCATCTTCGCCCAGCACCAGGGTTTCACGCTTGCCGTTTTTCACCAGGGCGAGGCTGCATTCCTTTTCGACGATCTCGCGCGATTCGAACTTGACCGGCTGGTAGAAGCCTCCGGCGCCGGCCGGCTCCAGTCCGTTTTTCTTAAGCTGTTCGATGACGTAGGCTTCGGCGCGCTGCAATCCGGGGCTGCCGGTTTCGCGGCCTTCCATATTGTCATCGGCCAGCACTTTCACGTATCCCCACCACGTCGTACCGTCAAAGTGGCTGGTTTGCTGGGAATGAAGGCTTAACGTGCTCAGTGAGCATAATGCGATCAGCAGGGCGAGCTTTTTCATGGGGTGATGTCCTTCAGCAGGCAATGGCAAACTGCAAAGGATAGCAGGTTGGAGGCGGTGAAGACGAGCGCTGATGTATGAAAAAAAGAAGTGGGATTTAGATGCAATACTGTTCACTTAAGGGAGTCGGGCCGCAAGACAGGACAATGCACCAGCGCCAGCGGCGCGGAATAATTTAGCCCAGCGCGTGCAGCTTCGTTCCGCGTCCTTAGCGGGACGAAGCTGCTAAGCGCTGGGTGAGGAACGGGATATGTCCTTCCTTGCCGCCCGCAGGGCTCGCGCGCAGCGAAGCGGAGCGCCTTGAAAGATGCTCTTTGCTGACGGCTGGAAAAGTTCTTCCAATCACACGAGAATATTGACGATGGATGTACATTCATTTCCTAAGTGAACTGTATTGGATTTAATCCCCCCCGGCGTGGGCATCTTATGTTTCAAGAGGCTGTCTGAAAGGTCTTGGAACGCTTGCACCTCTTCAGGTACGTGAGCTGCTTTTGGATTGCTAACTGAAAAAGCATTAAACATCGCCCAGCGGCTAGGAATTGAATATGTCACGGGAAGAAAAAATAGCGCACTCACATGCTGGGCTTTGGTGCCTAAACTCGAAAGCATACTGGAGACAATCAATTCCGTGAGCGGTTCGTCCATCTCACCATCGCTCTGCACGATAATGATTCCGGGAAACTCGGGGTGCATCTGAGTGACGGCTTTTTGTGCAGACGGGCGCAGAGAACAGTCGTAGATCAGTTTCACAGGCATTTCAAATTCAAAAATCTGGCTCTTAACTGGTGTGCCGGTGCTCGACCGATTGCAGCGTCTGGGCCACAGTGTGTCCGAAGGCTTTGAGTTTGTGGAGGGAGGTTTCGAGGGCTGTGGCCTTGTCTTGCAGGCCGCGCTGCCGGGCGATGGCCCGCAACTGTTCGGCTTCCATGCCGATGCGGTTCAAGGTGTTCAGCAGGTAGCTCAGTGCGTCGGCGTGTGGCTTCCACAGATACGCGGATTTGGCTTTTTGGTTGTACTCGTCGACTTCCACGATCATGCGCGACAGATAGCAGACCATGGTCATCAGGATATTGACGTAATCGGCGCGGAAGCTCTTTTCGCCATCGAAGTCGGATTTGAACGCTTCCACCTCGGCCACGCTGAGGGTGATCTTGGCGTTCTTGATCGGAACAATGTGGGCCAGCTTGGATTCCGTGTTCCGAACATAGGTCCGGATGGCCTCTTTGGCGCTGTGAATCTTGCCTTCCTGCACGGCGTTCTGTACTGCCGGGGAGGGCGGCACCGCCAGCACTTCGGCATGCTGGTTTGACCCAGAGGATTGCGTCCTCTCCTGGAATGACGGATTCAGGGGGCGCTGGAAGGGCGACGGCGCTGGAGGAGTGCCTGGCACGATCTCGGGCTTGATCGCCGGCGGTACCGGCGGCTCGGAAGTGAAGCGCGGCACGGGGACGTGCGAGCGCACAGAGAGCTTGCTATCCACGGCCTTCTTGTACTTGGAAACCTTGCGGAACTGGTCCTGCGAGCTATGGTAGTCCTCGGTGAGGATCTGCATGGCTTCGACATCCGCCAGTTCCTTGACGGTGACGTCTTCCGTGACGCGGGCCATGATGCTGCCGCCTTCACGCTGCACATGATCGGCAAAGGTCTTGATCTGGCGGGTGGCATCGTGGAACAGGTCATCGAACTTCCGTCCGAAGACGTCGTTCCAGACGGCAATGGTGGCCAGAGTCGTGGGATTGTAGAGCGATTTCTTCAGAGACTGCTTGAGCTCACGCACCCGTTGCACGATGACCGAATCGGTGATCTGATCGAAATTCCTGAATTCTTCCAGTTCCTGATGGAAATATTCGAACTCGCGCAGCAGGGCAGCGTGTTCCGGCGGGACCGGCTCGCATTCCACGGTCTGCAGGGCGCGGCGCAGCTCCACCTCAAAAGCGGCGGCCGCTTGGGTGATGGCAAAATAACTGGCGTCGGGTTCCGGCCGGTTCCATGGGTGCGGAGCATCGGCGGCCGGATTACGGAACATATAAGTGGCCACACAGTCGGTCTTGTCGCGATCGTTCGACCGGGGCGAACTCTTGATGACGTAGTAGCGCAGCAGCGGATGGGCGATGGCCGTTGACTGGCTGCGCTTCAGGTCATCGCGCACCATGGGCGGCGTAATCGCCATATCGAGCAGGTTCAGCCACAGCTTCATGTCGAGCAGCGCAAGGTTTAGGTCGAGATGCTCTTCCGGGGCGGTGGTCTGGAACTTGACGGCCTGCATGACCTCCGCAGGCATGGGAAGGCCATGGCCCAGATGCTTCTCAAGAAGAGACACGTAAAACATCTGAACTTCAACGAGGTCGCGCAACTGATCTTGGGACTGCTGTCCCACGTTTGACTCCTGAGCTAATTATGATGCAAGGGGAAGTGAATTCTTGATAGTCAGTGTAACCCTTCAGGCCATCTCTCGACAAATCCCTTCCGCGAAACCAAGGTCACGCCATGTAAGTATTTAATTTTAAAGCACTTATATGTAAAATCTGGGCGCCCCTTGGCTGTAGCGGGCATCGAATAAGTTAACACGAAACCACGTATTCATGGGATTCTGCTCCCGTACCGGGTCACAAGATTGGCAAACTCTTACATGACACAACGCCCCGTCAGGACTTGCCGCCCATCAACAGTTTGGCAATGGTCTGCAACTGCATGTTCGATGTGCCTTCATAGATTTTGCCGATCTTGGCGTCGCGGTAATATTTCTCCACCGGATAGTCCTTAGTAAAGCCGTAGCCGCCATAGATTTCCACTGCCAGCGAAGCCACGCGCTCGGCCACCTGGGAGCTGAACAGTTTCACCATGGCTGCTTCCTTCACGAAGTTCATGCCTGCGTCTTTCATGCGGGCGGCGTTATAGACCATCATGCGGGCCGCCTCGATCTCGGTGGCCATCTGCGCCAGTTGAAACTGCACGCCCTGGAATTCCGAGATATTTTTACCAAACTGCTTGCGTTCCTGCGCATAGCGAAGCGCGTGCCCGAATGCGCCCTGGGCCAGCCCGATCATCTGCGCGCCGATGCCGATGCGGCCTTCATTCAGTGTCTCGATGGCGACTTTGTATCCTTTGCCCGGCTCACCCAGCAGGTTGGCTTTGGGTACGCGGCAGTCCTCGAGAATCAGCTCGCAGGTGCTGGAAGCGCGGATGCCCAGCTTGTCTTCTTTCTTCCCAATGCTGAAGCCGGGAAAGTTCTTCTCAACGATGAACGCGGTAACCCCCTTGTAGCCGGCGGAGGGATCCACGGTGGCCAGCAGAATGAAGATGCCCGCCTCTTTGCTGTTGGTGATCCACAGCTTATGTCCGTTCAGGACATACTCGCTGCCTTTTAACTCCGCGCGGGTCTGCAGGGCGAAGGCATCGGAACCGGAGGAGGCTTCGCTCAACGCGTAGGCCCCCACGGTGTTGCTGGCCATCTTCGGCAGATAGCGTTTTTTCTGCTCATCGTTGGTCCAGCGCATCAGGGCGTTATTGACCAGGGTATTCTGCACATCGACGATTACACCCGCCGAAGGGTCGACCTTGGAAACCTCTTCCACGGCCAAAATCGACTCGAAGAATGTTCCGCCCGCGCCGCCATAGGATTCAGGAATTTCAATTCCCATCAGCCCCAGCTTGAAGAACTGCTCAATGATGGAAGGATCGAACACGCCTTTTTCGTCCATCTCACGGACTCTCGGGCGGATACTGTCATGGGCAAACTGGCGCACATTCTCGCGAAACAGGATTTCATCCTCGGTCAGTGCGACCAGTGGCGGCGGGGTCTTGGAGATGGACTCTAATGTTTGAGGCATGGAAAATCCTTCCTGAATACTAGCGCTTGTCGTGCATGTGGCTTTCCACATCATCCTTATCCGACTTGGGACGGGTGGTCATTTTAATGTTGCTGATGGAGTTGACCTTCAGGACACCGTTTTCGACCTTGCCGCTAAGGGAGACGCGATGACCGAGGTGGGTCAAGGCTTTCTTGGTGGAATCCGCATCCAGTTGGAGGACTTGATTGTCTTCGGTGACGAAGACCAGCGGGGAGCCGTTCTTCGCGCACTTCTGGGCGCATGCTTCAAAGGCATCGGGGTTGATCCAGTCGGCGGCTTTCTTGGCCTTAGAGCCGCTGGCGGCACACTGTGCGTCAGAGATATACCCAGTCCACTTTTCGGCCAAGGCCGCAGTGGAGGCCAACATCAAACAAGCAACGGCTGCTAATAGTTTTTTCATGCGAAAAATCTCCTGCGCTCGTTCGTTGAAATGCGCCCCGATATTATAAGCGGTTTTGGGCCGCGTTGCCCAACGATAGCCGGCGATTGAAAACTTCATGTATCCTTTGCGGTGGATTTGTTCTTGCGTGTTGCACAATCGCGGTCGCGCCTCTTGACTCCGTAGTGCTCAAGAATTTCTAATCGCACTCTTATGAAAATTGCTTTTCTTGGAATGGGGATCATGGGACGTCCGATGGCCGCCAATCTGGTTACGGCGGGGCACGAAGTCACGATCTGGAACCGCACTCAACCGGTGGAGTTGGTGGGCGCGAAGACGGCAGCCACACCGGCGGAAGCTACAGACGGCAAGGAAGTCGTGTGGATCTGTGTTTCCGATACCCAGGCCGTGGAGTCGGTATTGTTCGGCGCCAACGGGGCAGCCAAGACGTTGCAACCGGGCGCGGTAGTGGTCGATTCCAGCACCATCTCTCCTTCGGCGAGCGCACAGTTCGCGGCGAGGATTCGCGCCCAGGGCGGCGAATTCCTGGATGCTCCCGTGACCGGCTCCAAGAACGGCGCGGAAGCGGGCACCTTGATTTTTATTGTGGGCGGCCCCGCGGCCACCATCCAGAGCGTGCAGATCTTGTTTCTTGCCATGGGCAAGAAGATCATTCACATGGGCGACAACGGCAAAGGACTGGCGGCCAAGCTGTGCCAGAATCTGCAGATCGCTTTCATCTACGAAGGGCTGGCCGAAGGACTGACGCTGGCCACCAAGCTGGGTGTGTCCCAGGAAAAGCTGATCGAACTGGTGCAGGCATCGATGATCCGCTCGGGCGTGGCTGACTATAAAGCTCCGTTCATTTTGAAGCGCGATTACTCCCCCAACTTCCCCCTGCGCCTCATGCACAAAGACATGCACCTGATGATGGACGCCGCCCGCGAAAGCGGCACAAAACTTCCAGGCCTCGAAAAGATCGACGAAATCTACGAAGCCGCCAGCAAAGCCGGTTATGACAACCTGGACTACGCCGCCACCATCATGCTGTTAGAGGAATGGGCAGGGATCAAACGTTAACGCAGGATTGCATCCACGAACCAATGCGTAGAGACGTAACTCTGTTACGTCTAAAGGCCGGCGGACGTAATCACAGCCGAAGGAATATTCGCGGTGCGTACCGTCCTAATTCCTAATGCTTGGATATACCCCCAAACGTTAATTTGCAGCAGCGGTAACGCACCATCGCCTCGTGGTCTGGAAAAGGACATGGCTACGCTTGACCAACTGGGGAGCACACCACGGAATCCCCGCTTGATCGGCTTTCCAATTCCCTCTATTACTTCAATTCCCAACAGGTGCTTCAGCGGCAGGAGTTTTTTAGGCAGTTCCCCGCCAAGCACCAGCACAATCCTACAATGCGGCGGAATTCCCCGATATCGCTGCTGTGCTTCCATCAGCGCTTGGTATTTCACGCATTGGAACCTTGGGGTGATGATGGCTTGAGCGTACGCTTACCTCTTGCCTTTCCTGCCGCTGTATCTTCTAGGCCGTAGCGGCACGAGCTCACAGGAGTGCGCGTTTGGCTAAGGGTAGACTGATGAATTGGTGGGCCGCACATGGATGCTGTCACGCTGACAGTTAAGCGATGCCAAAGCGACATCAACGTCTTGACTCATATACCGCCTGCGATCACACTCAACATGAAAAGGCTGAGTCCTCAGTAGCGAGTAGCTTGAAGCCGCTTTGCCGGCGTGAGGATACTTGCTTTACTTGTTCTTTGACAACTGAATAGCTGCAAGATCCGGTTTCTGGCGCCTGAAGCAAATGAGCGTACTCGCCCCGGCGCGAGGGCGCCACGGCTCGGGCCAGAGTCCGGTTCTCGGATGATTGCCCGAAGATCAAGGGATATAGTGTACTCGACGCCAATCCGAAAATCGGCTAAAGCCGTCTGTCGCGCAACGAAAATCGCATGGGCAACAATATCGGCAACGAGTTTTTCTTGAGTTTTCAACGATATGCGCGGATTCGCGGATTGAGGCCTATTTCAATTGAACTGACAGTCGGATGAAAATACGGCCTCCAGCGGGGCTCGCTTTTAGAACGGCTTCGGAATGGAATATAGAGCGTCGAATGCCTGCGCCGAATGAGTTACGTTCACTCCTGCACAAGCTTGGTGCCTGAGCTTGGACGCTCAGGCGCCGAGACGGTGCGTAGCACCGTCTCTACGGCCGTGATTTTCGTTTAATTTGTAGAGCAGGCGCCCGGCCCGCGGGGATCGCCTCAACTGCCGCAGGCCGGGGCGTCCGAGGATGTCGATTGCTGGCCGCTTACGCCGAACCTGGATATCTGTTGTTCCAGCTTTCTGCTTTCGCACTTTGGGCAACGGGCCTTTTGCGAGCCCTGCACGATGGCCTCGAACTCGTGATCGCATTCCTGGCAGACGTACTCAAAAATGGGCATGGAGACAACCGCCTCTTCTAAAATCGAACTCCGTTTCAATTATAAATGGAGCGACGTCCGTGACGGGCCACAAGTGCCAAATACGAATTGCCAACTGCCTGCTTTCTCCGTGCCTTCCTGGTCAAGCTCTTGCCATTGGTTGCGGCCACGTTGCGATGTGAATGGGCGTCCTCGAAATCGTACGCAGGTAACTTACATGCAGGCCCAACGCGTAGTAACATCAGTTGAATGACTTTTCGCTTTCGGCATCGAGGAGAGATTCCCTATTGACCGCTAACCCCGAGGCAGTCACCACCGTTTCCCTGGTCCGGCATTATAAGCTGGGCCGCTCCATCATTCCGGCCGTTGACGGAGTGAGCCTCACCGCGCACCGGGGAGAGTTCATCGCACTGCTGGGCGCTTCCGGCTCGGGCAAGTCCACTCTGCTCAACCTGATCGCCGGTCTCGACCGTCCTGATTCCGGGGCCATCGTGGTCGAAGGACAAAACCTCTCTGTCCTGACTTCCTTGGAACTGGCGCAATACCGCCGCCACATCGTGGGCATGGTGTTCCAATCATTCAATCTGGTGAACACCATGACCTTGCAGGAAAACGTGGAACTGCCGATGCGGTTTGCCGAGGTGCGCCGCCGCGACCGGCGGGCGCGTGTGCAGGAAGCTCTGGAAAAAGTCGGGCTGTCGGCGCGCTTCGGGCATCGTCCCAGTGAGATGTCGGGCGGCGAGCAGCAGCGGGCGGCGCTGGCGCGGGCGCTGGTGAACCGTCCGAAGATTCTGCTGGCCGATGAGCCAACCGGCAACCTTGACAGCAAGACCGGCACAGAGATCATGGATCTTATTAAAGACCTCAACCGCACCCTGGCAATGACCGTGATTATGGTGACCCATGAGCGTCCTCTGGCCGAGCGCTACGCCACGCGCCTGGTTTTTCTGGGCGACGGAAAAGTACTAGGTGAACAGAAAATCGGCGAGCAGGGAACTAAAACAGGAGCAGCGAAATGAAGGCCTATGATCTGGTCGAACTCGCCGCCCGTAACCTGCGCGAAGCCGTATTGCGCAATTCGCTCACCACGCTGGGCATCGGTGTGGGCGTGGCTTCGCTGGTGGCCATGCTGTCGCTGGGCATCGGCCTGCAGAAGCTGGTGAACCGCCAACTGGGCCGCTCAGGACTCTTCGATTCCATCTTTGTTACTTCGCGCCAGGGAGCGGGCCGGCGCATTGCGCAGGCGCCGGTCATCACCGGCGCGCCTAAATCTCTGGATGACGCCGCACGCAAGGGCTTTGCGGCGATGCCGGAAGTCCTGGAAGTCTATCCGATCATCAGCGCTACCGGCGAGTTCCGTACCGAGGCCCGTCCGGAAGATGCGCATTTTACAGTGGTGGGGGCGCTGCCGCCTTCGGCGCGCGCCGGCGAAGCCTTCGACGAGCTGCAAGGATCATATTTTTCCGGCGAGGACCAACCGGAAGTCCTGATTCTTTCCGACTTTGCCCGCGAGCTCCTCGGCCTTCCGGCGGAGCCACGGCTCAACGAGCAATCGCTGAAGCCGGAGCAGGCAGCCCAGCTTCTGGGCAAGCAGCTCACGTTCCGCTACGCGGAGCGCGAAGCGAGCGATAGCACGGCGGCCCCAACGCCGGCCCCATCAGTGGGCCCAGGACAGAAAGGCGGCGCACAGCCGGCCGATGAAACGCTTGGCGCAAGTTCGGCGTTCAGCGTGGTGCGGCGTGAGCAGAAGGTGAAGATCGTTGGCATTCTGAATAGCGAACCCTACCGCGGATTGCGCAGCGGCTCGACATCGGTCTTTCTGCCGCTGGCCTTCGCCGAAGGGCTCAACATAATGCAGCCCGGCGATCTGCGCAACATCATGCGTCCGGGGCAGGGCAAGAACTATTCCGCGCTGCTGGTGCGGGTGGCCAAGAGCAAAGACGTTCAGGCCGTGGAAGAGAAGATACGCCAGCAGGGCTTTAGTTCGTTTTCACTGCTCGATGCTTCGCGCAACGTGACGATCTTCTTTACCATCCTAGATATGTTTCTGGGAGTGTTTGGCAGCCTAGCGCTGGCCGTGGCTTCGCTGGGCATCATCAATACGCTGGTCATGGCCATTCTGGAAAGGCGGCGCGAGATCGGCATCATGAAGGCCTTGGGCGCGAGCGACGGTGACGTGAAGCGCATCTTCTTCTTTGAGGCCGGGACCATGGGCATTCTCGGCGGTGCGCTGGGCATAGCCATCGGATGGGGCATCGGACGCGTCATCAACTTCGGCACCAACATTTATCTGCGCCGCCTGGATATCAAGCCGGAAAATTTCTGGTATGTCCCATTGTGGCTGGTGCTGGCCGCCATGGGCTTCGCGGTGGTAGTAAGCCTGGGCGCCGGGCTTTATCCGGCGTCGCGAGCGGCGAAGCTCGATCCGGTGAAGGCGCTGCGGCATGATTAGAGGCCTGCGGCTCCTGTGGCCGCTGATTCTGACGGTGGCCGCCTCGGGCGCCGAGCGCACAGATTGCGGCTCCATTAAAACCAAGCTCTTGCCGTACCCGATTGGATATTGCGCGGTGCTGCCGCCGGGCTTCGCTGCTCATCCGGAAAAGAAGTATCCAGTCGTGTATTTCCTGCACGGGCTGGGCGGCGACCAGACCTTCATGGTTTCCAGCGGTGCATGGAACGTTGTCGCCGACGGCTGGGAGCGCAAGCACTTGGGCGAGTTCGTAGTCATTACGCCCCAGGCGGGAAGATCGTTCTACATCAATTCCAAAGACGGCCGCGCCCGCTATGACGACTTCTTCATACGCGAGTTCATCCCCCAGATGGAAAAACGCTTTCATGGCCTGGGCACACGCAAGGGCCGTGCAATTGCCGGCGTTTCCATGGGTGGCTACGGAGCGCTGCGTTTTGCTTTTAAGTATCCGCAGATGTTTTCGGTGGTGGCAGTTCACATGCCGGCGCTGCTCGAAGACCTGCCCCGTGGCTCGGCCAATGCCGGCTTGAATGGATTCCTGGGCGGCGCATTTGGCACGCCCATCGACGAAGCCTTCTGGAAGGCGAATAGTCCGTTTGTCTTCGCCCGCACCGCCGGCTTGCAGGGAATGAAGATCTACGCGGACTGCGGCGACCGCGACGATTTCGGCTTTGACGCCGGAACGCGGGAGCTCGACAAGCTGCTGACAGCAAGAAAAGTCGCCCATACCATCCATATTTATCCGGGTAGTCACAGCGTAGAGTATGTGTCCCAGCATCTGGAAGAGTCGATGACGTTCATTGCCAAGGGGTTGGGGTTGGTAGGCGTTACTAAAGTCCGATAATGAGTAAGGTACACCGTTACTTCCCATAACATAGACAAAAGATTCACGGCAATCTAAGTTAACTCCAGGTAACTTCCTCAAGGAGTGATCGAACATGCGATGGATTGGCTGGAAGGGTTATCTAAAGGCTAGATCTATCAACAAATCAATCCCCTGTTTTCCTTTGCGCCCTTAGCGTCCTTTGCGGTGAACCGCTCTTAAGCCCCGGTCAGCGCCAGAAACTCCGCCTGTATTTTCGGCCAGATTTCCGATTCCGGATTGACGATTTCAAAGTGTCCTGTCCCCGGCAGGGTGATGAGTTCGACTTTTTCTCCGGCTTTCTTTTTCACTTCGGCATAGCTCTTGCCGATCTCGTAGGGTACGGCTGTGTCGGCGGTGCCGTGGACGACCTTCTGCAGCGCATGAATAGGGCGTTCGGCGGGCGAGGCTTCACGATAGTGCTCAGGCACATCGGTGGGCGTTCCACCCATGAATTCCGCGGCCGCATCGTTGCTGAGGTGCAGCTCCCAGGCGCGGCGCAGGTCGAGCACTCCGGCCAGCGAGAGCACGCGTTTGACCGGCTCTTCAAAGGCCGCCAGGCACAACGCCAGGTGGCCTCCGGCGGAATGCCCAGCCACACAGACGCGGCGGCGATCGAATTCCTTCCCTGATTCCGGGCTAAGCAGCAGCCGCCACGCGCTGCGGACATCCTCGAAGGTCCCCGGCCATCCGCCACCGGGCTGGCCGACCCGCCGGTATTCGACATTCCATGTAGCGATACCGTGCTGGGCGAGCGCGGCACACAGGTCTCCGGCGTAGGCGAGATCGTATTTGGCGCGCCAGTATCCGCCGTGAATAAAGAACACCACAGGATGCGGTCCCGGACCGGCAGGCTTGCGGATTTCCACAAACTGATTGGGATCGGAACCATAAGCCACGCGCCGGTCAGGCGCCGGCGGCTTGCGTGTGAGGATGGATTCAGGGTTCACATCAGGCAGTATACCCACCATGGAATCGGGGAGAAGAACAAAAGATTAGTAATCGGGTAATTTGTAATCGGGTAATTGAAAACCCAGGATTCTGCATCTCGCTGCTTTGGATTGATGCCCGGATGGTGTGAAGTCAGGGAAGACTCAAGGTTGTACGGGTTTCAATTGCCCGATTACAAATTACCCGATTACCAATCTTTATTCTCTCCGTGCCTCCGTGGTGAGCTTTTGTTTTTCCCGTATAATCCTTCGCGGAGGAACGCATGTTGAAATCGCGCAGGAAGTTTCTGGTCCAGGCTACAGCGGGCGTGTTGGGTGCGGCGGTAGCTTCCCGGGGCAGTGAAGGTCAGAGTCCGGTTGGCCAGACTCCGGGTGCGCCACCCACGTATGGGACTGCCACCCCGGTGGGCCCCGAGGTTTCAGCCAGTACTTTTGCCGAGGCCGCAAAGCTGGCGGACGTGGAAATGACGCCTGCCGATCTCGCCCAGGCCGCCGGTAGCTGGCGCCGCGCGATGGCTCCTTTTCATGAGCGGCGCACGGGACCGCGCAAGGTGTCGCTTGAGCCTTCGGTGTCGCCCTGGTCGCGATGGGACCCGGTCCTTCCCGGCACGAGCGCCGGACCACAGCATGACCGGTTTGTCTGGAGCCGGCCTGATCCCGGCCCGCTGCCCGGCCGTGATGAAGACATTGCCTTCGCTCCGCTGACGCATCTGGC
>DATMNZ010000085.1:0-2569 GCA_035568495.1 Saccharimonadales bacterium (SeqCode) | reverse complement strand
AACGGCTGGCACGACGCCGCCAATTCCATCGCCACCGTCGTTTCCACGCGCGTCCTGACTCCCTTCCGCGCCGTGCTATGGGCGGCTTTCTGGAACTTCGTTGCGGCGTTCGTATTCGGTACGGCGGTGGCCGCCACCATCGGCAAAGGAATGGTTCATATCGAGCTAGTCAACGAGAAAGTGCTTCTCGCCGGTCTCCTGGGAGCGATTATCTGGAATCTGATTACCTTGACCCTAGGCTTGCCTACCAGTTCGTCTCACGCGCTGATGGGCGGCTATGGCGGCGCGGCTGTCGCTCATGCTGGATTCAAAGCGCTCATTCTTCATGGCTGGTCAAAACCGGTACTCTTTATTTTTCTCTCACCGGTCATCGGCATGGTGGTGGCTATCCTGGTAACGGTTATCACCACATGGATCGTGAAAAACCAAAGGCCCCGCAAAGTCGATCGCTGGTTTCGGCGACTTCAGTTGATCTCCGCGGCAGGCTACAGTCTCGGGCACGGCACCAATGACGCCCAAAAAGGGATGGGCATCATCACCGCCGCATTGGTCGCTGGGGGTTTGATGAAGGATTATGCGGTGCCCTACTGGGTCATCATTTGTTGCCACTTGGCGATGGCTGGTGGCACGATGGCCGGGGGATGGCGAATCATCAAAACAATGGGCCAGCGCATCACCAAGCTGACTCCATTTGGTGGCTTCGCTGCCGAAACGGCCGGGGCGCTCACGTTGTTCACCACCGCGCGCTTTGGAATCCCCGTCAGCACCACCCACACCATCACTGGTGCGATTGTTGGCGTCGGCGCCGCCCACCGCCTGACGGCTGTTCGCTGGGGCGTCACGCGGCACATCGTCGGGGCCTGGCTATTGACGATCCCGGGCGCCGCGCTCCTCGGTGCGGGCCTTTACCACTTCCTCGTGCCGTTCCTTAAATAACCCGTAGCGCCCGATTCCCATCAAGTGTGGGTTGCTCCCACGGCTCAAGCGCGCACAGTGATGGCACCAACCTCGTTGCGTACAAACGGTGCCACGCGTGTCCCGAGAATTTCGATCGCGTGCAGCATCTTCGGGTGCGGAAGTGTCGACACCCCCATTTGAAAGGTAAGCCGCGAGATCCCCCGAGCACTTCGTTCACATAGAGGATTTTCTCTGAAACCGTTTTGGCATCGCCAATCAGCAACGCGCCCGTGGGCCCGCGCAGGGCGTCATACTGCGATCGCGTTGCCGGCGCCCATCCGCGTTCCTTGCCGATTTCGGTGAACGTGTGTGCGTAACCCGGGAAAAAGTCGTCCGCGGCTTGCTTCGTGGAATCCCCCAGGAACCCAATCATGTGCAGACCCACGCGCAGCCGTTCAGGCGAGTGGCCCGCCCGGCGCCCGGCCTCACGGTATACGTCGATCAGCGGACGGAATCGTTCCGGCTCACCCCCAATGATTGCGACCATCAGGGGCAGCCCAAGAATTCCCGCGCGAACGAAAGATGTAGGGGTGCCGCCCACTCCAACCCAGATCGGCAGCTCATCCTGCAGCGGCCGCGGGTAGATGGCCTGGCCTGTCAACGCCGCGCGGTGCTTTCCCGACCAATTCACTTTCGTGCTTTCTCGAATCTTCAGGAGAAGCTCCAGTTTTTCCGCGAAAAGTGAATCGTAATCTTCCAGCCGCAGCCCGAAAAGCGGGTAGGACTCGACGAAGGATCCGCGGCCCGCAACAATCTCTGCGCGGCCCTGCGAGATCAGGTCGAGCGTCGCAAATTCCTGGAACACCCGCACGGGGTCCGCCGCGCTCAACACGGTAACCGCGCTGGTAAGCCGAATTTTCTTGGTCCGCGCCGCAGCGGCGGCAAGAATCACCGCCGGAGCGGAATCAAGAAACTCCGCCCGGTGATGCTCGCCAATCCCGAAAACGTCGAGTCCCGCTTGATCGGCCAGCTCAATGTCCTCAAGCAGTTGCCGCATCAGCTCAACGGGCTTTAGCGTTAACCCGCTGGCTGGGTCGGAAATTGCAGCCGCAAAGCTATCAACGCCAATTTGCATGGTTCTGACTCCTTTTGATTGCAGCGGACCCTCGGCCCGGGCCCACACAGACACACGACGTCCTTGGCAGTGGCGCGCGCCTCCGTGGGATCGAGCGGTAAATGTGTTTTGCGGTTACTCCGTGCGCTGCACGAAAATTCCCGCCAGATGTTGTTTATTGCGGATCGCTACAATCGCCCACAGCAGGGCCACGACGATCGCCATCGGCAGGCCGGGTGCCCCCAGCAATCCGTGAAAGCAAAGGATATTCACGATTACGGGACCAATCAGCACCACCGCCAGCGGCACAAAGCGGCCCACCAGGAACAAAACGCCGCTGATCACCTGCACCCCGAAGATCACCACGTAGTACTTCGTACCAAAAAGGGCGCCGGCAAACTGCCCCGCAATCCCCTCGGGCATCGGCGCCTTGATGAAGTGCAGGAATCCGTTCAGGCCGAATACCAAAAAGATCAGCCCCAACAGCAAGCGTGCAATTAAAGATGCGATTTTCATGTTCTTCTCCGTGTGCCGAGATTTCGTGCTCAGAGACTCGCG
>DATMNZ010000084.1:0-34126 GCA_035568495.1 Saccharimonadales bacterium (SeqCode) | reverse complement strand
CGCTGCCTCCACCCTGATCAAGAGTCAAAGCTATTTGGGCGCACAGTATCGACGTTTCCGCACCCGGCTGGGTGCACCCAAAGCCATCACCGCCATGGCTCACAAACTCGCACGTTTGGTCTACCGCATGCTCAAGTACGGCTTACAATTCGTCGACAAAGGAGTAACCGAATATCAAACCAAATTCCGTGAAATTCAACTACGACAACTCACAAAAAAAGCATCAGAGCTTGGCTTCCAACTCACTGAAATTAAACAACTGGCATGAGCAGTTCTGGAGAGCCATGACGCAGATTGCCAATTTTGGCAACTACCAATCTGCGTCAGGGCTGAATGCTGATTGCTGAATGCTAACTGCTGAGTGCTCGCCTCTCAATTCCCCGATTACCAATTTTGGCAATTACCAATCTGTTTCACGGCTCTCCAATATTCCAGTAAGCCCCGCTTCCGTGTTTGTGGTAGGTGCGCCGAACGATGTGCGGCGTGATCACAATGAGAATTTGGCTACTGGAACGGTTTTTGGTCTGGGAAGTGAGAATACTGCGGAGTGCGGGCACGCTGCCCAGGGCCGGCAGTCCGGCGCCATTGCGGTCACTTTGGCTGGTGACCATGCCGGTAATCACGGAGGGCTCGCCATCTTTGACAGTGATAGCGCCGGTATAGGCCCGGTTGGTAATCACCGGCACGCCATTCAACTGCGCCGCCCCCACACCTCTCATTTGCAGGTCGAGATCGAGCGAGAGTTCATCGCCGGAATGTATGTGGGGCGTGGCTTTGAAGGTCAGGCCGATGTCTTCATACTGGATTCCGGGTATGGGACTATCCTGCACCGGACGCCCATCGCGGTTGATGGAGACGTTGGTGAATGAGCTGGTTTGAATGGGGAGCCGCGTGCCCAGACGGAAGGTGGCCGGATTGCCCTGCGCGGCGCGCATGGTCACGTGCTCCAGAGATTTGAAAGAGGACGTACTGGCCGTGGCGATACCGCTGATGGGTGAGACTACGATCCCGGTCAATCCCAGACCTCTACCGAAAAAAATGAAGGGCAGCATCAACGGCGAACTGGAAAGCTGGGAGAGCGAACTGGCAGGGACCAGATTGGGGTCCACCGTTCCCGTGCGGATGATCTGGTCAATGACACTCTGGCCGATCGGCCCCAGAATCTTTCTGACTTCGGAGGGTATGTTGAATACCTGGAAGTTGGTAGGCAAGTTCAACCCGGTCTGGCGCGAGAGCGAAGAGCTCACCTCGTAGGCCTTGATATCCAGCAACGCCTCGGGAATCCCCTGGAGCATGTCCTCGAGCATGGCGGAAACAGCGTCGAGCGTCGCCCGGGGTGCGCGCACGGTGATGGTGTTCTTCCCGGTCTGCAAGCTGACAAACCGCAGGTCAAATATCGTACGCAGCATGGTGACTACATCATTCAGGTCCTGGGGGTTGATCGCATTGCTCACGTAAAAGGTCTTGAGAGACAGCCGCTCGAACTGGCGGCGCAAGTCCTGCGTATTGTTGGCCACTATGGCCTGGTTGGCGGCGATGGGGGCCCAGAAGGTCTTAGTCATTCTTCCGGCCAGGCGCATGGCAGCGGAAAAGTCGATCTCATCGACATCAAAACGCACACGCTGGCTGTTGAGCGGCTCGTCAAAGAGAATCGTGACTTCAAATGCCTTGGCGATGGCCTGGTAGATGTCGCGGGTTTCGCCGCGCACATGAAAGCTGCGATTGCCCGGTTTGGGGACAACCTCGATCTGGTCCACGGAAGCCAGCAACTGCAGGACCCTCTCCCGTTCTGGATCTGAGGGCGGCGCGATGCTCTGCAGGCGTTCCTGCGCATAGCCGTTCTGAGGATCGATGTTGAGGGCCGTCTGGTACTGGACGGCCGCCCCCGGCCGGTCACCGATTTCCGCCAGCAGATTGCCGCGCTGGATATAGTTGCCGGCCAGTTGTCCGCGCAACAGTTCGCGCGCGGTCAGAAACTGCGGATCATTGGGCGCCAGGGCCGCGGCACGTTCCGCTTCCTGAAATGCCTCCTCGGTGCGGCCATCCTTCTGCAGATCCAGGGCATGCTGGTATTCCTTCTGGGCCAGCTTCAGGTCGTGTTTCGATGGACCAGACGGTTTCTCACCGGCTGCACAGATTAGGCAGGTAAACAGGGCCGCGATGGAAAGACAAAAGCGCATCAGTTCTTCATTCTACCCGTTTGGGCTGCCGGGGGACGATTGGAGTGATTCAGCATGTTTGAAGGTTTGGAATACATGGTGAAAATGGCGACACTCATAGAACGTCGCCAGAGACAATGTTTGCGTTAAATATTTCGGATTGGGTGTGCCGGATACATGGGCCAAACCCACTCAACAGGCATTAGGGTACTTCCGCAAAACAGTTAAGCATTCGTGCTCACATGCCAGCCTGTGGAAAACTAGCGCTTGACAGATAGCGAATAAAAAGCGAATATAGAGCTTCACATCCCCGACAGAGGAGAAGACACCATGCCGATGAATCAGGCGATGCTGGGCGAATATGACCAGGAAATGGCCAATACGCGCAAGACGCTGGAACGCATTCCGGAAGACAAGTTTGACTGGGCGCCGCATCCCAAGTCGATGAAGTTGGGCGACCTGGCCCAGCACCTTGCAGAGATGACAGGGTGGGTGGCCGAGACCCTGAATCGAGATGCGCTGGATATCGCTCCGGGTGGCGAATATGTGCAAAACCCGCGGCTGAAGAGCCGGCAGGCGTTGTTGGCCTTATTTGAAGACAACGTGGCCTACGGCAGAGAGCTGCTGAGCCAGGCCGGGGACGACCAGGTCATGATGAAACCCTGGTCGCTTCTGTCCAACGGGAAGCCACTCTTCACCTTGCCCAAGGCCGGAGTGTTGCGTAGCTTCGTGATGAACCACATGATCCACCACCGGGCCCAGTTGGGTGTCTATCTGCGGCTGAATAATGTCCCGGTACCGGCGCTGTATGGGCCATCGGCGGATGAAAACAAGTTTTAGCGGCAAGAGCTTGAACCGCAAAGGGCGCAAAGGACGCAAAGGACGCGACGGAAAAAGAGAAATGATGTCATCCCGGTTTCTTCGTTCTTTCTATTCTCCCTGAAATAGCTGAGACGAAGAGCAGAGGGCGGCTAAACGGCCGCCCTCTGTAATTTCAACGATTTCAATTTCTTCCACGTCCAGCGGGCGGGGAAGAGCAGGAGCACGGCCCACAGCAGCAGGCTGGGAAGCACCGAGAGCAGTCCCAGTACCACGCTGACGACGCCCTCGATCATGGTGCGATATCCCTCGACCGCAGCGTTGCCCATCCGGTTCCAGGTCGAGACCGGCACCACCTGCAGTTCGGCTTTATATTCCTCAGCGAGCGTGACCGTGAGTGTGGCAAAGTCCACGCGGCTGCCCAGGTTCTTTCGTTCTGCGTCCATGGTTTCGATTTCTCCGCGCACCCGGTCAATTTGCAGCTCCACTTCCATCACGTCTTTCAGTTTGCCGGTGCGCTCCCGCAGAAGCTCTTTCAAACGCTGTTCGCTGTTGCGGGCGTTCGACAGCCGGGCCTCAAGATCGACATACTGCTCGGTGACTTCCTCACCCGTCTGCGCCTCGGCGGTGACCCGGCCTAGCTTTTTGAGTTCCGCCATGGTTTCCTGAAGATGAATGGCAGGCACGCGCAGCGTCGCATTCAGCGTGCGCCCGGAACCCGCAGGCGCAGCCACGTTCAGCGAGCCCACGTATCCGCCGTGGCGCTTCAGGATTTCCTCGATGGCAGCGCGCCCGTGGTCGAAGTCGCGGCTCACCAGCGAAAGTTGGGCCTCATGGACAATCATCGGACTCTGCGCCTTTTTGGCTGCCGGTCGCGGCCCTGCTTCTCGTTCGTCCTTGGCCTCGGCATCATCGAGAACGCCGTTTTGCTGACGCATGCCGTTGGTGCTGGACGAACCCTCAGCATCGGCGGATTTAGCGTTCACCGTGTTTCCGGCGGCGGCAGTGACAATAAGAGCTGCGCTCGTTTGTGCAGTTGCGTTTTCCGCGCCGGATGCTGGCGCAGACACGCTGCCCTTGAAGCCGTATGCGTTTGATCTCTTCGTTTTGTCCGCAGCTCCAGCCGCCTCGTTGCGATTCGCCGGAGGAGGTGCAGGGGGCGGAAGGACGCCGTTGGAATAATCAAAATTTGTCTGTCCCGGCTGCGCGCTGTTCACGGGCGGGTTCGCGTATCCTTGCATCACGTTTTTTTCCGCAAACCCTGGACGATGCGCTCTAGAAACAAAGAACACCGATGCTAGCGCCATTACTGCGACCATGCTTCCGGCCCACACCATCCGACTCAACTGGATAACCTTCCACCATTCCAGGATTCCCTTACGAGCAGCAATGGCCGGTCGTTTTTCTTCTTTCTCCAGAACGGTGAAGAGATCCGCTGGGTTCGCGCCTTCCGGCGTCTCTACCTGCCAGTCCATCAGTTGGTGCGAGACCTCGCGCAACTCGGCGGCCAGGGTCTGGCATTCCGGGCAGTGTTCCAGGTGCGCGGCCGTCTCGGCGGCGCGCGGCTGCGACAGCTCTCCGTCGAGATAGGCCATCAGCTCTTCGGGTCCCACGGGATGATTGCTGGTATTCATTTCATGCCTCATCTTCACTCGTACCTTTGCTTCTCTTGCTGTCGATTGGCCTGGATGCCTGTGAGGCCTTTTCGGAACCGGCAGAACAGTCTTTTTCCGGCTGCAGGTAGTTCTTTAGGGCCATGCGTGAACGAAACAGCCGTGAGCGGACGGTGTTGACCGGGATGCGCAGCAGCGTGGAAATCTCGTCATAGCTGAGCTGCTCGTATTCACGCAGCATCAGGACTTCGCGTTCCCGTTCTTCGAGCCGTCCGATGGCCTGCCGTACCCAGAAGACCTCCTCGGAGGCATCGTCCACTGCCGGTTCCGGGCCCTCATCGAGCGGCAATGGGTTTCGCGCCTGTTTACGGCGTTCGGAAGCCAGCAGGTTCAAGGCGATGCCGTACAGATAAGTCCGCACCAGGGCCCGTGGCTCATAGCGTGCGGTTGCCCGTATGACCGCTAGAAACGTCTCCTGCGTCAGGTCCTCGGCCCGAGCGTCATTCGCCAGCCGCCGCCGGAAGAACCCGTAGAGCGGCGCGCGATAGCGGGTAAACAGCTCGTCGAAGGCCTCGCGTGATCCTTGCTGGAACTGGAGCATCAAGGCTTCGTCATTCGTCATTCGATTGATCGCCGGCACCTGCGCGCCCCTTTCCATTACCGTCTCCATGGAGTGTCCTGCATGTACTGGTAATGCCGCAAGGTCCAGGAAAGTTCCCGCAAAAGCAAAACTAGCCACGAATTTACACGAATGAACACGAATCAAAAACAGAACCAAAAACAGAACCAAAGACAGAACCAAAAATGCTTCACCACCCTCCAGATAAATTCCCATTCCCATTTTTGGTTTAACTCTTTTTTGATTTAATTCGTGTCATTCGTGTTCATTCGTGGCTAAACTTTTGTTCTTCACTCCATCGCCCCGGTGGATTTTGCTATTAATTTTCGTTATGCTTCACAGGCTTCGAATTACGAAGAGGGAAGGTGAGGATAATAATGCGCGTTCGATGGATCTGTCTGCTGGCCCTGATTTCGGCTTCCTGCTGTTTTGCCCAAACCACGTTGTCGAAGGAAGCGCTGGAATTTGTCCGGGTGCAGTCGCCGGTCATCGCTCTTGAACATGTGCGTGTGATCGATGGCACAGGGGCGGCCGCCAGGGCCGACCAGACCATCCTGATTGCGGGCGGCCGGATTGCCGCCATCGGCGCGAGCGGTGCTGTCGCGGTGCCGGAAGGCGCCAACCGCATGGACTTCACCGGATTCTCCGCCATCCCTGGCTTGGTGGGCATGCACGATCATCTTTTCTACCCTGGCCGCGGCGGTCTCTATCACAATATGGCCATCAGCTTCCCCCGTCTGTATCTGGCCAGTGGTGTCACCTCCATACGCACAGGCGGCAATATGGATGGCTACTTTGACCTGGAGATCAAACGCAGCATCGACTCGGGCCGCGCCGTTGGGCCCAAAATCAATGCCACCGCGCCCTACCTGGAAGGCAAAGGCACTCCCGTCTTCCAGGCGCATCAGCTCAACGGGCCTGAAGACGCCCGCAGAATGGTCAACCACTGGGCAGAAGAAGGCGCAGGTTCCTTCAAGGCCTACAATTATCTGACCCGGGCGGAACTGAAGGCCGCCATTGACGAAGCCCATCGCCACCATCTGAAGGTCACCGCCCATCTGTGCTCCATCGGCTTTCGGGAAGCGGCGGAACTGGGCATCGACAACCTCGAACACGGCCTCACGGTCGACACGGAGTTCTTCCCGGAAAAAAAGCCCGATGTATGTCCGAATGCAAATCAGGCGGCGGTGGCCGCGGCCAAGCTGGATGTCAACGGCGAAGCCATCCAGTTGACCATTCGTGAACTGGTGGCCCGCCATGTCGCTATTACTTCCACTCTGCCGGTATTTGAGCAGTTCGTGTCTTCGCGTCCCGATGTGCCGAAGAAAGTGCTCGACCTGCTGACGGAAGATGCGCGCAAGGCCTACCTCGCCAACCGGGCGCGCATCGCCGAAAGGAAAGACAGCGTCTGGCCCTCGATGTTCCAGCGTGAAATGGAGTTCGAACGCGCCTTCGCCAAAGCCGGCGGGATACTAATCGCCGGACTCGACCCCACCGGCATCGGTGGCATCATTGCCGGATTCGGCGACCAGCGCGAAGTGGAACTGCTCGTGGATGCCGGATTCTCGCCCCTGGAAGCCATCAAAATTCAGACACTTAACGGCGCGCAGTTCCTCGGCGAACAGGACCATGTCGGCTCGCTGGCCATGGGTAAGCAGGCCGATATCGTGCTGGTCAAAGGCGATCCCTCGGCCAATATTCAGGACATTGAAAACGTGGAATTGGTATTCAAAGACGGCATCGGCTACGATCCGAAAAAGCTGATCGATTCGGTGAAAGGCAATGTCGGGAACTGGTAGGCGACGACTGATCCTCGCTTCCTCTTCTCCGCGCCGGCAGCAGTTGTTGAGCGAGGCGGGCATTCCCTTTATCGTCGAGGCGGCTGAAATTGATGAGACCCCACTGGGCGGCGAAGGCGCGCAGCAATACGCGCTACGATTGGCGCAGGAAAAGGCCGTGGCCGTAGCCAGGAAGTTTCCTCAGGACCTGGTGCTCGGCGCCGACACCATCGTGATCGTGGACAATGACATCCTGGGCAAGCCGGCCGGCCTGGAGGATGCCGCCCGCATGTTGCGCCGGCTTTCCGGACGCATGCACCAAGTCTTCACTGCGGTTGCCCTGGTCGTCCCTGGAAAAAGCGCAGATACACGGTCATGCACCACCGAGGTCCATTTCAGGAAGTTAGGGGAGAAGGAAATCCAGAAATACGTTGCCGGGGGTGAACCCATGGACAAAGCCGGGGCCTATGCCATACAGGGTGGGGGCGCCCAATGGATTACCCAGCTCGAAGGTGACTACTCAAATGTGGTGGGGCTGCCTCTAACGCTGGCGGTTGAAATGTTGCGCGCCTGCGGATACTTGCGGCCCTGAAAAAATCGTCCGACTGGCTGCGTTACTTCTTTTCCGGGTCTACCGGAGCTGCTCCGCCACCCTCGCCGTCTTTGATCGCGCCTTTGAAATTCTTGATGCCTTCTCCCAGGCCTTTGCCCAGATCAGCCAGCTTGCTGGGGCCGAAGAACAACAACGCAATTCCAAGAAGCAGCAACAGTTCTGTAATACCAAGTTTTCCGCCGAACATTGTGTCTCTCCATGTCGGAACTCACTTCGTTCCGTGATTAAAGGTAACTCGAATGATTGTAGGTCACCATAGTACCAGAGTCAAAAGTGGTTCCGCCCTGAAGACTCACTATTTGGCAATAAAGATAGTTTTATCAATCACTTACAGGAACCACCCCTTGGTGTAAGGTCACTCCGCTGCACCCAGTTAAAGGAATTCTTATATTTCCAAGATCAGTCCGGCCAGAACGCTGCATCTTTCGTACAATCGCTCCAACTCAATCGACTCGTGGGCGGCATGAGCGCCCTCCCCAACCGCCCCCAGGCCATCCAACGTAGGAATACCCAGAGCAGAGGTGAAGTTACCGTCGGAACCTCCGCCGGTGCTGGATTCGCCCAGTTCGACTCCGATACTGCGGGCGATCGTTTGTGCAGCTTCCAGCAGCCGCACCGTGCCCGCGGTGCGCTCCATCGGCGGACGGTTGATGCCGCCACTAAATTCGAGCCGGCACTCCGGATTCACCGGCTTCAAACTCTGGAGTCTCTTCAGCAGTTCTGCGGCATCGGCCAGCCGGGCCACGCGTAAGTCAACCTCCACCCAGGCCTCGGCCGCCACTACGTTAGTGCGTGTTCCTCCCTGGACCACGCCGGGATTCACCGTGATGCCCCGCGGCACATCGGCAAACTTCGTGATCGCAAGAATCTGGTGCGCCAGTTCGACAATCGCACTCTGTCCTTTTTCAAAATCAACGCCCGCATGGGAAGCCCGTCCGTAGACACGAATGGTGCAGTCTCCCACCCCCTTGCGCGAGGTCTTGAGAAAACCCTGCGGCCCCTGCGATGGCTCCAGGACCAGCACCGCTTCACATTGCCCCGCAATGGCCTCGGTCAAAGGACGCGAACTCTCGCTGCCGACTTCCTCATCCGTATCCAGAAAGATCGTGACGGGGCGATGCCCCTTCACTCCGAGTTCTTTCAAGGCGCGCAGGGCAAAGACCATCATGGTGATTCCGGCCTTCATGTCGAAAACGCCAGGGCCATAGACGCGGCCTCGATCGACGCGATAGGGCATCGTCTTCAGAGTTCCCGCTGGCCAGACGGTATCGAAATGTCCGAGCAGCATGACCGGCTTCTGGCCCGGAGCGCCGTGAAACTCGGCTTGCAAATGGTCGCCACAATTCTTCTGCCGGTGAATCGTGATCTGGCCTCCGAGGGCCTCGAATTCCTGGACTAGTATCGAGCCGGCCGCGTCCACTGCAGCCTTGGTGTCGCTGGGCGATTCCGTCTCGACCAAGCGTTGCAAGAGGGCCAGAATCTGGGATTCGTTTTGACGGCAGAAACTGAGGACTTGGGGGACGATCAGATTGGCCGGCGCAGATGACATGACGGACTAATCATAAACAATATCCAGGCCAACTGCCGACTGGTTTTGGATTCGTGGCAAGGTGAGATTCGGGTGCTTGGAGCGCAGCTTGGTTGATCGGTTGATCGTTGCAGTTTCTGCCCCCAGTTCCTGGCAACGAGCATGCCGCTGCAAACGCTCGTTCGCCGAACCTATGCTCATGACGATGCCGAGATGGTTTCTAGTATCTCGTCGCGGATCATTTCAATTCCCCATGCGAGCGCATTGTGCAGAGCGTCAGTGGATCTTAGTATCGGATCGAGATCGGGACCCTGAAGTGCGATGTGGGCACTGGCATAGGGAGAACCGGCAACGGACATGTGTATGTGGGGGCCGCGCTTGTATTTTGCATGACCCGCATTAGGGGGAAGGGAGGGATCACAGTGGAGGCAGACGATTTCGCTTTCACTCGTTCCTGTTCTCACATAAACATTGAGGTATGCCTTGTCAAGGATGAAGGAGTTTCTTGTCTCACTCCTCCATGCTTCAAAATACATTGCGTGATGCTTTGCAGCATCGATTGTGAAACGCCAATCTCGATAATGACTGCTTGGTCGTGCCTCATCGTGTGTTCCGATTATTATATGCGATGTGCCGAGAGGGAGTCTTGTCCACGCCGGTCCGGCTGCCCACCGAGATATTGGACGGAGCAAACGTTGAACTCGGGTGCCGCGTCGTGCCAACTCCTGCTCAGAAAGGCGCATGCTAAATAACAACCTCTTCCAGTCCTAAAGCCTTCCGCTCATTTGCGGTTAGCCCATACGCGTCACTGACAAATAGATCTATCTCTGCACTCACCGCTTCACGCTGCTGCCCCTCGGCCTTGAGACGCTTATCCACCAGCCCCAGTAGCCTTTTCTTATCGGACGAGCTCCAGGAGTTAATATCAGGAACCGGAGTTCTCGCCAATGTCTTTGACTCCAGCATAGTGTACCCATGTCGATATACATGGGAGTGCGTTTGAATGTGCCAGAACCCCGGAGTTGAATTTAAGATTGCTAGCATCAGCTTTAGGATTTGCTCTTCATCACTAAGGACACGCGCAATCAGGAATGGTGAGTGGGAAACTGCATATCGCCCTTTTCCGTCCAGTGCAAACCGCGGCACAATCACCAAGTGTGGAACAACAAGCTTCGGGCGAAGTAGAGTGTCCGGCTCGCGTGGCCACATCGGCTCCCACCAGGCTTTCCTGTACCGTGTCAACGCTTTGCGTTCTTCCAAACGTGAACGATGTTTCAGTAGGTATGACCACGTTTTTGGGAAATCATTTTGCAGCATCTTCTCGGTCACTTTAACGCCTTCGAAGTAGGGGAAGAAAACACTCTGCGACGTACGTTTTGGCACTGTGTACGGTTGCATCTCGCGATCACGTAAGAGAGGAATGAACAGAGAAGGTTCATCACCAGGAACAACATTGTTGTCGAGAATGAAGACGTCATCGGCGCCAGAAACCAGTCCCTGTGGTACCCTTAAAAACTCCTCAAGGGCCGGCAAGGTCGCGAAACGTCGATTTATGGCGGCTTCGGTTGGCGCGAGCACCAGCCAACCTTCTGATCTAAACGTCGACTGGTCCACGTCATAAATACTGTAGAACTTTCCCTCAACTCTCTTCCCCTCAATCGCGTCTTGGAGCGCGTGGCCCACTTGATCTTGGCACTTAATTATCGTTGCTTTAACATCGGGCAGATTCTCGCCCTTTCTTTGGACGATCAGGAGAATTACATAGACACTTGTATCCTCGAAGACTCGGATCGCCGACAGATCCGCCAGGCAGTGAATCCAGCAATGTTCCAGAATCCAGTTGCGGATGCCCTGAGCACTCTTGCTGAGCAGAAAGCTGTGGGGAAGAACAAAAAGGGCAAATCCCCCAGCATGAAGCCTTTCGATGGCGTCCTTGAGAAATGCCAGGTAAAGGTCTATGCGGCCACTTCCTTCGGAACCGAGGAGTGCAGCTAAACGCGCCCGCGTCGCAGTGTCCTGTACGTCAAGGGAGACGAATGGGGGGTTAATTAGAACTGCATCAAACGGGGCTTCAGCTCCTAGAGGGGGCGGAGTCGAATCAAGAAAATCCTTCTGAAAAACGGAAAGACTTTTTGGTAGACGGTTTGTAAGGACGAGATATAGCAGTGAGAGGGACAACTGGGTTGCTGCTACGGCATTAGCATCCCGGTCCAGGCCGACGGTGTTTAGAAAGGCGGCTTCGATTAACTCCGGACGCAAAGCGTCATTTGTCGGGTCACACTGAAATTCGAGGAGAGTCCTGAGGAAAATACCAGAACCGCAGGCTGGATCGATCGTCCGGAGTCTCTTGAATTGATAGGGTGGAATGTGTTCCCGGAGAAATCTTGCAAAGAATCGCGCAATAAATTGTGGCGTGTAAACAGCGCCGTGCGACTTATCCGAGAATTCAGATGGGAGTTGAGGAAGCAGGCTCAATTGGGCGGATTCGTCCTGTCTCAACAACGAAACGTACTGCTCGTAAATCCGGCTTAGTGCGTGTTTCGAGATCACTGCAAAATCGTATCGATATGGAGCGAAACGGTTCTCGTAAAAGTCGCACAGCAGAGTGTGGACAGTATCCCGATCAAGTTGGTCGAATACGCCCAGGTCTGCCTCGTGAAACAAGAAGGCTGGAATGTCAGAGCCCACTATTTCTTGTACAGCAGCGCTCAAAAGAGTGCGCAGATTAGCGGGCGCATTTTCCCGCCTCCAGCCCTTCAGCAACAAGTCCTCACTGTTTGCTGTTAGTCGTCGGCGTTGATCCTCCAGTGCCCTAACAAACACGAGAGCATTGAAAAGGCGGGCCAGTTGTGCATTAGTGACACGATCACTTAACTCCGCACTTAGACTTCTCTTCCATAGCGATATGGTCCTGATTAACGCATCATCCAGAGCAGGAATGTTGGGGCTGGGTCGGAGACCCACAACCTGCTCGAAGATCTCGCTACGAAGACTCTCATAGTTTTCACGCGAAAATGCATGCCGTGCCATCGAAGTCGGAATTCGAGTTCGAACATAAACAAAGTCAATGCCTGAACCGTCGATGGCGACGTGCCAGTCCACGAGGTTGTTGTATGACACGCTCAGGAGAGATTGACGCTCGTCAGATGACAAAGTCGAATACTGCTTTGGAGTCTGCAAGAAGGAAATGACAGCACTGTTTTCCAGGCCGTGTTCGACAAGCAATTGGGCACTAGCGATTCCCCGCAACGCAGGAAGCTCAAGTCGGTCCGTCGGCCGCCAGCCGAGTTCACGCGAAAACTCCTGGAGTCGAACTGCGCGATCAGCCTCCGGAAGATAGCCGGACGTAAGCTGTATTACAACATCAAACTGGTTTGCCATTGAATTTTCGCTAATTGTTCGCCATTAGGTTAACGCATCAAAATCAAAAGCTCAAGGATTCTTTGGAGTCAGGATTCTTTGAGTCAACAAGGATTTCGCCTGAACGGCATTTTTTGTGCCAATATAACCGGATGGAGTCCGGAGGCATTCAAATTCCCTCCCAGCGTATTTGTGGTTTCATATCATCACCATGTCCTCGTATCGCGGTATTTTGACGCAGCTAACCCTTTGTCGGATCAGATGAACTCAGGATTCTATACCACGGAGGTCTCGCCACCTGCTGCCATAACAAGGTTTCAGCCACGTTCGTCCCCTAATTATTGACGCCCCCACCTACTTTCCGGCATAATGTCTATCGAACGAACGTTCGGTAACTTTAGCCTATGGCCTTAGCCACCATTGAATCCCGCACCGAAGGCGCAGCCGCCGATGGCCGCAAGCCGCGGCGCAAATCCGACCTGCTGGATACCCGCTTTGACCGGCGGCTGGCCACCTTGCTGGAGCATGCCGCCCGCATCTTCTGCGAAAAAGGTTACGAAGGCGCTTCCATGCGCGATCTCTCCCGCGCCACCGGAATGTCCCTGGCCGGGCTCTATCACTACTTCGAGTCCAAGGAAGAGCTTCTGTACCTGATCCAGAAGCACACCTTCCGCACCATCATCGACCAACTCAAGGTAAAGCTGGAAGGCCCCAGCGGCGCGGAAGATCGCGTGCGAACGTTTATTGAGAACCACCTGGAATATTTCCTGGCCAACAAAGAAGCCATGAAAGTGCTCACCCACGAAGATGAAACGCTGAAGAATGCGGCGGGCGCGGAAGTCCGGGCGATCAAGCGCGAGTATTATGGCATCTGCCTGGATCTGCTGGAAGACCTCCGGCGCGCGGAAGGGCTACAATTTTCCTCAAGGCTGGCGGTGCTCAGCCTGTTTGGCATGATCAACTGGATTTACACTTGGCATAACCCGCGCGTGGATGCCGATGCCAGGGTGATGGCCCGGCAAATGGGCGATATTTTTCTGCGCGGCGTACTCAGTCCCAGCCGCCCGCAGCGCAAGAGTTTGAGGGCGAAATCGTAAACACCCTGAAGTCCGGAGATTGAGATTCAAGAGTTAAAGGAGCTTTGAAGGCATGGCAACAACAACTGCAACTGAAACCAAGACCCTAGTGAATTATCGTGTGGACCGTGGCGTAGCAATCATCGAATTGAACGATCCTCCGGCCAATACTTACACCTACGAAATGAACCGGCAGCTCGACGAGTGCATCCTGACGGCGCGCATGGACAACGATGTCTACGTGCTGGTGCTGGTAGGTGCGGGCGACAAGTTCTTTTCCGCGGGCGCCAACATCAAGATGTTGTCTTCCGTGGACCCCACTTTCAAGTACTACTTCTGTCTGCACGCCAACGAGACCCTGCTGCGTCTCGAGCACACGCCCAAGCTGGTGATTGCCGCCATCAACGGCCACTGTGTGGGCGGCGGCCTGGAAATCGCCATGGCCTGTGACCTGCGCATCGCCCGCCGCGATGCCGGAAAGATCGGCCTTCCCGAGATCAACCTGGGCGTGCTGCCCGGCACCGGCGGCACCCAGCGCCTGAGCCGCATGGTGGGCAAGAGCAAAGCCATTGAGCTGATGGTCACCGGCAACACCTTCAGCTTTGAAGAAGCGAAGGAAATGGGCATCATCAACGACGTGTATGAGCGCGACAACTTCAAAGAGAGCGTGCTCGAATACGCCCGCCAGTTCACCCCGCCCAACAAGGCTGCCAAGGCCGTGGGCAACATCAAACGCTCGGTGCAGACCGGCTGGGAAATCCCGCTCGAATCGGCCCTGGCCGTGGAGCGTGAGTTGCAACAGCGCCTGTTCGCCAGCGAAGACGCCAAAGAAGGTCTGAGCGCCTACGTCGAAAAGCGCCCGGCAGAATTCAAGGCGAGGTAATCGCGCTTTGCATGCGTGAGGCCGCGCATTCTGCGGTCGAAAGCCTTGCAGCGGTCGTCCCCATCCCGCGGAGCGGGAGAAGGGTCATCTTTCATCACCTCGGCGGCGCGGCCAATTGCGCCGCCGAGGCTAAATGCTAATGGCTAAGAGTTAAAAACTAGAAGCCAGTAGCTAGAGGCCACCAATGCTTACAGCGACAAACGCCAAAGTCTCGCCCGGCAAATTGTTGATTGACGGGAAGTGGGTCGAAGGTTCCGGAAGGCCCTTTGACACGATCAACCCCGCAACCGGAGAAGTGTTGACTCAGGTAGCGGAATCTACTGCGGACGATGTAAACCGGGCAGTAATTTCCGCGCGCAAGGCCTTTGAAGACCCGGCAGCGCCGTGGCGGAAGATGAGCGCCAGCGAGCGCGGCAAAGTGCTGTGGCGGCTGGCCGACCTGATCGAGAAAAACATCGATGAGCTGGCCGAACTGGAAACCCTCGATAACGGAAAGCCGATCTTTGAATCCCGTTACGTTGACATGCCCATGGTGGCCGACCTGTTCCGTTACTACGCGGGATGGGCCACCAAGATCCACGGCGAGACTGTCAACTCCTTTACTAACGCTTTCACCTACACCCTGCGCGAGCCGGTCGGCGTGGTGGGCGCGATTGTCGCCTGGAACTTCCCGCTGCTGCTGGCAAGCTGGAAGCTAGGGCCGGCGCTGGCCTGCGGCAACACCGTAGTGTTGAAGCCCGCCGAGCAGACGCCCCTTTCGGCGCTGCGCTGCGGCGAACTCATGCTGGAAGCCGGACTGCCTGCGGGCGTGGTCAACATCGTGACCGGTGGTCCGGAAACGGGTAAGGCACTGGTGGGCCATCCTGGAGTCGACAAGATCGCTTTCACCGGCTCGACTTCGGTGGGCAAAGAAATCATGCGCAACTCCGCTGACTCGCTCAAGCGCGTGACCCTGGAGCTGGGCGGCAAGTCTCCTAACATCGTGTTCGCCGATTCGTCCATCGACACTGCGGTGAAGGGCGCGCTCAATGGCATTTTCTACGGCAAGGGCGAGGTCTGCTCCGCGGGCTCGCGATTGTTCGTGGAAAAGCGCGTGGAAGATGAATTCATGGGCAAGCTGGTGGAAGCCAGCAAGAAGATCAAGGTGGGAGATCCGCTCGATCCGAAAACCCGGCTGGGCGCGGTGGTAAGCGAGACCCAGATGAAGACCGTGCTCGGTTACATCGAGGCCGGCAACAAGGAAGGCGCAACGCTGCTCGCCGGAGGCAAGCGGGCTTCCGTCAACGGCGATCGCGGCTTCTTCGTCGAACCTACGATCTTCGGTGGCGTGAAGAACGATATGAAGATCGCCCAGGAAGAGATCTTTGGCCCGGTGCTGGCTGCGCTCAGCTTCGACGACTTGGAAGAAGTCGCCCAACTGGCAAACAATAACGTTTACGGACTGGCCGCCGCCATCTGGACCAACGATGTCAAGAAGGCCCACCAGCTCTCACGCCGTCTGCGGGCCGGCACCGTCTGGATCAACACTTATGGAGTCATGGATGCGTCCCTGCCCTTCGGCGGCCACAAGCAAAGCGGTTTCGGTCGCGAGCTGGGTATGCACGCCATCGAGCACTACACGGAATTGAAGACCGTGTGGATGAATTTGTGACGAGCGACACAGGCGTAGTCATAACTTGCTACGTCTAAAGGCAGCAGCCGCAAACACTGCCGCAGGCCGACGAAACAGATAGGCGTAGAGACGTAACTCTGTTACGTCTAAAGGCCAGAAGACGTAAACACCGCAGCGGGGGCAACGAGGCAGATAGACGTAGAGACGTAACTTGTTACGTCTAAAGGCGGCAATCGTAAACACCGCCGCAGCACAACAATTGAGCTAGCAGCCAGAAGCCACTGGCCAGGAGCGATTCAAACATGCCGGGACGAGTAATGAAAATCGGTACCTTCAGCGACTGGGAAGGACTCTTTAAGGAATGGCGCCAGGAAATCGGCGTCAACCATGACGATATCCGCAACTTCAAGTTTGACACCCTCTATGGCGCGATCGAGACCGAAGAAATCTCATTCGGCCATTACAAGGGACGGCGCAAGTGGGAAAACGTCCGCCAGATTCCCACGCAGAACATGCGTGACGCCCTGTTGAACCTCATCGTCTACCAGGGAGACACCGAGTTCGCCAGCGTCGAACAGCAGCGTTACCTGTTCGAGACCGCCCCCAGCGACTACGACCGCTCATCGCTGACCCGCGTCATGATCGAGGAGATGCGCCATGGCTGGCAGATGTGCGCGCTGCTTATCGGACACTTCGGCGATACCGGCAAGGTGGAAGCCCAGAAGATGCTGGAGCGCAAGGCCTATGAAAACAAGCGCCTGCTGGGGTCGTTCAACGAAGAATGCGACAACTGGCTCGACTTCTTCGCCTTCACCGACTTTGTCGACCGCGACGGCAAGTTCCAGTTGCAGATGCTCAAATATTCGGCATTCGCCCCGCTGGGCCGCTCCATGAGTTATATGCTGCGGGAAGAGGCCTTCCACATGGGCACCGGCAATACCGGACTGGCGCGCATTGCCGAGGCGGGCATCGTCCCCGGCTGGCTGATGCAGAAGTATCTCAATAAGTGGATTTCCAGCGCCTACGATCTCTTCGGCACCGATCATTCGTCCTCCGCCCACTGGGCTTACGTGTGGGGCATCAAGGGACGCTACGATGAACTAAAGAACCAGACGGAGCCCGAGCTTGACGATCTCAACGATTACAACCGTCATCTCTACCGCGATGAATGCGCCGACTTGGTGCGTAAGATCAGCATCGCGCAAAAGCCGGGCAGCACGCCGCTCTTTTGCCCTAACATCCAGTTCAACCGGCGCATCGGCCGATGGAAGGAACAGATGTTCCATCCGCAGACCGGCCAGCCCATCGAGGAGAAAGAATACAAAGAACAGATAGACACATGGCTGCCGACCGAAGCCGACAAGAAGCTGCTCAAAGACATCATCGGGGCCGAGAAAAAGTGGATCGCGCCCAAGACCGGCGCGAAAGACCCGCTGATCAGCATCGGGGAAGTGCGCAAGAGCGCGATCAATCTACCCATGCAGTAGAAGGTTTCAGTACCATGGCCCGCAGGAATGAGCTACAGTGAATTGCGTAGCAGCCGGCTTCCTTTGCGGGCATCAGGGCACGGCTTCGAGAGCTTGCGGAAAAATGCCGAAACAACTGTCAAAGCGGGCGGCTTCAGCCGCCCGTGAAGGAACAGGAAAATGAGTGGCTTCAGCCACGGGTTAACTCCCTAATCCGTTCGAGAAGATCTGAGTTTCCTCCTTTAAACGCAAGGGATTCCTTCACAGGATCATGAAAGACTACACCCGCTAAACCGCGGCTAAAGCCGGGTCCTTCATAGTGCTCCGCGGGCGGCTGAAGCCGCCCGCTTTGACAGTTGCTCCGTCATTTTTCCGCACGCTCACGGCAGGCCGCTGCTCCCTCCGCCAAAACCGGCAATGTATACTGCCTTAGCGACGGCGCGATTGCGCCCTCAACTCATATGAACCGGGTCACTTTCTCTTTTGTCTCCGGCGGCGGGAGCCGCCGCCGGCTCCCCGCGTTTTCCGCGCTGCTGGTTTCCTTCGCGCTCATCCACGCGGTGATCGCGCAGCAGCCTGGAAAAGCGCCGAAGACGATACCCGCGCTTCCGTATCCCCAGGAAATCAGCCGCATCACCTTTGCTGCGGCCGGCGATGTGATTCCGCATCAGGCCGTCGTGCAGGCGGCCACCGCACATAAGCAGGAAGCGGCGGATGCAGGGAAGACGCCGTCGGATGGGGCGCCCGCGACCCCAGACAGCGCCAGCGCCGGCAACCACAGCGGCTGGGATGAACTCTTCGCTGAAGTCAGCAGTGTATTCCGGCGCTCGGATTTCGGTTTTGTGAACCTCGAAACTCCAGTGGCCCCGGCGCATTCACGCGGTTCGCGTCCGTTTCAGTTCGATGCGCCCCTCGCTCTCTTGCAGTCGCTGAAGGCGAACGGAGTCAAGATCGTCTCTTTTGCCAATAACCATGTCTTCGACCAAGGCCAGGCCGGGTTTGCCGAAACGCTCGGCCACCTGCGCGATGAAGGGTTGCTGTTCGCCGGCTCAGGCGATTCCGCCGCCGATGCCTGGAAGCCGGTCTTTACCGAAAAGAACGGTATCCGCGTAGGCTGGCTGGGCATGACACGCTGGCTGAATGGCAATCGCAATCCCGCCAAAGAGTCCGACCCGCATGTCGCCTTTCTTCCGTACACCAGCACGCCCGGAGCGCCCGGCCTTTCAACCGCCGATGCGCTGGAAGCCGTCAAGGCGGCCCGGGCCCAGTGTGATTTCCTGATCATCTCCATTCACTGGGGAATTGAGTACGCGCCCGAGCCGCGCCCCGATGATGTGCAACTCGCGCACAGCTTCCTCGATGCCGGGGCCGGCCTGATCATCGGACATCATCCGCACGTATTGCAGGCGGTTGAAACCTATCTCACCGCAGACGACCGTGATGGCGTGATTCTGTTTTCCCTGGGAAACTTCCTCACCAACCAGAGCAGCCGCTACGTCCATGGACTGACGCCCGAGCGCGATGGCGAGCCGCGTGATTCACTGATGGTCACCTTCTCGGTGATCAAGAAAGACTACGGCCCTGCCGGCACGCGCATTGAGCTTGGCGACCTGGGCATTCTCCCAGTGTGGACCGACAACAATCTGGTATCGGTGCGCAGCGGGCGCGAGAAGGGCGTGCTGATTCGTCCGGTCTTCATCGACCGCGAGATGCCCAGGCTCATGGAACGCTTCGATGAACTCAGCCGGCCGGGCCTGGAACTCTCCCCGGCCCAGAAGCTGGAGTTGCTGCATGTCAACAAGCGCCTGGAACTTCTCAAGCGCCGCCGCGAGCTGCTTCTCTCGCGCACCGGAGACGAGTTCCTGGCTGCGCCACCCAGCCAATAGGCGTGTAAGATAGTGGTTCTGTTGCAGTCCTCATCGACATGAATACAGCAACCTATACTCTCAACGAACTCATGGTCGTGGCCGCCGCGCGTGAAATCAAAGACGGCGAAGTCGTCTTTGTCGGAATGCGCCTGCCGCTCATCGCCTTCGTGGTCGCCAAGAAGACCCACGCTCCCAACGCCGTCGGACTGTTTGAAAACGGTGTGATCCGCACCACGCCTTCGGCGGAGTTGATCTACACCATGGGCGACCCGCCCAACCTGCTGGGCGCGACCCAATGTCTTGACATGTTGGGCGTCATGGGCCTGCTGCAGTCCGGAAGGGTCCACATGGGCTTCCTGGGCGCGGCCGAAGTGGATAAATACGGCAACCTCAACTCCACCCAGGTAACGGGCAAAAACGGTATGGTGCGCCTGCCGGGCTCCGGCGGGGCCTGCGATATTGCGTCGCTGGCCCATCGCTTCGTAGCGCTGCTGGAACACAGCCGCCACCGCCTGCCGGAGCGCGTAAGCTACATCACCAGCCCCGGCAACGGCGCTGGCCCCGGATGGCGGCAGAAAGCCGGCTTGCCGCGCGGAGGTCCGGCGGCAGTGATTACAACCAAATGCGTCCTGCGCTTCGGGGAAGACAGCGAAGCCTACGCGGCCACCGTGCATCCCGGCGTCAGCGTAGACGATGTGGTGGCCAACACCGGCTGGAAGTTGAAAGTATCGCCCGATGTGAAACCCACGCCGGAGCCAAACGCCGCAGAGTTGCAGGCCATCCGCGATTACGATAAGCAGGGTTTCTGGACAAGTTAGGATCACCACGGAAGCAGAGAGCGCGAAGGCGCAACCAAAACCTTTGAAACACAGCGCAACGAGTTGCAACCAAAACCTTTGAAACACAGAGGAACAGAGGAAGCAGAGGTTTTTGGGGTTGTGAGGCCGCGCAAAAATTGTAGCGAGCCGCGAACACTCTGATGGATAGTAATACAGAGGAAGCGGCCTACGACGATTTCGGAGAAACACCTCACAACCCTAAAAAACCTCTTTCTGTATTACTATTCGCCAAAATCTTCTCGGTCCGCGACGATTTCTGGGCCGCCTCACACCCCCCCCAAATCCTCTGCTTCCTCTGTTCCTCTGTGTTTCAAAGGTTTTGATTGTGGGCACGAAGATTTCTAAGAAAGATAGGCGGCGTGTTCTACACTAGTCTGGTCCTGACAGACGAGGAAATCATGACTACCGCCCTTGCAACCCGCCTCAGCCTTTCCTTCCAGGGCCAACTCGCCCGCCTGACCCTCGCGAATCCACCTCTCAACGTAATCGATTTTCAGATGATGGATGAGCTCTCCGGCGCCTTGCGGACCCTGGAGCAGCATCCGGAAGTTTCGGCAGTCGTCATCAGCGGCGGTGAGCGCGCCTTTTCCGCCGGGGTGGATGTGGCCATCCATACGCCCGACAAGATCCAGGAGATGCTCACTAAGTTTCACGGCGTGGTCCTGGCGCTTTCCCGCTGCCGCAAGATCACCATTGCGGAAGTACACGGTGTTTGCCTGGGCGGCGGTGCAGAGCTGGCCATGATTTGCGATATGGCCTACACAACCGAAAAAGCCAAATGGGGATTTCCGGAGATCACCCTGGGGTGTTATCCGCCGGTGGCCTGTGCCGCCCTGGCGGCGCTGGTGGGCCAGAAACGGGCCGCCAATCTGGTCTTTACCGGGCGGGTTTTCTCCGGCCAAGAAGCTGCCGAGTGGGGTCTGGCCAACGAGGCCCATCCCGAAGGCGAACTGCAGGAAGTATTACAGAGCAACCTCGATTATCTCTTCAAGCTAAGCCCTGCCGCACTGTCAGTGGCCAAGAAGGCCTTCTACGCATGGGATGCTATCCACCTGGATAAAGGCCTGGCCCGCGCAGAAAAAATCTATCTGGAAGATCTGATGCAAACCGAAGATGCAAATGAGGGCATCCGCTCGTTCCTGGAAAAACGCAAGCCGGTGTGGAAGGGCCGCTGAGGGTGTCCGCAAGGCAACGTCTTTCAAAAAATGCTCTTTGCCTGACGCAGAAAAAGTTGCGCAACGCCCGTATAATGCTCAACCAGCGATGACTTTCTCATCCCAAGAAGATGCCAAGACGTTTCTGGTAAATAAGGTCACCTTCGAAGCCGACTTCAAGGGCATGCATCTGTCTTTCATAGAGCAGCGGATGCTTGACCTGGATCTCTCCGATCCCGCCTCGGCGGCCGGAATTCCCCTCGGCCTGCTGCGCGACCGGAGCCAGGAGTTTGAAGCCAAGATCGCAGGCCTCCTGCGCTCCGCTTATACGCGCGCCAGCGAAGATCCCAAGGAACAGCAAAGGATCGAACAGGCGGTGCAAAAGCTGACCGGCGGCTCCTACTACATCGTGGTGCCGGCTTCCACCGCCCTGCAGCCCCAGCCCGGAGGCATAGGTTTCTTTCTCCTCATCGTCATCAGCCTGGCCATGGCCGGCGCCGCAATCGCCTGGGCTGTGCTGCGAGGAAGATAGACGGCTTCGCGGACGCGAGCAAAATCAAAAGCTCACCACCGAGGCACGGAGAGAAACAAAAGCCAGGTACTTGGTATTCGGTATATGGTATTTGTGGCTGATCGCGGGATTACTGAATCTGCCAGGGCTTAATGATATTCCCGAGAGCGAATACCAAGTGCCAAATACCAAGTACCTGGTTCTTGCTTTTCTCCGTGCCTCCGTGGTGCGCATTTGGTTTCGGTTTTCCTGTCTCAATCACATATACTTAGCTCTTGCATCATGACCCGGCTTGATCAAATTATTGCCGCCACCCGCGAGCGTGTTGCCTTGACGCGGCAGCGGGAAGACATTCATCTGCTGGAGCAGATGGCCCGGAGCCACACGCCGCGCGGATTTCGCCGCCGTCTGGCGGCCAACTCCCAGGCTGGCCCGGCCGTGATTGCTGAGCTCAAGAAAGCTTCGCCTTCGAAAGGCTTGATCCGGGAGGTTTTCCCGGTGGGCGCGCTGGCCAGCCAGTTGGCGAAGAACGGGGCCTCGGCTCTTTCGGTGCTCACGGAGGAGCAGTTCTTTCAAGGATCGCTGGCCAACCTAGTGGAGGCTTCGGCGGCCACCGATATCCCTTGTCTGCGCAAAGACTTTATCGTCGATGATTTTCAGATTGTTGAGGCCCGCGCCCACCACGCCGACGCCATCCTTCTGATTCTCGCGGCCCTTGACGATGTTCCTTTCCGTCATCTGCTGGCCATCGCCCGGGCGATGGAGCTGGACGTGATCTGTGAAGTCCACGATGAGATGGAGCTGGCGCGCGCGCTCGATGCCGGGGCCGATATGATCGGCGTCAATAGCCGCGATCTCAAGACATTTGAGGTCAAGACCGAGATGCTCTTCGATCTGGCGGCCAAGATTCCGGGCCGGGTGCTGAGAATCGCCGAAAGCGGTCTCGCGCGCGGTGGGGAAATCCGCGATCTGTACAATGCCGGGTATCAGGCTTTCCTCATCGGTGAGACCCTGATGCGGGCTGAAGAGCCGGGCAAAAAACTGCAGGCGCTGCTGGCTGAGGCGGGGTTCTATCCCCAGGTGGCGGGCACGCCCGCGGCCGCTTGGCGAGCAAAAATCCACTAAGCTGTCAGCAATCCTCAGCCACTCATGCGAACCTGGATAAAAATCTGCGCTACTACTTCCGTGGAAGACGGTCTGGCCGCCATCGCAGCCGGGGCCGACGCCCTGGGCTTTGTCTTTGCTCCCAGCAAGCGCCAGGTCACCGCCGAACAGGCCCGCGCGATCATACGGGCGTTGCCCGCTGGAATTGAACGTATCGGCGTATTTCAGGATGAAACTGTAGAGCGCATCCGTGAGACCGTAGAGCATGCCGGGTTGACTGCCGTGCAACTGCATGGTGACGAGACTCCGCAGATGATAGCAGCGCTTTCTGCACCGGGGCCGCGCGCCGCGCGTATCGGGATCATCAAGACGATTGTGGTCAAAGACGGCTTTCATGAGAAACTCAGCCGGCTGGCGCAAGACCATGAAGGCATCGACTCGATGCTGCTCGATTCCGGCGGCGGCAGCGGCCGGACATTTGACTGGCAGGCGGTGCGTCCGCTGCTGAGCGCGGCTGGAATGAGGTTGATCGTCGCTGGAGGGCTGACCCCTGCGAATGTGAGCGAGGCCATCCGAATGTTTTCACCCTGGGGCGTCGATGTGGTGTCAGGGGTAGAGCGCGAACCGGGAAGGAAAGATCCCGAGAAACTAAAGGCTTTTGTCGCAGCCGTGCGGAGGACGGAACAATGATGAACAATGTGGCCAGAAAACAAAAATCCGTGCCGGGAAGGTTTGGCATTTACGGCGGAAGGTATGTCCCCGAGACGCTCATGGCGGCGCTGGAGGAGCTGGAACGCGAATACGAGAAGGCGCGCAAAGACAAGAAGTTTCGGGCCGAGTTTCAGCGTCTGTTGCGCGAATATGCGGGAAGGCCGACATCTCTGTTTTTCGCCGCCCGCCTGACCAAGGAGCTGGGTGGGGCGCGCATCTACCTGAAGCGCGAAGACCTGCTGCATACCGGCGCGCACAAGATCAATAACTGTCTGGGGCAGGCGCTGCTGGCGCAACGCATGGGTAAACGCCGTATCATTGCCGAAACCGGCGCCGGACAGCACGGTGTAGCCACCGCCACCGTGTGCGCCCTCTTTGGCTTCCAGTGCGTCGTCTACATGGGCGACGAAGACATGCGCCGCCAAGAGCTCAATGTTTTCCGCATGAGACTGCTGGGCGCGGAAGTGCGGGGCGTGAGCTCCGGTTCGCGCACCCTGAAAGACGCCATTAACGAGGCCATGCGCGACTGGGTCACCAACGTGCGCACCACGCATTATCTTCTGGGCAGCGTACTGGGCGCGCACCCGTATCCCACGATGGTGCGTGATTTTCACTCGGTGATTGGCCGCGAGGCCCGGGCGCAGATTCTCAAGATGGAAGGCAAGCTGCCCACAGCCATCATCGCCTGCGTCGGCGGAGGCTCCAACGCCATCGGTATCTTCCACGAATTCCTCGGCGACAAAAAAGTAAAGCTCATCGGAGTTGAGGCCGGTGGACGCGGAGAACAACTTGGGGAACATGCCGCACGCTTCCAGGGAGGTTTACCGGGCGTGCTGCAAGGCACGTTCTCCTACGTGCTGCAGGATTCTCACGGCCAGATTGCGCTTACCCATTCGATTTCCGCAGGGCTCGATTATCCCTCGATCGGTCCGGAGCACGCATCCCTCTCCGATACCGGCCGCGCCGAGTACGTTTCCGCCTCCGACCAGGAAACGCTGGACGCGCTTTCCCGGCTCTCGCAAACCGAAGGAATCATCCCCGCCCTGGAATCAGCCCACGCCGTAGCCGAATGCATCAAGCGCGCCCCACGCATGAAAAAGTCCGACGTAATTATCGTCAACGTCTCAGGAAGAGGGGACAAGGACATTGGGATACTTAGGGAGAACTTGAAGATCGGATGATCGGATGATCTGATGATCTGGTGATCTGGTGATCTGGTGATCTGGTGATCTGGTGATCTGGTGATCTGGTGATCTGGTGATCTGGTGATCTGGTGATCTGGTGATCTGGTGATCGGATGATTCGGACCTGATGATTTAGTGACAGGGAGCTTTCAACTGGGACTTTTTTGAGAGAGAGTGTGAGGGGAACGGGACAGAATGAGTCTGGATAAGCATCTTGAATTGCGTGCCAGGACCAAGAAATTTGCGCTGCGTATTATTCGAATGATTCGAGCGATGCCAAACAATCGTGAAGCGAATGTGATTGGCAATCAGATACTGAGGTCCGCGACCGGCATGGCTGCGAACTATCGGGCGGCAGGAAGAGCGCGCTCCAAGGCTGAGTTTATCGCCAAGATTGGGGTCGTTGTCGAAGAGGCTGATGAAACTGTGTTCTGGCTCGAACTTCTCGGTGAAAGCGGTATCATACGGCCGGCAAAGCTGGTTGAATTACTTGCCGAAGCAAACCAACTGCTGGCAGTTTTTTCTGCCTCGCGAAAAACTTCTAAATCATGAACAGAAAACAAAATTCAGCCAGAACCGGCAGATCGAAGGATCTCAGATGAAACAGCTCCCCAAGTCGTCACCCAAGTCCAAGGGGAATAATCCGATCACCCGATCACCCGATCACCCGATCACCCGATCTTTCGAGCGCCTGGCTTTTCCGATGCGCCCCGGCCTAGTCGTCTATGTTACCTGCGGCGATCCCGATCTAGTCACGACCCGGCAGATTGTGCTGGCGGCGATTCGTGCCGGGGCGGATGTGATCGAGATGGGGGTCCCATTTAGCGATCCGGTGGCTGACGGGCCGGTGATTCAGCGGGCCAGTGAGCGGGCCTTGGCCCATCGTACTTCGCTGCAGGATGTGCTGGGCCTGGCGCGTGAGATTCGCCAGGAATCCGAGGCGGGGTTGGTGATTTTTTCCTATCTCAATCCCATATTGCGTATGGGCATGGAGCCTTTTTGCGCCGCCGCCGCCGCTGCGGGTGTCGATGGTGTGCTGCTGATCGACATGACTGTGGAAGAGGCTGGGGAATACCTGCGGTGCATGGCGGCCCACCGTCTGGCCCCGGTATTTCTGGCTGCGCCGACCAGCACCGATCAGAGGCTGCGGGCCATTGCCGAGGCCAGCCAGGGCTTCGTGTATGCTGTTTCACGCACCGGCGTTACCGGGGCTCAGCAAGAGCTGGCTGCCGGTGTCGAGAATCTGGTCAAGCGGCTGCGGAAGTACACGCGGCTGCCGATTGCGGTAGGTTTCGGGGTCTCGAATGCGCAGCAGTTTGCCGAAATCGGCGGGTTTGCCGATGCTGCCGTGGTGGGCAGCGCCATTGTTCATACGATTGAGCAGAATCCCGGCCGGGAGGCTGAGGCAGTCCGAGAGTTGATTGAAACCATGAAAAAGCGCGGCGTTGCGTAGCCCTCTTTTCCTCTTCACATCTTTAAGTTATTCTCTATAGAGATTGATTTCGTTAGGCCAGAATGGCCTCAATAAGCCTAGTGTTCAAAGTGAGTAGGAGACCATGGATATTGCTGGTTGGCGTAAGCAAATCGACGAGTTAGACCGCCGCCTGGTGGAGTTGCTGAATGAACGGGCCACTGCCGCGCGTGAAATTGGAAAGTTGAAGCGCGATACCAACCTGCCGATTTATGAGCCGGCGCGGGAGAAGCTGATCTTCGAGAACGTGTGCAAGGTCAATCGAGGGCCTTTGCCCGACGCCGAACTGCGCCATGTGTTTGAGCGCATCATTGATGTGATGCGGAACATACAGAAACATGAGATCCAGCCCCGTTCCCCGGCGGATGCGGGCGCGACAGAGTTTGACAGGGAAGTTAACGACTAGCGTGGCCCGCCGGCCGCGCTTAACGGGAAAACCATGATTGTTGCAATGCAGGAACACGCGTCCGAAGAACAGATCCAGGGAGTTATCGAGCGCCTGGTGGACATGGGATTTGAAGTCCACCGCTCGACCGGCGCCCGCCAGACGGTGCTGGGCGCTGTCGGCGCCCGCCATGAATTTGACATCCGGAATATTGAGGTGCTCGAGGGGGTGGGCGAGGTGCATCGCGTCAGCTCACCGTATAAGCTGGTGGCCCGAAGCTTCCGGCCGGAAGGCACGATCATCCAATTCTCCAACGGGGTGACCATCGGCGGAGAACAGGTGGTCATCATGGCCGGTCCCTGCTCGGTGGAATCGCGGGAGCAGATCTTCGAAGTTGCGGAAACCGTTTCCAAGGCCGGGGCCCAATTCCTGCGCGGTGGCGCGTTCAAGCCACGCAGCTCCCCATATTCTTTTCAGGGCATGGGCGAAGATGCGCTCAAGCTGATGCGCGAGGCGGCCGACCGGCACAAGCTGCTGGTGGTCAGCGAGGTCATGGAAATCTCGCAGATTCCACTCATGTTGTCGTATGTGGACGTGCTGCAAGTGGGCGCGCGCAACATGCAGAACTTCAATCTTTTGCGGGAGCTGGGCAAGGTGCGCAAGCCGGTGCTGCTAAAACGCGGAATTGCGGCGACCATCGAAGAGTTGCTGCTTTCCGCCGAATATCTGATGGCCGGCGGAAACTACCAGGTCATGCTGTGCGAGCGCGGCATACGCACCTTTGAAACCTATACCCGCAACACCATGGATATTTCCGCCATCCCTATTGTAAAGAAGCTTTCCCATCTGCCCATGGTCGCCGACCCTTCGCATGGCACCGGACGCCGGGACAAAGTGCCACCGATGGGAAGGGCCGCTGTTGCCGCCGGCGCCGATGGCTTGCTGGTGGAAGTACACAACTGTCCTGACAAGGCACTGTCGGATGGGGCCCAGTCACTTTATCCGGAGCAGTTTGTTCAGCTCATGGCCGAGTTGCGCATCATCGCACCGGCGGTGGGTCGCCGGATTGCCTGACCGGTACGGGATGCCGCTCTGAATGGCGTTCAAACAAATCACCATTATCGGTACGGGCCTGATTGGCGGCTCCTTTGGCATGGCCGTCAAAGCCGCGGAGAGCGGCATCCGTATTGTTGGGTGCGACCGTTCCCATGTCCTTGAGCAGGCGCTCAAAATGGGCGCCATTGACCACAGCGTGGAAGACCCATTGGCAGCGGTTCAGGGCAGCGACCTGGTACTGCTGGCCACTCCCGTCGGCATGATCATTGATCTGCTGGAGCGCATTGGCCCGGTCGTTGTGCCTGAGGCCCTCATTACGGATACCGGCAGCACCAAGCAGGAAATTCTGAACCACGCCCTGGCTGTCTTTGGCGCCCAGGCCGGGCAGCGTTTTCTTGGCGGGCATCCTATGGCCGGCAAGGAGCACAGCGGCATCCTTTCCGCGGACTCCGGCCTATTCCGCAATGCAACCTGGCTGTTGGTGCGTGGTGACCCTCAGCAGGATATGCACTGCGGAAGAATTCCGGAGTACCGGCAGTTGCTGCAATCCATCGGCGCAAGGGTGACTGAAATTGGGGCTGATCGCCAAGATCAGCTCTGTGCCTGGGTGAGCCACCTGCCGCAGATGATTTCGACGGCCCTGGCGGCCATGCTGGTCGATGAGTTCGGTGACGATCCTGATCTGCAGGCCATCGGCGGCCGCGCCTTGCGCGAAATGACCCGTATCGCCTCCAGTCCTTACTCCATGTGGCGAGATGTCGCCCACACCAACAGCAGGTATATCGAACGGGCCCTGGCGCGGATGGAGCAGAGCCTCGCCCACCTTCGTGAAAATCTTAAGACCCCGGAGCTGCGGGAAGAGTTTGAGCGGGCCAATCGGTTTGGACTTCCGCGGCCACCGGGCGGGCATTCTCAGAATTCAGAGTAAAGATTAAAAAAGATTAAAAATCCTTGGGGCCCGCATTTCCTTCTGATATGCTAGCCCAGAATTTTTCGGGGCGGACGGGCCTCCGGGCGAGAAATCGCGACAGCTCGCGATCGAGTCATACCATCCTGCGTACGGGACTTGGAGCACATGAACCAATCGAGCGTTTTGATTCTTCCCGGCTGGCAGAACTCCGGCCCCCAGCACTGGCAATCCATCTGGCAGGAACAGAACCCGGCGTTTCGCCGCGTGGAGCAGCGTGACTGGTTGACTCCCGGCAGAGAAGAATGGGTGAACAATATCAGCGCCGAATTGCAGCGGACGCCTGCCGCCGTGGTCGTGGCCCACAGCCTGGGTTGCATCGCCGTGGCCCATTGGGCGCAGACTCCGATAGCCAAGTCCGGGATGGTGAAGGGCGCGTTGCTGGTCGCGCCTGCCGACGTGGACCGCACAGACGCTCCCTACCAGATTAAAGATTTTGCTCCCGTACCATTGCGGCAGTTGCCGTTTCCTTCGATGGTTGTCGCCAGCAGCGATGATTGGTATATCAGCCTGCAGCGCGCCCAAGCCTTCGCAGAAGCCTGGGGCAGCCAGTTCTTCAATATCGGCAAGGCCGGGCACATCAACGCCGATTCGGGCCTGGGCGATTGGCCAGAGGGCAAGAGACTGATGCGCCTGTTGCTGGAGCCGGTCGCCATTCCGCCCTCGCATTGATGGCATTGACGGGCAAGCGGTTTGCGCCGCCCCTTCCGCCTGTTTAGAATCAGCGGTCATGAATAAAGTCGTAGCCAATGCTGAGGAAGCGCTTCGCGACGTTACTGACGGCTGTACCATCATGGTTGGTGGGTTCGGCTTGTGCGGCGTCCCCGATGACCTGATTGATGCCCTGGTGCGCAAGGGAGTCAGGAACCTGACCACCATTTCCAACAATGCCGGCGTGGATGTTCACGGGCTGGGCAGGTTGCTGCAAGCTGGCCAGATCAAGAAACATATAGGCTCCTATGTAGGTGAGAACAAGGTGTTCGAGCAGATGGTCCTGAGCGGCAAGGTGGAGCTTGAGCTCAATCCTCAGGGCACACTGGCTGAGCGCATCCGTGCCGGGGGCGCTGGCATTCCAGCCTTCTTCACCCCCACCGGAGTTGGCACGACGGTGGCCGAGGGCAAGGAAATCCGTGAATTTGGTGGACGCAAGTTTGTCATGGAACTTGCTCTCAAAGCCGATTTTGCGCTGGTGAAGGCATGGAAGGCCGATCGCTGGGGCAATCTGGTCTTCCGCAAGACCGCGCGTAATTTCAATCCCATGATGGCCACGGCCGCCCGCGTCACCATCGTTGAAGCCGAGCAGATCGTGGAGCCGGGAGAACTCGATCCGGACAGTGTACATCTGCCCAGCATTTACGTGAAACGCATTGTCCTGGCAAGGAACATGGAGAAGAAAATCGAGAAACGAACTGTGAGGAAGAAGATCGGGTGATCGGTAGATCGGGTGATCTGGTGATCGGGAATGTGTTCAAGATCGGGACATCGGGACATCGGAAAATCGAGACATCGGAAAACCGGAAAGGCCGGACGGTTTCGCGATCCCATTGCGGTTAGAGTGTTTGGACCAAAATCAGTCAAGTACCAAGTACCAAGTACCAAGTACCAAGTACCAAGTACAGCGCTAATTGCTAATTGCTAATTGCTAATTGCTAATTGCTAATTGCTAGTTTCCAGGAGACAGCTCATGTCCACCACGCCGGCCATCGGCAAACAGAAAGACGCTGAAAAGCGGGAGCGCATCGTGAAACGCATTGCCCGCGAGTTGCGCGACGGATTTTACGTGAACCTGGGGATTGGCATGCCTACGCTGGTTGCCAACTACGTCCCTGCGCGGATGGAAGTGGTGCTACAAAGCGAAAATGGAATGCTGGGCATCGGGCCATTTCCCTTGGAAGGCGACGAAGATGCTGATCTGATCAATGCCGGCAAAGAGACCGTGACCGAGATTCCGGGAACCGCCTATTTTTCCAGCGCCGATTCGTTCGCCATGGTCCGCGGCGGACATGTGGACTTGAGCGTTCTTGGAGCCATGGAAGTGGATGAAGAAGGCAACCTCGCCAACTGGATGATCCCCGGCAAGATGGTGAAAGGCATGGGCGGCGCCATGGACCTGGTGGCCGGCGCCCGCCGGGTAGTGATTGCCATGGAGCACACTACCAAAGAAGGCGTATCGAAGATCCTGCCAAAATGCACTCTGCCGCTGACCGGCCTGAAGGTCGTGGATACGATTGTGACGGAGATGGCCTTTCTGCGCGTCACCGACAAAGGGCTGGTGCTCGAAGAGGTTGCTCCTGGCTTCACAGCCGAAGATGTGCAGAAGGCCACGGCGGCCAAATTGATTGTGAGTCCGACGCTCAAGACGATGGAATCCTAGTTCACGGTGCGACCTGGCCACAACCAAAATCAAAAGCAATTAGCCACGAATTAACGCGAATAAACGCGAATGGGAGTTGGTTGTAGTTGTTCTCGGAATTGTTGCGAGCGCAAAGATTTTGATGGATAGGTTCAGGAGTTGAAAAATGCATTCAGGAAAGTTTCTGTGGGTGTTATTGTGCGCCTGTCTCATGGGCGCCGCCTTGCCGTCTACGTGCGCGGACTACGACCACAGCCCGACCGTGGGGCCGGTCAAAGGGTCTCTGGTCATCGTCGGCGGAGGATCGTTGCCGCCGGAGATCACCAAGCGCTTTGTTTCCCTGGCAGGTGGCCCGGAAGCGAACTTTGTGTTGATTCCCACCGCACAGGCCAATTTCAGTGAGCAGGATGAATTGAAGGCCTTTTCACGGCGGTTTGGCGTAAGTCATGTCACTCTGCTGCACACCAAGGACCGGTCGCGCGCCGATTCCAGTGAATTTGTCGGGCCGCTTCGCCATGCTTCCGGCGTCTGGATTGAAGGTGGGCGCCAATGGCGGCTCGCCGATGCCTATCTCGGCACGTCCGTGGAACGCGAGATCAAGGCGCTACTGGCTCGCGGAGGGGTCGTGGGAGGCAGTTCCGCCGGAGCGACCATCCAGGGTTCGTATCTGGTTCGTGGAGCATCAGGCGACGCCAAAGATCCCGATGGCGACAATACCATCATGATGGCCAAAGGCCATGAAGTAGGCTTCGGCCTGCTGCCGAATTCGGCCATCGATCAACATGTGATTGCCCGCCATCGCGAGAACGACCTGAACTCCGTGATGGCCGCTCATCCCGGCCTGCTGGGGCTGGGAATCGACGAGAGCACCGCAGTGGTGGTGCATGGCGATGAGTTTGAAGTCATCGGATTGAGTAAGGTATTGGTCCATGACGGCAAGCCGCATGGCGACCGCGAGTATTCCATTCTGTCGGCCGGACAAAAATTCAATTTGAAGCAGCGTGCGGTTGAATAGACGGGAACCAGCTTAAGCACGATGTCCAGGAGAAAAATGAATCTGGCGGGCAGGACATCGAAAATAAAAGCCTGCTTTATGGCCGGCATTTCAACCGGTCAAGGTCTGATGCTCAAGCCATGACACTGACGGCGGAAGACAGATGGTTTAGCGATTCCGAATAGGGAGCGCGGGCAACGCCGCGCTCGGTGATGATCGCCGCGATGTAGCGGTTGGGCGTGACATCAAACGCGGGGTTTTCCACCAATACCCCATCCGGTGCGATCTGCTTGCCGGCCATGTGTGTTACTTCCCTGGAAGAACGCTGCTCGATGGGAATTTTATCGCCTGTAGGTGTATTCATGTCCACGGTCGACCACGGGGCGGCCACGTAGAAGGGAATCTGGTGTTCTTTGGCCAGCACCGCTACGGAGTAAGTCCCGATCTTGTTGGCCACATCGCCGTTGGCGGCGATGCGGTCGGCGCCCACGATGACAGCGCCCACCTTGCCCTGCTTCATCATCACGCCTGCCATGTTGTCGGCGATCAGGGTGGTGGGAATGCCATCTTTCATCAACTCCCAGGCGGTGAGGCGCGATCCCTGCAGAAAGGGACGGGTCTCATCGGCATAGACATGGATCTTCTTGCCGGCTTCGACCGCTGCGCGAATCACACCCAGGGCGGTCCCATAACCGCAGGTGGCCAGTGCGCCGGCATTGCAATGGGTGAGCACGCCGCCGGAGTGCGGCATTAGTGCGGCGCCATGGCGCCCCATGGCCTCATTGGCCGCAATGTCTTCCACATGCATGCGTTGCGATTCTTCCACCAGCGCCGCTTTGATTTGATCGACGCTCCGGTTCGTGAGCGAATCGAATTTTTCCTTCATGCGGCGGATGGCCCAGAAGAGGTTCACGGCCGTAGGGCGGGTTTCGCCCATGATCTTGCAGATGTTTTCAAACTCCAAGCGTAGCGCCGGAACGGCAACGGCCGACGACTGACTGATCCCCAAGGCAATTCCCATGGCGGCGGTCACGCCGATGGCAGGCGCACCACGCACGATCATGTCGCGGATGGCCATGGCTACGTCCTGATAATTGCGACAGATGAAATAAGTCTCTTCGGTGGGAAGCTTCGTCTGGTCAATCAGGCGTACGCCCTCGGGAGTCCATTCGACGGTGTGGATCATCAGTATAGATTGTATCAGCGGGATGGTTGATCGGTTGATCGGATGGTCTGGTGATCGGGAAATCGAGACATCGGGACATCGGAAAACCAGTTCTTGTTTTGCCCCCATGCTTACGATCCGTTAGAGTCTTTGTGGACTGCGGCGATTCCTGGCTCCGCTTCACGCCCCCAAAATCCTCTGCTGCCTCTGTTCCTCTGTGTTTCAAAGGTTTTCGTTGCGACTCGTTGCGCTGTGTTCTCAAAGGTTTTGGTTTTTCTCCGTGCCTCCGTGGTGAACTGCTCTTGTCAGAGTTTCAAGTGTGCCGCCTTGATCTCACTTGACTTGAAGATCGAGATGAACGGCGCGGGCGCAGCAGCTTCGGCCACGGACTCATATCCTCCTGCCTCTTCACGTTCCACCAGACAGGCAGCGCCCACGACGGTGAAGCCGAATTCCCGGGCTGCGTGAATGGCCTGGATCGTCGAGGAGCCGGTCGTACAGACATCATCGACGATCACCACGCGGGCGCCCTTTTCCCGGAAGCCTTCAATCCGCTGGCCCATGCCGTGGGCCTTCTCAGCCTTGCGCACCAGAAAGCCGTGGATTGGGGTTCCGGCTTGGGAGCTGATCACGGAAACCGCGGTCACCACTGGATCTGCGCCCATGGTGAGTCCGCCGATGGCATCCGGGCGCCAGCCTTGCGCTTGAATCAGTTCAAAGAAGACATGCCCTGTAAGTTCTGCGCCCCGGGCGTGCAGCGTGGCCGTGCGGCAGTCGATGTAGTAGTCGCTCTTCAGGCCGGAAGACAGAGTGAAGTCGCCCAGCCGGAACGACTTTT
>DATMNZ010000083.1:0-50541 GCA_035568495.1 Saccharimonadales bacterium (SeqCode) | reverse complement strand
CTGGTTCTGCGGCGGCTGGCTCTGCCCGTGGATGGACTGGTCCTGGCCGGCCTGGCTTTGCTGCTCATTCTCGATCCTGTGTTCTTCAACGATGTGTTCTATACCTTCAGTGCGAAAGCCGGACTGTTGGCTGGGACGGCCTCTTTCATCCTGGGTATGTGCCTTTATTGGGCGCTGGTCCGATTCGGCGGCGTTCCTTGGACGAAGAACGCCGCAACCATGATCGTAATGACAGCGATTTTTGTCTCATGCTACCCCGTGGGGCTCAACCTTGCCTGGCCGGCATTGGCGAAGAGCTGGTATTTCTATTGGCTGTGGTGGACGCCCCTGGCAATCGTAATGGTCTGCCGGCCGGAGCGCGGCGGGCCGGAGATTTCCGGCGGTGCCGCCATACCAGCGCCCATGCGGAAATGGTTCATCCGCGCCTGCGCCATCATCGTTACTCAAACTGTCTATTCACATCTGGTGGAGGCCGGTTACGCATACGCCCTGCCATTTCATGCGATTTACCTGACACCAGGTTTCCTGGCCATGGGACTCATGATCTGCTGGAGGCCGCAACTCGATTCCGACCGATGGAGACTGGCATGGAGCTGTGGCCTGGCGGCCGCAGTCTGTGCCGCGATGACCGCAGACAACCTGCTCATCCGGCTTGCCCCTGGCATCTCTCTTTCTCCATTTCGCTGCGGGTTGATCGCCGTTGTGCTGTTCTTCCTCTATTGCTGGAAGAAATCAAGCGAAGAACAATATGAAGACCGCTCCTGGGCCGTGGCCTCCGGAATTCTGCTGCTCTTGGTTGTCAGCGGCAATTCATTGACGGAGGTGTTTTCCAGCATTGCCGGCCTGCACTTCGCGCCTTTCTTCTATCTGGCGTTGCTGCTGGCCATTCTCTCGGCGTTCACCCATACGTCGGCGGTTCCGGCACTGGCAGGCTGGAGCTTGCTGGTGGCGATCATGTCGTCGCTGCCGGGCAACGCTCAGGACCGGATGGGCATGTTTTATCAGCTATGCGCGATCTGGTTTGCCCTGGTGCAATGGCGCTACCACGGGCTGGCGCGGCAGTGGGCCTATTCGGTCGCCGGAGCACTTTCTTTCTCCATTCCCGTCGTCATGTGGCTGGCAGACCATCGGCCCGGTTGGGCAGCGGATTATGTCGTTCTGGTGGTCTGCATGTTTCTCGCCGCAAGGGCGCTGAAAAACGTATTTCTGTGGACCCTCTCCGTACTGGGAATGCTGGCGGCGCCTCTGTATCTGGCGCGGAATCCTCTTGGGTCTCTTACCCTGGAGCTTCGACGCGTCTTCGGCTTTGGAACTTTGATGACCATGTTCGCATTTCTCATGTTGCCCCTGGCCTATTGCATGAGTGTCATGAAGAAGAGACGGCAGACCTAAGCCTGTTCCCGCATTTTGTACTGCGAAGGCGATCATGGCATTATGCAGTTTCAATCGTGTATTCGGGTGTATACTTATGATTACAATGACTACCAAAGTTGTGACGTTACGTCTTGACGGTATTCTTGAGAAGAAACTGGCGAAGCTGGCACAGTCCACGCATCGCAGCAAGTCTTTTCTCGCAGCGGAGGCCATTCGTGATTATGTTGCCATCAACGAATGGCAGATCGAAGAGATCGGGAAGGCATTGATGGAAGCGGACCGCGGCGATTTCGCGAGTGATCGTGACGTGCAGAGAACCATGAACAAGTGGACCAGGAATGCGCGTTAAGTGGTTGACCACTGCGCTTAGGAACCTGGACATCGAAGCCGAGTTCATCGCCCGTGACAATCCGGCAGCCGCGGCCCGGGTAGTTGCTTCCATCCGGGATTCCGTCGAGAGCCTGACAAGTTTCCCGGCGATGGGTCGAGCCGGACGTGTTCCCGGTACCCGTGAGCTGGTCGTGTCCGGTACTCCCTACATTGTCCCCTATCGTGTGCGCGGCGATGAAATCCAGATTCTTCGTGTCTTTCATGGCGCCAGAAAATGGCCCCGGCGGTTCGGGCCTGAAGAATAGACCGGGACAGTAAACGATTCACTCTGGCGGCAAACGCAGACGCGCCTCGACTAGTTCTACGATCCGGCGATGGACTTTGTCTTGGGGTTGCCGGGCATCTACTTTCGCAACTCTTTGCTGTTCACGTTCGGCGATCTTCAGGTACGCGTCCGATACGCGCTTGTGAAATGCTTTGATTTCCTTTTCGAACCGGTCCTCATCTGCCTGTTTACCTTTGGATTTTTCCATATTCCTTTTGCGCGCGCGAGCCAGGCTGGAGCCGACATTCGACATCATCAGAATCGTCAGGTCGGGCTGAAGATCGCGGCAGAGAAGCTTGTGAAGTTGCAGAACGACTTTCGTGCCCAGTTGGCGCCCGCCGCCCTGATAAGCCTCAGAGGAGTCGGTGAAACGGTCGCAGAGCACCCATTGGCCGCGCGCCAGGGCAGGCAGAATCATCTCATCGATATGCTGGGCCCGGTCCGCGAACATCAGGCCGAGTTCAGCCAGCGGTGAAAGTCCTGTGGTCCGCGAATTCAACAACACGGCCCGTAGCTTCTCGCCCACCGCCGTCCCCCCGGGTTCCCGGGTGGTGATCAGGTCGATGCCGCGCTGGCGCAGGTAAGTCGCCAGTCCTTCCATTTGCGTGGTTTTACCCACGCCGTCCCCGCCCTCGAAGGTGATGAACTTGCCGCGCTGTCTGGAAGCCACGCTAGAGATTTTAATCATAAAGGCCATTCCAAGGGGGGCTGGTTTTGGGTGAAAATAGCAACAGGGCTTGCGCGGGGAAACTTCTGAGTGCAACCCTTTGAGGATGTGGGTATTCCAAAGTTTGAGCGAGGCCTAGATGCGACTGGGAGATTACATCGACGATCACTGTTCACGCTGCAAGCGCAGCACCGACCACGCCATTGTGGCCATGGCCGGGGAAGAAGTAGTGCAGACCCGCTGCCGCACATGCAACAGCGATCACAAGTACCGTCACAACAAGGGCCGCAGCAAAGAGATGACGGCCAAAGAAGCCTTCGACCAGGTCCTGGCCAGCGTAACCGGCAGCCAGCCGGAAACGCCCAAACCGAAACCAAGATCAAAAGCAAGCGCCCAGCACGGAGAGGCCGAGGCACAGGGGAAAACGTAGAGAATTGGCAATCGGGTAATCGGTAATCGGGTAATTGAAGACTTCGCACCACCTTGAACGCGTTCTCGAAACTTGCATCGACTCGGCCTCTTTCCAAACCAGTCAGTTGCAGGATTTCAGCTCCTCAATTACCGGATTACCAATTACCCGATTGCCAATCTGTCGTTCTTGTCCATCAAATTCTTCAAGCTCGCGACGATTTTTGGGCTCGCCTCACCCCCCCAAAAAACCTCTGCTGCCTCTGTTCCTCTGTGTTTCAAAGGTTTTGGTTGTGGCAACGCTACGCTGTGCCCTCCGCGGTTAGTCTTTTGTTTTTCCTTTGCGTACTTCGCGTACGTTGCGGTGAAATGCTTTTGGTTGTGGCAACGTTACGTTGTGGTGGGCCCTTGCATCCGTAACTTGCGCGCCGGCCCGCCGATTCTTTAAGCTAAATTGCCCGACCTGGAGAACCCATGACATGTTTCCTTAAGCGCGTGGCCGTTTGCGCCATGCTGGTTAGTTCGCTCGTGGCTTTCAGCCAGAAGAAGCCGGCGCCGGCCGCGGCCACATCAATTCCGCCCAGCCCACCTATCCGCCTGATGGTGGATGCCACCCGCGCCCCGGAAAAATTTCTTCATGCGCAGATGCAGATTCCGGTCCAACCGGGAAAGCTCACGCTGGTTTATCCCAAGTGGATCCCTGGCGAACACGCGCCGACTGGCCCCATTGCCGATCTCACCGGCGTGCAGTTCTTTGCCAACGGGCAGAGACTCACCTGGCGGCGCAATCTCGAGGAGATGTTTAGCTTTGAGCTCATAGTGCCCGCCGGCGTGAACATGCTTGAGGTGCGGCTGGATACGGTGCTGCCGGCGGCCGCCGAGGGTTTCTCTTCCGGCGCGTCTTCGACTGCGCAACTCGATCTGGTGAGTTGGAACCAGTTGTTGCTCTATCCGCTGGGCCGCCACAGCGATGACATCCTGTTCACCGCTGCGCTCAAGCTCCCGGAAGGCTGGCATTACGGCACGGCCCTGCCGGTGGAGAACGAAAGCGGAAACCAGATCAACTTCCGCACCACTTCGCTCACCACCCTGGTGGATTCGCCTGTAATCTCCGGGCGGCATTTTCGCCGTATTCCGCTCTCGCCCCAAGGGCCGATTCAACACTATCTCGATATCGCCGCCGACAGCGACGCGGCCCTGGCGGTTCCACCGGACGTCATCGAGCATTACAAGCGCCTGGTGGCGGAAACCGGCGCGCTCTACACCGCCCGCCATTACCGTGAATACCACTTCCTGCTTACGCTGAGCGACAAGGTCGCGCATTTCGGTCTTGAGCATCATGAGTCCAGTGACGACCGCGTGGGTGAGCGCACCATGATTGAGGATGACGACCGGCTGGTGGCCGCCGCCTTGATGCCGCATGAAATGACCCACTCGTGGAACGGCAAGTTCCGCCGCCCGGCGGGATTGGCTACCTCTGATTACCAAAAGCCGATGCAGGGCGATCTGCTCTGGGTTTATGAGGGACTGACGCAGTACCTCGGGGAAATCCTCACTGCTCGAAGCGGCCTGTGGACGAAAGATCAATTCCTCGAGGAAGCCGCGGAAACAGCCGCCGTCCTGGATAACACGCCGGGAAGAAGCTGGCGTCCCTTGCAGGATACCGCCGATGCCGCCCAGGTTCTTTACGGAGCCGCCCCCCAGTTTGGAAGCTGGCGGCGCGGAGTGGACTACTACCCGGAGGGTTTCCTCATCTGGCTCGACGTAGATACGACCATCCGCCGGCTCTCCCACGGAGAAAAATCGATCAACGATTTCTGCCGCCTCTTCCATGGCGGGCCCGACACTCCACCGATGGTCGTCACCTACACCTTCGATGGTGTGGTCAATACCCTGAATCAGGTGGCCGCCAACGACTGGAAGAAATTCCTGCGTGACCGCCTGGACACCTACGGGCCGGGCGCGCCCCTCGACGGCATTACCAACGGCGGCTGGAAGCTGGTCTATGACGACCAGCGCGGCGAAGTGGCCAAGGCCACGGAGAAGGTCTCCAAGACGGTCGATGCCCGCTTTTCACTCGGCCTGTCGCTCGATGAGAAAGCCAGCGTTATCGACGTAATCGCAAACAGCCCGGCATGGAACGTGGGCATCGCTCCCGGCACAACTCTGGTGGCCGTGAACGGCAGGAAGTTCTCCGCGGACATCCTGCGCGAAGCCCTGCAGGAATCCAAGCGTAGCGGCCAGAATCTCGACCTGTTGATGACCAACGGCGATTTCTTCCGGAACTACACCCCCAACTACCACGATGGCGAGAAGTATCCGCACTTGGTGCGCGATGAATCGAAGCCCGATGTTCTGGGAGAGATCATCAAGCCCATGACGAAATAGAGGTGCTGGGTTTCAAAAGGTTTTGGTTGCGGCTACGTCGCGCTGTGCTTCCGTACCTCCGTGGTGGGATCTTCCTGGACACCGGCGAAGAGGTCCTGCTCCATTTCCGCCTTCATCGGTGTCGACCGGGCCGCCAGATGGAACATTTCCATGTTGCCCCGCCGCCGCATGGTCTCTTCAAAAAACGAAAACAACGGCGCCTGTGAGGTATGGCACTTGAACGCGGCGATTTTGGCGTCAATCTCGTCCTGGACAAGTTCGAGGACCGTGGAAGCCGGCGCCTGCGAAATCGGCTGCCGGTCGGGCATGGTGAACAGCGTGGTCGAATGATACAGCTTCTGTGTAACGTGGGGCGTCAGACCGGCATGCAACTGGCCGGCGATGCGGTTGCTTCGTCCGGCCCAATGAAAAGCCATGGTCGCAAATATTGAAACCATGGAATGGTCAGGATGCGCTGTGATGGCCCCCTCGCTGCCAAAGGTCATCATGACCTGCGGACGTATCTCCCGCACCCGCCGTGTAAGGTCGGTGACGGTGGCATAAAAATCCTGCTGGTCGAGCTTTCCATCCGGGTAGTCGAGCGCGACGGCATGCTTGACTTGCAGCAGCCGGCAGGCGGTGGCAAACTCCCGGCGCCGGATTTGTTTCAATTCGTCATCGGACTTTGCGCCGCCCCGGTGCGTGGCGGCATGTCCGGCAGTCATGCAGATGACATGGGTTTCGACACCCCGGCGCGCACAGCGCAGCAGCGTGCCTCCGAAACCGCCGGCCTCATCGTCAGGATGCGCAGTCACACACAGCAGGCGAAGCATTGGTTCTGTTGAATTCCTTTCGGTGGAATAGCAGCTAGCAAATAGCAATTGGCAATTAGCAATTAGCCAAGGCATTCATTTTAGCGGATGGCAAGGCATTGGGATGTGGGATGCGAAAATGGAAGACACCATTGAGGATGCGCACGGATTGGAACCACAAGAGAATCGCGAAGGCCGCAAAATTGCTAATTGCTAATTGCTAATTGCTAATTGCTAATTGCTAATTGCTAATTGCTAATTGCTAATTGCTAATTGCTAATTGCCAATTGCTATTTGCTATTTGCCAACTGCTTCCTCCACTCCCGAATCCGCGGCAGCGCCTCCCGTGCGGCAATCTCGCCGGCTTTGAACAGCGCGGCGGACTGCACGAAATCGTCGTAGGCAAATTCGCCAATTTCTGGTTCCAGTACCAGGTCAGAGATGCTTCGCCATGTGTGTGAGGTCTTTTCCTGGGCGATGGAAAAGCACTGCCCAATCACGTCGAGCGCATGGCGAGGTCCCTTGGGTTTGATCCATTGGGACCGCAGATGAACGGCCAGCACTCGTTCGGCGCCCATCTCGCGCAGCGGCGCGACCGGCACGGAATGGGCCAGGAAACCATCCACCAGCCATTGATCGTTGATCCTGACCGGCAGAAACATGCCGGGATAGGCGCAACTGGCGCGCACCGGGTCGATCAGGTCGCCGCTCGAAAAAATCGCAGGTTCGCCGGTAATAATGTCGGTCGCGGTCACGGACAAGGGAATCCGCAGCTCCTCAAAAGTCTTGCAGCGGATAAAGTTTCTGAGAAAGGCCGCCATCTTGTCGTTGCTGAACAGGCCAAAGCGCGAGACCGTCCAGCGGGAAAAGTCTTTGAATCGCACCTGGGAGGCAATCTCTTCCAGCTCCCGCACCGTCATGCCGCTGGCGTACCCGGCGCCCACCACGGAACCGATGCTGGTTCCGGCAATGAAATCGATTGGGATATTTTCCTGCTCCAGTACGCGAAGCACACCGATGTGCGCCAGACCACGGGCAAATCCACCACCGAGGGCCAAGCCGATCAGCGGACGCCGTTGCTCTCCGGGCGCCGCCGTGCGCGTCCTTCCCGGACGCTTCAACCCCAGCCCAAAGGCCCTCACCGAGCGGACGATTCGATGCAACCGCTTTTTCAAGGCGACCTCTCCAGTACGGCCGGCTGTAGATTGCTGATGAGTGCCTCCGGCGGCCTGCTTCATAGTACAGTGACCGCTAAAATCGGTAATGTGTGCAAAAAATAGCGGGCGCGCAGTTCCGATGTCCCGATTACCCGATGTCCCGATCCGCGATGCTTACCGAATCTCCTGGTCACAGTAATAGGATGCTCCTTCGGGACGCAAATGATACAGACTTATTGCGGGGCTGGTAGTCTCTCAGTCATGCCCGGAAGTCACTACCAGCCTCCGCCAGAGGCCCCGTCCGCGATTGCGCTATAGTGGAGAACGCCAGACGGAGGCCAAAACCTAGTGCCTTGACCAGGAAGTTTAGTAATCCTTGAAAATCGGGTGATCTGGAGATCTGGTGATCGGGTGATCGGAACGGCGCATCGCTTTCGTCGGTTCCATTACTTTATTTCCTGGCCATGGAACTAGTACCATGACCGGCAAAATTGATAATGTTGGCGAAGATGCAAGCTCGCATTTCCGATCACCAGATCACCAGATCACCAGATCACCAGATCACCAGATCACCAGATCAACCGATCACCAGATCACCCGATCCGCAACGAACAGAATCTTCCGGTCACTGTACCCGGCGCAAGTTTGAGCTACAGGAGATTTAGATGACAGTTCCCCATATCGAACATCATTTTACCGGCACGGAATTGGTCCGAGACATCGTTATCGGCATGTCCGATGGTCTGACTGTGCCCTTTGCCCTGGCAGCGGGTATTTCGGGGGCCGTGAATTCGAGCCATATCGTGGTGATCGCCGGACTGGCCGAGATTGCCGCCGGCTCCATCGCCATGGGGCTGGGCGGTTACCTGGCCGCCCGGAGTGACGCTGAGCACTACGAAAGCGAGCATCGGCGCGAAGAGCGAGAAATCGTGGAGTGCGTCGAGGATGAGATCGCCGAGACCCGTGAGATCTTCGAATCGTACGGCCTCTCCGCGGAAGAGACCGTCCCCTTGATCGCGTCTTTGAAGCAGCGGCCCGTCTCCTGGGTGGATTTCATGATGCGCTTCGAACTGGGGCTGGAACGCCCGGAACCCAAGCGCGCCTTGAGCAGCGCCGCCACCATCGCCGGCGCCTACATAGCCGGAGGCTTCATTCCGCTTTCACCTTACATGTTGGTCCATTCCGCGTCCCATGCTTTCTGGTGGTCGGTGGCAGTAACCCTGCTGGCGCTCGCAGTCTTCGGCTACATCAAAGGACGCTTCACCGGAGCGAAGCCAGTCCGCAGCGGCCTGCAGACGGTAACCATCGGTGGCCTGGCCGCCGGGGCTGCGTATCTGATTGCCAAGGCGATTTCATAATGACCATTCACGGTGTCTCTGTGCCCGCCATTTCCCCCCAAGATCGTTTTCTCTCCCAAAGTCAGATACGAACAGCTCTGAGGGTTTCAGCACCTGGCTGATCGGGTCGAGTTACAAGCGCTCCGTTTCCCCGAAATCTCACCCATGTCAGGGCCAAAATGAGGCATACATGATACCTACCTGATACAGGGGGTGGGGGTTGGCGACGTGGTTACTATCCCGCAGCTTCATCGTGCAGCACACCGCTGCTGCTTTCTCCTCTTGCGCAGAGCGATGCGCAAAAGTGACTTTCAGGACCTTTTCGAATACGGGAGGGGTGCATCTCGGAGGCGCACCCCCTCCCCTCATTTCCTCTGTCTACCCACCAATGGCTTGGCGGTCTCAGTTTTCAAAGAGCGATTACACAAGCGGCGCCTGAGCGCCTGGGAAGATTATGCTCGCATGCACGAAAGCAAAGAAAATTCTGCTGGCGGCATGGCAGCATTTTGATGGCAATCTGACAGCGTCTTGAGGAATTGATGGGGCTGGCGGCATTGGTCGTGTCCACGGCGGAGGCGGTCCTTCCGGCGGAATCCAGCGTATTGGGACTATGGAGCCTGGAATTGACTCGGCGATGCCGCACGAAAAAATAAATCGCGCGGATCAGGCTGACCCCGACCCCGCTATACTAAGAACGGCGGAATGGCTGTTTGCCGACCTCTATTTCTTGACACCGAAAAGCCATCTTAACCAGTGGTTGCGTTTCGGAGTTAGCTCTGAGACGGAAACCTGCGGGGGTTTTGATAAATCAAGTTCTTGGTTTAGAACTTTACGAGCGTTGTGAGTAAATTCCGAAGAAGGGTCAATGTCCAGAGCGTGATCGTATGCTTCCGCGGCTGCTGCGGGGTACCCTAGCTTCTCCAGTGCCAAGCCTTTGTTAAGCCAAATATCGCTTTTGCCCGGGTCGATGGCGAGAGCTCGGTTATAAATATCGAGTGCTTCCTTGTGGAGGCCCAAATTAGCCAGAGCTAGACCTTTTTGGAGTATGGTAGCGCTATTGTCAGGATCGATAGCCAGGGCGTAATCAAACGCCGCCAATGCTTCGCGGCCCCGGCCCAATTGGCTTAGCGTGCGCCCTTTGTTGTACCAAGCATTTCCAAATCTGGCATTCGTGACCAGAGTGCAGTCATATGCTTCCAGCGCCTCCTGGTGCCGCCCCAATTGGTTCAGCGCACAACCCTTGTTGTACCAGGCGGCACTGTTTTCGGGATCGATGGCGAGAGTGCGGCTAAATGCACCCAGCGCTTCCAGGTGGTGGCCCAACTGACCTAGAGCCAACGCCTTGTTGTGCCAGGCGTCACCATTGTCGGAATCGATGGCGACGGTTCTCTCAAAAGCTTCTAGCGCTTCCTTGAATCGCCCCAGCTTCTTCAATGCTATCCCGCTATCGTACCAGGCTTGGCCATTGTTGGGATCGATCGCGAGTGCGTGGCCATATGCTCCTAGCGCTTCATTGTGCCGTCCTAATTGGCTGAGCGCCCGCCCCCTGTTATACCAAGCATCCCCGTATTTGGCATTGACGGCAAGTACGCGGTCGTACATCTCCAGCGCTTCTTCATGCAGTTCGAGCTTGCCCAGTGTTAGACCCTTTTGGAACCAGATAGCGCTGTCATCAGGCTCAATAGCCATGGCGCGCTCGAATGCTGCCAGTGCACCGTCGTGCACCCCCAATTGACCTAACGTCACCCCCTTCATGTACCAGACGGTGCTGTCTTCTGGTTCGATGGCCAGAGCGCGATCATACGCGGTTAATTCCACTTCGTGCAGCCCCAGCTTATCCAGCATTAGACCTTTTCGGACCCAGGCAACGCTGTCGTCAGGATCGATGGCCAAGGAGTGATCAAACGCCTCCAGCGCTTCCTCGTGCCGCTCCAATTCGGCTAAAGTCATCCCCTTTCTGAGCCAGACTGTGCTGTCTTCCGGATCGATAGCCAGAGCACGATCATACGCGTCTAGTGCCTCGTCGTGCAGCCCCAACTGGCCCAGAATCAGACCTTTTTGAAACCAGGTGGCGCCGTGGTCCGCATCGATAGCTAGCGCGCACTCGAATGCAGCCAGAGCTTCGTCACACCGCCCCAAGCGACCCAACGTTACTCCCTTGAGGTGCCAGAAGGTGCCGCCCTCGGGATCGATGGTCAGCTCACGTTCGTACGAGGCTAATTCTTCTTCATACCCCGCCAACCTATCTAATTCGCTTAGCCGAGACAACCGAACGCCTCTTTGCATGCTGGTCTCGGACATCATTGCATTCCGAGCCTTATTCAGGGCAACCCTGATGATATCTTGAGTGAAATGTCGGCCTGATAGCCGAATGAAGGCTGCAGTGGCTTCAGGCCTGCTGGCAAATAAACTTATGCCAAAGGCCTCCTCGTATCGTTCAGCCTCCACTAATTTGACAATCAGGTCGCCGGCTTCGCCCGTTTTGCCTTGACTCAACTCGTAATCCTTTTCAGTTCGGCCATGCGCAGCCGGAACTCTTCTGCTTTGATGACACCGATCTCAGGTTGACGCAATAGGTCGAGAAATTCACGGATGCAGTTCGCAAGCCGTGCTGCTTCGTCGGGGATTGTATACGATATGGCACCCAATGATGACTGGAGTACTTTGATTCCCTGTTGAAGCTTTGGGTCGTGGTAGCCACTTGCCAACTCCAAGACCTGCATCGCCATTTTCGCGCAATCCTCTAATTGCTTCGTCGTCCAAGCGCTCAACTCACGATTGTACTTCCCTCGCATAGCCTCGAGCGTGCTCTTGTCCCAAGGCGAAAAATTTCCGTCATCCACCAGATCCATGGCCTCATTCTTCATAGAGTCCGGGTTTTGATAGGTCACCTGAATTCCCGTCTGTTGTTGAACAAGCGTGGCAGTTAGCTTTTTCTCTTTCGACACGCTCAAAACAAGTTCAACGCTGTGCAGATCACCCGTCGGTATTACACTCAGATTGAAGTCACCCAAGTGCTCATAGCGGAAAGCTGGCTTCGACCCAGCGTACTTGTCGGGATCAGATCTCTTTGAAACGAGAGGCACAGAGATGGTCTTGGCATTTGGATTCGGAAACAATATTGACTCTCTGCCATCGACCGGATACATCGAATTTTCCTTGATAATGGGTCCGTAGTGCGAGCCATTAAACACGGTCCCCAGCCCTTCTGGCATTGACGTACAGGCCGGAGTGATAACCCCCGCAGCCTTGAGTGCCGCCCCACGGCTGACGCACTCCATTGGGCTTACGGGGAAACCCCTTTGCTCAATCGCGTCAATCTCGGCCAATACATCAAGCCGTGCCCCCAATGAAGCCAACTCGTCCCGGACTACCCGACGGACGCATGGCATATTAGTCGGACCACCGATCAGAAGAACATGATCAATCCCCGACGCTTCCAGGCCCGCGTCCTTGATTGCCATCTGGATTGGCGCACGACACCGATTAAGGAGGCCACCGAGCACTTCCGCCAGTTCATCTCTGGTTAGAGTAATGTCGCAAAGCGGAAATTCTACCTTGGCCTTTTGTCCTCTTGATAGTCGGATCTTGGCCGCCTCAATCTCTTCGCGCAACACAGCTTGTTCCATTTCCGTGGGCAATATCTTGTGTTTCTTGACAAGGTGCTCTAGAAGTAAGTCGTCCATATCAAGGCCGCCAAGAGCTTCGTGCCCCGATGTGCAAAGTTCGCCAGCGATAAGATTGTCCCCGTCCTGGACGATTTGCAGAACTGTAACGTCCAGGGTGCCGGCACCCAAATCGAAGGCCAGAATTACTGCCTCGCGGTCAATCTGCAGTCCGTATTGAACAGCAGCGGCAGTGGGTTCCGCAATTGTATGCACCTCCTTGAATCCTGCCTGCAATGCGGCCTCGATAATAGGAGCCGTCCGGATGGCTTTGTAATAAGCTGGAACACTGATCACTGCTTCTTCAAACGGTTTACCAAAAAGTGGGTTCAATCGCTCATTCTCAGCATCCTCCTTGATTTCCCGGAGAATAATCTCGAGGATGTGAGAAGGCGTAAAGCGCTCGTTGCCCACCCGTATCAGGATGCCGTCGCCCGGTCCCCTTTCTATGTCATATTTGAAGCGTCTGGTCTCGTCCACAGCCGATTGATATGACAGACCGACCAGTCGCTTGACGCCCCATATCACATGGAGGGGGTTCAGCAGGAGGTTTTTTTGCGCCTTCGCGCCCACACACATCTTGGAACCTTTAGAGTCGAATTGGACAAACGACGGGAAGTTCTTTCCGTTCAGTGATAATGCTCCGTCCTTGCTCTGTACCATAACAGTGTCACGCTGGACTGCCACGGCGGCACTGGAATTGTAGGTTCCAAGGTCAATCCCGAGTCTGTGTTTCATTGAGTGCCTCCGGCTCTGCGCTTCGCTAACTGACTCGTGCTTACAGCTACCTCCGAAGCCCGAAGTATCACGTCTCCGCGACCCTTGACCTTCATCGTATAGCCTTTACGTGACACTTCCACGACTACCCCTTCCGGGCCGTTGCTCGCAATCGCACTCGTTGGAGTTTGCACGGCGGCGTCAAAAATGTCACCGGCATTGACTGGCATTTCTTCAATCTGAGCAGTCTCCAGCACACTGCAAAGGCGGCTCCTAGCGTCGCGCAAGGAATTGCAGGGTTCACCCTGCTGTTCGGCCCGCTGAATCATTATGTTTAGGTGATCCAATAAGCGAACACACTCCCGCGCGAGTGTGAAGCATTGCTCATCCGCGGCCTGCAGTACCTTGTAGTTTGAGAGGGCGTAGTGCTCAACCGCAGTCTGGAATTGCCTGACCTGGGAATTGGCCTGGGTCAGCAGACTGGCGGCTTTGGCCAGTTCGTGGGAAACTGCAGTGCCGTGCTCGCGAAGGGCCGACAGTGATGGTTCCGGTGGCGCTTCCTCAATTGTGGCTCCTTCGCTTTCCTGACCGAACATCCTCGGACGCCCAGCCCGTTTCCGCGAGAGCACCGCCGCAAGTACTAGCAAGGCAAAAGTAATCGCTATGGCTGATCCAAGTATCAATTGACGGACGAGGATGCTGGGGCCTATCGGGCTTTTTGCAATGACCGGATTTGACGGCCGGGATTCGGAATTGCCCGCCATCTTTGTCAACCGCTCATTGACCTGTGTGAGGGCACGCGGCAATTGGGCCGGCGCCAATGCTCTGTAGTATTCGCCACCAGTTGTGCGCGCAAGCGACAGAGTTAGCTCGAAATCAGCGGCCTGACTCACTGTGACAGCAAAGATGCTGACACCCAAACTCCTTGCCTCCGCTGCCAGATCTTCCCGAAGCCAACGGGTCTTCCGGTCTGTAGCTGATCTACTGCCGAGATCGAGGATCCCGTCGGTAACGAGAACTATAGCTCGGCGGGCATCCGACCGACCCCTTTGCCGGAGCTCATAAATCGCGCGCTCAACCCCGCCTGCCAGGTCGCTTCGCGAGCCCTCATAGTTCACATTCCTGAGTCCCGCTGCGACATCGTCCTGGAATTGCTTGCTGGTGGTTCGGGTCAAATCCAGGACGACATTTACGCGCTTGTCGAAGGTCAAGATTCCGAGTTGAGAATTCAAGGGCAAGCGACCGGCGAACGTCGATAGAGTGCATGGCATCAACAAATCTGGATCGACTTGCCGCATGCTTCCAGAGTTATCAACCACCAGAAAAATATCTAGAGCACCAGACGGCGGGGTCTGAGCACACAGAGGAAGCTGCAAAGCGCAAGTCAACAGGAGTATCGCGATACGAGCGGCAGTCAAGCAGACCTCTCTTTCGTCTTACGCACTCTGTCAATGCCAACTAGGATATGGCTCATCGTAACGACCAACCCAGACTCCTCGAAATTTGCGTCACGGACAGCATTCATGGCCGCCAAGCGGCATGATTCCGCTATATCAGCGCCGGAGAAGCATTGGGTTCGTTTAACAAGTTCACAGAGATCAATTTCCGATTCGACCGGCTTGTTAGCTAAGTGCACCGTAAAGATTGCATATCGACCAGCCGAATCAGGAAGTGGTACTTCGACTTGGTAATCAAACCGACCAGAACGAAGCAAGGCCGGATCCAGCAACTCTGGCCTGTTCGTCGCGCCAATGACGAAAACGCCTTCTGCGGTTTCAATGCCATCCATCTCGCACAGTATCTGATTCACAGCTGAATCAAAGTCGGAAGAGTATTCGTGTCCTCGTCTCGCCGCTGCAACAGCGTCGATTTCATCAAAAAAAATTACGCAAGGGCTTGCTTCCCGCGCCTTGGCGAACAAGAAACGAATTCGTTCCGCCGACTCGCGCTGCCATTTGCTCAGCACCTCGGGACCTTTCACCGAGATAAAGTTCACAGCGCATTGACTGGCTACGGCCTTAGCCAGAACCGTCTTCCCTGTGCCCGGTGGGCCGTACAGAAGGATGCCCCTGGCGGCCCTCAAACCTGCTTTTCGAAAAGCCGCGCGCTTGGTGAAAGGGTAGACGATGTTCTCCACGAGAAGACGCTTCACCTCGTCCAAACCACCCACATCGCTCCACGCAACCTTCGGCACCTCGATAACAAATTCCTTTAGCGCTGATGGGGGGACGCTCGGGTGAGCCAGCTCAAAGTCAGCCATGCTCACGCTCAGGCCCTGCCAGTTGGCGATTTCGCCCTTCTGAAACTGTTCTTCGGAAAATGAGCGGCGCAGAGAATTGTACGCGGCTTCGCGACATAACGAGGCGACATCAGCCCCGACGAAACCCACACACCGTTCGGCGATAACATCGAGACGTACGTCATTCGATAACGGCATCTGGCGGGTGTGAATCTCAAGAATCTGCTTGCGCCCTCCACTATCCGGGACACCGATGTAAATCTCGTGACCGAAGCGCCCTTGTCGTCGCAACGCGCTATCGATTGCATCCGGTCGATTGGTAGTGCCGACGACTACGACGCCTCGCTGTTTGGTTATTCCATCCATCAACGTGAGCAGGGTAGCAACAATACGACGTTCCATGTCGCCGTGAACCTCGTCCCTCTTGGGAGCGAGAGCGTCGAGCTCATCAATGAGAATGACAGATGGTGCGTGCTTGCGCGCCTCTTCAAACACATCCCGAAGTCGTCTCTCACTCTCCCCGTACCACATGCTTAGTATTTCCGGACCGTTTAGAGAATAGAAGTGGGCTCCAACTTCGCGAATCAGCGCTCTCACGATCAGTGTCTTACCGGTGCCGGGAGGGCCGTATAGAATGACGCCTTTGGGCGATCCTGTACCAAGATACTCAAAGAGCTCAGGGAATCGAAGAGGGTATTCGACTACTTCCCGGATGGCTTTGATTTCCCGACTCAATCCACCGATGTCAGCATAGGTAACCGGAATATCGTCGCCGCCACTGTCCGTCGCATTCGAGGTTACGATTTCCGTGGTGCTTGACAGCAAAACGATGCCTGCGGGTTTCGTGTCAGCGATCTGAATGATTCGTGGCTCACCCGCCAAAGTAAACACCGCTGTTTTTTCCATTTTGGTAAGCGGTTTTCCAACAAGCCGTATGACATCCCGGTGTAGGAACTCCGAAGGCAGGGTGACCCTCACCTGCTCTGCGGGCTGCGGGTCGATGAAATCAACTTCCACCGAGTCGCCATCTCTCAGGTTGAGTGTGAGCAGTTTGAACCGGTCAATTTTGAGTATATTCTCATGGGAGTTCTTGACGCCCTCGAGTATGCACGCGCAACTTCGACCGAGCCTTTGTAGCCTGATGTAGGCGGTTGAATTTGCGGCCTGGGCATGCGGAGGATTTAGGGTTTGATCGGTTTCGACGATCGCACGATGCGTGCCGTCGAGATCTGACTGGCCATAAACCCGAAGCTGTAATTGCATGATGTTCTTCTTTTCAATATATTCCAAATGATAAGGGATTGTAGCGAACAATGCCCAGATAGCGAAAGCTCCTAGCCTTTCGCCGCTCGCATTGCTGGATGCTGCCACCGAAGCCAAAGTAGCTTAACCTGAGGAGTAGGCTGAACGAGATGACGAAGGAGCGTAAAGGATGAATAGAGGTGGTTTTTCCTGGAAGAGGCTCTTAGGAATTTCAGCGGCGAAGTCGCGGCTGTCGCGCCGGATCGGAATCCCCTTAACACGCTCTGGGAGACAGCGCAAAATGGGCGCTGCGATGGGATGCCAGACCATTCTGCTTGCCCTGTTGCTTGCAGGCCTTGCCATCGTTCTGTTGTTTACCGTGGTGTTCTAGGCGTTGTCCTCCAGTCCGCCGATGTCGGCAGCCCACTATCGGATCTGTGGTTGACGTTCCTCCTGAAGCTCGGGGATGTTTTCCAATATCGCCGTTGCGGGGCTGATGCGCAGTGCTCTTTCGGCTATGATTCTAGGTGTCCGGCAGTAGTCCATGGTTAGCCATCACGTTGGTGCCGTTGCTGCGCGTTAACACACACGGGCGCATCTTGTAGTCGAATTACATCTGCTTCTCTATTCGAGCGTGTCAACATCGCTGCCCGGCGGCTTTCTGTCAATCTTTGCGGTGCGAGAGGTGATCCGAGGCATCCATCTGTCGAATGCGCTCCCGGCTTTGGGAACTTTGGGAACCTGGGACGGGACGTCCTCCTAATATTCACATCGCCGTCGCTGGGGTTATGGCAGTACTCTTTAGACTATGTCCCTCCTTAGTTCGGCAGCAGGCCAGGGTAGTCATCCCGTTGATGCCGTGGGTGGGCGTCAACACACCCGAAGATATCTTGTACTCGAATCACGTTTGCTTCTCTATGGAGCTTGGGAACATTGCCGCTACTCAACTCATTTCACAGTACAACCCGTACACTGCGGCTTCGATGCATCCCGCATGTCGAGAACCAGTTGTTGATGAAGTGCGGGATTATCAATCGTAACGAATGCCGAATTTAACGCGCTGTTGATCACCGTTCCCGAAGCGAAGAAGGGAGTATCGGGAGGGCCGATCACTTTGCTGTTGGGAATGAGCTCGAACACGACTTTCTCGTTATTGGATTTGATATATGTATTCTGCCCTGTGCGGTTAAATTGCGCTGCCCCATTTCTGCGCATCACGCCGGCCTGGAATTGCTCGAACGTCACGGACGGGTCAAGAGCCGTATCGAAGGCTTCCAGAAAGCCCAAATCCTGATCGCGGTAGATCGCCACATAGTAGCCGGTTCCCGGGCGGCCGGAAGGGCATGCTCCTGACTGATTGACGAACGTGAATCGCCCCTGGGTGCTCATGCAATTTGCTCCGTAGCGGTCCGGCACTTGGGGTTTCAGGCCGCAGGCAAAGTCCCGGGTCACGCACATATTGGACCGCTTGGCGTCGTCGGAGTCGCCTTCAAAACGTATCAGGTCGCTCAACAGATGGAACCTGCCATCGGGTAGCAAGGTCGTAGGCAGCGCCAGGCCGATATCGTCATGGTCGCCGGCGACACCGGCAAATCTGTAAGCAAAGGTCGCGTAGTGCCCGCCGGCGCTGAGCAGGTAGCTCGGCGATCCGGCGTAGGCTTCGTCAGCGTAATGATGCAGCCGCTGGAAGAAGCTTCGATGAGAGCGCTCGATCATCAAGTCGAGAATCGGGTCAGGCACGCGGTAGTCGTCCACGCCGGCGAACTGCATCTCCCATCCAAAGTTGTTGGGCGCAAACTTAGAAACCACGAATTCGTTGAGTATCTCCGTGGTGCCGGCGAACATCATGGAAAACGCCGTCTGCGGGTCGGTCTGTACGCTCAACATATCAGGGCCGTTGTGATCGACGCGGCGGCGGAACGGGGCCAGCCTGCGCGAATCGTTCATCGAGACCGCCGCCTTGGCCATCAGGTAATCGAGCACCATCTCGGCCGCCATCTTTACCCGGCGGCTCGATGGATTTTGGGCCGACGTGAAGCTGTACAGGTTCAGCAGCGCCGTGATGCTGTAATCCTGGTAGGGGCGCGCGTTGTATTCGATGAAATCGGTCTTCAGGAATTCCTGCAGGTGATGCAGCATCCAATCGTCCATGCCGTTCCGGCTGTTGTCGAATTGCGGATCGGCGGTGCGGGTGAAGACCCACTGATTGGTCAGGTAACGCGCCGTCTCGATATTCATCACATGGTTTTCGCTCTCCGGAACCAGGCCAAAAACGTCCAATTGCCCGGAGTCGAGTGGCCCCCGCTGGTTGAGCAATTCGTCCACAATGTGGTCCACCGCCGCTGGAGGAAGAACACGGCCGTATTTGTAGACCATGGGGAGCAGGGAGGTCAGGAAGACATCGTACTCGCCGGTGCGGAATGGCTTGCTGTCATGGGTGGTGCCGGTCTTCGATTCCACGTGTTGCCGCATCAGCGACTGGAGCGCTTCGTCGCGGTTCTTCACGTCCCGGCCAGGGCAATGGTCGGATTGGAAGTAGTCCGCATAAGCGAGCTTGGCCCATAGGAAGAGGCCGTAGTTCTCTTCGTGCCGGTAAGCGCTATGCGGCAACAGCGCGCAGGCGTTGTACATCAATGCGGCCGCGGCCCGGTCGTCGAAGGTGGTCTTGGAATCGGCCACCGATTTGGCTGGCGCGGTGGCGCTCAGGTCGATGAGCCCCACCTGGTCCAGATGCGGGTCGTTGGGGGGCGGTCTATACAATACATTTGCGGCATGCAGCCATCCCTGCCGGCACGTGGAGGTGCTGAAGGGATCTACTTTGCTGGCCAGATCGCATCCTTCGATCTTGACCGAAATTATGCTGGGGCCCTTGATCTTCGAAACGTCAACCACAAAGTTCCCGCGTGTACGCAGGTGCGTATCTTCCTTGTACTTCATCAGGACCAACTGGTCGGCGGTCATGTCCGCGAGCACATCGACCTGGTCGTCTTCGCTCTCGTGCGCGCCGTTCACGTCCCAGCGGACCAGGAATTTGTCGTAATTGAATCCGCGCTGGTCGTCCCAGTTCACCGACCAGTCCATCACGATGCTGCCGCCATCCTGAAATGCCCCCAGAATTCCGTTGGGCCACACATCCGGAGAGAAGCTGATTGCGCCGTTCTGGAATTTGATCTCGCCGCCTACGCCGCCCTCCGGATGTTTCTGGACGCCGCTGACGGGACATCCCATCGGTCCATTCGGGCCGCCCAGCCTCATCCATTCTTTGCGGTAGAGTCCGGTGGGCGAAGGGGCGCCTGAACATTGGCGACCAGCCGGCACTGGCCGCTTTTTCGCGGGCGGCACGTAGCTGTACTGCGGGCTGCCGCAACGAAGCGCGCCATTGAAGTTTACGATGCCGCCAATGCACCGGTCGAAACGATCGAGAGACGCCGGGACAAACTGCCCGCTCTGCGCCCTGCAACTGGCGCGCAACAGTGTGCCGGCGCGAATGATGTCGCGGCAACTGTCGCGGTACGAGCCGGGTGGCAGAGCTCCCGTACTGCAGGCCAGTTGGCCGTCGAATTCTTCAATCGGGCCGGCGCATTGGTTGATGTTGTCAAGGGTGGTGGCCACGAAGCGGCCGTCGCGCGTCTTGCAACTGGCATGCAGGGTGTTGCCTGTGCGGAAGATATCGCGGCAGCTTTGAGTGTAGGAACCCGGCGGAGGCGCGCCGCCGGTGCTGCATCCCAGTGCGCCATCAAAGGCTTCGATGGGGCCGACGCATTGGTTGATGTTATCGAGTTTGGCCGACACGAACGCTCCGGCGCGGTTCTTGCAACTGGCATGCAGGGTGTTGCCTGTGCGGAAGATATCGCGGCAGCTTTGAGTGTAGGAACCCGGTGGTGGCGCGCTTCCCGTGCTGCAACCCAGCTTGCCGTCGAAGGCTTCAATCGGGCCGACACATTGATGGATGTTGTCGAGCCTGGTCGCCAGGAATGCGCCTGCCCGGTTCTTGCAATTGGCCTGTAAGGTATTGCCCATGCGCAGGATGTCGCGGCAACTGGCGCTGTACGACCCGGCGGGCAAGGGCCCTCCGGTGCTGCATGCCAGCCGGCCTTCGAAGTTCTCAATGGGGCCGGCGCATTTGCTCACATCCGCCAATGTGGAAGGAACGAACCGGCCGTCCCGGGCCCTGCAACTCGCACTCAAGGTGCGGCCATTCATAAAGATGTCGCGGCAAGAGGAAGTATAAGGCCCGCGCGGGGGCGGCGCTCCTTTGCTGCAATGCAGGTGGCCGTCCTGGTTTTCGATCTGGCCCACGCAGTGGCGGAAATCCGCAAGTTGCGTAGCTTGAAAGACCTGGTTGCGGCCCTTGCAGGATGCCATCAGAGTTGTTCCCGACACACGGATGTCTTTGCAGCTTTGTTCGTACGATCCGCGTGGGACTTGGCCCTGCAATTCTGGCGCAGTCCCCAGCAGGACCGGCAAAAGCCATAGAGCGGCAAAAAATGGTGAGTATTGCATGCCGATATTCGTGTCAAGGACAACCCGGATCATTGTTCCGTGGGCTGTTGGCGATCACGCCGGGCTTTGCGTGCCACATCGATTTCCGCATCAATCTCTTCTGTGGAAAGCCGGTCGAGTCCCAGCCGCTTCGCACTCTCCCAGGATTCCTGGAGCCATTGCGGGGCAGACAGGGATGCCAGCGCGCGAATGCTGATCGCTTCGTCTTCGGCAATGGAACGTCCCAGCAGGCTTTCGATAGCCATTTTCTGGTTGAGCGAGAGGTCTTTGGCCTTGTGAATCATGCGTCTAATCCAATTCTGATGGCACCTAAAGTTTAGGCGGTCTGACCACAATTGTCACGAGGTCTGTGATCTAGCGGCACGACTGCGCAGCCCGTCGCTCGCTGGCGCTCACTCCTGGCCGCTAAAGCCGTGCCCTGTTACCTACAATGGCTGAAGCCGAGAGCGCAAAGCAGTTCGCTCGAAAGGCACGTTGTCGCTGATCCATCTTGTGCAAACGACGCCTTCCTGGTCGCTTCCCCAACACTGTTAAGCACCCATATCACCGAACGAGGTTGCAACATCCAAACAGAGCATACTAAGATCAAGAATCAAGGCGGGAATCAGCGTGAGTGTTCGGCCTCTTATTTCGGCGCTTCTGATCATGGCGATACTGCCGGTGTTTTCATGGGCCGTGGTTTGTGATTTGACCTGCCGGGCATCCGTAGCGCCGGTGACGGCGCATTCACAAGGACCAAGCTACGCTGCCAGCGCTCCGCTACACCATCACGCTCACGTTTCAATGGAGGCCGAGCATCTTGCTCCCGGTGCCGGGGCTATGAGGGCGGCAGGCACTCCCGAAATCGCAGATGGCCAAGGCTGCTGCAATGGCCGCCTTCCCGCGACAGCGGGTTTCTGTGGCGCTGCATGGCAGTATGAATCGCAGCACCAGGCGGCAACTCCAATTCCAACGATTGACAGCAATTCCACTCTAGTGCCGGCCCAGGCGACTGCTTTCATTCCTTTCACTCAGGCGACCGGCCATAGATTCATTCTTGCGCCAGTAGTGCCCCGCGCCGATTCCAACTCTCCTAATCTCAGGATCTGATCAACCGTCTCCTCCCGAGGCTTGTCATTGCCGGACTGACGCTATGCACGATTTGGCAGCAGTGACGCCAACCCAACCCCTTTTCCATCGAGAGAAAACTTGTCATGAGCACCAGACGCACATTTCTACAAAGGGCCGCGGCCTTTGGCGGCGGGCTGTTCGCAGTCCCCAAACTGATCGCGGAGCAGAATCGCCCGCATGCTTCCTCAGCGGCGGAGTCTGGACCGATGCATCCCCATTCGGAAAAATCTCCAATCGCGGTGCAGACGCCGGATATTACCGATCTGCCTTTCCGTCTCGACAACGGCATCAAGGAATTCCATTTGATTGCCGAACCCGTCAAACAAGAGATCATGCCGGGAAGAACGCTGACTCTATGGGGCTTCAATGGCAGCGCGCCCGGACCGACAATTCAGGTCAACCAGGGCGATAGAGTTCGAATCCTGGTAGACAATCACCTGCCTGAGCCGTTCTCGATGCACTGGCATGGATTCGAAATTCCCCATGCCATGGATGGCTCTCCAGGAACGAGCCAGGATCCCATCCAACCCGGCGGACGCTTCGTCTACGAATTCACGCTGCAGCAGGCCGGGACATTCTTTTACCACTCCCACATGGCCATGCAGGAAATGATGGGCATGCTGGGCGCTTTCATCATGCATCCGCGGCAGGCCCATCAGCCCTATGTCGATAAAGACTTCGTAGTGTTGCTGCAGGAATATGCCGTGCTGCCGGGCAACACAACGCCAAACTCCATGAACATGGAATTCAACTGGCTCACGCTCAACGGAAAGACCGGACCGGCGACCACTCCCATGATCGTGCGAGTGGGAGACCGGGTCCGCATTCGCCTGATCAACCTGGGGATGGACCATCATCCTATGCATCTTCATGGAAACACATTCGCCGTGACCGGCACCGAAGCAGGCCGGCAGCCGCAAGCGATCTGGGGGCCGGCAAACACAGTGCTGGTCGGAGTCGCACAGGCGCGGGATATCGAGTTTGTCGCCAACAATCCCGGGGACTGGATGCTTCACTGCCACCTGCCTCACCACATGATGAACCAGATGTCCTCGATGGTTGGTCCGATGAGCCGCCGACCCGGCATGTCGATGTCCATGGGCATGGGGATGGAAGAGGGTATGGGAATTGTCCGCAAGGGCAATGCTTTATCGGATGACAATGGGCCGAGTCTCGGCCGCGGCATGGGCGTGGGTTCCACCAACGAACAGCGCCTCGCCAATGGACCGCAATCGGAGCAGGCGGCCATGGCTGGGATGGCGAATATGCAATCCGGCAGCACGCAGCGGGAAAAGCAGCCTTCCATGCAGGCCATGCACGAGCAGGAATCAGAGCTGCCACAGAATGCCAATTCCGTTCCGGGCTTCCCGCAGGATGCTTTCATGGAAGGACCCATGATGGCCATGGACCAGATGGTCGAGAAGCCCGAGAACTACGGATTGAAACCCGGCTGGAGCGGCTTCATGCAAGGCATGATGACGTTTGTGCGCGTCCTGCCGCCCGATCTTTACGAGAAAATCATGACCATGCGCGGCCGGCAAGAAAAGCAAAAGCCCAACGCCATGCCGGCGATGGAAAGTGACCGGAAGGATCAGTAATCATGGCAGATCGGGTGATCGGTTGATCGGTTGATCTGGTGATCTGGGGATCGGAAATACGATCTCGCCTCTTCGCCGACCTTTTCAATATTGCCGGTCACCGGGCCTAGTGCGTGACCGCGAGGAAGAGCAACTGTGATGAAGCCGATCGCAACCTGCGATGGAGTTGGTTGTAACCGTAGGAGAGGACGGCTTCAGCTTCAGCCGTCCGCAAAGTGCAGGATAACGAGCGGCTTCAGCCGCGGTTTAACGTCCTGATCCGTCGAGAAGATTTGGGTTTCAGCTTTCAGATGCAAGGACATTCGTAACTCTTTCACACGGTCAAGGCCCTAGTGCAGCGGCCGGAAGGACCGGTAATCATGGAAGATTGGGTGATCGGAAAATCGGGAGTGAGAACAAAATGAAACGAAATCTAATGATGATGGCGGCGTTGTGCGGGGCTCTTCTGGGGCCGGCTGCGCCGGGGCTGGCTGCACAAACACACGAGCATCAGCAAAGCAATCCATCGAGTGCATCACCAACACCGGGCCAAAAGACGGCCATGCCCGGTATGCAGATGAATGGCGAAGGCCATTCGCCGGAGCAACCTTCCGGGCCCGCGCTTACGCTGGAAATGTTGGAACAGATGGCGCTCGATCGCAATCCGACATTGAAGCAGGCCGAGGCCGAGCTGCGCGCCGCTGAAGGACGCAAGCGCCAAGCGGGGCTCTATCCGAATCCCACCGTGGGTTATCAGGGCCAGGAAATACGCGGCGGATCGTTCCGGGGCGGCGAGCACGGAGTATTTGTACAGCAGGAAATTGTCTTGGGCGGAAAGCTGGGCGCCAGCAAAAGTGTTTTCGAACAGGAACGCAGACAAGCCGAGGTGGAACGCGAGGAACAGCGGCTGCGCGTCATGAATGGAGTCACACTCGCATATTATCAATCGCTGGCAGCCCAAGAGACCGTCGAGCTGCGCGCCAGCCTGCTGAAAGTGGCGCAGGACGCAGCTCAGACTGCCAGGCAGCTCTTCAATGTCGGCCAGTCCGACGAGCCCGATGTGTTGCAGGCGGAAATCGAGATGGAAGAGGTGGAACAGGCGCTGGTGGAGGCACAACAGAACCAGCAGCAGCGGTGGAAAGCGCTGGCCTCCATGACCGGCAATCCGGACCTTCCATTCTCTGTGCTCGCCGGCAACCTTGAGAATGTTCCGGATCTGAATCCCGAACAGTGGCTGCAAGCTCATCTCACGGAAAGCCCGGCGGTGAAGATTGCGGAACTCGGAGTCACGCGGGCCGAGGCGGTAGTGACCCGGGCGCGGCGTGAACCTATTCCCGATCTACAGGTCCGCGGAGGCATGGAGCAAAATCGTGAGCTTCTGGAAACGTCTGGGCGTCCGGCCGGCTTACAGGGCTTTGTTGAACTGGGAATACGAGTTCCTTTATTCAATCGCAATCAGGGCAACATCCAGGCGGCCAAAGCCGAAGCCGAGCGCGCCCGGCACGAAACGCAGCGAGTGCAGCTCATGCTGCGCGAACGGCTGGCAGCCACTGTTCAAAGTTATCTCACCGCCAAGGTGGCGGTCGATCGCTACCGGAACCGGATGATCCCCAGGGCGGAGAAGGCGTATGCGTTCTACCGGCAGAAGTACAGCAGCGCGGCGGCCGCCTATCCCCAGGTCCTGATCGCGCAGAGGACTGTATTGCAGCTTCGCGCAGATTACATCCGCGCGCTTGAAACCCTGTGGATGAATACCGTGGTGCTCAAAGGCTTCATGCTCACCGATGGCCTGGAGATGCCAACGCCTCCGGGCGAGATGGATAGGTCAATCCGGGAAACCAGCATGCCGCAGAGATAAGTACGGTGTTCAAAAAAAAGGCGCCGGGAATCCGGCGCCTTTCTCAAGAACACGCAACTGGTTACATCGGGCAGGGCAGCGCAGAATGCGGAAGCGCAGTCTCGTCCGGGAAGCTGAAGGCGCCATCGATGGCATTGGACTTGGCGCCCATTTCGAACCACTGCAGCAAAGGTATGTTCTGCGGGTGATAGGTGAAAACTTCGTGGCCTTCGCGGAGCTTGATGGGTACGGTAGCGTTCGAGAGCACCTCGATGGGATCACCCTCTTCCAGGTTGTTCTGGCAAATCTTCGCGTTCGCGGGAACGCCCGGGAATTGCCACGACGCCGTCGTGTTGTTAACGAACGGATCGCCAAAGGCTTCGGCTGTTTCGTGGGAGAGGGCCGTCACGTCCTCGAACCCGCCGCCAAATATTCCGGGCGAGATCCAGCTTGCAAACTGAGTGACCCAGCGGGGCTGGGGCGTGGCGTTCGGAATAAAGAAGAAGGTGTGGAAACCGAGCACGCAGCAACCCGCGAACTGTCCCTGGTTGTTGATGGAAAACAGGAAGGTGTTGGGCAGCATGGTAGTGCTCAAGGCGTTGGTGGTGAAGTTGCCGGCGTTGATATCGCTCACCACCTGATTGGAGAAGAGGAAGTTGAACAGCAGGTCCAGCATCAGGACAAAATGATTGCCGTCGGCCGCGGTCCCGAGGCGATACGCTTGCACCGGTTTCACCGATCCATCGGCAAAGCGGACGTTCACGAACCGCGGTATGGTGAAGGTCACGTCATTGACGAAGCTCGGGCGCAGCACGGTATGCCAATCGCGTCCCATGGTGTGGAAGAACTGCGCGCGGTGAACGGCGTCCCCGTACTGGATGTGACGGCCGGAGCGGTAATTGTGCTCTTCGAAGTTGGGCGAATCTTCCAGCAAGTCTCTGAATTTGAAAGGCACGTTCACATTGAGTGTGCCATCGGCGTTGAGCAGCCGCAGATTGACGGTGGTAATTTGGGCGGGAATGACCGTGGTCCCGCCGGCCAGAGGATGATTGCCCATCATGATGAAAGGGAACAGACGTCCCAGGCTGGGGCCGGCCTGATTGATATAGGCGCCGGAAAAAGTTGCCACGCTATCCAGGCCATCAATGCTGGGGCGGTTGGGGCGCCGGTCGTCGCCGCTCCACTCAGAGTCAGAACGGCCGGCCGGGCTGTTGCTGGAGCTTGCATTATTGCCGGTATCGCCGGCCGCGCCGCTTCCGGCTGAGAAGATCGCCCTGGATGTGGTTGCATTCAATGGAAAATCAATGATGGTCGCTGCGGTCACAGGTTCAAGGACAGTGGCCTTGGCCGGATCCATGGAAACAGGAGCCACCCGAGCATAACCGGGGTCTTTGGCGGTCGCAGCAGCGCCATCTAGATCAGGCGCTTGGCCAAAGCTGAAAGTTGCGGCGGAAAAAATAAACAACGCAAGGCTGGTAAATCGTAGAAAGGATTTCATTCAATGTTCTCCTGGCTTTCCTGGTTGGGGGTCATGTTTCAGAAGTTGAACGTTAGAGCATACTAACGTTAGCGCACACTAAAGTAGCATTTGCATTGCGTTAAAGTAAAATAGGAATTGAGGAAAACCAGAAAAAATAGATAATTTGCGTGAGATTAAAAGGAACATCTTGAGAACTGCTTCTATAAAATAATATACATCTCCTGAAATCAGTAGTTATCTATGAGTTTGTAACTAGAGAAAACTGGATGTTTCTATAGCGTGAACTGCTTCGCGGCCATCCCGTGTGCAGGGATTTGCAGCTATCGGGTTTCGCGGAGCAGAGGGCAGAAAAACCCTTGACTGAATGAACGTTCATTCAGTACAATTTTTGCAGCCTGAGGGTTTCAATGAGTTGTGTCGCCCGCCCGCTCCGGCTGTCATGTTTCTGGACCGCAGGATGGATTCCGATGAGAAGCACCATGCAAGTTCCGCAGCGTCTCCATGATCGGGACTGGTATTATTCTCTTGCGGGATTGGTCCTACAGCCGAACCGAACTACCGGATATCGCTGGAGTTACCCGATGAGCGGCGCCGCCATGTTTGCATTTCATCGGGCCGTGCTGTTGCACTCTCAAATCGCAGTCCAATTAAAAAGGTCGATACTTCATGCACCAACGCATTCATAAAGCCGCCGTCCTGGGGGCCGGAACCATGGGAGCGCGGATTGCCGCTCACTTCGCCGGCGCCGGATTGCCTTGTTATCTGCTCGACATCGTTCCTGCAGATGCCGGCCAGAGCGCCAACCGGGCCGCGCGCAACAAGATCGTCGCCGCCGGGCTCGATGCCGCGGTCAAATCCAAGCCTGCCGCATTTTTCCAGAAGGGCCTGGAGCAACTCGTTACCATTGGCAATTTCGATGACGACCTCAATCTGCTGGCGGATGCCGACTGGATCATCGAAGCGGTGGCCGAGAAGCTGGAAATCAAACGGGCGTTACTAAAGAAGGTTGAGGCCGTGCGCAAGCCCGGCAGCATCGTCACCACCAACACCAGCGGACTGCCGGTCCACAGCATCGCCGAAGGCTTCAGCGACGACTTCCGCAAGCACTGGTTCGGAACGCACTTCTTCAATCCGCCACGGTACATGCGTCTGCTGGAAATCATTCCCACGCCCGAATCCGACCGGGCGGCCATCGAAGCGGTTGCCAGCTTCTGCGACGTCCGCATGGGGAAGGGAATCGTCTACGCCAAAGACACACCCAACTTCATTGCCAATCGCATCGGCACCTTCGCCGGCCTGAACGTGATGCGCCTCATGCAGGAAATGGACCTGAGTATCGAAGAGATCGACGCGCTCACCAGTTCCGGCGGATGGAGCAAGGCCCCCACTTTCCGCACCATCGATCTGGTGGGTCTCGATGTGCTCGGCAGCGTAGTCGCCAACTTCACCAAAAACGTTAAAGATGAACGCCCTGACCTGAAGCTGCCTGAGTTCTTCCAGAAAATGCTGGAGAAGAAGATGCTCGGCGACAAGGTCAAAGGCGGCTTCTATAAGAAGGTGAAGGCCAACGGCAAAGAGGACCGTATGGTCCTTGATTGGAAGACCCTGGAGTATAAGCCGGCGCAGAAGGCAAAATTTCCCTCGCTGGAAATGGCCAAAAATATTGAAGATATGGGCGAGCGCTTGCGCTCGCTGTTGAACGGCGACCCGCGCGATAAGGCCGCGCAGTTCATCTGGGCCACCCTCTCAGAAATGTTGACCTATTCGGTCAACCGCATTCCCGAAATCGCCGACACCGTGGTCGAAATTGATCAGGCGATGCGCATGGGATTCAACTGGGAAGTGGGGCCGTTTGAAATCTGGGACCTGGCCGGAGTCGAGCCGACCGTGGCCCGCATGAAAAAAGAAGGCAAGCCGGTTCCCGCCAACGCCGAAAAGCTGCTGGCCGCCGGAAAGAAGAGCTGGTATATCGACGATCCCAAGGCCCCTTCCGGGCGCGCCTATTTCGATCTGCGCACGGGAGCGTACAAGCCGGTGCAGGTGGCGGAGGGCGTCTGGTCGGTGCAGGTGGCGAAGAAATCCAACGGTGTGGTCAAGACGAATCCCGGCGCCTCGCTTATCGACCTGGGTGACGGCGTGGGCTGCATCGAGTTTCACAGCAAGATGAACGCATTGGGCGGCGACATCGTGCAGATGGTGACGCAATCGCTCAAATCCGGAGGCATTGGCGACCAGTTCGAGGCTTTCGTCATCACCGGTGACTCGTCCAACTTCTCTGTAGGCGCGAACCTGATGATGCTGATGCTGGCCGTGCAGGAAGAAGAGTGGGACGAAGTCGATATGGCCATCCGCCAGTTCCAGGGGATGACGCAGGCGATCAAGTTCTGTTCGCGGCCGGTAGTCACGGCGTCGTTCGGCATGACCCTGGGTGGCGGATGTGAAATCAATCTGCATTCGGCGGCGCGCCAGCCCCACGCCGAACTCTATATGGGACTGGTGGAAGTGGGCGTCGGCCTGTTGCCCGGCGGCGGCGGATGCAAAGAGATGACTCTGCGGGCCATCGACAACGCCCACGCGATTCGTCCCGATGGCCGGGCGGAGTCTGTGGAAGTTTCAGAAGGCATGAAGCGGGTCTTTGAGATCATCGGCACCGCTAAAGTTTCGACTTCCGCCAACGAAGCGCGGGAGCTGGGCTTTCTTTCCAGCGGTGATCGCATCTCGTTGAACCGTGAACGGATTCTTACAGACGCCAAGGAGCGGGCCTTGCAGATGGCACGCGCAGGATATCAGGCGCCGACGCTGCGCACCGATATCCCAGCGCCCGGTGAAAACATGCTGGCGACTCTCAGGCTGGGCATCCATCTGATGCGCCAGGCGGAATTTATCAGCGACCACGATGTGAAGGTCGGGACCAAGGTCGCCGAAGTCATCTGCGGCGGCAACGTGTCGCCCGGAATGCCAGTGAGCGAACAGTATCTGCTCGACCTGGAACGCGAAGCTTTCAAATCGCTGTGCGGCGAGAAGAAAACGCAGGAGAGAATTCAATTTACGTTGAAGACCGGGAAGCCGCTGAGGAATTAGTTCGAGAAGTGGCAAAAGCACTAAGGATTGAGTAGTAAGGACCGTTTATTGAAAATTCGAGACCTGATTAGGCGGATTGAAGATGATGGCTGGAAACTGGCGCGGACCAGGGGGAGTCACCGACAGTACCATCATCCATCCAAGCCGGGAACTGTGACTGTTGCAGGCCACCCATCTGCGGATGTTCCTCCAGGGACTCTGAACAATATTTTGAAACAAGCAGGGCTTAAATGAAATATCTGGTGATCTACGAAAAGTCGGCAAGTGGATGGGGCGCATATGTTCCTGATCTTCCGGGACTCGGTGTTGCAGGCGCAAGCCTTGATGAGGTCAAGCAACTTATTCGAGAAGCCATGGATTTTCATCTCGAAGGAATGAAGGAACATGGTGATCCCATCCCGGCACCGAGTGCAATCACTGAATATGTTTCAGCTCGAATTGGGTGAAGACTGAAATGTTGAGAAACGCAGGCTGAAGGCCAAGGGCTAAAGGCTAAGTACCAAATACTAAGTACCATAAGCCCGCACCCGAAGCCAGCAGCTAACAGCCAGGAGCTATCATGCACGAAGCCGTCATCGTAAGTTCCGTCCGTACCGCCGTCGGTAAATCCGGAAAGGGCACGTTGCGCGCCACGCGTCCGGATGACATGGCCGCAGTAGCCATCAAGGGCGCGCTGGACCGCGTACCGCAGGTTGATCGGTCACAGATTGAAGACGTCATCATCGGATGCGCCACGCCCGAGGCTGAGCAGGGAATGAATGTCGCCCGCATCGCTTCCTTGCGCGCCGGACTGCCGGTCGAGTGTTCGGCCATGACCGTGAACCGCTTCTGCTCTTCCGGATTGCAGGCCATTGCCCTGGGTGCCGAGCGCATCATGGTGGGCGGCGCGGAGATCATTGTCGCCGGAGGCGCCGAATCCATGAGCATGATTCCCATGGGCGGCCACAAAGTCTCGATTAATCCCTGGCTGGTGGATAACAACCCCAATACTTATCTTTCCATGGGGCTGACGGCCGAGCGGGTTGCCAACCGTTTCAGCATCACCCGCGAGATGGCGGATGAGTTTTCTTATAACAGCCACCAGAAAGCGCTGGCGGCGATTCAATCCGGCAAGTTTGACGATGAGATTGTTCCGATGCCGGTGAGCTTCACCACGCCCAACGGTTCCAAACCCAAACGTACTGAGATTCAGTTTAAGGTGGACGAAGGGCCGAGGGCCGATACCACCAAGGAAGTGCTGGCCGGCTTGCGGGCGGTGTTCCACGCCAAAGGCTCGGTTACGGCCGGGAACTCTTCGCAGACCTCCGATGGCGCCGCCGCCGCCGTGGTTATGTCCGCTGCCAAAGCGAAAGAATTGGGCATCAAGCCGCTGGTGCGTTTTGTGGCCTTTGCCACCGCTGGCTATAAGCCGGAAGAAATGGGCATGGGCCCAGTCTTTGCAATTCCCAAGGTTCTGAAGCTGGCTGGTCTGAAGCTGGCGGATATCGACGTGATCGAACTGAATGAAGCATTCGCGGCGCAGGCTCTGGCAGTGATCAAGGAAGCCGGACTCGATCCGGCCAAGGTCAACCCCAACGGGGGCGCCGTAGCCCTTGGACATCCCCTGGGATGCACGGGCGCCAAGCTGACCGCCACCATTATCCGCGAACTGAAGCGCCGCAATGGACGCTACGGAATCGTGACCATGTGCGTCGGCGGAGGCATGGGCGCGGCTGGGATTTTCGAAAATATTCAATGATGAAGAAATTCACCACGGAGGCACGGAGAAAAACAGGAACAGGGTATTTGGTATTCGGTAATTGGTATTTGCAGGAGGAATTGCGAGTTTCGCCAGACTCGGAAAGGCCGCGACCAATCACAAATACCAACTACCGAATACCAAGTACCTCTCGTTGTTTTTCTCTGTGCCTCCGTGGTGAACGATCTTAAGGAGAGTTTATGGCAACTGCAGTGGCCCCGAAGACCAGACTTTCCGGTGGCGGTTTCCTGATTCAGGAGCAGCCTCTGGAAGATGTCTTTACGCTTGAAGATCTGACCGACGAACACCGGCAGATAGCGCAAACGACGCAAGAATTCGCCAAAAACGAGATTCTTCCCAACGCCGAGAAGATCGAACACAAGGAATTCGCGGTCACCCGCGAGTTGCTGCGCAAGGCCTGCGAGATCGGCATTGGCAACGTCGATATTCCGGAGCAGTATGGCGGCTCCGACATGGATAAGATCAGCTCGTCGCTCATCAACGAGCACCTCTCTGTTTCCGGCAGCTTCAGCGTGTCCTTTGGCGGTCACGTAGGCATCGGCACACTGCCCATCGTTTACTTCGGTACGCCCGAGCAGAAAGCCAAATATCTGCCCCGGCTGGCCACGGGTGAGCTGATCGCCGCTTATGCGCTGTCGGAATCCACCTCGGCATCGGACTCGCTGAATGCCCGCACCAAGGCCGTGCTCTCGCCCGACGGCAAGGAATGGATCCTCAACGGCGAAAAGACGTGGATCACCAACGGCGGTTTCGCCGACGTCTTCATCATCTTCGCCAAGGTGGATGGCGAAAAATTCAGCGCTTTCATCGTCGAACGCAGCTTTCCCGGCTTTCAGTCGGGCGCGGAAGAAAAGAAGATGGGCATCCGTGGTTCGTCTACCACTCCCATTATCCTGAACGATTGCCGCGTGCCCAAGGGCAACCTGCTGGGCGACATCGGCAAGGGACACGTCATCGCCTTTAATACCCTCAATATCGGGCGCTTCAAACTGGGTGCCGGCGTGGTGGGCGGGGCGCGCAACTCGCTGAACCATTCCCTGTCGTATTCGAAGCAGCGCAAGGCCTTTGGCAAGACCCTGGCTGACTTCGGCATGATCAAAGAGAAGATGGCCAACATGGCGGTGGGTGTCTACACCGGCGAAGCCATGTCGTATCGCACGATCGGCATGATCGATGCCGCGCTTTCCGAAATCGATCGCAACGCGCCGGATGCCTACAAGCAGATTGCCAAGGGCATTGAGGAGTACGCGGTGGAGTGCTCGATCCTGAAGGTGTTTGGCTCCGAGATGCTCAACTACGTGGTGGATGAGACCGTGCAGATCTACGGCGGCTACGGTTTTGTCGAAGAGTATCCAGCGGAGCGCGCCTATCGTGATTCGCGCGTCAACCGCATCTTTGAAGGCACCAACGAGATCAACCGTATGATTATCACCGGCTGGCTGCTGAAGCGGGCCATGAGCGGCCAATTGGCCCTTCTGCCTGCAATCAAGAAGCTGACCGATGAAATCATGTCGGGACCGGGAAGCGCCGATCCCTTGGAAGGCCCGCTGGCGGCCGAGCGTACCATGGTGGCCAACGCTAAGAAGGCCGGGCTGATGCTGGCGGGCGCTGCTTCCCAAAAATACATGATGGGCCTGGCGGACCAGCAGGAAGTCATGGCCGCCATTGCCGACATGGTGATTGAGGGCTATGCGATGGATTCCGTGGTGCTGCGCACACAGAAGTTCATCGAACGTTATGGCGAAGCCAAAGCAAAACTGGCGGTGGCCATGGCCCAGGTCAGCCTGACCCGCTCGATGGAAAAGGTCGAGTCGGCGGCGAAGAAGGTAGTGGCTGCGATTTCCGAAGGCGACATGCTGCGCACCCAACTGGTGATTCTGCGGCGCCTGTTCAAGTTCGAGCCGTTCAACGTTATCGGACTGACCCAGCAGATCGCTAATCGCCTGATCGAGGCCGGGAAGTATGTAACCAGTTAGCTGAACGAAGGCCGGGAATTTGAGTCCGCTTGTCCAGGCAGGGAACCGCCTGGGCAGGCGGATTTTTTTGGTTGAAGCGCGGCCATCATCGATTCGGTTATCCTGTAACTCTCGATCTCACGTTTTCCTATGAATACTGAATGTCTCCGAATTAGCGAACAACTGCGGCGTGCTTTTGAAGGCGTTGCGTGGCATGGCCCTTCCGTGAAGGAACTCTTGCTTGGAGTCTCCCTGGAGCAGGCCCGGGCCCACCCGATTGCCGGCAGTCATTCCATCTGGGAACTGGTGCTGCACATCGGCGTGTGGAATGAGGTCGCGCTGGATGCGATCCATGGCGTGCCCGTTCCCCGTGTTTTGCCCGCGGAGCGCGACTGGATGGCCGTCCCTGCCAGCGCCGAAGCCTGGCCGCGTGACGTACACGGATTGCTGGAAGCGAACCGCAAGCTCTGCAACGCTATCGGGAATCTGGGAGATGAACGCCTCGGGGAAATCGTGGCGGGCCGGAAATATGATTTCTATACGCTGCTGCACGGTATCGTTCAACATGCGCTGTATCACGCCGGGCAGATCGCACTGCTGCGCAAGTCCTTCTGATCTTGGCTGTTAATCTTGGCTTGTCCGGCACTCCTTGTATGAGCTACATTCTTTTATATGAGTTGGCCGCCCGGGCAAAATGACAGGGAACCGATTTCCATGACTGAAGTCGAGGCTGCGGTGCGCCACTATTGGGATTGTTCTACGTCGAAGCATGCCCAGAATCAGCAGGATTGTTACTCGGAAGATGCCCAGATCTTTGCCACCTCGTCGCAGAGACTCGAACCGGGCAGGCTGGTGCATCTGCGGCGGGAACGTGAATATCTGTCGGCCCAATCCAGCATGCGGGCCCAACTCGGCCCGATTGAAGTGCAGCCGATCGGAACAGCTGGAGCGGTGGCGGCTTACACCTTGCAGTTTCACTCGGACCGTAAATTGGCCGGTACCATGACCGGCCGCCCGGCCGAAGAACATCTGCTCAATGCTCGCGTCACCCATGTTTTTGTCCGCGGAGCCAATGGTTCGTTGAAGATCGTCCACGAGCATATTTCCATACCCGACAATCAGGCGGATGGTTCCGGACGTCACCGCCAGCAGTCTTGATTCCTTAGCTTGAATTCATTTTGAGGTTGGATTAAAGTCCCGATCATGAGTGGCGCCCAGGCTCCCGCACGTCCAATTTCGAAAATGGATGTTGAAATTGCGATCCGCAACTATTGGATCGTGTTGATGTCCAAGCAGGCAGAGCAGCACCGCGAATGTTTTGCCGATAATGCCTTTATTTTTGCTTCCACTTCCCGCCGGCTGGAGCCGGGTCAACTGGTGCTGCTGCGGCGCGAGCGCGAGTACATGGCGGAAGCCACCAGCATCAACGTCAACGTGGGCAGGGTGGAAGTCGAGCTTCTGGGCGAAGATGCAGCCGTGGCCGCCTACACCATGCGCTTTGACGTAGAGCAAAAGAGTCCTGCCGGAACCGCTTCCAAGCGCATACCCGAAGAACATATCACCTCGGCGCGGGTCACCCATGTCTTCACCCGCATGCCCGATGGCGGGCTGCGCATCATTCATGAGCACATTTCTTCTCCCGACGATCCACGGGAAGGCTACCCACGGGCAGCGGGCGCCCAATAGGCGGGTGGCAGCGATCTCTTGAAGGCGGGAAGTCATAGGGGCCCTCTGCTGACTGCGCAATGACACGGCATTAATTTGCATCCATTCGTTGTGCCTGATAATCTAACTAACTAGTTAATTAATTATGTCGCCACGGCGCGGAGAAGCCGTGCTGTGCCAATGCTCAATGATGTGAAGGTGTAATTTGAATCAGATGCGCAAGACTGTAGGGTTCCAGGTTGTTGCAATGACTGCACTGCTCGGGTTGGGTCTCAGGCCGGCGGCGGCGCAGTTGGCTGCCGCTCCCGGAAGCGTGTTTACCAGACCTGATGATACGCCGGTCGCCATGACGCCGCCCGACTTGAACGCCTTTTCCGGCAGCGGCCGCGTGGATAAGCTGGTGGCCGGTGTCATCCGGTTGAGCTTGCGCGATGCGTTGGAGCGTGGCCTGAATCATAACCTTGGCCTGCTGCTCTCGCAGCAGCAGACAGTGGTGGCGCGCGCCCAGCACTGGCGCAATCTGAGCGCCTTATTGCCCAACGTTTCAGCGCGTGTATCGGAGAGCGTCCAGAAGGTGAATCTGGCGGCTTTTGGCATTCCGTTTACCGTCAATGGGTCGAGCCTGGTGGGCCCATTTGGCGTATTCGATGCCCGCCCGGTGGTGACCGAGAGGATACTGGATTTCAGCGCTTTAGGGCGTCTGCAGTCTGCCGATGAAAGTGAGAAGGCCGCGCGCCACAGCCTGCAAGACGCTCGCGAACTCGTGGTGCTGATCGTGGGTAACGAATACTTGCTGACCCTGACCAATGCCGCCCGGCTGGAGTCGGCGCGCGCCGAACTGCAGACCGCCAAGGTCATCTTCGAACGCAGCCAGGACCTGAAGACAGCCGGCGTCGCGGCCGGCATCGATGTATTGCGTTCGCAAGTGCAGATGCAGCAACAGCAGCAACGGGTGCTGGTCGCCGAGAACCAACTGCAGAAACAGAGGATGCAACTGGCGCGCGTGATCGGCCTGCCGGTCTCCCAGCCGTTCGAACTCACCGATTCTGTTCCTAATTCGCCTATGCCGCCGGTGGAACTCGAACCGGCCCTGCAGCGCGCCTATGACCGGCGTCCGGACTATCTGGCGTTCTTATCGCGGGTGCGGGCCGCCGGATTGCAACTGAAGGCCGCGCGCGGCGAGGCCCTGCCCACTCTCGATATCAATGGAGACATTGGGGCCATTGGGCGCACCGTAGCCAGCGCCCGCGAAACCTACAGCATCGCCGCCTCGCTGCGCATTCCCATCTTTCAGGGCGGTAAGGTGAAGGGTGACGTAATGCAGGCCCAGGCCGTTCTTGATCAACTGCGCGATCAACTCGAAGACATGAAAGGCCGCATTGAGTTTGAAGTGCGTTCCTCGTTGCTGGACGTGCAGACTGCCAATGACCAGGTGGCCGTGGCCCAGCAGTCGATCGAATTGGCCGGGGAGCAATTGAGGCAGGCCCAAGACCGCTATGCTTCCGGTGTTTCTGGAAGTCTGGAGGTCGTGCAGGCGCAAGAGGCAGTGGCGACGGCCAATGAAACCTATATCCAGGCCCTCTATCGAATTAATGTGGCCAAGCTCTTGCTGGCCCGGGCTTTGGGTGTGGCCGAGCAGCAGGTGCGGGATTTTCTAGGAGGGAGGTAGGCGGTGGCAGAAGTAGTACAAGTTGCAAAGCATGAGAATAATGGTGATGTCACGACCATGGATTTGACAGATCAAACCAAACCGGTGGAAGCGCCGGCGCCGGTGGAAGGAAAGCCGGCAAAAAACGGCATGCAGGGATTCTTTCATGAGCGTCCCATGGCCCGGTGGGTATTACTCGGATTGGCGCTGGCTGTGCTCGCCGGCGTGGCCGCGCTTTGGCGCTATTATGACGGGCGTGAAACGACGGATGATGCCCAGATTGATGGACGCCTTGCTCCGGTCAGCACCCGTGTTTCAGGAATGGTGATTAAGGTATTGGTGGACGATAATCAGGCCGTGGAAGCGGGCGCGCCACTGATGGAACTCGACCCGAAGGACTATGACGTGGCTTTGCAGCGAGCCCGTGCGGAGTTCGCCGATGCCCAAGCCAATGCCATTGCAGCCAATGTGAGTGTCCCGCTCATTTCGACCAACAGTTCCAGCCAGTTGACGTCCGCCAATGCCGCCATGAATGCTGCACAGAAAGATGTGGAGTCCGCACGGGCCCGTGTGCAGGAAGCGCAGGCCAACTACACTCGTACATCGGCAGACCTCAAGCGTGTGGAGCAATTGGTGCAAAAGGATGAAATTTCGCGCCAGCAATACGATGCTGGTGTGTCCTCCAATACCGCGGCCCGCGCCACACTCGATGCGGCGGTTTCCGGCGTGGCTTCCGCTGAGGGCCGCGCCGCCCAGGCGGCCGCCCAGGCGGCGGCTGCGGGCACCGTTCCCGAACAGATCCGTCTGGTTCGTGCGCGCGCTTCGGCCGCCTATGCCCAGGTGGAAAAGTATCGCGCCTCGCTCGCGCAAGCCGAACTGAATCTTCAATACACAAAAGTCGCTGCGCCGGTGGCCGGGGTGGTCAGCAAACGCAGCGTGGAGCCCGGCCAGGTTGTGCAAGCCGGCCAGCCATTGTTTGCCCTCGTAAACCTTGAAGACATTTATGTGACGGCCAACTTCAAAGAAACACAATTGAAGAAGATGAGACCCGGACAGAGAGTCCGAATTCACGTTGATGCCTACGAACGCGACTACCAAGGCACAGTCGACTCTCTGGGTGGGGCCACAGGCGCCCGTTTCAGCCTGCTGCCACCGGAAAACGCCACCGGCAACTATGTAAAAGTAGTGCAGCGCGTGCCGGTGCGCATCCGCATCGACCCTGGCCAGGACCCGAAACACATTCTGCGGCCGGGTATGTCGGTAGTATCAACCGTCCTAGTGAACTGAAATGCCTGAACAACGCAGTTTTGGGAACGTCAATCCCTGGGTCATTGCCATCGCGGTGATGCTGGGCACTTTCATGGAAGTGCTCGATACCACGGTAGTCAACGTCTCGCTCAAACAGATCGCCGGCAACCTCTCGGCCAGCACCGATGAAGCCACCTGGGTGCTTACCTCGTACCTGGTGGCCAATGCCATCGTTCTCCCCCTCACCGGATGGCTGGCCAACCACTTCGGCCGGCGGCGCATACTGCTGCTCTCGGTGGGCGGGTTTACGCTCTTCTCCGTCCTCTGCGGTCTGGCGCCCAATCTGCCCTCATTGATTGTCTTTCGCGTCCTGCAGGGTGCAACCGGGGGTGGGTTGCAGCCGCTTTCCCAGGCCATCATGTTGGAAGCCTTCCCTGCGGAAAAACGTGGCAAAGCTATGGCCTTCTGGGCGCTGGGCATCGTGGTTGCGCCAATGCTTGGCCCGGTACTGGGCGGCTGGATCACCGACAGCTATAGCTGGCGGTGGCTGTTCTATATCAATGTGCCCGTAGGGATTGCCGCGGCCGTGATGGCTTCGCTGTTCATCTTCGATCCGCCGTATATCCGCCGTTCAGAGAAGAGAGTGGACTACTGGGGCATCGGCCTGCTGGCGCTGGGTATCGGCGCCCTGCAGATCATGCTCGACAAAGGCCAGGAAGAAGATTGGTTGTCGTCACACTTTATCGTGATGCTGGCCGCGCTTACCGGCGTAGGCCTGATCGGCTTCATCGTGCGCGAGTGGAAGGCCGAGAATCCAGTAGTGAATCTGCGTGTGTTCCAGAACCGTACGTACAGCACCGGTGTATTTCTGATGACCGTGCTCGGTTTCATCCTGTACGCCAGCACCGTGCTGCTGCCCGTCTGGCTACAGACGCTGATGGGATATTCAGCGCTGGAAGCCGGCATGGCCCTGCTTCCTCGCGGACTGGGTTCCTTTCTCTTCATGCCCATCGTCGGCATCCTCATGAGCAAGGTCGAACCGCGCAAGCTGCTGGCCGTGGGAATGGCCACTTCCGCCTTCAGTCTCTTTCTGCTCTCGCGCCTCAACATGAATGCCGGCTATTGGGAGATCTTCTGGCCGCAACTTCTCCAGGGGACATCCATGGGCCTGCTGTTTGTTCCTCTGACCACCATCACCAATGGCCCGATTCCCAAGCACGAGATGGGCAATGCCACCAGCCTGTTCAACCTCATGCGCAACATCGGCGCCAGCATCGGCATAGCGAGCGTGACCACCCTGGTGGCCCGGAACGTGCAAAAGCATTCTAACGATATGAGCGGACGGGTGACGGCCTTCGATCCTGCAGGGCGCGCCGTGTTCGAGTCGATTCGCAATGGATTGGTGGCCAAAGGTGCGGACATCGCCACCGCCACGAAGCAAGCGTATGCGGCGCTCTTTGGGTTGGTCCAGCAGCAGGCAGCCATGTTGTCGTATATAGACGCTTTTTTCCTGCTGGCCATGATGTTCGTCGCCGTCTTGCCGCTGGTCTTGATCATGAAGAAACCTAAAAGCACAGGCGGCCCCACAATGGGGGCGCACTGATGGGTCAACACAGCGTCAATACAGTTCACCTAAGGAAATAGATGCTGCAAGGTCGTCGATACACCAGCGCCAGCGGAGCGGAATAAGTTGGCCCAGCGCGGGACGCTCCGTTCCGCGTTCTTTGCGGGACAGAGCGTCCCGCGCTGGGTAGGGAACGGGATATGTCCCTTCCTTGCCGCCCGCAGGGCCTGCGCGTAGCCCGCACAAGCGGGCGGAGCGCCCTTGAAAGATGCTCTTTGCTGGCGGGTGGAAAATCCTGCCACCAACATAAGCATGTTGATCTTTGATGTCCGTTTTTCCTCAAGTGAACCGTATTGAGCAAAGTGCTAGGTGTCAGCTTTCGGTTGCGGCTTCGATGCGCTTGTATGCTTGGCCGGTCCGCTCATCCACCACCCATCGTATAATTCTTTCAGATATAAATCAGTCAGGAGCAAACCAAATGGCAGTCGTAAAACCGTTAGCGGAAGAAAAGGCCTCCGGCGATCTGAAACCGATCTATGAAGGCATGAAGAAGAATTTCGGCCACATGCCCGCCTTTTTTGGATTGATGGCCAACAAGCCTGAAGTCCTCAAGAGCTTTCTGCCGTTTTATTCGGCCATCACCGGCGCGGGCGCGTTGGAGCCGCGCTACAAGGAACTTGCCTATCTGAAGACATCTTTAATCAATGGATGCCAGTATTGAACTACCGCTCATTCCGCTTCGGCGAAGCGGATTGGCATCACTGCTGAACAAATCCAGGCGTTGGGTTTTTACCATCGCAGCCAACTGTTTGATGAAAAGGACAAAGCCGTAATCGATTTTGCCGACCAGGTCACACGCGCGCCTTCGACCGTCCGCGATCATCATCTGGAGGCGTTACGCCGGCACTTTTCTGAGGAACAGATTCTGGAACTGGTTTTGACCACCAGCGTCGCCAACTTTACCAACCGCGTGAACGATTCATTGCAGAGCGTGCCGGATATTGGCGTGTAGTCCACTGGCCTCAAGATGCTCGAAGTGATGGGAGACCAAGTTATAATAATCGTCTCCTGGCGCGCCCGGCGGTGTGCCTGCCCGCTTGATGGTCAGCCAGTTTCCTGCCCGCACGCCCCTGGGCAGCGCGTGCTCCTGCAATGCCACGTTCAGCGATGCAAAGCCCGCGTCTGCACTCGGAACCATGCGGATCAGCATTGATGTTGCCGTGCGCGTCCTGCAATGTCTTCTTGAGGGGTGTTCGATTAGGAGCACAGAGCATTTTAACAAGAACAAACCGCAACACGATCATGGCTCTCCTGCTCCTGGCCGGTGAGCGTTGTCAGAATCTTCTGGACACCAAATGCAAAATCTTAAAAATGCAAATATTTCCAAAGCGATGAAATTTGGAGTTTCCTTTTCAAAAAGCAAAGCGCGTCCGCAAAGACGATCCCGCTGATTTTGGTGACCAGTGGATTTTTACCGCCATTGATCCTGAATCAAAGATCGTTCCTTCGTTCATGATTGGCAAGCGCACAGTGCAAACCACGCGGAAATTTATTGACGATCTCTAGCCGCGCCTTGCGAACCACGTTCAAAATCACAACGGACGGATTCCGGTCTTACATCGAAGCGATTGAACGTGCCTTTGGCAGTGATATCGATTTTGCTCAACTGATTAATACTACAGTGTTACAAAAATCCGACCGCCATCGAAAGAGCGTGAATTATCAGGGGATAATCACTATGACAGAAAAATCACCTGAAACTCGATCTGCTTTAGCTCTTTTAATTTCAACTGGTTGCAGGTTTGTAACACTGTAGTATTAAGCTCTATGGCGAGTATGGCCAGCACGACAGCGCCACAAACTCCCCAAGTCCGATCATCGAGGTTATATCCAAGACCATTCAAGGCAATCCCGAGGAAAGCAAAATCTGCACCAGCCATGTTGAGCGTCAGAATCTCACGATCAGAATGCAGATGCGGAGACTGACTAGATTGACTAATGCTTTCTCAAAGAGTCTGCCGCACATGAAAGCAGCGGCAGCCCTGCACTTCGCATATTACAATTTCTGCCGGGTACACATGAGTCTGCGGGTTACACCCTGCATGGAAGAGAAAGTTACGGGCCACATTTGGACGATCCGCGAATTGCTGGAATGGGCATGACCTTATTGCGTTCTATCTGTTTTCCTGGAATATCAAACAGAATCGCCATTTCTTTGCTAAAATGACGCGCCATGCAAGGTGATGATGAAACAAAACAACCCGAAATCCCACAAGACCAAGCCGCTATAAAAGGCGACCTCGCTCTAGGGGAGTCTCCGATTATCCAGGAGATTCCACCAACCCCAAGCGATTCCCCAAAGACCTGCAAAACATCTAAACACGGAAATGACAACACGCCACCATGGAAGAAATGTCTTGAGATTAGCGCGTTTGTCGTTGGGCTGGTCTATGCGATCTTCACGGCTTTGATGTATTGCGCCAATAGGGACTCTGCGGATGCTGCCAAAAGAGCCGCTGACACCGCTGCTAAACAATTGGAGATGGCCGAGCGCCCATGGGTATTGGTTAACATTGAAATTGACACCCCGCTCATCTTTGATTCCTCTGGGGCACATGCTGGCCTGGTCGCCACTTTCAAAAATATTGGACACTCTCCTGCAATCAGAATTTGGCCAGATGCCGAAATCCTACCAATTGAGCCTATCGATATGGCCAAGGAGCGTGAACGGTTTTGCAGAGAGAGGGAGATCCCGCAATCTACCAACCCAAGCATTGGAGAAACGCTGCTCCCCGGTGGAGATACAAAGCAGCAGTGGGCAATGAACATTAGTAGAAAAGATATTGGGCCAGAACAAAAAGTCGGTCAAGACAGTAAAACGGCTAATGGGTCTATCATGCCAGTAGTCATCGTTTGCGTTCCTTACCGATCTACCTTCAATCATTCCGTCTACCACACTGAAAGAATCTTTCATGTCGTAAACACTGCCGAGGGAGAAAAAATACCGGCGTTCGACATGCGCGTTGTTGATAATGGCACTATTCCAAGAGAGCGCCTTGCCCTTCACCCTTATGCCATGTATGCAGATTAAAAACAAAATCAGCAGCCCTTGTCATGGCCCATCCAAGAAAAAACATGCACGATAACCTTTCGATTCCTGTAATCCGCCAGCATTCGCGAATAAGAGCGGATAGATTTATGAAAACACTGAGTGACTTTTTCGATGCTAGCAGCGTAAGCAAATAACCCTCACAGGCAAGCGGGCTTTGAAGCATATAATCCTCAGCAATTTCCATTATGGAGGGTTTGAAAGTGACGGGATATCAGCATGATCTGTTTTTCTGCAATAAGTGTCGAACGTCCATTTGGCTCCTAACTGAAAAGCTTGACCCGCTACTTGAGAATCCACCGAACTCATCCAATGATTCTCGGTCGCTAGCCGTACCATGCCCGCACTGCAAGCGCGTAGAAAGGCATGTTCGTCACGAAAATTCAGTTGGGAGACCATACAAGGTGCAACCGGTACTCCAAGACGAAGTGGTTGATACTTCCTATTTAGGACTACTCCGATGCGAAGAGGAAACTTGCAAATCTCGCCTGCCACTATTCGCGCGGTGGAGCATCGCCATGTCTGCCTCAGATCGTAAAGAAGCCGCCAATACATGGATTTGGGACGGCCTGCTCTGCGAACGCAGCCATCCGATTCTGAAACCAAAGTGCATATAGCGATTGCTTCGATTGATTGCGCTTGCTTCGTTTATATGATACAGTCGATTAGGGCTTTAGGAAAATACAAATATGGTACAAGCACCATTGGCACCAACGCTTCCCTCTGAAGCCGAAGCGACACTGGCCAAAGAAACAAGCCTGATTCTGGCCTCACGTAAGCAAACCGCAGAGCCGCTTCAGCTTCGCATGCTTGATGACCCGACGGCAAGTACGGTAAGAATTCCGGCCACGGCGGTGCGGATGCTGGTTCGTATCCTTGAAGAAATGGCGCGCGGCAATGCCGTCACTCTTATCCCCGTACACGCTGAACTCACGACCCAGGAAGCCGCGGACATGCTGAATATCTCGCGCCCGTCCCTGATACAGCTTCTTGATGAGGGAAAGATTGAGTTTCGCAGGGTGGGTACACATCGTCGCGTACGCTTTGAAGCTTTGATCGAGTACAAGCGCCGGGCCGATGCTGACCGGCGAGCCGTTCTTGCCGAGTTGGCGGCCTATGACCAGGAACTGGGTATCTAAACCCGGTGCCTGCATTTACCGCCTTGTATGACGCCAATGTGCTCTATCCCGCCGAGCTCAGGAACCTGCTCATGCATTTGGCGCTCACAGGGCTCTTCCGAGCGAAATGGTCGGCAGACATTCATGAAGAGTGGATGTCGAATCTACTCATAATTTCCTGGTCGCAGCACTAGCTTTATTGATAGTAAGTGTTTTTTAATTACCAACGTGATATTGCAGTCCTGCTTCTCGTCCGACTATCGTTCCTGTGAAAATTAGGCATTTGTAGATCAGGTCGTGACCTACAATTCCAGGAGAGCCGCATGAACGCCCTCTGTCGCATAGCTTCCACTCTATTTGTCGTGTTCACCATGCTCGCGGGAACCGGTTGGACTCAGGTAGCTAGCCCTGATCCAAGCATCTATGGGCGGTGGGACACGGTGATTCCGGGGCCTACCAGTGCTGCCATCGGCCGGGTCCTCGGCACGCAGACGGTGCATGCGGCGTTGCTTCCTTCCGGAAAAGTCCTGCTGGCGATTGGAAGCAGTTGGCGGAACTTGGCGCCGATCCAGTTCTATCCCAAGGAAGCAAGTCCGCTGCCGGGCAAGGGCGTGTTCAACATGTACGAGGACCCGTTTCTTAACAGTAAGCTGGAGACCTACTACGAACTGGTCAACAACGCCGCGATCTACAATCCAGCGGACAACACGTTTTACCGGATCCCCCATCCTGTACCGGTGGCCGACCCCTCGGAACCCGGTCACTTCGCCCCTGACGATCTGTTCTGCACCGGGCATCAGCACCTTCCTGACGGCAACGTGCTCTTCACCGGCGGCACACAATATTATTATCCTTACCGCACGGGAAACCGCTCGACGTTTATTTTCGACTGGAAGAAGGAACTGAACATCAGTTGGCCAAATGTCGATTGGCGAAAGATTCCTGGGCCGGCCAACGACCCCTGGGTCTTTTCAGGGTTCATGCCACGCGGGCGTTGGTACGCGAGCCTGGTGCCGTTGTTGGATGGGCGCTTGTCTGTTTTTGGCGGGTTTGTCGGCTTCGACAAGGGTTATCCGGAGATGTATATGTTCGAGATGAACTCGACTGTGGATTTCTTCGACCCGGCCGCTTTCAACCGAAGCAATCCTCAGGCAGCTTGGAAGTCGGTAGACGTCAAGACCCTGCCCAATAGTCCGTACTCTACCTTAATCAATCCAAACTTCAAACCGACTCCGGGAACGGAAGCCGATTGTCCGGAACGATGCCGGATCGCCAACCGGTATGATTCATTCAAATTGTATCCGGAAAATTATCTGATGCCGGATGGGCGTATTTACCTCACCCGCGAAGGCGACTGGGTAAGTTTGCGTACCTGCGACACCGCCTATATGCGGAAGACAAAGAACACGTATTGGGCCACCATCGGCGGCAATCGCCAGAATCCGGCGATCTCTTTTACCCATGGTCCCAACCGGCCGGATGAAATCACCTCTTACGGCACAACATTCCGCGACCCCAATGATGGCAACATTCGCTTGCTGGGCGGGCAACCGACTTCTCCCGGGACCTACATGCCAATGAATGTTCTGGCAACCTGCGACCAGAACCCGGGCGGCCCCACGCATTTTGCCGGTGGCCGGGCGAGTCGGCAACTGGAAACGTTCTTCCCGGCACTGTCCGAGCCTGGGGGCGGACATTGGACGCTCGAACCCAACTTTCTGGGGGACACTCCGCAAGACGACCGCACCATGCATTACGCCATCATCTTGCCCACGCGCCAGGTCCTAGTCACGAACGGTGGGAACTATGATTTTTACGGCCCGGTCCATTACCCGATTCTGATGACGCCGAAGTATTCAAAAGGCGTCTTCACCGGCTACCAAAAGACCCGCATGAGCGAAGGCGTTGAGCCCAGGCTGTATCACAACAACGCAATCCTGCTGCCGGATGGCCGGGTCTGGATCTCAGGCGGCAATTCGGCGCGGGCCACGGTGCATCTTGGCCATGCCCCGGCGCCAGCGGGGACGCTCTCAACGGGACAACCCTTGCCCGACTTGAGCCTGGTGGATATCGACATGTACTTCTTCGGGGACGGTCCGATGGCCAAGGGAGAAAAGGGAATGCTGACCACGCCCACCGAAGATTGGGTGGCGGAAATCTACAGTCCGCCGTACTTGTTCATTGACGGCAACCGCCGGGCGGAGATCACTTCGTTAGAACCGGCACGCCCAGTCGACTATGAGTACAAGAAGGAAATTGGCGGCAGTACTTATTACCTGATTCATAGCGGCGATCTTTTTAACGTCAAACTTCGTGACCTGCCCGCGTGTGGAAAGGACGACAATGGTTCGCTGGTCCTGATCAAACTGCCCTCCGCGACCCATGGCTGGCAAAACGGCCAGCATTTTTTCAACCTTCGCTTCCGCGCCTTGACGCCCAGCAACCTCGCGTTCCAGGCGCCGGATGCGCAAACCGAGAACCTTCCGCCGGCCTTCTACATGATGTTTTATGTCGATTGCCACGGAAAGCCCTCCCATGCAAGCATGGTGCGCTTCGACAACACAGCGGTTACTCCATGAGATAGCAGTCTAGGCCGATCCACGATGGAAGGCTATGTAGACGTGCATAATCAATTCGACATCGTAAGCCCGGGTCATCTGTGGGCTTATATATCAGCTACTGAGAAGGGTCTCCCAGAATCTCACGTCCATATTGGGGTTTTGCTGCCTTATGCTTGCCAGAACGTTATCGCCCTCAGATTGTGTCAATGGATTCTGCTCTAGTGTCACCGGATGCTCTCGGCCCTCTGCGACAGCGGCAATGGCTGAAAGCGCGTGCGAAAAGCCAGTGAGTGAGACGGCGATGCGTTGACGATCCCAGCGGCCTTGACCAATCATGGCGGTGTAGACCGGATATCCTTCTTCAGATGTGTCGATGAATAAAGGATCGCCAGACGTATCATCATATCCAATGACGACCCAGTTTCTGCTCCAGTCTCCGTCCTCGTCACCAGTCAGGGATTCACCATTGGTGCCGATGGAATATCCGTTCTGGGCGGACTCAAGCTCCGGCGATCGATAGATACGCAGCTTGCAACAGCCGAATGATGTGTCTGGCCTGATTGAATCCAGCATATGTCTATATGGCTCTATGGCTCCATGTTTGTGCTGTCAGCAACAACTTTTTCTAATATGGTTTTTGTCGTCTTTAGAGCGTTTCTTGCACGAGAGCCGCAATATCGTTTTTTAGGGCGCACGGGGTTGGCAAGACCCATCTGGCCATCGCTCTGGGTGTACTCACCGCCGAGATGGGCCATCGCATCTACTTCACCTCGGCCATCGAACTGGCACGTCGCATGGCCCGCGCTATGGCCGAGAATGGACTCTCCTGTGAGATCAAAAATCTCACCCGCCCCAAGCTGCTCATCATTGATGAAGTCGGCTACTTGATCCTGAAAACGGCTCATGCCAGATTGCTGTTCCAGGCCATCTGTGAACGCTATGAGAAAAAACAAGCCATCGTGCTCACCAGCAACAAACCCTTTGCCGATTGGAGACAGGTCTTCGCCGGCGATGCCATCATGGCCTCCGCCGCTCTGGATCGATTGCTGCATCGCTCCACCGTCATCAACATCCGCGGCGACAGCCACCGGCTAAAAGAAAAACGTCAAGCCAAAACCACTCAGGAGGTGATCCTCGACAAATAGCCCCCACCTGCTCTGGCCTGCCTTATCGCCCAGGGGTCAATTCTAAGTGAGCGCTAAGGGGTCAAATCTAAATGAGCGTTGACACCGTAACCTGTGGAGGGGGCAATTCCTCATGATCGTTAAGGGATCAGTTTTACATGAGCGCTGGCAAAAAAATTGATTGAGTGTGCCAGGACAAGACAAGTGCCACCGTAAGAAGGGTTAATCTCCAGTAGAGTTAGCCCCTCGTGCTGCGCTTTCTCAAGCAATTTCATGCCTTGATTCTCACCCTGGGGGCCATCTTGCAGATCGTAAAGCTCTGCAATATCGCTGGAAACAATCTCCTCGTGACCACGCGTGAGAACCTCAAAGATGATATTCCCTGCCCTGAAACCATTCGCTGCCAGCGCTACCACTCCCTCAGCGACGGCAGTGAATCGTTCTTTCTTCAAGGTACTCAGAAACACATGAACAATTGTGCCATCGATCCATAGTCCTTCAAGGACGCCATCGTGAAACTGATCGTGATTCTTCATTTGCCGAACACCTTTCGCCGCACCGCAACTGCGGCTATTGCGGTTCTTTATGCGGTGGCTGCTGTGGTTGCGGTTGCTGCTGCGGTTGTTGCCGCTGCGGCTGTGGATCTGTTGGTTCCACGGGTCTTCCCGGGCCACGATCGGTAGCAGTTGGGGGGAGAACCATCAGCAGGTCGCCCTATGTCGTGTGCATGGGGATCACCCTGCCCGTGGTCGTGACCATGATCTCTGACGCAGCCGGTCAGGGCATTGTGCGGCCCGTAAGTCGCACTGGTGACGTAGTTGATGGGGCTGGCGGTGTTGGTCGTGTCCACGGCGGAGACGGTCCTTCCGGCTGAATCTGGTGTATAGGTGACTACCGCCCCGCTGGGATAGTGCAATGCCTTCAGCGAGCCGTCGAGGTTGTAGTCGTAGCTGACGGTCTTGCTCACCCCGGCGATGGTGCGGGTTTCGGTGGCCATCCGTCCGAGGATGTCGTAGCTGTAACTCGCGGCGCCCGCCCGGTAGGTGCTGATCCTCGGACCGGAGCCAATTCATTCCTGAGTGTGACCGCAGACTAGTTGCACGTTGACTACAAACCGTCAGCCGGGGGGCATCTGTGGGCTGCCCGGCCTGTTCAGAATTGGATTTTACTTGCTGGCACGCACAATAATTACGCAGATCAGGCTGACCCCGTGGCTCCCGTGGCTCCGTGGCTCACGGCGGAGACGGTCCTCCTGGCGGCGTCTGGTGTATAGGGACTATGGAGCCTGGACTTGATTGGGAGGTGCCGCACGAAAAAATAAATCGCGCGGATCAGGCTGACCCCGATCCCCCGGCTGTTCGAAAAACCAGACCCCGTCGTCGTCTGTCCCTGGGTTGGCCACCTTAAGCTGACGAACTTTGACCGTCGGGCAGACTTTCATGATCGACTGCATTATTTGATCAACATCTCGCATGGCCTTAAATATCCCTTCTCTCAGGCTGACCCCGTGTCTCCCCAATGCCGGGACTGGCCGTGCCGGAATCGCCACACTAAGGGTAGGAGAATTAAAGGCAACAATCAGGAGCCGCTACCAGGGAACGGAGCGAGACTACAATCATGCTCGTAAAGGATGACCGCAGTGTCCCTCCTGAAAGTCGATCTTTCCCTCACGTTCAGCTTGCTCAAGAGTCGCGTACACTTTGTAGATGTCGGCTTCAGGCAGAACGTCCACTCCGACTAATTTGTCCGTTGCTGGCTCGATATCGCAATGCATTTTCTTAAGCGTTTCAACCAAAGCCAGAACATCAGGAGCCGTGCGTCCACCGTTCGCGAAAATCCGGTATGTACTGTGCCCGCTGTGCTGGGCGACGCCCTTAAACATAAGGAGGCCATCTTTTGGCTCTGCTTCCACAAGGTCGCCGTAACTGATTCCTTTTGCGTAAAAGGGCACGTTCCTGACTCTGTATGTCCCGTCAGCTTGTGGTTCGGCCCAAACCGACTCCGTAACAGCACCAGCTAAATTATTCTCTGGGAGAGATATTGTGACTTTGACCATGTTCTCTGCCATGCTCAACCCTCAGTTCTGATTTTTGTACTTCGGATTTTTCGGCGCGTTGCCTGTGCCTTTGCTCTTGTTACAATACTCACACGTAACATTTGCATTGTTCAAGCTATTGTTGCCGTTTGCGGATTTCGGGGCAAGCCGATCACCATTCCTGCCGGATCGCGATCACTATTCCGGGCTGATTCCGATCACCGTTCCTGAGTGAAGCCGATCACTATTCCTGAGCGAAAGCGATCAGTGGATCGCGATTGCCCGGAAGGGTGATCGGGATCGCCCCGGAATGGCCTGTGGAAAAGTTCATGGCGATGCTGGACATTCAACTCAGAGTACCTTGCCCTCCGAAGAGGAGGTGAAGATGCCTGGAAAGAGACTGTCCATGCGTAAGACCCGAGAAGTTCTGCGTTTGCATTTCGACTTGAAACTGGGCCAACGGCAGATTGCCCGTAGCGCCCAAGTCAGCCAAAGCACGGTACACGAGTACCTGAAACGGTTTGCCG
>DATMNZ010000082.1:0-7507 GCA_035568495.1 Saccharimonadales bacterium (SeqCode) | reverse complement strand
CGAATAGGTTGGCATTCAAGAGATTGCCCACCATGTCTCCCCGGTGGATATCGAGGGTGCTGTAGTCGCGCCACTGGTCCGGAAAACCGATTTTGTTGCGAATTGCAGCCAGCTTGACCAGGGCTTCTTTTTTGGTGGCCTCGGTCATCCACGGCAGTTCGCGGATGTCATTCTGCAGCGCCTTTTCCAGCACTTCCACCATCTTGAGCATGCGCTGCTTGCCTTCCGTGCCGAAGGTTTCGTCGACGTACGGTTGGCCCAGGGCCTCGCCCAGTGCGCTATCGGTTGCGTTGATGCAGCGCTTCCAGCGCACCGGCAGCTCTTTTTGTCCCGTAAGCGTTTGCTGAAATCTGAAGTTCTCTTGCACGAACTCGCCGGAAAGCCATGCGGAGACCGCATTCAGCATGTGCCAGGTCATGTAGGTCTTCCAGGCATCGAGCGGCGTTGAGTCAATCAGCGCATTGACAGTCTTGAAGTAGTCCGGGTTGCCGACGTTGAGTTCAGTGAAGGCCGGAGCGCCGCTGGCGGCAAAGTAACGGTCCAGATGGAAGTTCGGCGCCAGCGCCTGGATCTCGGCCACCTTCATCTTGTGGTCGCGGTTCTTGGGGTCGCGGCGCGCAGTGCGATCCATGTAGGCTTTGGCCAGCTCGGTTTCGATCTTCATGACCGTATCGGCGCTGGCCGCCGCCTGTTCGGGCGTCTGGCCCAGCAGGCCAAACATCTTCTTCAGGTGCTCAAGATAATTGGCCCGCATGCGGGCCATGGCGGGTTCGTCTTTGAGGTAGTAATCGCGGTCCGGCAGGGTAATGCCGCTCTGGTCGATGTTGGCGATGTTCATGCTGGCGTCATGAAGGTCGAGGCCCGCGCCGAAACCCAGCAGCGGATTCGGGCCCACCAACTGCTCATGCGACATCAGTTCGATCATCTGGGTCTTGTTCTGGAGGGCGGCGATCCGGTCGAGTTCTGCCTGCAGCGGTCCAATCCGTTTGCGATTGATGGCTTGCTCATCCATGCAGGAGGCATAGAAATCGCCGATCTTCTGCGTCACACCAGTGCGTCCGGGTTTGCCGGCGGCGGCTTTCTCCAGAATGCCGCGCAGGATACTCAAATTGTGTTCCTGGATCTCGGCGAAGCTGACCCATATCGGATAGTCGGCAGGGATCGGGTTGTTCTTCATCCAGTTCCCGCACGCGAACTGATAAAAATCAACGCACGGGTCAACCGTAGTATCCAGGTCTTTGATGTCAAATTTGGGCGCCGCATGGATGCCGGCCTGCGGGCCATCAGACTTGCCGGGCTGGACCTGAGATAATGCCGTGCCCATGGCGAGCAGTAAAATCCCACCGAGCAAAACGGAACGATTCATCATAAATCCCCTTGTTTCCTGGCTGTATCTCGCTATTGTAACGGAATTGCCCCTGTTTGCCGGAGAGGTAGTTCCAGTCAGTTTGACTTAGACGGGCCTGGAAGGGAAACGTAAGCCGGGGCAAATGGCGTCGGTCCAAAGAACACGAGCTTGAAGAACGAAGACGCTTTGCTAGTGCCGTCACCGGGAATATTGGTAAAGTTCGCGAAAATGCAAACTCGCAGTTCCGATCACCCGATCTCCCGAGCATCCGATCCGCGATGATTTCCTAATCTCCCGGTCACTATACTAGACTTGCCTGACCATGAGTGTGATTGACGAAATTCTGGAAGCCAACGAAATTTACTCGCGTACGCACGAGCTGCGCCGTCTTACTCCGCGCCCGGCGCGCCGCATCGCCATTCTCACCTGCATGGATACGCGGCTTTCCATCCGCACTCTGGGGTTGGGTACCGGGGATGCGCACATTATCCGCAACGCCGGCGGCATTGTGACCGACGATAGTTTGCGCTCTCTGCTGGTGTCGCATTACCTGCTGGAGACGCAGGAATTCATGGTCATCAACCACACTGATTGTGGCCTGATGATGACCACTGAACAGGATTTACGCACCAGAATCCAGACCCGCGCCGGGACCGCGGCCATCGCTCCGGCCTTCTTCTTTGCCTTTCAGAATATCGAAGAGAACGTCCGGCACCAGCTTCAGAAGCTGCGCACCCACCCGTGGATACCCAAGGAGATACTGGTGCGAGGATTTGTCTACGATGTAAATACCGGCCGGCTGCGCGAAGTTGAGCCGTAATGAGGGCGTGAGGCCGCGCCCTTTGCGGCCGGGAGCCCGCAGGCGAAATCCTGGGCCCGGTTTTTGGGCGAAGGACCACGGCATGACGTTGCCACAACGAAATAGGATCCACCGCAAAGTACGCCAAGGACGCAAAGCAAGATCAAAAGATTGAACCGCAGGGGGAGCGCGGAGATCGCAGGGGGCGCAGAGAAAACCAAAAGCTTGGGTATGCTTACCACCCAAAAATTTGTCACTTGGCCGGGGCGAGGGCCCTAGACTGCGGTCCTCGCCCCGGCTCAAATCATTAAACGGCTGCCGGAGTGCAAACCGGGGCACACACCGACTTTACGCCGGTGCGAGGATTGTTGGCGTTGACGGCAGATTCCGCGCGGTTAAGAGTCCGCAGGGTCTCCTGATTGAGTGAAAGCTTGTTGAGTTTTTTGGTTTTTTCCATGATTAGAGTCTCCTTCGCAGGGAATCGTAATACGAGCCGGGAAAATTTCCCACCGCAAGTCCCGTGTCTTCTGAATTCCGGATTTTCTTGAAGTTGCGTCTCAGGCCCACTCATGTCATGAAGAGATTCTTGACTTAGGTCCGCCGATGTTTCCTCAAGAAAGAAAGGCGCCGAAAAACCCTTCCGCGGTGAAAGCATTGTGCTGTCGCCGGTCGGCGGTTATATATTCGACTCTACTGGCGCCGAGATGCCGCCAGATTGTTTTTTGTGGCCACGCATGGCTATAGTATATAGCTACTATAGCCATAAAGCCCATATCCTAAGTTCGTCGCCTCCTCCCAATTCCGGGGCGCTGGTTTGTAACGCAGAGTCGGCGGTCTCATTGCCCTTGATCAAGGGCTTTCTCGTCTTGAGAACAGCATTGCTGTCACCAAGGGCGATTCACGAATTCCCACTAACGGAAGGCTGCATGCAGCGTCTACTATAGTGGCGGCAACCAGCCGAGTCCTGCTCCCGGAAACCCAAAAATTATCCTGCAAGAATCGGTGTCACGAGCATTCATATGGTGTTTGAGGAGAGACTGGGGCGGAATTGGGCCATTTTCCAGTTTAAGGATGTAAAACAATATTCCGCCACATAGCCATGTACCGATATAGTATTTTGGATGTTTAAATGACGGTTATGGGCGGTAAGGTCTGTGAGGTCGGCGACCTCCGTTCATTGGGTCCCAAGGGTCAGGTAAAGTGCTCGAAGCCAAGCAGCCAACTCATTTTTTCAGCGCTACGGAAGTGGCGCCCGTTCGGGAAGCCCCGGCCGGGGAGACGCCCCCGGTTCCGGTTGGCCCCGGTCCTTCCCCATTGCTTGCCGCTCCGTCGCCGAGGTCCAGGCGGCGAATCGTTCTGGTGGTTTCATTGGTGGCGGTAGCGGTCCTGACCTTGGCGTTGCTGGGGCGTCGAGGCTCGGCGGCGGGCGAACCGGCCGCTGGGGGGCAGCCCCGCACTGCGGCTGTGGAGCGCAAAGATTTCATCCAAAGCCAGCGCATTCATGGGACGGTTGAGGCGGTGGAAGCCCACGCGATTGCCGCGCCCCGCCTGGCCGGGCAGGGTGGTTCGCTGATCATTACCCGCCTGATTAAGAATGGCGAGACCGTCCATGCCGGCGACGTGCTGGTGGAGTTTGACCGGCAGGCGCAACTCAAGAACGTGCTTGACCGCCAGGCTGAATACCGAGACCTACTGGCGCAGATCAGCAAGAAACAAGCGGACCAGGCCGCCTTGCTCGCGGCGGACGAGACCGGGCTGAAGCAGGCTGAGGACTCGGAAAAGACCGCTGAACTGGAGATGCAAAAGAATGAAATTCTTTCCCGCATCGATGCGGAAAAGAACCAGCAGAACCTGGAACAGGCGCGCGCCACCCTGAAACAGTTGCAGCAGACATTTGATCTCAAGTGCCGGGCCGCGCGGGCCGAGCTGCGGATCCTGGAAATCCAGCGTGACCGCGCCCAAACCGCCATGCGCTGGGCCCAAAGCAACACTGAGAAAATGGTGGTCCGCTCCCCCAGCGATGGCATCGCGGTGGTCAGCTCCCAGTGGAAGAGCGGCTCTTTCAGCGAGATTCAGGAAGGAGACGAAGCGCGGCCGGGCTTCGCCATTCTGCAGGTTGTCGACCCGAGGCGCATGCAGATACAGGCCAAAGTGAACCAGGCGGATATCGACAACTTGCGCCAAGGGCAGAACGCCCGCATCAGCCTTGACGCTTACCAGGACCTTGCCTTTGAGGGCCGCATCGAGCGTCTTGCCCTGGTAGCCCAGGGCAGCGGCTTCTCCTCCCGCACCCGGACTTTCACCGTGACCATCGGAGTCCAAGGCGCTGATGCGCGGCTGATGCCTGATCTTTCCGCTGCGGTCGACGTCGAGGTCATGCGCCAACCCGGCGCGCTGGTAGCTCCCCGGGACGCGATTTTCAGAGACGCAGGCAAGGACTTTGTCCGCGTGAAGGAAGGCCGTGGTTACCAACCAAGGGCCGTACAGCTCGGTCCGGCCAACGATGTGGAGCAGGTAATTACTTCCGGAGTGGAAAAGGGAGCAGTGCTTTTGCGCAACGTAACCGTATGAAAACTACCGGGCTGATTCAGAAATTCCGAGGCGAGCGACGACTGCTGATGATATCCGCCGGGGGGCTGGTATTGCTCCTGGGGGCTGCCGGCGTCGCGTGGCATCATACCGGCGCTCCCACGGCGCCCACTGCGGACGTGGTGCGCGGCGAGTTCGTCGACTTCGTCGAGATCAGGGGTGACATCAAGGCCGTGCATTCGGTACAACTGGTGGCCCCGCCCATCGGCGGTGACTTGCAGATTGTAAAGCTAGTGCCCACCGGGACTATCGTCAAAAAGGGCGACATCGTTGCCCAGTTCGACACCTCAAACTTCGACCGATCGCTGGAACAGAAGCAATCGGAATTGAAGTCCGCCCAGGCCGATATCGAGCATATGAGGGCAGAGGCCCGGCTTAGCCAGGAGCAACAGGCCACCGACGTTCTGCAGGCGCGCTTCGACGTTGACCGCGCCCGCCTCGATGTAAGCAAGCAGGAGATACTCTCGAAGATCGACGGTGCGGAAACCCGGCTGAAGCTTACCGATTCTGAACAGAAGCTCAAGGAGATGCATCAGAAATCCGATTCCACCAAAAAGTCGGGCGCTGCCGATGTCGAGCGAAAGAAACAAAAGCAGGAGAAATCGCGATTTGATGTGGAGCGGGCGCGAAACCAGGTCGAGGTGCTGACCGTGCGCGCCCCCGCGGATGGCATGGTGACCATCATGCCCAACTTCCGGGTGCGCAACTGGGCGACCGGCACCGTGGCCCCCGATTTCAAAGAAGGCGACCGGGCGTGGTCAGGAGCGCTGATTGCCGAGCTTCCCGATCTGAGCGCCGTGCGCGCCAGTGCCCGTGTAGAAGAGACCGACCGGGGTAGACTGAAGGCCGGCCAGGATGCGATGGTCCGCATCGATGCCATTGCCGATAAAGAGTTCAAGGCACGGGTCGCGGAAATCAGTCCGCTGGCCAAGGTGGATTATTCCGTGTGGCCGTTTACCAAGAATTTCAGCATCGAAGTGGAAATTCTGGAGCCGGATTCGAGAATCCGGCCAGGCATGAGCGCCAGTGGACGCATCGCGGTGGAAAGGGTCGCCGGCAGCATTCTGGCGCCGGTGGAGTCGGTGTTTGAAAAGAATGGTGGATTGGTGGCCTACGTTTTGACCGGGTCGAAATTTGAAGAGCGGACGGTGCGGGTGGCCCGGCGTGGACGTACCCAGTTGCTGATCAGTAGCGGACTGAAGCCGGGAGACAAAGTGGCCTTGAAAGATCCCACGGAAACAGGTGGGTCGGCCCGATGAAGGACCCGATGAAGAAAAAGACGCTGCCGATCGTGATTGGGGCTGCGGCCGTGGTGCTGCTCGGCCTGGGGGCCGCCTATTCGGTGCGGCAGTTCGGTTCTCAGGAAAAGATCGTGCCCACCACCCGGGTGCAGCGTGGGACGCTCGAACTCGACATCCATACCACCGGAGAGCTGCGCAGTCCGCATTCCGCCATGCTGGTGGCCCCGGCGGTCAATGGCACGTTGCAGATCGTGCATATTGCCAGGACCGGCAGCACCGTGAAGGCCGGCGACGTGATCGTTGAATTCGACCCCAGCGAGCAGGAATACAACCTGGAACAGAGCCGTTCGCAGATGGAGGAAGCCGGGCAGGAAATCGTCAAAGCCAAGGCGGACGCCGCAGTCAAGGAAGCTGAAGACAAAGTCGCTCTGCTGAAGGCCCGCTTTGATGTGCGCCGGGCCGAACTGGAAGTTGGACGCAACGAATTGGCCGGCGACATCGATGCCCGCAAGAACCTTCTGGTGCTGGAACAGGCCCGCCGCCAACTGGAGCAACTGCAGCAGGACATTGTTTCCCGTTCCCAGTCCAGTGCTTCCGGCCTGGCGTTGCTCCAAGAGAAGCGCCGCACCGCTGTACTGGGAATGAAGGTGGCGCAACACAATATCGAGAACATGACCGTGAAGGCCCCCATCGATGGCCTGGTGGCCATCAAGGACAACCTGGATGCCTCCGGCGGCATGATGTTTCCGGGCATGACCCTTCCTGAATATCACGACGGCGACTTGGTGTTCTCCGGGCGTTTTCTGGCAGAGGTGCTGGACGTGGGCCAGATGGAGGTGGTGGCCAAGATTTTCGAGACCGATCGCGCCAACCTGGATCCCGGCCAGACGGCGGAAATCCGCGCCGATTCCGGGCCGCAATCGGTCCTGGCGGCCCGCGTGAAGCACATCGCCGGCATGACCGCGCGCGCTGACTTCGATGCCGGGGGAGTCCGCCGCTTTGAAGTAACTTTCGATCTGCTGCAACGCGCCAACGGAGTCCGGCCCGGGACTACCGCCCAGGTTCTCGTGCGCGGCAGCCAGATGAAGGACCAACTCTACCTTCCCAGCCAATGTCTGCATGAAAAAGACGGCAAGCTGGTGGTTTACCTCAAACGCGGCGACAAGTTTGAACCCACGGAAGTCAAAATCAAGTTCCGCACCGAGAATCGCGTAGCGGTCGCGGACCTCAAAGAGGGCGCAGAAGTTGCCCTCGTCGATCCGGTGCAGTTCCACAAGCAACAGCAGTCCGGGCCGTCATCGTCTCCGCTGGGAGTTGGGCAATGAAGGCCGGGCGCAACTGGCGCGCGCTGTTATCACCCAGCCAATGGACCCAGTATTTTTCCGATCTCATCTTCGGCTTCGAAAACTTGATGATGCATAAGCTGCGGTCGCTGCTGACTATGCTGGGCATGATCTTCGGCGTGGCTGCGGTGATCGCCATGCTTTCCATTGGGGCCGGGGCGCGCAAGCAGGTGATGGCCCTGATCGA
>DATMNZ010000081.1:0-16770 GCA_035568495.1 Saccharimonadales bacterium (SeqCode) | reverse complement strand
AAGGTTGTGAAAGCGATAGGGACGATAAAGAGGTATCTCCAGCACACAATCGTGATGGCGGCAAAGCAAAGAGCGAGGGCCCAAACCGTGACGCGCATGACCGCCAATGTCTCTGCCGGAAGGCCACCTAGCTGCCATGCCAATACCGCCGCGAATAGATAAAACACGCCAACCGAAAATCCAGCTGCGCTAAACAGGTCCCAATATGTCCGGATGAACCCCTGTACGTCAAAGTGAATTGACCGCATGGAGCCAAGAAGGGCATCCACTCCCCATGCGGGATCGGACTGGCGAAACCCAAGTATATGTCCGACAGCAATCAGCAGCAGAAGTACCGATGCGATCCGATAAAACAGAGAAGCCTTCATGTTTTGCCTCCAAATCTGATTCAGCGGGTGACAACCTGCCAGGGCTGTCATATTGTTAGAGAGCAACAGACACATGGCCTATTACCTCGACATCCCGGAATCCATCGCCAGCAGCATCAGGCTTCCCGCCACGGAGATCGAACCCCGCTTGCGGACTGAGCTGGCGGTGGCCCTCTACGCGCAGGGTATTCTTCCGTTTGGTAAGGCCAGCGAACTGGCGGAGATATCGCGCTTCGCATTTGCCAATCTCATTCAGCAGCGCAATATCGCCCGCCACTATTCGGAGGACGAACTTACCCAAGACCTTGGCTATGCGCACGGTCAGTGATACTTCCACGGCCTGAAATTCTAGCTCTCCGCGCGAAAGCTCATTTCTTTATTGCTCCGGCGCTCGAAGCCCGGATACTCTCTGCGGCTGGCGAATAACCAAAACTAATCTACGGCGCAAGAAAACCAGAATCTTGCTATTGCCGCTTCCGGCGACTCGGAAGTTGGCTCGCACAAAGTTGCAAAGTTTTGCTGTGAAAAGCCTTGATCCTTCAATCGTTAGGAGCCTTCCGTTCGCACCTTCGCCGCTACCCTCCGGTCTTACGCGCCGTGCCCTGGAGGACCGTCTTCCAGGTAGAGCCGCCGTCGCCGGAAGACTCAACCTTGAAGACCTCTGTCCGCGGATTGGTGAATTCATTGGTGGTGCGGATCTGCGTGGTCTTGCCGTTGCCTTCGAAGCTCAGTGAATAAGTCCAAACATTGCCGTTGATCGCCACTGCGCCCGAAGCCGGCTTGGCTCCGGGACTGGCCAGGGTCATAAACGAACAGGCGTTCTCTTCGCGATTGCAGGAATAGATGGTGAGCTGGTGGGTCTCATTCCCGGCCATCGTTACTGCTTGTTCGCAAATGAGGAAGTCGTTGAGCGGCGACCAGCGGCACTCCAGCGTTGACGTGGCTTTGGGGCCGTCAGTGAATGTCCCTTCCGACTGCCACTTGCCCAGAAAGGAGCCCAGCTTTTTGGTGGGATCTCCGGCCTTAACGTCTTCCTGGGCCATGACGCTCAGCGTTATGATCGCCATGATTACCGCTAGCCCGGTAACTGCAAATTTACGGCTACAATTCATCTTCGTTTCTCCTGGGCCTCTGGCCAGAATCTGGCTGTCGTCGCCTTCGGCGACTTTGGAGGTTTTGATTCCGCTGAACCCGGCATTTACCCGTTCCGGCGCAAAACGCGCGCCGGAACGGGACATGCCGGGCTATTTTCTATTGTCGCCTCCGGCGACCCGGAAACCGGCGACGGCACACCCTATTGGCTCGCTCAGAGTTGATGCTGTGAAAGCCAGCAGCCTCTGCGGCTGATGGGTATCTTCATGCCCCAGGCCCTGAACTCTACTTGCTTTTGGCCGCAGGCTTTTTGGCCGGTTTGAGCGCCTGTTCGGGCGGAATTTCTTTTCCGTCTTTATCGATGTAGTGAATATCGAAGGCGCCTTCGGTCACGTCGAAGAAGGTGCAGCCGGCAGCGCATGAAAACTGGTGAGCGTGCTTTCCCGGCAGAAATACGTAGTCACCGGGCGCCACGGGGCCGCCTGTGGTGGCTTCGTCCTTCATTTCGATCTTGCCTTTGCCGCTGATCATCAGCAGGGATTCGTTGGCAGAGTGCCAGTGCCACACTACTTTGCATCCGGGCGTCATCTTAATAAGGATCACGGCCGGACCTTTGAACGGATCGCCGCGCTGGGCTGACAGCGTGAGGCAAGCGGGAAAAACCGGCAAGACTGCGAGCTTGGCGCCCGCCGCGGTGGTGACTCCGGCCTTGGTGTTGTCGTTAGGGTTGGCGTTATTCTGGGCCATCGCGCTCAACACCATCATCGCGGCCAGACCGGTCGTGACCGTAAATTTACGGATACAATTCATTTTTTCTCCTTGGGCACTCTTTTTAAGGGATGGGTCTTGGCGCAATTCTAGCCGCTTGGGCGTGACGCTGTAAAACTTTGTGTAGGACGAACCATGACAAATCGCAAAGCGGTCCGCTATTTTTTCTGAGAGTCTTTTAAACAGCCTTAAATTTCCGTGAACAATCTCCTTCGCGTTGAGTCTTTTGGGTCAACTTTCAAAATTGAACTCGCTTTCTGCATTGGGTTGATGTAAGCTCACGCCGATAATCCTGCAAATGTTTCAGCAAGACCACTGTTGGGCGTGAAAAGCACCGGCATTCTGTCCCAGGGTAAGGCTTTTACCAATAACCAATTTTCACCTGCGAGCATTGCTCGCCAATGACTGACCCCAATGACTGCCATGACTAACAAAGTGACGTTTTATCTCAACGGAAAAGCGGTGACGGTCGATCAGCCATCACCAGAGTTGTTGCTCATCGACTATCTGCGTTCGCCCGATGTGGCGCTGGCTGGCCCTAAGAAGCCCTGCGGCCAGGGTGGATGCGGCGGTTGTACCGTGATTCTTTCCCACTGGAACGAAGCCACCAAGCGGGCGGAACACCGCGCCATCAATTCCTGCCTGAGGCCGGTTTGCGCGCTGGGGGGGCTGGTGGTGACGACCGTCGAGGGGACAGGCGCAGTGCGCCAGCCCAATCCTCCTTTTCTGCATCATTCTCCGGTCTTCTCCCGCAGCGCTCCGCCACCGGACGCGTTGCCTGCGCCCGCCCTGCTCGATGCCCAGGAAGAGGTGCGCGAGAAGCGCGGCGAGGTGCTGAAAGCAGTACAATCCGCGCTGGGCGCCACGCTCAAGGGAAAGCGCGGCGAAGAGGCGGCTGACCATCCTTCGTGTGCGACCCACGATGGAATGAACCCTGTGGCCCATCGGCTGGCCATGAACAATGGCAGCCAGTGCGGTTACTGCAGCGTGGGCTTTGTAATGAACATGTCGGAGTTCATTGTGAACAACCCCAAAGCCACCAAGCGCGAGATCGAAGGCATCTTCGACGGCAATATATGCCGCTGCACCGGCTATCGCGCCATTCTCACGGGGATGAAGACCTTCGCCTCCGACTGGAGCGAGCAGGACGAAAAACACCGCATGCCCTGCATTGGGGATGACGGCTGCGCGTCACAACGCCCTGCGGATGTCGTGATTCCGTTCCCGATACAGGCGGAGGCCCCGGCCACGCCGGTGTCCGTCGAAGGCGGCCACCGTACATGGCATACGCCGGTCACGCTGGCGCAGTTGGCCCAGATCATGGTCCGCAATCGGGGCAAGAAACTTCGGCTGGTGCATGGAAATACATCCTACGGGGTCTACAAAGAGGAGTATCTCGAAGCTGAAGTGTTGGTGGATATCCGGCTGATTCCCGAACTCGGCCGTGCGCCGAAAGTCCAGAAGGGTGAATTGCAGTTTGGCGCGGGCACGAATTACAACGATCTGATTGCCGCACTCGAAACCGCAATTCAATCACGAGGCGACCAAGAGACCAGCCGCCTCTGGGCCACGCAGTTCATGGCGCGGCGGACCGCCGGACGCATCGTGCGCAACGCGGCATCTGTGGGCGGCAACGTGATGATGGTGCTCAAGCACATTGCCAAAGGCACAGGTGAGCCTTTTGCTTCCGATCTGGTCACCGCGCTGGTTGCCTGCCAGACACGGGTTACTTACCTGGAAGTGAGCGGCGGACGTTCCAGCCGCTCGACCAGTACTTTAGAGGAACTGGTGGAACGTGTGCGTAAGGATGCCGGGCTGGCCGACAAGATCGTTCTAATCAGCTTTGACCTGCCCTGCGGAGGGCCGCGCGATGTAGTGCTGGCGCAGAAAGTTGCGTTGCGCGATGTCAACGCCCACAGCGTGGTCAACTCCACCACGCGCTTGGATGTAGCCAAGGACTTGAAGATTCAGGAAGCGGTCCTGGTGTTCGCGGGCATCGCGCCCTTCCCGTGGCGCGCGCAAGCGACCGAGCGGGCCCTTACCGGCAGCAAGCTCTCTCTGGCAGACCTTCCCAGGTGGGCGCAAATCCTGGAGAAGGAAGTCCATGCCGAACTCGTCCGATGGGAAGCGCGCATGAAAGGGCTGCCCAACGAAGGCTTTACCGATGAATACCGGGTACAGCTTGCCGTTGCCTTCTTCTATAAAGCTGTGATCAATGCGCTGGTGGCCCGAGGACAAGCCGTCCCTGAAGATCTTGAATCGAGCGGCATCATCACCTGGGGCAAATGGCCGGTCAGCGAGGGCCGGGAATTTTATAAAAACCAGGCGTTCAAGGCCCCGGTTTCGCAGCCCTACATCAAGCTCACGGCCATGTACCAGACCTCCGGCCAGATTCACTATACTCACGAGCTGCCGGTCCCGCCGCTTACGGTCAATGCGGCATTCGTCCAGAGCCGCCGGGCGCTGGCCAATTACTTCTTCACGCTCCCGGAAGGGAAGGGGCCGGTGAAGGCCGGGAAGCTGCGCGAACACCTATCGGAGCGCTTCCCCTCATTCGTCGATCTCATTACTTGCGAGAACATAAAAGATGGCGGATTGAACTTTCAGGGCATGGGGGGCGATCAACCTATATTTGCGGAAGATCGGGTGAGCTACGTGGGGCAATCGATTGCCACGGTGCTGGCGGCTACGGAACAAGAGGCGATCAGCATTGCCGACTACGTGGGCCGCGAGTGCGTCGGCTATCGCAAGGTGGAGTGGCCGCTGAATAGCGGTAAACCTTGGCCCAAGGAATGGTATGAACCGATCTTGAGCCTGGATGATGCCATCAAGATGGATAGCATCTACCCGGATACACCTTCGACTTCGGTATTCGCCTCGCATGTGTGGCAGATCACGCGGCCGGGCAGCCAATTCGAATGGACCACGCCGAAGAAAGATCCTTTGGACCGGAAGATTGTGAACCGCAAAGGCGTTGTGGACGGCCTCACTTGCCAGATTGTCGAGAGTACGCAGACCACCGGAGGCCAGGCCCATTTCTACATGGAGCCGCAGGCGTGCATCGCCGAACCGGCCGATGGAAGGCGCATCATCGTCCGGCCGTCAACCCAGAGTCCCATGGAGATGCACAACACTGTGGCCATGGCGCTGGGCGTTCAGTATCACCGGGTCGAGATACAGGTCCCGGCGGTGGGCGGCGGGTTCGGAGGCAAGACGGAACAGGCCCGTTTTGTTGTCGGCGCAACTGCGGTATCAGCCTACGCCAGCAAGAAGCCGGTGCGGTTGGTGGTGCCGCGCGAAGAAGATACCAGCATGATCGGCAAGCGGCACGCCTATTATGGGCAGTATCAGATTGCCGTGGATCGCGGCGAGTTCCGGCCCGCCGATAAGGGAATTATCCGGGGCATCCACTCGAAGATGTGGGGCGATGGCGGGGCGTTCTACGATTGCTCGTTCATCGTTTCCAACTGTATCCAACTGCGCGCCGACAATGCCTATCGCGTGGCCAACTTCCAGAACCAGATCGACGTCTGCCGCACCAATACCGCGCCCAGCACGGCCTTCCGCGCCTTCGGCGATGTTCAGGGCAAGGCGATCATGGAAAACGCCATCGACGATGCGGCCTTTTCCGTAGGCATGTTGCCCGAAGACCTGCGAGAGAAAAACCTCTACGACCGCGGCGATGTGACTCCTTTTGGCCAGGCCCTGTCGTATTGCTATATGAAGGATGTATGGAACTTCCTGAAGCGCAAGTGTGACTACGCGGAAAAAAGGCGCTCGGTCGACGAGTTCAACCGGAAAAACAAATGGCGCAAGCAAGGGCTGGGCATGCTTCCGGTCAAGTACGGCTCAGGATACAACTTGGTGATGCTCGAGCAGGCTGCCGTTATTCTGGCTGTGAATCAGGGTGATGGAAGTGTTCTGATCCACCAGGGTGGCGTCGAAATGGGCCAGGGATTGACCACCCAGGTGGTGCAGGTGGCTTCCTATGTGCTCAACGTCCCCATGGACCTGATCTACGCAGACAATCCCCGGACGGGTGTCACTCCCAATCCCACCAGTACCGGAGGTTCCACCGGGACCGTCTACAACGCCGAGGCGGTCAAGCAGACATGCCAGGAATTGCGCGCCCGGCTCACCGAGTTTGGCTACCAGATGTTGAAAGAGAACGGTGGAGAATGGTGTAAGGCCCGCGGTATTGACTTCTGGAATTACGGGGAACAAGGCTGGGCCAAGAAGGTCACCATTAACGAAAAGACCGCCCTCATCTGGCAGAACCTGGTGGGCATGGCTTATTCCAGCCGGGTCAGCTTGGTCTGTAGCTTTACCGCAAAAATGGAGGGCGGAACCGTTCCGGTGCCGGCCCTAGCCTATAAACCGGCGGAGCTGCAACCGGTAATTCCGGGCGTGGTGCGCAATACAAAGATACCGCCCGGTGGCGCCGTGGATTCATTCGTCGGCTTCACCTATTCGGCGGCCTGCTCAATCGTGGAAGTGGATGTCCTGACGGGCGAGGTCAAGATCCTCAGCTCCGACATCGTCTACGACATGGGCTGGAGTCTGAATCCAGCGATCGACATCGGCCAGGTGGAAGGCGCGTTCGTGCAGGGCATTGGCTATCTGCTCACGGAAAAGCTGGTGTTCGAGCAGGAGGGGCCGGAAAAGGGCCGTCTCAATACCGTGAACACCTGGCGATACAAGCCGCCGGCCATGTCTACCATTCCTCTGGAGTTGAACGTCCATCTCTTTCCTCGCAATGAGGCCAAAGAGGTTCCCGAAGATCCCAACGATATTTTTTCCGCCAAGGAAGTGGGCGAGCCTCCACTGGTGCTGGCTACCAGCGTGTTCCTGGCGGTGAAGGCCGCCGTGCGCGCATCACGGCTGGAACGCAAATTGAACGGGCTGTTTCGAATGGATGCCCCGGCCACTGTCCAGGAAGTTCGCCGGGCTTGTGAAGTATCAACCAAGGATTTCTAGTGCAGAGACCGGGAGATTGAGGAACCATCGCGGACCGGGTGATCGGGACATCGGGTAATCGGACATCGGAACTGCGATTCCGCTTTTTGCCGACATTGGTAATTTTAGCGGTCACGAAACTAGTTCAGGAGCGCAAAATGAAGTCAACTTTACTGATGGGTTCGACGATACAGAAGAAGTCCGTAATACTGGCGGCCATTACTCTGCTAACCCTGGGTGCGGCGCTATGGGGATGCAACTCGCAGCCGCCCCCGGCTGCGCCGCCGGCGCTCTCGGCGGCCGCGCTGAAACTATCGGCGGAAAAGGAAAGAGGCGTCAGCTTCCCGGATTTCGGCTTCATGGTTCCACCCGCCGAATACATCGGGAAATATTCCCGCGAGCCGATCTTCCGTCTCAAGGCCGACTTCCCCAAGGAAAAACCACAGCAGTTACCGGCCTTCATGGAGAAGATTGATTTCAAGAAGAATCCGGAAGAATACCTGGTGGCAGCGCGGGATTATGCCTTCGAAGGAAACCTGCCCAACTGGGACCCTTTTGAAAACAAGACACGCGGCTGGTACCACATTCCCTGGCTGCATCCCACGCAGACGGGTGACAATGCCTATCCGCCTAACGGCGGCACCGAGGGCTTTCGCGGGCTGATCAAAGAAGCGCCAGTGACGCCGTTTCAACTGGGGCCGCAGCAGGCCGGCAAGGATGGAGGATATTCCATCTACGCCATTACCCTAGTCAACGATATGGCCGGATACACCATGGGGAAGATGTGGGCCGATCCGAACAATCCCGATCCGCGCGCCACCGATTCCCGTTACGGCGGCGGCTTTCCGGTGGGCACCGTCTTCGCCAAGCTGCTGTTTACCGATGCGCCCCAGGGGACCGACAAGATCGATTATCTTGAGAACCCTTTGCAGTGGAAGGCATACATCACAGAGAATTTCTGGAAGTCCGGCACCCGCAAGGTCACGGCTGTGAACCTGCTGCAAATGGATATTGCAGTCCGCGACGGACGGGCCGATGCTCCCGGCCTGAGTGGCTGGGTGTTTGGAACGTTTGTCTACAACGGAAAAGTAAACAACGCCAATAAATTTCTGAATCTGGTGCCCGTGGGCCTCATGTGGGGCGATGATCCTGAGAACAAGAAGAACGTGACCAGCGGAGTTTACCCGGTCCTGGCAACCACCGTGAACCCAGAGCTGAAAGAAACTGCCATCTTCAACCACAAAGACCTGCCGCCGCAACATCTGGGTTGGAACGGACGGCTGAACGGCCCCGCCGATCTGAACACCACCTCCTGCATGTCGTGCCATATTGCCGCCGAGTATCCGCCGGTTACCAGCCTGGTGCCGCCGACCGCAGTCCCTGACGGACAGAAAGATCCTCCGGCCCAGGGAGGAACGCCGGAATGGATGCGCTGGTTCCAGAACACCCGTTGCGCAACTCCCATGAACGAGCATGCTTACTCGACCGATTTTTCGTTCCAGGTAGCCATTGCCCTGGAGAACTTCTTTAACGTCAAGAGTGAACAGGTACAAGGCTACTGGGCAGCCGACTATCAATCGGCCAGAATGCCGATCGCGCGTGGCGAACTTCAGCCGATAGCGCGCGGGAATACCAAGCCGCCAGGGAAACGAAAGAAGTAGCGGGCTGCTGGTCGGGTAAAATTCGCGGCCCGTCGTTCGCCCAAGCCGGTAGGGGTGCCCTTTGTCACGGGGAAGGACGCGGCAGGTGGAATCTTCACCGTTCCGACCATGGGCTGCCGAATACCAGGTCGGCGCTGAAGACTATCTGTTTCTCATTTCATTGGATCGCAAAATGCCGCCTTCGGGGTACGGTAATGGACTGCAGAGATGGGTGCCCCACCCTTCGCGCTGTTTGCGAAGGGTGGGACGCGATAAGCGTAGATGAAGGAACCCCGAGATAGCGCCGCTGAGCAAGAAATGTGAAGAGCCAGTGGTGATCTCCCGTTACTTCGGCTTCTCCGGGAACTTGAATCCGACATAAGTTCCTGAGCTGATGCCCATCAGCGTGAGCAGGGAAGGGTCGAATTCCGGCATGGCCATATTCCGGTAGACGGCCCAGACGAAGACGGTGCCGAGAACAATTGTCCAGACAGCAATCTGGAACCGGTGGAAACTGATTCCGTCGCCATCATTCAAGAGGTCGAGAATGAATCTTCTGCTGGTGGAGGGAGAGGGGGCCGCCGGTAGCAGGTTGAGATTTGCCTCCACTTCGGTGAGCCGCGATTGCTTTTGCGCCAGCTCGCTCTCGGCAGCGGTCCCCGGGGTGATGCCCGCGTCCTGCAGACCGGCAATGCGCGCTTTCAGGGCCTCACGCTCTGCAACGAGAGAGTTTCTCTGACTGCGCGAACTCGCCTCCTTCTGCTTATCAACGAATATCGCGGCCAAGCCCGTCGTAGAGCTGATGCCAAGCAATCCGAGCACCGACCCCATGGGAATGTGAATTTGCCGTGTACTGACACAGATGTATGCGTACGCTGCCACGACCAGATAGAACCAGAACGCCATCTGCACCAGACCGAGGCTATATGGCGAGCGCAACGGCATTGCTGGTTTTGCGCCGATCACGTAGCGCAACAGATCAGTTCTTGCGGCAAAATAGATCAGTGCAGTCAACAGAGAGAGGAATGCGAGCAAGAGCCAGGGCCAGCTCTTCGGGTACGGAACAATTCTGACAAAAGCGCTTGACTCGAAAACATACCGGGAATCTGAAATCCCTATGCTGATCGGGAGCTGGTTCTCATCGCTATGGTGTGCTGCATCCACGATCGCGGCCCACGCTTTCCAGTCGTCTGAGTTCGCCGTATCCATTTGCAGGGTAAAGTTCAAATACTCCTGGCTGGCCGGTGAAATCGAGCTGGGCGACACTTTTGTAAGCAGGTAGCCGCCGATGAAGAGGCGCAGAGTGTCAGGATTCTTCTTCTGCTTATAAATCCAGTCGTGGAGGCCCATGACGCAGACTGTGACCTGCTGCCCCATTGCAACCTCGCTGGCCGTGTTGATTGGCGCGCGCCCCCTAACAACAACCAGGGGCGACGGGTCACCCGTAGATGGAGATGACGGGCCGGCCTGAGGCTTCATTGCCGCATAGTAACCGCTCGCACAACTTGCGCTTGGGTCCGGCGGAGCAGCGGTGGTTGCTAACGCCCCTAACTTGAACACACAAATGACTATTGCCGTCCATGATACTCGAGACCAAAAGAAATTCATCGCCATGTGATATCCGATCCTCGTCGATAGTGAAGCCTGAATAGATAAACGCAATCTATGGCGATTTTCCTTTTTCGCCTGGCGAACCTTTGACCCTTCAGCAAGGGCGGAAAATTCTGCCCGCACATCGACCACTATCCGCTATATGCTGTTCTCATCAACGATTCGCACGATCTTGAATTGGGCCACATAGCATTCATGTACTGAACGGTGCGCCTGCCGGTCAAGGGGAAGTTTGGCAATCCGTTCGATAATTTCAGTTGCCGCCCCTTTGATCTCCTGCTTCTCGGGGGAGGCCAAATTTGCGGAGAAACGAGTGAGAAAACCAAAATATGCGGTTGCTACGCGGTAGGGATAATGCCGCCACTCATCCGCAAACTGGGGTCTGAGGAGCCCTCGAGCTTCTCTGAAGGGAGCCATTCTGTCGGCGGCGTTGAAGTCTGTGTCTATAGCTCGCTCTAAAAGAAAGCGAGCGTAATGATTGTCGATCTGAAATGAGTCATAGCGGTCCAAATTGCTCGCATGGGAGTAGGCAGTGCTGAAATAAAATCCCGACCGTTCAAAATCCTTAGCCACCAACGCGGCAATTGCGTATTGCAGCCAAAACAGCGGATTACGGCTGCAGTGGCCTAACCCTTTAATTTCCTCATAGACCCGCATCGCAGATCGACCCCGGCTCTCCTCTGGGAAGAACAAGTTTGAACCGCTGAATCTCACCAGATTCTTGAAGAGCTCGAAGTGATAGTCTGAGCCGTATGCCAGCACATCTACTTGAGAGATAAGTCGGATAAGGGCCTGCGCAGTCCGGTTGGGATCGGAAATCTTCTTGAGGATTACAGTCGCCATAACTGAGGATCGCATGTTGAAGGTGTTACCAGCAAAATCGATGAGTTCACTCACGACTGCGTTCTCTTTGAACCCCCTGGTGAGGATTTCATCTCCACAGAGTGTTATAAGTGTCGGCGAATTTGGGTGATAACCCAACACGCTTAGCAAAAGAAGTTTTGTCAGCGCGTCTTTATACTCCGACGTTTCATTGAATGCTTGAAACAGTTTTGCAAGGCGTTCCACCATCTGTGGAGCCTCGAATACTTTAAGTAAAACAGAGCTCCAACGGCCGTCGCACTTGTCCTTCAGGAATCTCAATTTCGCGGACGCCCCACTTCCAGCCATATCGTTCCAGAACCCGAAGTGATCAAGAAAGGCAGACACCCATTCCAGTTCGTCATCGTCCATTTCATCCAAATTGAACTCAAAGGCGTCACGCCATCCGACGGCGTCGGAAACCCGGTCGAACAGGGCTTCATGAGCGGCAGTTCGGGCCGACATCACAAGCGTGAGTTCCTTTCCAACTCGGCCCCGGAATGCACTCAGAACATCCAGCCATTCGGTATAGTTATCGACAAAAATAACCGCGTGCCCTCCTTTGTCCAAAACGACGTGCAGTTCTTCCGTGAGTGTGTCACCACGGTTCGCAAGCGTGAACACTTGGAATCCCTTGACGAACGCTGCATAATGAGCAAAGGCCATCGCAACCGTTTTTCCATTACCAAGGGATGAATGGAAGTAAATCACACCGACCCCTGGCACTAGGACTTCAGAGAAGCGTTGAACTGCCGTTCTGATTCCACAGTAAGTAACCTGTTTTAGATACGCCGGGGCAATATACTCACCACGTAATTTACCGGATAGCAGTAGCTCGAAAAGATGTCTATCTTCGATGGGATCGGACGCCATCGAAGGCGTATACGGCTTGATGCAGTGACTGATCGGGGCAGCATTATGGGGAACCGAATAGGTTTTTAGGAATGCCGCAACTTCATCAGCGAAAGCATCCACACCTTTTGCCACGAGAAGTCCAAATAGCGACGCGCGATGTGCATCGGCTAGATTTGGATCTTTCTTGAGAACAAAAAATGATTTTTCCTTTAGCTCTTCCTCAAAGAGCAGGCGTTTGAGGTCTAGATCGGCCAACGAGTAACCGACAAAAAATATGGCTTGCGCTGCGTGAAGATCGAACCGAAATCGGTCGGCCGACTCATCATTCATCGCGGAGCCAGAGCTATAGCTAGTTGTGGTGAGCTTCAGTTCACGAGCTAGTGAATCCTCAGTGGCAGTCCAAATAAAGCCGTTCAAGTGAACGCAAGTCAAACTGTTATTTGAAGCTTTGCCGACAGGATCCTTCCCACCGTAAGATGCAACTTTCTTTCCAATCTCGGTGCAGGCTCGTTCAAAAACGTCGTCATAGTTGGTCGTATAGACCCGTCGCCAAGGCAGTTTGGCGAGTTCTCTTTGACTCTTCGTGACGTCCTTGGCTACGTACAAGTTTCTCAGTTTTTGCAGAAGGACTGCTGAACCATATTTCGCCATGTAGATATCGGAGATGTCTTCTAACGCAAGGTCGCTGGGTATTCCTGCTTCGTTGGCAAGCGCCTTACCAAGTCCGGCTCCCATTAGAAAAGGTTCGCCTGCCAGACTAGTTGCTCCCCACGAAAAACCCGCGCCAAGGAACAGCACAGCTCTTCCTTGAGCAGCGTAAGCCAAGGCTGCTTCGAATTCCAATGTAGACCTCCTAAAAGCAACAGACGATTATCAGTATAAAGGGCTCACCGGACGGCCGCTAGGCGTTACCATCTTTGGCCTTGGATTGTGCCAGCTCAGCCGTTGGTACCGAAACACCCGTGATGCCGTCGATTCTGGCACACTGCCAGCTTATCGGCTTAACTGGAACTCGTATCCGTCAAACGGGCGAATCTTGAAGGCGGCAAGGTTTTTATCTCTCATTCATACCGCAAACACTCAATAGGATCCAAATTAGCCGCCAGATTCGCCGGGTAATAGCCAAACGCCACACCGACACCCACGGACATGACAAAGCCGATGACCACCCATAGATAAGAGAGCGTAGCCGGCACCGAAGGCACGAATGTCCGCACCAGTGTCGAGACGCCGGCCCCGATCAGGATGCCGATGGTCCCGCCCACCAGCGTGACCACCACGGCTTCCAGCAGGAATTGCAGACGGACGTCGGCGCGGCGGGCGCCGATGGCCTTGCGCACTCCGATTTCCTGCGTGCGTTCGGTCACGGAGATGAGCATGATGTTCATCACGCCTACGCCGCCGACCAGCAATCCCACGGAGCTGATAATCGAGGTGAGAATCACCAGCGCACCGGTGAGCTGGTTCCACAGGTTGCTGAGGAAGTCCGGGGAGCTGACTTCGAAGTCGTTCTCTTTGTCGGCGGGCACGCGGCGCAGCCGGCGCAAGGCCTGTACTACCTCGTCCTCTGCGGTTTCGATTTTTACGTCCTCGGGCACGGTGAAGGCCATCACCAACTCTTTGTCATCCGGATATTTTTTCCGGAAATCGCTGAGCGGTATGATGGCGAATATATCCACGCCCGGCCCCACAAAGAGTCCCTGGTCGTGCTCAAACACGCCAATGACTTCATAGAGGAAGCCATTGATGCGCACCGATTTGCCGATGGGATCGGCGTAAGGAAACAGAGACTCACTGATGGCCGCGCCCAGCACCACCACCTGGCGCGCGTGCTCCTGATCGAAGGCGGTGATGAAGCGTCCGTGTTCCACCGCGAACAGGGGAATGGCATCGGTGTACTGGGGCTCGGCCCCGCGCAGGATGACTTTTTCCACGCTGTGGTCTCCGATGGTGATCAGGTTGGTGTGGCCGAACAGAAAGCCGCGTGTGCCCACGGTGGTAATAATGTTCACGTCGGGCGCGGCAGCTCGGATGGAATCGGCATAGTTGTATTCGAAATATTTGCGGATGCGGACTTTCTCCGGCCAGCGGGAAGGATCGGTGCCCGGCGGAAAGCGCGTGAGGAAGTAGGTGCGGGAGCCGAGCGACTGCACTTTGTCGGAGACGAACTTGTTGAGTCCTCCGATGATGGAAGCCATGGAGATCACCGACGACACGCCGATGACAATGCCGGCCACCGTCAACATGGAGCGGACTTTGGAGGCGCGCAGGGTCTCCATGGCCGCCCTGAAATTTTCGCGCGCCTGGGAAGCGCTCATGAATGTCATTACTCAGCCCTCAGGGCAACCACCGGATCGAGGCGCGAGGCGCGCAGCGCCGGGTAGATTCCAAAGAACAGACCCACCGCCGAACTTAACAGCACGCCCATCACCGCCACCCATGTCTGCACAGCCGCAGGGAAGGGAGTCAGTGTGCGCAGGACGAGCGCGACCAGAAATCCCAGAGTGATGCCCACGGCGCCTCCGGCAAGGCATTGGAGCAGGCTCTCGGCCATGAATTGCCGCAGGATATCGTTTTGGGTGGCGCCCACGGCGCGGCGCACGCCGATCTCCCGGCGGCGGGCCGTCACGCTCACCAGCATCACATTCATGATGACAATGCCGCCGACAATGATGGAAATGACGCTCACCATGATGAATACCGCGAAGAACGCCGAGCTGATGCTCCGCCACAACGCCATGTAGCTTTCTTTGGTGCCGATGAAGAAATCATTTTCGGCGTCTGGGGCGAGATGACGCCGGGCCCGCAGAATGAGCTGGGCCTGGTCCTGGGCCTGCTCGAAGCCGTTCTTGCCGGTCTTCACGTTAATTGTGAGGCTGCTGTGCGCGCCCCGCATGCGCAGAAAAACCGAGAGAGGCACCAACGCGAAGTTGTCTTGGTCCTGGCCAAGCACGCTGCCGATCTTTTCCATGGTGCCGACGACGATCAACTCATCGTTGCCGATGCGCACGGTCTGGCCCAGGGGCGCCACACCGCCAAAAAGCCGCTGCACCAGGGTGTCGCCGATCAGGCAGACATTGGCGCGGTGTTCGTCCTCGGAGGTGGTGAAGTAGCGGCCTTGTTCGACGGTGCGGGTGTCGATATCGGCCATAGAGGCGGTCGCCCCGGCCAGGTTGACATCCTGCACCTCGGTGCTTCCAGAGCGCGCGCGGACTGTGGCGCTGGCCGTGGCCCCGATTTCCCCGCAGGCCGCGCATTTCTCGGCGACCGCGCGCATGTCGTCCAGCTCGATCTTGCGGTAGCGCAGCGCTTTCAGGATGACGGTGAAATCGGTGGCTGCAAAGGGCGTTCGCGCGACTTGAAAAACATTGGTGCCCAGGTTGGCGATCTTCTGTTCCACATAGAGGTTCGCTCCCTGCACGATGGTCATAACGGTGATCAGGGTGGCCACGCCCAGCGTCAATCCCAGCATGGTGAGCGAGGAACGCATCCGGTTGGCCCGTAAGGCGTTGATGCACTGCGCGAGGTTGTCACGGATGGCCAGCATGTCTCGGGAAAGGCACCCTCCCGATTAGAGTATCAAAATTGAGGCCGCCTCTTCTGCTTGCCGTCAGGTCGAAGAGATTGGCCGCGAATGAACGCGAGTTGCAGTTGAGTTGCCGTTGCTCACGGAATCATCGTGTACTGCGAAGATTCTGAGGGATAGCGATACAGGGAAAAGCAATGCTTCTGTGCTCTAATAATGACCGGACATGAGTCATCCGCTTCTGTAAAGCGCTGGCGCAAGCCTGCGACTTCAATTTCGCATCAGGGAGAATCGCACTATGATGAATCTCTACCTCAGGTCTCACCGTCTTTTTTGCCTATGGTCCATGCTGGCCGCCTGCGCCTACCTCGCGCCTGGCGCTTTCGCCCAGCAGAAGCCGGAAGAACTGCCGTTCATCGAACCGGCTGAGCACGCGAAACAGGCGCCCCGTGCTTTGCTGGCTACGCATCCCAACCTTACCGGCGAATGGCAAACGCTCGCCAACCAGATGCCCATCAATCCGGTGCATGTGGCGCTCATGCACACCGGCAAGGTGCTGGTGATTTCCGGCTCCGGCAACGACCCCAATAACCATGTTCTCGAAGCCGGCGTATGGGACCCGGTAACGCAGACCGTGAGGACCTTCCGTATCACCTGGGATATGTTCTGCGACGGCATGGTGATACTGCCGGATGGCAGGCCATTCGTGCTCGGCGGCACCAAGAAATACGACAACTTTCTCGGCGAGCCACGGACTGCCGCATTCAATCCAGCCACCGAAGCGTTTTCGCCCATGCCCAACATGAAAGCCGGACGCTGGTATCCCACGGCTACTACCCTGGGGGATGGCTCGGTGATGGTCCTCTCGGGACTGAACGATACGACCGGCGCGGTGAACACCACCGTTCAGATTTATAAGCCGTCGACCAATACCTTTGTGCCTGTGGGCACGTCTTTTGCCGGGATGCCGCTCTATCCCCGTGAGCATCTGCTGCCCAGCGGAAAGGTGTTTGAAACCGGCGCAAACTTCATGACGAAGATGTATGACCCGGCCACCAGCGCATGGACGAACGTCGCCAACACGGTTTTCGGC
>DATMNZ010000080.1:0-16349 GCA_035568495.1 Saccharimonadales bacterium (SeqCode) | reverse complement strand
AAGAGATGGGCGCTGATTCCAGTTCCAGCCGGCGGCAGATCTTTTCTTCCAGCTCAGGCTCAAGGTGAGCGAAGGTGCCCACCGCCCCTGACAGTTTGCCAACGCGCATTTCTTCGGCGGCCCTCTCAAAGCGGCGGGTGTCGCGCACCACTTCCGCATGCCAGTTGGCCAGCTTCAGGCCAAAGGTGGTGGGCTCGGCGTGAATGCCATGCGTCCGCCCGATGGCCGGGGTGTGCTTGAATTCATGGGCGCGGCGATGCAGCACTTCCTGCAGTTGGCCCAGGTCTTTCAGAATGATCTGTGAGGCTTCTTTGATCTGCAGGGCCTGGGCCGTATCCACAACGTCGTTGGAGGTGAGCCCATAGTGCAGCCAGCGCGCTTCCGGACCGACTTTTTCCGCGACCGCGGTGGTGAAGGCGATCACGTCGTGTTTTACTTCGGCTTCAATCTCGTGGATGCGTTTCAGGTCGAAATCGCCGCGTTCGGCGATGGCCTGGGCGGCCTCCTGGGGCACCAGTCCGGCTTCGGCCAGGGTCAGGCTGGCAGCGGTTTCCACCCGCAACCAGCAGCGGAATTTGTTGTCGTCACTCCAGATTCGGCCCATCTCCGGGCGGGTATAACGGGGAATCAAGCGCGCTCCTCACAGGTACACTATGAAATTTTGGATGTGGAACGCTTGATCATAAATGCTGGCCGCATACCGTGCCAGCGGGGGCAGGAAATAAAAAAGGTCCTCTGCCGAAGGAGAATGAGGTTCCCGGCAAAGGACCCTTATTATATGACTTGGCCGGAATTGCGGTAATTATATCGTAGAGCGACATACTTGCAACAGGATATTCTTTCGCCCGCAGTGCGCGGCCAGGGTGGGCCAGGCTGAAGAGTGAAATTACCAACCCACTTTCATCTGGAAATATGCAAGAATCTTGACACGCAAGCACCTACAGAATTTCAGGCTGTCCGTCAGGTGCAGAGCGGCGGATGAGGCATGAGAAAAAAAGGCCCTTTTACCTGAGTGCCGGCAAAAAGGGCCAAGCTCTTAAATGCGCCAGATTAAGATATCGCGGTACGATATAAATGTCAAAAGAAAAAAAATCCAAACCTCTGACGGCCTGGGAGTACGTAGCGCTGGCGGAATTCCGCTATCAGTTGCGGCGGTTTCTGCGCCATATGGAAGAACGGGCGCGGGCAGAGGGCTTTCATCCGCAGCAGTATCAGGTGCTGCTGGCCATCCGCGGGCTGCCGGAGGGACAATCCCCGACGATTGGCGCGATCGCCGAGCGGATGCAGCTCCATCACAACAGCATTGTGGAGTTGATTGATCGATGCGAGAAGCGCAACTTTCTGCGGCGCACCCGGTCAAGGGATGACCAGCGCCTGGTGACGCTGGCCATCACCGCCGAAGGAGAGCAGGTGTTGCGCCAACAGGCGAGCGCCGCCCGGCAGGAGATGCAGACCATAGGGCCGATTCTGGCGGAATCCATCAGTAAGCTGTTGCAGAACAAAGGGCCGCGGAGCGGCAACGAAAAACTCTCACCGCAAAGGGCGCAAAAAAATACAAAGGCAAGGCCGGCAAAGGCAAAAGAGAATTCAGGCGTGAGTATGCCGGAACGCTTACGAGGCCCGAAGATGCGAGCGACCTGAACCGGCGCAGCCAGGACAGTTCTTGAGATTTAGTCCGCTGGAACGCCGAACAGTGCCGCCATTTCCTCATATTTAAATCCCTGACCCGGAACATAAGGCTGGACCCATTTGCCGTCGATCACGAATTGGGGGATGGAGCGCTTGCCGGTATTCTTGACGACTTCCCCGGCGGCCTCAGGAGAGTCCTCAATATTGATTTCGCGATAGGGAATGCTATGGCGCGCCAGCCAACGTTTGGCCTCGCGGCAGTCGCCACACCAGGGGGCAGAGTAGACAATCAGTTCCATGGTCCTTATTTTACCGGGGATTCACCACGGAAGCACAGCGCAACGTAGCCACAACCAAAGGCTTTCACCGCAGAGGACGCAAAGGCACGCAAAGGGTGCAGGGAAAACCAAGAGCTGGGGGGATGATTAAAGCCCGAGAGAATTGCACGAAAAAAGAAACTCGGGGAAAGTACTACGGAGGCACGGAGAAGAGCCAAAGAAAGTCAGAAGAAAAGCCGCTGGCGTTAACCAGCGGCTCAATGTGAAAGGCCAATTGCTAATTGCTAATTGCTAATTGCTATACAACAACATGCCTTCAGTCTTCTCAGAGTTCTCGCCTATTTGGCGGTAGAACAAGCGATCGCCCTCGAGGTAGACCTCAACGAAGGCCGGCCGCAGGGTGAGCAGGCCCTGAATGAGGGCTTCCGACAGCGGGTCTTCAATGAATCTCTGCAAGGCCCGGCGCAAAGGCCGTGCGCCGTAGCTGCGCTCCGGTACGGTCTTTTCAAGGACCCACTTCTTGGCCTCGTCGGTTACGGTGATGGTGATGTGACGCTGGGCCAGGTTGGCATTGAGTTGTTGCACCAGCAATTCCAGGATCTGAATCAGGTCGGCATCCGCCAGGGCGTTGAAGATGATGACTTCGTCGAGGCGGTTCAGGAACTCCGGATTGAAGGTGCGCTTCACTTCCTGGCGGACCATGTCTTCAACTTTGTCCGACACAGTCTCTTCCTTGTCGATCTGGAAGCCGAGGCCCTTGCGCTTCATCAGGTGGCGAGCGCCGATGTTGGAGGTCATGACGATGATCACGTTCTTGAAGTCCACAGTGTTGCCCAGGCCATCGGTAAGCTGGCCATCTTCCAGCACCTGCAGCAGGATGTTGAACACATCAGGGTGGGCCTTCTCGATTTCATCGAGCAAGACCACCGAGTAGGGCGATCTCTTGACCCGTTCGGTGAGCTGGCCGCCTTCTTCGTAACCCACATAGCCCGGAGGCGAACCGATCAGCTTGCTGACGGAATGCTTTTCCATGAATTCCGACATGTCGAAGCGTATCAGGGATTTCTCGCTGCCGAATAGGAAATGGGCCAGGGTGCGGGCCACTTCGGTTTTACCCACGCCCGTCGGTCCCAGAAACAGGAAGGAGCCGATGGGGCGCTGTGGAGACTTGAGTCCGGCGCGGGAGCGGCGAATAGAGCGGGCCAGCGCGCTGATGGCCTTGTCCTGCGAGATCACACGGCGGTGCAACTCTTCTTCCACGCGCAGCAGCTTCTGCGTTTCTTCTTCCTTGATAGAGGTGACGGGCACACCGGTCCAGCGGCTGACGACGTCTTCGATGTCTTCACGTCCCACCACTCCGGTAGAGGAGTCGTCGAGGTGGTATTTTTCCCGCATGGCGCGCAGGTTCTCGCGTTCTTTGCGTTCTTCGTCGGAATAGAAACGCGCCTTTTCAAATTCATGGTTGGCGATGGCATTTTCCATGCGATGGACGATGAACTTGATGCGCTTCTGCACCTCGGTGATTTCCTCGGGCAGCGAGGTCTGGCGCAGCTTCACGCGCGCGCCCGCCTCATCGAGAAGGTCGATGGCCTTATCGGGCAGGAAGCGGTCGGGAATATAGCGGCTGGAGTGATACACGGCGAACTGAATGGCTTCGTCGGTGTAGCTGACCGCGTGGAACTTCTCATAACGTTCTTTGATGCCGTAGATGATTTTCACCGCTTCGTCTTCATTGGGCGGAGGCACTTTCACGGCCTGGAAGCGGCGTTCGAGCGAACGGTCTTTCTCGATGGACTTGCGGTATTCGCCGGGGGTGGTCGCGCCGATGCACTGGACCTCGCCCCGGGAAAGGGCGGGCTTCAGGATGTTGGCGGCATCGAGCGAGCCTTCGGCGGAGCCGGCGCCGACCAGGGTGTGCAACTCATCGATAAAGATGATGCAGTTCTGGTTTTCCATCAGCTCTTTCATGATGGTTTTGAGGCGCTCTTCGAACTGTCCGCGATACTTGGTGCCGGCCACAATCAGCGAGAGATCGAGGGCCAGGATGCGCTTTTCAGCCAGGAACGACGGCACATCGCCATCGGCAATGCGCTGGGCCAGGCCTTCGACGATGGCGGTCTTGCCGACGCCGGGTTCGCCGATCAGCACCGGGTTATTCTTGGTGCGCCGGCACAGGATCTGGACGACCCGCTCGACTTCGCCTTCGCGGCCGACCAGGGGATCCAGTTGGGCATCCATGGCGGCCTGGGTGAGGTCGCGGGAGAACTCGGCCAGCAGGGAAGACTCGCGCGAGGCCCCGCGCTGGGGCTGGGCCTTTTCTTGGGTGCTGCGCGCCAGTTCTTCGCGGATAGCGCTGAGGCGCAGGCCGCGCTCGTGCAGGATTTCAGCGGCAAAGCATTTCTCTTCGCGCAACAGACCGAGCAAGAGATGCTCGGTGCCGATGTGCTTGTGGCTGAGGCGCTCGGCTTCCTCGGCGGCATAAGCCAGCACGCGCTTGCACTCATTGCTCAGGGGCAGGTCGACCGAAGTCGAAACCTTCTCCCGGATGGTGGTGTGCCCTTCGATCTGCTTGCGAATGGATTCCACCGACGCATGCGACCGCAGGAACCGGTTGGTCAATGCCTTGTCTTCGCGCAACAAGCCCAGCAGCAAGTGCTCCGTCTCAATATACGGAGAGCCAAACTGGCTGGCCTCGTAGCGCGCAAAGAAGATTACACGCCTGGCTTTTTCTGTATACCGCTCAAACATGGTCCGTCACCCCTGATGCCCGCTGGTCACCTCCGCCATGGGCATCTCTCTTCCTTCCGGTCCGAAGACGCGGTATTGCAGGAAGCCTTTCTGCCCGGACCGTCTCCCGGGTTTGAATCTGGCCGCTGCACCGGCTGGCGGCCTACTTACATAATGTCCTTTCACCTCGCAGACTTCAACTAGAAAGCGATGGAGGTGACAATTCTTCCACCTGCCCCTTATGGAGCCGGATGACACGATCACAGCGCCGCGCAAAAGCCAGGTTATGAGTTACAACGAGGGAGGTAAGGCGGTGGTCGCGATGCAGCCTCTGGATCAGGCTGAAGACCATCTCGGCAGTCCGGCTGTCCAGGTCACCCGTTGGCTCATCGGCCATCAGGATCTTGGGGCCGGTGATCAACGCTCTGGCCAGGGCAACTCGCTGCTGCTCTCCGCCAGAAAGTTCTCCTGCGCGATGGTGCCTGCGTTCGCCCAACTCAACCTCACTTAGCCATCCGGAGGCCAATTCCATGGCCTTCCGGTAGGTCATGCCACGCATCAGGAGCGGTATCGCAACGTTCTCCTGTGCCGTAAACTCCGGCAACAGGTAGTGTAACTGCCAGACGAAGCCAATCTCACGATTACGAAAGTTCGCCGCAGCGTCCTCTGAAAGCTCGGACAATTTAATCTCCGCGCAGTATACGTCACCGGCAGAAGCCCGATCAAGAGTTCCGAGGATGTGCAACAAACTGCTCTTGCCCACACCCGATTCGCCCACAATGGCGAGCATTTCCCCTTCCTGTACTCGGAAGGACAAGTTTTCAAAGAGCACTAGATCTGACTGCCCGGAACGGTACACCTTCTTCAGGCCTTCGACCCTGAGGACTTCAGGCCCTGTACAAATTAGATGCATTCGGTGTCCTCGCTGCTTCAAATCGCTTTTTCACACGGCATCTCCATTATTTCCTGTGGCCTACGAGATACAGAATTTGGAATCTGTCTCTGCCGTGAGAATCCGCTCTCTTTACCAAGCTGAAGGTCACCGCAAACCAGCCAGCTTATTATCCGCTGGAAACCATGGAATCTGCCTGAGAAAGTATCTAAATACGTTATTCGTAACGCAGGGCCTCAGCCGGCAGAATACGTGACGCCGACCATGAGGGATAAACGGTCGCTACGAACGAAATCAATAGAGAAACAGAAGCAATCAAAATGCCATCCAGAAATCGGGGCGCAAAGGGAACATATGGAATTGAGTAGACTTCGGCGGAAAGGCTGATGGGGTGATATTTTGCCCCAGCCAGCGAGATGCCATAGCCCAGCAGCAGACCCAGGAGGGTGCCGACCACTCCGATCAGCAGACCCTGCAAGATGAAGATGCGGCGGATCTGCCCCCGCCGCGCGCCCATGGAAATAAGGACGGCAATGTCTTTGGTTTTTTCCATCACCATCATGATGAGTGAGATCAGAATGTTAAGGGCCGCGACCATCACGATGAGACCGATGATTACGAAGGTCACCACCCGTTCCAGACGCAAAGCGTGGAACAACGCCTTGTTCTGGTCCATCCAGTTGGTGGCCATGAATCCCGGCCCCGCGCTCTGTTCGAGTTCGCGGGCGACCTCCGGGGCCTTGTCGATGTCTTGAATTTTAAATTCCAAGACAGAGATTACGTCGCCCAGGCCGAACAGCTTCTGGGCATCGCCGAGGCGAATGAATCCCCAGGCACTGTCGTTTTCGTTGAATCCGGAATCGAAGATGCCTTCGACCTTGAAGCGGACGAATTTGGGCACAATGCCAAACGGCGTCAGTTCGCTTTGCGGGCTGGTGACCAGCACCACCGAACCAACGATTGCGCCGAGATTGCTGGCTACATCCTTGCCGAGAACGATAGGCGGCGTTTCCTCGGGGCAGGGTTCGCCGGTTTCAGGGCACGGCGGAGCGGGCGCCTCTGGCGCGAGCCTTGCAGCCGAGCCGAAGTTGACCTTGCTCAGCAGATCGCTGACCTTGTTCTCGTAGCTGGGAATCACACCCTTGAGCAGCACTCCGCTGGCGCGCGCTCCGCGCGACACCAGCACCTGTTCGTAGATCACCGGGGCGGCGGCCAATACGCCGGGCTGGGTTTCGAGGCGGGCGATCCACTGAGGCCAGTGCTCGATGCCGTCGGTCTTCACGCGCAGCACGTTGACGTGGGAAGTCGATCCCAGGAGCCGCTCCTGCAGGTCTTGGCGGAAGCCGTTGTTCACTGAGAGAGCAACCACCAGGGAAGCTACGCCGGCCGTGACCCCGATGACGGAAATTACGGTAATGATTCCCACCACCGCCTGGCGTCGTTTGGCGCGCAGGTAACGGGCCGCCACCAGGAGTTCGAATTTCACGCTAGCGCTTCCTCAGAGGAGAGGCCGTGTTGGCATGAGGAGAACTCTTGTAGGAGCCGGGCATAAGACCAGGGAAGGCCGAAACGGCTTTCCGGTAATCAAGATAATCAGGTCCAAAACGTTTTATCAGCTCTCGCTCTTCGAGCCAGATCATCAGCGGAAAGGTCAGGAAGCAACTGACAGCCAGCAGGCCGTAGTTCACCACCAGGCCGCTGCCCAAGGTCCATCCGGCGAGGTTGCACAGGTGGGCGAAATAGATCGGGTGGCGCATGCGGGCGTGCAGGCCGCTCACAACCAGAGACTGCTGGAGCCCGTCAGGCCGTAGTTCGGCTTGCCCGCTGAGTCTTTCCATCCCGAAGGCCGAGGGGATGCTGCTGTACGTTCGCAGGCCCATCCAGAAAAACGGGAAGGCCGGAAGCCATGCCCACCAAGTGGTGTAAATTCGCTGGGCCTGCCAGGGCAACGTAACGCCACCCAGGACGGCAATCATTACGGCCCATAGAGGGAGCAGTACTCGATACGGTGAGCGCTGCATCTTCTGCCAGCGGCCGGCCAGCGGATGAATCGCCAGCCAGAAGAACGGAATGCTGCCGTAAAGAATGCCTGCAAACCAGGGAATGAAGAGCAGCTTTTCCGGCATGATAAGGATTGTAGCAGGGGCCACAGCGACGTAGCCGCAACCGAAGAATCCACCGCAAAGTACGCCAAGGTCGCCAAGGAAGATCAATTGAAAGCAGAGGAGGTGCAGAGAAAGGAGAACAAAGCGACCAAAGGAATTGATGTCTTCCCGAAGCCCGTCAGGAGCGCGCGTTTTCTTCAGCGCGCGAGTAGGGCTGAGGGACCCTGTGGTTCGCTGAGGTTGCGTGGCATTTAGATCGGAGGATACTGTCCAATCTGTATGTTTACAATGGCTCTTTATCCTAGGAAACTCCGATGCCGCCGCCAAAGAGAATTGCACCCCGAAATCGCAAGCGAAAACTTGCGCGGACGCTCATCCACTGCGTGATCTTCGATCTCGATGATACCCTGTATGACTGCCTCGGGCAGCGCGTTCGGCCGGCGCATCGTCATGCGGCGGAGGCCATGGTGCGGGCCGGATTGAAGGCCGATGTTGAAGCTGTGTATCGGGCGCGCATGAGGGCTTTCCGGCAGGATCCGACGCTGCGGTACATTGACGAGATCGTATGCCGGCAGTTTGGGGCCAATGACCCTGAACACCAGGCAAAGATCAGCAGAGCGGCGCGCGATGCGTACTTCAATCTGCCGGTCAACAATTTAAAGCTGTTTCGAGGATCGCTTCCGTTGCTGCGTTTTCTCGAACGGCGCGGGGTGCGCATCTTCATTGTCAGCTTTGGTGAGCCGGAAATTCAGCGCGCGAAAGTCCGGTCTCTGGGGCTGGAAGGCGAACCGGCGGTGGAGGCCATCTTCTATGCGGACCGGACCAATACGCTTACAAAGGAGATTGCCTTCCGGCGAATTTTGAAGAAAACCGGCCTGCCGCCATGGAAGATTCTGGTAATCGGTGACCGTCCGATGAGCGAGATACGCTCCGGCAAGAAGCTGGGCATGCGTACGGTCCGGCTGAAGCGGGGCGAATTCGCGGCCCAGGAGCCCGCTGGTCCGCAAGAACAGCCGGACTACGTGATCAGGAACATCTCTGAGGTGCGCGGGATGCCGTATGAATTTGGCAGCGTGTAACGCGGCCGCAAGCAAAACCAAAGGCAATTGGCCGCGAATTGACGCGAATCAACACGAATGGGAATTGGTTTGCTGTTGCTCAGGAATCATCGTCGAACCGCGAAGACTTGAGGGATGGGAACAAGAAATGACCGACTTTGCTCAAAACGAAACCACCATCCGGGTGCGCTACGCGGATACCGACCAGATGGGAGTTGTCTATCATTCGAACTTTGTCGTGTGGTTCGAGGTTGGCCGGGTGGAACTGCTGCGGCAATACGGCTTCCGTTACCGCGACATGGAGCAGCAGGACCACTGCCACCTTCCGGTGGCCGACCTCAAGGTGCGGTATAAGTTGCCTGCCTACTATGATGATGAGATCATCGTGCGCACGCATTTGCAGAGCGTTCGCAGGTCGCTGCTGGTTTTTCATTACCAGGTCGTGCGCGCCGGGGACCGGACATTGCTGGCGGAAGGCCAGACCACGCACATTGTGGTCGATGGAAAGTTTCAGCGCTGTCCGCTGCCACAGAAGTATCTGGCGGCCTTGACCGGCACAACCGGGTAATTCTTGGCCACGAATTAACACGAATGAACACGAATTAAAAACAAAAAACCAAAAATAAGAATTACTGGTGCTGAGGTCATCGCTCACACGAGTCACGATCCCAACCAGCCGACCAGATCGCCGATCTGGGTTTGATCTTATTCTTTAATTTCTTCTGCTTAGCTTGTCTGGTGTCAGTTTGGTTTTAATTCGTGTTCATTCGCGTTAATTCGCGGCCAATCTTGCTCTTCTACGGTGCGTATTGCGCGATACCATTCCCGAATGACCAGTTTTCCTTCGGGACCTCCACGAGGTTGATCAGCACGTCTTCTTTGCGCAGTCCGGTCTCCTGATGCAGCAGTTCCGCGATGCGGGCATAGAGGGCCTTCTTGATCTCCAGGGACCGCCCCTGATTCAGGGTGATCTGGATGACCACAATTTCATCAGTCCGGTGGATGTTCAGGAATTCGGGATCGTAAACGAGATTGGCGGGGCGATGTTCAGAGATGATCTGGAAGCGGTCGTCCGCGGGTATTGAGATCGTCTCCACCATCGCACGGTGGATAGCATCGGAAATCTTCTGGACTACCGGCTGGGACCTGCCTTCCCGCAGTGAAATTCGCACCAATGGCATTTTAGGTTCTCCTGGTTAGAAAGCAACACAACTAAGCAACTCGAACTTGACTTCCACCGGCAATCTGCCTAGAATCGCAAGTGAATTAGCATTCTAATTGTCTCATGCATTCACTCAATCATTCCCGAATGACCATGGCCATGTGCATCCCAGGCGGTGCCGGGTCTGCGTCGGGAGTCTGAGCTAGCAAGAGAGACATACCTTCCTGTCGTAGCGGCCGCCTGGGATCTCCGGCGGTTTTTCTATTTCTACACAAAACCAACGCTGCATCAACGACAGGAGGCTACATGCCAGACTTTCAGGGTATTTCCACACTTGCCATTCATGGGGGCCAGTCCCCGGACCCGGCCACCGGGGCGATTCTCACTCCGATCTATCAATCCACGACTTTTGTGCAGGAAGCGGTGGGCCAGCACAAAGGTTTTACATATTCACGCGCGGGCAATCCGACGGTAGAGGCCCTGGAGCGGGCCTTGGGTGCGATTGAAGACGCGCCGCCGGCAGTGTGTTTTTCGAGCGGCATGGCCGCCACCACCACGCTGTTATTGTCGCTGCTGAAATCGGGCGACCACGTCATCATTTCCGACGTGGTGTACGGCGGCACCACTCGTCTTGCCCGCCAGATTCTGGCGCCCTTGGGCATCGCCACCAGCTTTGTCGATACCTCCAACGCCGATGCTGTTCGGGACGCCATCACTCCGCAGACGCGGCTGGTATTTATCGAAACACCTGCGAATCCTACTCTCAAGCTCAGCGATATTGCCGCCCTCGCCGGGGTGACCCGGGCCGCTGGAATCAAGCTGGCCGTCGATAACACCTTCCTTACGCCGCTGGGCCAGAGATCGCTCGAACTGGGCGCGGACATTTCTCTGCTGTCGACCACCAAGTACGTGGAAGGCCACAACGCAACGGTGGGCGGGTCGGTCACCACGCGGGATACGGAACTGCTCGAGCGGCTGCGCTTCGTGCGCAAGACCCTGGGCACGATCCAGTCGCCGCAGGAAGCCTGGCTGACGCTGCGGGGTCTGAAGACTCTGCCCTTCCGCATCCGGCTGCATTCGGAGAATGCGCTGGTGGTGGCGAAGTGGTTGCAAAAGCATCCGGCGATCCGTTATGTGCTTTACCCTGGCCTCGAATCTTTTTCACAGCACGAGCTGGCCGCCCGGCAGCAACTGGTGAGCGGCGGATTGATTTCCTTTGAAGTCAAAGGCGGCAAGGATGCCGGGCTGGCGCTGATGAATTCCGTCAGGCTGTGCTCCCTGGCCGAGAATCTGGGCGCGGTCGAAACGCTGATCACACATCCGGTCACCATGACCCATGCGGATGTCCCGGTGGCCGCCCGGGAAGCGGCGGGCATCACCGAAGGCTTGGTCAGACTCTCGGTGGGCCTCGAAGACCCGTCGGACATCATCGCCGATCTCGATCGCGCGCTGCTTGTCGCAGCCGGCGCTACCGTGGATAACGTAGATCAGGGGGCGTCATGCGTAACGCGATAGTCGTGCTCAATGTGGAAGACCCTTTTCTCAGCAGTGCGCCGGGCCTGCCCCGCGTCGTGGATGAAGCTTACCGCTGGTACCGCGAGGGCAAGCCCGTGATCGTTGTCTTGACAGCGCCGAAAGGGGCGGCCATAGATGGCGCACAGCAACCTTGCGAAGACCTGGCGGCGTTGTTCGATCGCGATGGCATTCCGGCGACTACGGCGCGGTGCTCTGGCCGGCCGTGCTATCCCGAGATTCTGCGGGCGCTCGAACGCTTCCCCGTGGTGATTCTTCAGGGGCTGGAGGCGGCTGCCGCCAGTGACCTTGCGCCCTGTCTGACGGAAGAGAGCGGGGCCGCCTTTGCGCAACTCAACCTGGTTGGTCCGCAGATTGATGCCAACTCTGGTTCCGAGCAAGAAGGCGGGGGACGACTGGCCGGTGGACGCTTGGCCGGCGAAAAACTGAAGATCGGCCTGCTGGGACTGGGCGTCGTGGGCCGTGGCGTCTATCAGTCGTTGAGCTCTTATCCGGAGCGATTTGAGATTACCGGGATTGCCGTTCGCGACGTCGATCGTCCGGAACGTCTGCCTCTAAGGCATCTCCTCAGCCGCGACCCATGGAGCGTGGTCAACGGCGATGCGGATGTAGTAATCGAACTGATCGGGGGACACGATCCCGCGTATGACCTGATCGCGGGCGCTCTCCGCCGGGGCAAGCATGTGGTGACCGCCAACAAACTGGTTCTGTCCCAGGAAGGGGAAGAGCTTTTAGGCCTCGTGAGTCAGCACCATGGCAGCCTTCACTACGCCGCGGCCGTGGGTGGAGCAGTCCCGATGCTCGAGGCGGTGAGGAGCCTGCGGCGAATCGGCCGTATTGAAAGTCTGCAAGGCGTTCTCAACGGCACCTGTAACTTTGTGCTCGACGAACTGGCGCAGGGGCGGGCCTTCCCCGAGGCGGTGGAAAGGGCACAGACGCTGGGCTTTGCGGAGGCTGACCCGACGCTCGATCTCGACGGGACAGACACGGCCCATAAGCTGACGCTGCTGGCGCGCGCCGCCTGCGGGGCCGAATTGAAGATCGAGAATGTTGACCGCCAGGGCATCCTCGAACTTGATAGCGAACGGGTGTACTCGCTGGCGGCTTCTGGAAAAGCGGTGCGGCTGGTGGCCAGCCTGGCCGACGGGCCAGCCGGATGGCAGGCGCGGGTTGCGCCCCAGGTGGTGGATGGCAGCCATCCGTTTGCGCGCCTTCGGGGCGAACAAAACTGCCTGATTGCGCGCCATGCCGATGGCCGCGAGCAAGTGCTGCGGGGCAAGGGCGCAGGCCGCTGGCCGACCACGGTTTCCGTCATGAGCGACGTGCTGGCCCTTGGCCGTACGCCGTTGCTTCAGCCGACGCTCGTGGAATTTTGTAATCGTGAGGGGGCCGCATGAAGCTGACGACCAGGCTGGTGAATTTTGAACGATGTCCGAATGATCCTTATCGCCCCGTGGCGACTCCCATCTATCAGACCGCGACTTTCGAGCAGCAGTCGGCGGATTCCTTCGGGGAATACGACTACTCACGTAGTGGCAACCCCACCCGTAGCGTGCTGGAAAAGCAGGTGGCCGACCTGGAGAACGGGCATCGCGCGTTCTGTCTCGCCAGCGGCATGGCGGCCATCTCTCTGCTGGCCCGTCTGCTACGGCCGGGTGAAGAACTGCTGGCCGGCGATGATTTATACGGCGGCGCTTACCGGGCATTCTCAAAGGTGTTCTGCCGCAGCGGCATCGAGGTCCGCTACAGCGATGCCGCCAACGTAGAGGAATTCGCGCGGCAGATCGGCCCACGCACCCGCCTGGTACATATCGAAACACCCACCAACCCGCTGTTGCGGGTGGTTGACCTCGTCGCGCTGGCGGAAATCGCGCACAGCCGGGGCGCGCTGCTCTCGGTCGACAATAGTCTGATGTCTCCATATCTGCAGAACCCATTGGATCTCGGCGCGGATATTGTGGTGCACTCCGCCACCAAATTTCTCTGCGGACACAGCGACGTAACTGCCGGGGCCATCGTGGTGCGAGATCCGGCGCTGGCGGAAGAGCTTGCTTTTCTGCAGAACGCCGAGGGCGCCGCCCTCGGACCATTTGACTCCTTTCTGTTGCTGCGGGGCATCAAGACGCTGGGCCTGCGCGTGCAATGCCAGCAAAGCAATGCCGGGAAGGTGGCCGAGTTCCTTTGCGGACATCCAGCGGTGCGCAAGGTGTACTATCCGGGACTCGATGGGCATCCGGGCCGTGCGCTGCACGAGCGGCAAGCGCGCGGATACGGTTCGGTGATCGGTTTTGAAACCGGGTCGTTCGAACTGTCGCGGCGGCTGGCGGAAGCCGCGCGCATCTTCGCTATCACCGTGAGCTTTGGCGGAATCAATTCTTCGATCAGCCTGCCCGGATGCATGTCGCACGCCAGCATCCCGGCCGAAGTGCGGGCCAACCGCTCGTTGCCGGATGACCTGGTGCGCGTTTCCGTTGGCATTGAAGACGCCGACGATTTGATCGGCGATCTAGAGCAGGCCCTGGAAGTGGCAACCGATAGGTCGAGATTGGCCGTGGCCGCGGAATAAGCCGCCAAAGATTTGGCCGCGAATTTACGCGAATGAACGCGAATAAGAATAAGAATAAGAACCAACAGGACAAAGAGAACGGTGGTTCACACCCTTTATTCATTTATTTCTGTTGGTCTGTTTCTTGTTTCGTTATTTCATTTGTTCTGTTTTTATTCGCGTTCATTCGCGTAAATTCGCGGCTGATTTGGTTCTTCAACTGTTCAGGATCGCCCCAAAATCGATCTCTGGCAATGTCCCAAACGTACGTCCAGATTGTCCACCCAGCCGCGAGGCCACGAAGGCCTCCGCCACTGCCGGTGAGCTATGCCGGATGAGCAACGATGCTTGCAAAGCCAGGGCAAGTTTTTCCGCCAGCCTGCGGGCCGTAACTTCTGGTTCCGCTCCGGCAGCGGCAGCAACCAAGCCGGATTCAAGGCCGCTCACAAAGGCGTCAAAGGCCGGGATGCGGTTCGCGCTCTGGCGCAGTTCATCCATGATGGATTCCGCGGCCCCGGCATCTTTCGCCAGTGCCCGCAGAATGTCGAGGCAGATTACGTTGCCCGAGCCTTCCCAGATCGAATACAGAGGCGCTTCACGATAGAGCCTGGGCATGATGCTCTCTTCGATGTAACCGTTTCCTCCCAGGCATTCCAGGGCTTCGCCCACATGTACCGGGGCCTTTTTGCAGAGCCAGTACTTGGCGATGGCGGTGGCCACACGGGCGAAAGAGCGTTGCCGCGGATCGGATGTGCGCGCATCGAAGGCCGCAGCCAGCCGCAGCATGAACTGCGTTGCAGCTTCCGACTCAATCATCAGGTCGGCCAGCACGTTGCGCATCAGAGGCTGGTCAATCAGCAGCTTGCCGAAAGCGGCGCGGTGCTTCGCGTGATGCAGGGCCTGCACCACCGCCTGGCGCATCAGCGCCGCCGCCGCAATGGCGCAATCGAGACGGGTGTGATTGACCATCTCGATGATGGCGTGTACGCCCCGGCCTTCTTCTCCAACCCGCTGCGCCCATGCGTGGTCGAATTCCACTTCACTCGAGGCGTTGGAACGGTTGCCCATTTTGTCTTTGAGCCGCTGGAGATAGAAACGATTGCGCTCGCCGGTGGGCTGCCAGCGCGGAAGCAGGAAGCATGTAAGGCCCTTCGGCGCCTGCGCGAGCACCAGAAAGGCATCGCACATGGGCGCCGAACAGAACCATTTGTGTCCGGTAATGAGGTACTCTCTGGAGGAGCCGGCCCGTTCCGCGCGCGTAGTATTGGCCCGCACGTCGGAGCCGCCTTGCTTCTCGGTCATCCCCATGCCCAGCAGACCGCCGGATTTTTCCTGGAGGGGGCGGAGCCCAGGATCATAATTTGCAGAAAGCAATTTCGGCTTCCACTCGCGCGCCAGATCAGGCTCGGCCTGCAGCGCTGCGATCCCCGAAAAAGTCATAGAAACGGGACAGGTGTGGCCTGCCTCGTTTTGTGCGGTCATCATCATCAGCACCGCTCGGGCCACATGGGCACCGGGTTTCTCCAGGACCCAGGGCAGGCTATGCACCTGGTGGTTAATGGAGGTCTGCATCAGGCTGTGCCAGGCCGGGTGAAAAACGACTTCATCGCGCCGGTTGCCCATACGATCGTGGGTGTGCAAGACCGGCTTATTCTCATTGGCGTCGAAGCCCCAGCCTTGGGCTTCCGGGGTCCCAAGCAGATGGCCCAGTTCGCTAAGCTGCGGCCGCGCCCAGGCTGCCTCGCGTTCAACGGTCCGTACGAGCGTGGAATCCGTCAGAAAGAGGTTGTAGCCGGTCAGCGGCAGGACCTGGTTGGTGACCTCATGGCTTTCGCGCACTAAATCGGCGGTGAAGGGGTTCATATGGCCAGATTATAGCCAACACGGCTACTGAGAACGGTAGATTCCTGCCAAAAACTGTATGCCCCGGCCATGGATTTGTCGATGAATGCACAAGGAAGTTTCACAATTAGGAATTCATTATTCCAAAAACAGGATTGGGTGCTTTTCAGGTGACGTGGAATTAGAACAAGGGCCAATTAAATAGCACCCAGCACTGGACATATCCCTGGAGCGTTGATATAAGTTTGTCCCTTCAGGCTCGCGTATTCCCCCATTCCGCACAGCTTATAAGGAGTCAAAAATGATCGAGAACGGTAGGTTCCATTTCTTGAGGCTGGGATGCTTGGTAATGTTCCTGGTCTTCGCATTTTCGGCCTGGACCCACGCGCAGAGCGCTCGCGCCAGAATTGTCGGCACGGTCAAAGACCAGCAGGGCGCAGTCGTTCCGGGCGCCAGCGTGATTGTCACCAACACGGCGACTGGAGTGTCCACCACCACCACCACCGACAGCGATGGATCGTATCAGGCGCTGGAGCTGCCGATCGGTTCCTACCGCGTGAAAGTACAAAAGGACGGAT
>DATMNZ010000079.1:0-7546 GCA_035568495.1 Saccharimonadales bacterium (SeqCode) | reverse complement strand
TTCCGTCGCCCAAGGAAATTGATCTTTCTTGCTCTTGCCCCGACTGGGCGGATATGTGCAAGCACGTCGCTGCGGTCCTCTATGGTATCGGTGCGCGACTCGACCAGCAGCCTGAACTCCTGTTCCGGCTTCATGCGGTTGACGAAAAAGAACTGATCGCCAATGCCGGCAAGGCGCTTCCGCTGGCCAAGAAAGACCCGTCCGCCGCCAAGACCTTGGGAGCTGGTGAAGACCTTGCCGAACTGTTTGGTTTGGATATGGCGAACGGTACAGGTTCCGATACGGAGCTTACTCCGGTTCCGGGAGCAGCCAAACCCAAGCGCGTGAAGGCGCGGAGCAAAACGAAGAAGAAGAAGCCGCGCGCGAAGAAGGCTTCCGCGCTGCGAGCACGGCCTTGACCCTGCAACGAAATCGAGCAAATCAGACCCTCAAGTCTACCGGTGTATGCATCGTAAACCTCAAAACGCGGCGCAGCCGGTTCCTCGCTCCCAGTCGCGCTAAAACCGCGCGACCGGGGAACTCGGAATGGCAAGATTGAAAGAGTGACGCGGGAATTGCCAACACTCTCAGCCAACCCTGCCACACCGCCCCTGCTTATTCCCCTATCAATCCAAAGGCTTCTTGACACCGGTTGCCGTTCACTCCTACCTTAATGACATGGAAGTCCATTTGACGCCAGACCAGGAATCTTTTGTCCGCCAAGCCGTAACGGCTGGACGATTCACCCGTGCTGAAGATGCGATTGCGGAAGCCCTGTCGCTGTGGGAAGAACGTGAGCGTAAGAGGGCGGAATTTCTGGCAACGCTGGACGATGCCCGTGCATCTCTCGCGCGGGGCGAAGGCCGCACCATTACGCAGCAATCCATGAGGGATCTTGCCGACGAAGTGAAACAGCGCGGCCATGCCCGCCTGGTTGCCGAGGGCACCGCGCCTCGCTGATGGCCCATCGCTTAGCGCCGCAAGCATCAGCCGATCTGGACGATATTTGGTACTACGTCGCCAAAGAGAGTGGCAGCCTCGAAGTTGCCAACCGCCTGATTGATTCGATCACAGATCGGTTTTTTCTTCTTGCCAGGCACCCATATCTGGGACGTTCTCGTAGCGAGGATTTTGGCATTGGTTCGCGGAGTTTCCCAGTTGGCGAGTACGTCATAGTCTATTGTGTTGAGGATGGCGATGTGCTGGTCCTTCGCGTGGCACATGGTGGCCGTGATATTGAAGCGATGTTCGGCCATTGACCATAAGGACCTGACGATTCAACTGATTCCGTTCAAGATGAGCTTCCTGCAGATTGTGTTGCACGGAGTTTGTTGGCCCACAAGCCAGCCGCCAAGTAAAGAAAAGTAAAGCGGCCCCTTCACACCCATAAGTTTAGGTAGACTTCTACCCGTTCGCCAAAAGCAACCGGAGGATGTCAACCGTGCATCGATTCATAAAGATCCCCACCATTTTCTTTGTTCTGATGGCACTAGCTGCGATTACTGTCACGCCCGCTGTTCAGGCGCAGACACCTGCCATCCTGCATGGTTATCAGAAAGCGCCGGCGCCGATTTCTGACATTCTGAATGCTCCGCCCACGCCGTTGACTTTGGTTAGCCCTCGGTCCGATCAAATTCTGGTCGTGGATCGCCTCGCCAATCCGCCCGTTGCTGATCTCGCCCAGCCCATGCTTCGTCTGGCTGGTTTGCGCATCAATCCCGCCACCAATGGACGCCACCATCCGCCGCGCCTGGTGGGCTTGAGCCTGGTGGAAGTGGCTACCGGCCACACGCGCAAGGTCACGGGATTGCCGGCCAATCCTTATATGAGCGTTCCTGAATGGTCTCCTACGGGCGAGCAGTTCGTGTTCACCAACATCACGGCCGGCGGAATTGAACTGTGGGTGGGCGAAGCCGCTGCCGCGAGCGTCCACCGCATTGACGGAATAAGAATCAGCGCCATTCTGGGCGATGCAGTGCAATGGATGCCCGATGGCCGGCTACTGGTTCAGACGGTGCCCTCCGGACGCGGTAATCCTCCGGTTGAGCCGAGAGTTCCCGAAGGTCCGATCATCCAGGAAAGCGACGGCAAAAAGGCCCCGGTGCGGACCTATGAGGACATGCTGCAGAATGCGCATGACGAAGACTTGTTTGATCACTACGCCACGGTGCAGTTGACACTGGTCGACGCACATAGCGGAAAGGTTGCACCAAGCAAGGCCACCGTGGCGCATGATGGCGATATCGGCAAGCCGGGGATCTTTGCCCGCATCGATCCCTCGCCCGACGGACGGCACATTCTGGTCAGCCGTATTCATCGTCCTTATTCCTACCTGCTGCCGGAAGGCGACTTCCCCCGCGAGGTGGAAGTCTGGGAGCAGACCGGCAAGTTGGAACACAAAGCGGCTAGCCAGCCTTTGGCCGACCATGTTCCGGTGGATGGCGTTCTAAGCGGCCCGCGCGATTTTGAATGGGCCGCGACCCAACCGGCAACCCTGATCTGGGCTGAGGCCCTGGATGGCGGCGACCCTAAGAGCAAAGCGCCTTTCCGGGACCATCTGCTCATGCTCAGCTCTCCCTTCTCCGATCAGCCCAAGGAACTCGTCAAGCTGGAGCAGCGCTATGCGCCCGGAGGATTCGGCGGCGGTGGCCGGTTCGGCGGGCGGACTGGAGTGGAGTGGGGAGACAACGGCATTGGACTGGTGCGCGACTTTGATCGCGACCGCCGCTGGACCCGCACGTTTCTCGTCGACATCAACCAGCCGGGCGCCGCGCCCCGGCTGATCTGGGAGCGCTCCATCCGCGATCGCTATAAAGATCCCGGCTCTCCCATGTTGCACACACTGCCGAACGGTAAGCGCGTCATGCGCCTGCAGGGCAGCACGATCTTTCTGTCTGGAAGCGGAGCGTCACAGAAAGGCGAGTTCCCGTTTCTCGACCGCTACGATCTGCAAACGGGAAAGACCGACCGCATCTTCCAGTGCGCCGAGGGCAGCTATGAATCCGTGCTGACTCTGGCCTCGGAAGACGGCACGCACTTCCTCACCCGCCGTGAGAGCCCCACCGATCCACCCAACGTCTTTCTACGCACCGCCGGTAGCGCTGAAAAGAAGGCGCTCACCCACTTCGCCGATCCTGCGCCCCAGTTGCGCGGCATAACCAAGCAGCTTGTAACCTACAAGCGCGCTGACGGCGTGCAACTGTCGTTCACCCTCTACCTGCCACCCAATTACAAACAGGGCGAGCGGCTACCCACCGTGGTGTGGGCCTATCCCCTGGAATTCAATGATGCGGCCACCGCCGGACAGGTGACCGGGTCGCCCTATCGCTTCACCACCATCGGCGGCATCTCCCATCTGTTTCTGGCGACCCAGGGCTATGCCGTGCTCGACGACGCCACCATGCCGGTGGTGGGCGATCCCGAGACCATGAACAATACCTACGTGGAGCAGATTGTTGCCAGCGCCAAAGCCGCCATCGACAAAGCCACGGAGATGGGCGTGACCGATCCTGACCGCGTCGGCGTCGGTGGTCACAGCTACGGCGCTTTCATGACCGCTAACCTGCTGGCCCACTCTGACCTGTTCCGTGCCGGGGTCGCCCGCAGCGGCGCCTATAACCGCACGCTCACCCCCTTCGGCTTCCAGAGCGAGCGCCGTACCTTCTGGGAAGCCCCGGATATGTATATGAAGGTCTCGCCGTTCATGCACGCCAACCAGATCAAGCGCCCTATCTTGCTGATCCACGGAATGGCCGATGACAATTCGGGAACGTTTCCCATCCAGAGCGAACGCATGTACCAGGCCATCAAGGGCAACGGAGGCATCGTACGCTACGTGCAGCTTCCTTTTGAGGCCCATGGCTACCTGGGCCGCGAGTCGACCGAACATACTTTATGGGAGATGGTGAGCTGGTTTGATCAATGGGTAAAGAACGCTGCGCCGGCAATGCCACGGAAGACGGCAAGAGAGTGATTCATATCCCGATATGATGAGAGCAGCAGTCGGCAGCCGGCGACTGCTGCCTCGGCCATCGGTGGTTAGCAGCCGGCGTTGGGCCAACCGCTGTGCAGCCCGATGCGCTTACACGCGAGCCAGCTGCCAAATTGCTACTGACTTTGCCTTACCATGCTATTTAGCCCTGCAAGTACACCCCTATGCCTCAAGCTTCAGCAATCAACTTGCTACCGACCCCGACAAACAAGATAGTTGACCGCTGTGTCCTCTTGGAGTTATGAGGCAAAGCCAATTGCCGATGGCTTTGCCCAACAAGGGCGCGGTCTGCTCGATGCGCAAGCATCGGGTGCGTCGGCTTCGCTTGAACCATGTCAGAGAGAGGGTGTCTGATGGTTATAACCGTTAAAAACACTAACAGGACACCACCTGTCCTCTGAAAGCCTTTGAAGAAGAAACCAAGATAAAGAGGTGTTTGATTGAAACGTTTACCCTTGTGCTGTCACTACTCAGTAGAGAACAACATCCTGGGTGGTTACCCTGCCTTAAGAGATCTGTGCAGGAGGCATAATAAATGAACCGTCGCTTCGTAGCATTCGTTTTTGCATTTGCTTCGTTCCCCATCCTTGTCGGCGCGCAAGGCTCGGTCGTCGTCAGGATTGATGATCCATTGGGCTCCCACTGCATAGATGCAACTTCAGAAGAGGTGACCCTTCACGTGCGCCGGATCTTCATGGAGACGACGCAAGGCCTGTTTTCTGAGGACAATCGGGCTGGAGTGCTCACATTAGTCAAGTTGACCGGACGTAGCCGCGGGCCAATCGTCGAAGTACAAGTCCCGTCTATCACGCTGGTGGATGTGCAAAACGAGAGGAGCGGCCGGTTGTCGCTGCCGCTGGAGTACCAGATAGCTTCTTCGCTGGCCCTGAACCAGGACGGCGTGGTAACGACGGATATGGCCCTGTCTCTCTCCTTGGCCAAAACCCAGGGTAGTAAAGGGTTCGGAGAGATTCTGGTCGTGGCAAGTAAGGCTTTGAGTAAGTTGAGTATTTCCGGGAACCCTTTCGAGCAGGCGGGAAGCAAGTTTCTGGCTTTTGCCAACGATGCGATCAATGTTGGAAATGGTAAACAGTTGACTGTGCCGTTTGCGGAATTATCACTAACCTTCAACAAAGGCGATCAGCCCTTAGATAGGTGTAAGGCGGAGGGAAAGGAACGTACAGGAGCAATTGCTGTGCTGCGCTCGCGTGGAGCTGAACACGCAGAACTGATTCCCATGACGAATACGGAAGAGCTGTACTGTTTCCGGTATTCAAGTGAGAGCACTTACGAAGTGCTGGCCGCCAGGAGGACCGGGGAAACATGTCCGGCGGATCGGGCCGCTTACCAGGCAATCAACAACGATTACGTGATGTTGGTCATTAGCGCGGGCCCGATTAGGCGTGATTCTGGGCGGGATGCTCGTCATGCTGACGTTTTTGATAAAGTCCGGCGCGATGATCGCGACATGGTTTGGTCCACCGCGTTTGAGAAAACTTATCAGGATCACAAACCGGACGCTCGATGGTCGTTCCCACCACCAACAGGGTCGGAGCAGGAGCAGCACATTCAGGAGTCGATCAAGCGTTGCGCAGCCCTTGGTCTGGAACCCAAAGCGTGTGGCGTTCGTGAGCCGATTTTGGCAATTCAACCCTAGAGGTATCGCTATTTTTTTAAACGGCTTTGGCGCTAAATGCGGGTATAGCCGTCATCGTTGGGCAGAGCCATTGTCGATTGCCAACAGTCAACTCCAGCCTGTAGCATGATGTGATGTTCCACGAAGTGTTCCCCGTCGGCCCGCTGCAATGTAACTGCTCGATCATCGCTGATGAGCAGACGAAAGAAGCCATGGTCATCGATCCAGGCGACCAGATTGAACAGATTCTGGCTGTGCTGAGCCAGAACCGCTTCATCCTAAAACAGATCGTGATCACCCACGCGCACATCGATCACGTGGGCGGGGCGATGAAGCTGAAAGCCGCGACCGGCGCGCCCATCCTGATGAACCAAAATGACTATGCCCTGCTCAAGATGCTGGATATGCAGGCCAGTTGGCTGGGCATGGCGCCGCCGGGCACGGTGGATATCGATTCGTCACTCGATGACGGCCTGACCCTGCTCACGGGAGGAATTTCCTCCAGTGTCATGCACACCCCTGGCCATACCGAGGGCAGCAGTTGCCTGTTCTTTCCCATTGAGAAAAAGCTGATCGCCGGAGACACGCTTTTCGCCGGCGGCATTGGACGCACCGACCTTCCGGGCGGCTCCATGGAGAAGATCATGCGTTCGCTCCATCACTGTGTACTCGCCCTTCCCGATGATGTGGAAGTGGTGCCCGGCCACGGTCCGCGGACGACCATTGGCCGGGAACGGGAAACCAATCCATTCCTGGCAAAAGGAAAGTGATGTTCAAGGCGAAAAGTTCACGGTTTCAAATTCGTGTTCATTCGTGGCAAAAAATCGTCTAGCTAATCCGCCAGATAGCTGATTTCCATTCGGCGTATACGGAAGCTGGCGAAGACCAGCACCGCCATCGAGAGGGCCACCAAGCCGGGCACGGCGATCCAGGGCGATACCGGTTCGGCCACTACTGTAAATAAGGCCATCAGGCCCTCGGGCGGAATGGTCACAGGACACAGTTGCTTCAGGTAGAACGTGATGCTGAGCTTCTGCAGCATGGCGGGAAAGACTGGGTGGAAAATTTCCCACAGCAGCACTAGAATACCCGGCAGCACGGGGTTCTTCGCGATCAAGCTCAACGCCAGGAAGACTGCGCCGTAACCGAGGCAGGCAAGCACGGTGGTGCCCAGGTAGGCGAATAGGTGGCCTAGCCCTGGTCCGGCAAAAACAAAGGACCGTCCGGCCCTGCCAAATTGTCCGTATGTTATGGAGAAAAAAAGCAACACGGAAACGCTGAAGAGCGATGCCGATGTAATTACTCCGGCCAGGAACTTGCCGGCCACCAGCACTTCCCGGCGCACGGGTGAGAGAAAATAATAGTGCAGGCTCTTCTCGACGATCTCACCGCGAAACAGCCATGTGAACAGTCCCAGGCATCCGAAGAACAGTCCCAGGCGCAGATAATAGACCTCGAAGGTTCGCGCCAGGGTAATCGTGTCTCCCTCAAGATTGCCGTGAGCGATGCCCGGACTGTAGATGGCAAGGCCGCCAATGAGCAGCACCGGGGCGAAGGCCACGAAGTAGATCCAGAGGCTGCGGCGCCGGAAGAGGTTCTTCTTCAGCTCGATGGAAAGCACGGCCGCCAGTTGCGCGGTCCACAAGCGCCAGGGGGCATCGTGCAGGAAGGCGCGGGATTTCGTGGTCTGATTCATACTGTGCCCCCTCCGCCGCCGATCAGGTATTGATAGATGGAGTTCACATCGTCATCGGCGGGGGCCACCGCTTCCAGGACCAGCTTCTCTTCCACCACGATGCGGTTGAGCAGCAGGTAGAAGTCGTCCGCGTCCTGGGTGCGTACCAGCAGGCCTTTACCGTCGGTGTTCAGTTTGGCCTCTACCACGTGGTTCTGTGAGAACAGCCGTGCGGCCAGCACGCTGGGCCGGTCGCAGCGAACCA
>DATMNZ010000078.1:0-30415 GCA_035568495.1 Saccharimonadales bacterium (SeqCode) | reverse complement strand
ACGTGTGCCCAAACGTCCCTCTCTGACCTTATTTAGCCCTCCATCCGCTACGCGAATCTCCTCTTCTTTTCTGCCATGGCCCTTGATCCGCTCCCTATGCACCCTTCCCTCGCCTTTGCCCAATCATTTGCGGAATCGCTGAAGAAAATCCCAATCGGTAATAAAATCGCCCGCGGATGTGTTAAAAGTGCTTGTGACGCGCATGGTGATACGCCTTAGATCTCCAGCCCCAGTGGTTCTGATTGCAATAACATCGCCAAGCGCCTGCACCAGGTCTACTTCCCACTCGCCAACCCTTGATTCGGAAAACTCAAGAGTAATGGCCAGAGCCCCAGCGTCACCGGGCCGCGACTTTTCTGTTTCTAAGAGATAATCGTGATCTTCGAAAGGATTAGATCGTCGTGAAAGCTGCCTGCCTAGGCACAAGCGCATGGCATCCAAAACGCTGGTTTTCCCGGTATTGTTTTCGCCGATCAGTACTGTCGTTCGATCAAAATCAAGGAATACCTGCTTGAATCCTCGAAAGTTTTCGATCTTTAAACTCGTAAGGTGCATGTTCGTTTGTTCCGATGCGGAAATTTAGGATTCGTTGGCTGCTTTGGCGGTATGATCCGTATATTGTAGTATGAGCGGGATATTTTTGTTCAGCTTCGGGAATACCGTGGGGTGTATATAGAAGCGGAGTACAAATATATGCCTTATTTGCCGAACCGCCGAAGAGATTCACTCAATGAATCAGGCAGGCTCCTGTGCGGAAGGCTTTCAACTGTTGGGATTTAAAGCTGGCATGACGCCCAAGAGCTTTATCGATTTAGCGACCGCCCGCCATCGCTCGCCAAGCTTGCTCTGAGTGGCTCAAGTTCCTTGGTGCTGCTCAAGACGAGAGTTTTTTCTTCCCTTTTTTCTTGCTTTATTTCATCACAATGGTTATAACAAGACTGCACAAATCGGGCACGTCCGGTGCGACTAACACCGAACGGCCCTGACCATATCCGCCTCCTGAAAGGCAAACATGGCTGCTATTGAAGTTATACGCTCTGTCTTCCGGGCGCAACCTCCGCTGGTTTGCGCTCACGCCACAACCCCAACCCTCCGCTGTTCAACTATCAACATCTCTCTCGCCGAAGGCTCTGCGCAGAAAGCAGGCCGTCAGTGAAATCTGCCAAAAAGAAGAAGCTACCTATCCACTCCGGCAGGCGGCAGATGAAATTTCCCCAGGTTAAGGGCAAGACCCTGGAGGAAGTGGATTTCTCCACCGATAGCGAGGACCACTCCATCACCCTGGTTTTCAGAGACAAAACCGCACTGAGATTTGATATTGAGCCCGGATTTACGATGTTCGCCGATTATGCCAATTGGAAGACCGGGGATGTGCAGGTGATCCGGCGATGGCCGGGTGTCCGGAGCCGGTTGTTCCGGGAGTAGATTGGTTCGGGGCTTCAGGGGGTCCCGGATTAGCCGCGAGTTAACGCGAATGACGAGAATCAGCACCGGAATACGCTATCGCATCACGTGACTCGATGGTGCTGAACCTGTGCTGGGTAAGTTCACCTCCACGACCAAAAGTCCCTTCAGGGACGGCTGACACCGGCCTCGTCCGCTATTCCTTTGCGGCGTGTAAATGTCGATCATTTCTCGATTCAATCTTAATGTTGAAGGCTGCTCACGGTCAGTCGTCCCGTACGGGACTTCGATTCATTGTTGTGGCTACCCAGCACGGGTTCGGCGCTGAAACGTAATGTCGCCGAGGAGATCGTCATCGCGCCGAACCCGTGCTGGGCTACTCTCGCCTGTCCCTCCGGGACTCCTCTCGAACCTAAGGCCTTTCGAGAAGGTGTAGAGACTGCTCGTGCAAGGGCCATACCCCTACCCTCCGTATCCGAAAAGTTACCTGAAAGTCACTTTGTAGGGTGCCAACCCGGCGAAATCGTCTCAAGTTGCGAAGCCCTTATCTTCCGCCTCACAAAACGAAAACCCTCCGTCTCCTCTGTTCCCCTAGCTACCGATGAACCTCGCGTACAAACTCCGGGCCACCGCAGTGTCGGTGGTGCCCTTGATAATCGCCCGTCCATCAGGAAATAGAGTTATCTCGTAGGGGGCGCGAAGGAACTTCAGCACAAAATCGTTGTGCTTCACCGTCCCGTGGGGCTTCAGGCGCGACGACATCTCGGCAAAATCCACCGGCCGCCGGCGTTCGTGAATCTGTACGGAATTCCTTCCGCATAGCGTGATCTGCGGGCGTCCTTGGCCGGCGAGGTGAGGGAATTCGCGGCGGCTGCAAGCCGGGCAATCCAGACTCGGCTTTGCGGCAGCGATCTCGGCGTGATGGTTGTTCCAGACATCGAAAGAGAGCAGCGAGCGGCGCAGCCGATCGCGGGCGCCCACCAGATACTTGATGGCCTCCGTTACCTGAATCGAGGCAATCAGGTTGACCGCCGAATTCAGGATTCCGGCGGTATCGCAGGTATCGACTGTCCCCTGTGGCTGGGTGGGGAAGACGCAGGCGAGGCAGGCCGTCTCACCAGGCAGGATGTTCATGGTCACGCCATACGAGGCCACAGCGGCGGCATAGATCCAGGGCAGGCCCTGTTCCACGGCAAAGTCGTTGATCAGATACCGTGTTTCGAAATTGTCGGTGGCGTCGAGGACGAGATGGGCGTCGCCCAGCAATGAGCGGATATTGCCCGGGACAAGATCGGCGACCTCGGCTTCCACACGAATTTCAGAATTGAATGCGGCAATCTTGCGCGCGGCCGCTACCGCTTTCGGCAGCGATTCGGCGGCGTCGGCCTCGTCAAAGAGCACTTGGCGCTGCAGGTTGCTGGCTTCCACGTAGTCGCGGTCGATGATGCGCAGATGGCCCACTCCGGCCCGCGCCAGCAGGCTGGCGGCGCAGGCGCCGGTTGCCCCACAGCCCACGATGGCCACCCTTCCCGCAGCCAGCTTCTGCTGGCCTTCAGGGCCAATGCCAGGGAAGAGAATTTGCCGGGAATAGCGGTCGGAGAGGAACACAACTGTATTATAGAGATTGGGTTAGAGGAGATTTGTAATTGATAATTTGAAGGGCCGGACCTGCGGCTTGTGGGGCAGGAAGACCTTACTGGGGCGGTAACGCTGATTTTTACGCAGATCTTGTTAGGATACAAATCTTAACGCCCCAGGCCCTCCGGCGCGTACAACAAGAGTCCCATTTGCCGTCATCGAAATTAGCTAGACGAGTCCAACATTCAAAGAGGCCGATTTTTTGCTGCGTTTTCAACCAGTGAGCCTGGTTATATTACTGGCCGGGGTGTGCGTCTTTTCTGCGCGCGCGCAGCAAGCCTCCGTTTCGAGCGGACAGGCGGCGCCAGCCCATCCGCAGACTGCTACACCGCCAACGTCAGCCACGCCAACCTCTTCAACGCCAGAAAGCCAGCCGGTATCGTCGCCTCTGAGCGGCACGGAACGGCCGCAACCTTCCGGCGATCTCAATCACCTGCAGGGAGCGCCGGTCGCCTCGGTGCAGGTCCGCTGCGAATCCATTGAGCATCCTGACTGGCTGGAGCCGCTGCTGGCGCAGAAACCCGGCGCGCCCCTCGATAAATACAAAGTCCGGCAGAGCGTACAGGCCCTGTACAACACTGGGAGATTCGCCGATATTGAAGTGGAAGCGGAGCGCAACGCCCGGGGCGAGGTGGCCCTGGTGTTTCGCGCCCTGCAGAGCTATTTCTTGGGTTCCATCCGCGTGGAAGGCTCGGCCGATCAGCCCACGGGCGCGCAACTCGCCAACGCCAGCAAGCTGGTGCTGGGCGAACAGTTCACCGAAGCGCGGATTAACACCGGGACCGCGAGCATGCAACACATTCTTCGCCAAAACGGCTATTACGCGGCGCAAATCCAGACCTCCTATGAATGGGACCCACCCGACCAGCAAGTGCGAGTGCTCTTTACAGTTGCGCGGGGACCGCGGGCGAAAGTGGGCGTAGTCAATCTGACGGGCACGCCCGGGCTGGAGATCCGGCAGTTTCTGAATGCGTCTGGTTTGGAGCCTGGCGGTCCGGTGAGCACGGCGCAAATTACACGCGCACTGAAGCGGTTGCGGAAGAAATACCAGAAAGACGGCCGGCTGCAGGCCCAGGTCACCGTGACCCGCCAGGACTACCACCCGGAGAACAATACGCTCGATTACACCTTCGAGATTGTCCGTGGCCCGCGGGTTGACGTTAGAGTGGAAGGAGCAAAGCTGCGCTCTAGTCTGGTGAAGAAGTTTGTGCCCATCTATGAAGAAAACGCGTTGGATGACGACCTGCTGAATGAGGGCAGCCGGAAGATCCGCGATTACTTTCAGACCAAGGGATACTTTGACGCCAAAGTCAGTTTCACGGAGCAACAGACGCCGGCTGAAGAACAGCGTGCAGTGGTCTTCAACATCGACAAGGGCGACCGGCACAAGGTGCTGGATATCGATATTACCGGCAATAAATACTTTCCGAGGGAAACCATCCGCGAACGCATCGAAGTCCAGCCGGCGGGCGGGCTTCTGCTGCACGGAGTTTTCAGCCAGTCGATGGTCGCCCGCGATGTGCAGGCCGTTGTGGACCTCTACCACGACAATGGATTTCTTCAGGTCAAGGTGCTCCCCAAGGTGATGGATGACTACCAGGGCGTAACCGGGCGGCTGAAAGTTGTTCTTACGATTGAAGAAGGCCCGCAGACCCTGGTGGGTAAACTGATTATCGACGGCAACTCCGCGGTTTCCCGGGAGGCGCTACGCGAGATCATCGTCGCCACCGAGGGGCAGCCCTATTCCGACGCCAACGTGGCCAACGACCAGACGGAAGTGACGAACTACTACTTCAATCACGGCTTCCCGGAAGTGAAGTTCGAGGCCGCCGCGCATCCGCTCAAAGACACACCGGAGCGCATGGAAGTGACCTACAAGATTACCGAAGGGCAGCCGGTCTCGCTCGACCGGATACTGGTTTCCGGCCTGCACTACACCAAGCCGTTCATCGTGGAACGTGAAGAAGATGAGGTCGCGGCCAAACAGGGCGAGGCCCTGAGCCAGGAGAAGATGCTCGATCTGCAGCGCCGGCTGTACGATCTGGGCATCTTCAATTCGGTGGATATGGCGGTGCAAAACCCGGAAGGCGATGCGACCCGCAAGAATGTGAATTTCCAGATCGAGGAAGCGCGGCGCTATACCTTCAATTATGGAATTGGCTTTGAAGTGCAGACCGGGCAGCCCACCGGCAGCGCCTCTCCCCAGGGCAATACCGGGGCCAGCGCGCGCGTTTCGTTTGACGTGACCCGGCTGAATTTCCGCGGACGCGACCACACCATTACGCTGCAGACCCGTTACGGCAACCTGCAGAAGCGCGCGCTGATCAGCTACGGCGCGCCCCGCTGGTGGGACAGCCCGAACCTCAGCTTGAGCGTAACCGCGTTCTATGACGATACATTCAATGTCCGCACGTTCGAGGCACGCCGCCTGGAAGGCTCGGGCGAGATCAAGCAGACCCTCAACAAGGCCACCACGCTGCTCTATCGCTTCACCTACCGCGAGGTCAGCATCCCTTCCAAAAGCCTGATGATTGATCCCAACTTGATCCCGTTGTTTTCGCAGCAGGTGCGGGTGGGCATTCCGGCCTTCACTTATATCCGCGATACGCGCGATGATCCCACGGATTCGCACAAGGGGGCGTTCCTGACCCTGGATGCCGGAGTGGCCTCCGGCATCTTCGGTTCGCAGGCCAGTTTCAGCCGCCTGCTAACGCAGAATTCAACCTATTACCGCTTCCACAAAAAGCGCTGGGTGTTTGCGCGCTCCACGCGCATCGGTTTCGAAAGGCCATTCAGCTCCACCGATTTCATTCCTTTGCCGGAACGGTTTTTCGCGGGGGGCAGCAATTCGCACCGCGGTTTTGGCGTCAACCAGGCTGGGCCTCGCGACCTGAAGACCGGCTTCCCGCTGGGAGGCGAAGCCATCCTGGTCAACAACCTTGAATTGCGCACTCCTCCGCTGCCGCTGCCGCTGGCCGGCAACGATCTGAGCGCCGTGGTGTTTCACGACATGGGGAATGTCTTTGCCAAGGCCGGGGACGTCCCCGGCAGCTTTTTCAGGTATTCTCAACCGCACCGCAGTTCCTGCCTGGCGCCGGGCACACAGACATGCAGTTTCAATTACCTAGTGCATGCAGTGGGCGCCGGGGCGCGTTATCGCACACCCATCGGGCCGTTGAGCCTGGATGTAGGGTACAGCCTGAATCCTCCGGCGTTTCCGGTGAGTACGGGCTTTCAGAACTTGCGACGGTTTAATTTTTCATTCAGCATAGGGCAAACATTCTGATGAATTCACGCTTTACCGTGGCGATGCTGTTGCTGGCCCTGCCGCTCTGTTCGGGCCAGGTGGTCGACCGCATGGTGGCGGTGGTGAACAAGCACGTGGTGCTGCAGAGTGAACTCGAGCAGGAAGTGCGCGTGGATTTCATGCTGCGCGGCCTGCCCCTGGCCCAGGCAACAACCACGGAAATAGAGGCCATGCTGGAGCGGCTGATCGATCAGTCGCTGCTGCAACAGCAGATCTTGGCCACCACCATTGTCGATCCCAGCGCCGAAGAGTTGGCGGAAGGGCTGCGCAAACTGCGGGCCGGCATTCCCGGCGCGCAGGATGACGCGCCATGGCAGACGATGCTGGCTGCGTATGGCATCGATGAGCGCGACGTGGAAGCCCATATCGCCGCGCAATTGCGCCTGCTGCGCTTTATCGATCTGCGCTTTCGCGCATTGACCCGCGTCGACCGGGTGGCGGTCACGGCCTACTACCAGCAAGAGTTCCTGCCGGAACGGAGAAAGCAAGGCTTGCCGGAACCGGCACTGGCTGATGTCTTTCGCCAGATCGAAGCACTGCTGGTGGACCAGCGCATCAATAGCCTGCTGAACGACTGGCTGGCCACGCTGCGAAGCCAGGCCGACGTGCGCAAGCTGGCGCAGGTTTCCGGGCTATCTTCCGGGGCCACGCCATGAGCGGCCCTGCTCCTTCAAGCTCCGGTCAAGATTCCAGGCCCGTGCGGTGGAAGCGCCGCAAGTTTCATTTACTCAGCCTGGCATGCCTGCTGGCCCTGATGGGTGGGCTCTCCCTTTATCTTCAAAGCGATTCATTCCGTGAGGTCCTGCGCCGCAAGGTAATCACCGAACTTGAGGCGGTCACCGGCGGCAAAGTTGAAATTGAATCGCTGAGCTGGAGGCTGACGCGGCTGGAATTCGATCTGCGGGGCCTGACGATTCACGGCACCGAAGGCCAAGGCCAGACGCCCTATGTCCATGCCGCCCGTCTGACGGCCCGGCTGCGCGTCACTTCTCTATTCTCGCGGGGTCTCGGCCTGCGCAGCCTGTCGATTGAGCATCCGGTGGTGCATCTGATGGTCAAGCCCGATGGCACGACCAATCAGCCCGCCATCAGAGTCGACGAACAGTCGAGCAGCCTGGTGCAGACGCTCTTTGACCTCGATATCCGTCATGTTCTGATCGCCAACGGCGAGCTGCTGATCAATGAAAAGAAATTTCCGTTTGATGTTTCCGGGGAACGCTTCGCGGCCACCCTGCATTTTTCCCCCGCCGAAAAGACCTATAACGGAACCATCGCCGCGGGCATGCTTTCCGCCAGCTACCAGAGGCAGAAACCGCTGCAGGGCGATCTGGATATCAGCTTCGTCCTTCGTCCGGCCAAAGCCGAGATCGGTTTGCTCAGGTTCAAGACCGCGCTTTCCACCATCGAGGCCGACGGCGCGATCAGCAATTTTCTCCGGCCCGTGATCGGTGTGCGTTACCGTGCATCCCTGGATCTCAAAGAGCTTGGCAGCAGCCTGGATATCCGAGAGCTCCGCGGAGGCCACGCTGATCTGCAGGGTACGGGCCATTACGGCGAAGGCCAATATGCCGCCGGTGGAAAGATTTCCATTCGCGCGCTGGCGTGGAGCGATGCATCTCTCCGCGTTACGGGAATCGATCTGGCCTCGCCATTTGCGCTGACGCCGCAAAGAATCTCAGTTCCCCAGATTGTGGCGCGGGTTTTTGGCGGCAGCGCGCAAGGCGATCTTCAGGTGGAAAACTGGAATACACCGGAGCCAAGCGGGAAATCCCCGGCCCAGAGCGGGGCTGCCAGTCTTCGATTTGCAGGAATGCAACTGGGCCAGATGGCGGCCGCGGCTTCCACCGCCCGCCTGCCCTTGGACAAGATCCATGCAGTGGGCGCGGCCTCCGGCGATTTGAAGATGACGTGGCAAGGTTCCCTGAAGAGCCAGGTTACCGGGTTCCGCTTCAATGTTGTTCCACCTGCGACACCCGGGCCGCAACAGGTGCCGGTGAGCGCGCAGATGCAGGCGACCTACCATGGAGCTTCCCAGCAGCTCGATGTAGGACGATTCAGCCTCGCAACCCGCGGCATCAAGCTGAACATCGCCGGCTCTCTGGGTTCCAGGGAAACACAGTTGCAGACGGAACTCATCGCCAGCGATCTCCACGAGGTGCGTCCACTGCTGGTTTCTGCCGTTCCCGGCGCCCGCGTTCCCCTGAACGTTGAGGGCCGGGCCCGCTTCAGTGGCGCGGTCTTCGGAAGGCTCTCAGCGCCTTCGGTTCGTGGTCACATCGAAGCTGAGAATCTGGATTTAATGATCGAACTCCCGGCGCCGGCTGCCGGCGCCAAACTGCGCGTTCCAAACCAGTATCACTTTGACTCCCTGGCCGCCGACATTAACTACACACCGGCATCCCTGACGGCCCAGAACGGCGTATTGAAACGCGGAACTACGCAGTTGAACTTTGCCGGCTCAGCGACGCTGGAGCACGGACAGTTCGATGAAAATCGCAGCGATATTTCCGCCACTATAAAGCTGCAGAATGGCAGGGCTGAAGAGCTGCAAGCCCTCGCCGGGTTGAGTTATCCGGTAAGCGGCCCGGTCAACGCTAGTGTGCGCCTGACGGGCAAGCTGCACCATCTGGGCGCCAGCGGTAGTTTTCAAACCGGCACAATTCAGATTGCCGGTGAACCCTTCCGCTCGTTGCATGCCGATATCAGTTTTGCGGGCAATGAAACCCGGCTGAATCACATGGTGCTCACCCATAATGGGTCCCAGGTCACCGGGGCAATGGTCTATGACCTGGCCAGCCGCCAGTCGCGTTTCGATGCGAGCGGCGCCAATATCGATTTGGCCACCGTACGCCGCTGGATTCCCGCGCGGCTGGCCATCGATGGCCAGGCTGATTTCCATGTGACCGGCTCGGGCTTCCCTGATCGCGCGGCCGTCGATGGCCAGTTCAATCTCCACCGGCTGGTCATCAACGGAGAGGAATTTGGCGACCTGAAAGCGACGGCGGAAACCCATGGCGCGGAAATGACCCTGAAGGCGCGCGCCACCCGGCAGAGCGCTTCTCTGGCCATGGAAGGAAACATCACACTGCGCGGCGACTTCCCCGGCACGCTCACTCTCAAATTCGAGCACTTTGATTTTGATCCGGTGATCCCCGCCTACCTTGAGGCGCGGGTCACAGGACACTCGTCGATGGATGGCTCCATTCAACTGCACGGCCCGATGCGCTTCCCGCGCGAACTGGCGGTAACCGGCAACATCAGCCAACTCACGGCCAGCGTTGAAAGCGTGAAGCTGCAGAATGACGGTCCGATAAAGTTTTCCATGTCCGGCCAAATCATGCGCATCGACCAGATGCGGCTGGTGGGCAGCGATACCGATGTTTCCGCCCATGGAGAATTACGCCTCACCGGCAGCCAGCCTCTGGACTTCCGCATTCAAGGGCTTCTGAACCTGAAGCTGCTGCAGCGGATGTACCCCGAAACGGTATCTTACGGCGCAGCCAATCTGACGATCCACGTGGTAGGCCCGCTCACCCAGCCGCAAATGGTGGGCACCGTCGATATCAATAACGCCGGAATCTCGGTGGTGGATCTGCCCAACGGACTGAGCCAGATTAACGGGCGCCTGCTTCTCAACCAGGACCGCCTGCAGATTGAAAGGCTCTCAGCGCACACCGGCGGAGGCACGCTCGATCTGGCCGGATTCATCGACTACAAAAACAACCGCTACTTTGACGTGACCGCCACCAGTAAAGACGTGCGCCTGCGTTATCCGGCGGGCATCAGCGCATCGGCCGACGCCCATCTGCGCTATACCGGCACGCCCCAAAGCTCGCTGCTCTCGGGTGACATCCGGATTGTGCGTTTTGCTGTGGACCCCCATTTTGATTTCGCGCAGTATCTGGAGCGCGGCAAGACCGGCATCAGGCCGGCGCAGAACCCGTTGCTCGATAATCTGCGCCTCGATGTGCATGTGGTGACCACGCCGGAACTGCGCGTGGAAACTTCGCTGGCCAAGCTTTCCGGAGACGCCGATTTGCGCATCCGCGGTACGGTCGCCAATCCGGCGCTGCTGGGGCGCGTGAACATCGCGGAAGGCAACATTTCATTCAACGGTACGCGCTACCGGCTGGAACGCGGCGATATTACGTTCAACAATCCGCAGGTGGTCCGTCCGGTGATCAACGTGGAAATGTCGTCAAGGGTACGGGGCTACGACATCAGCATCGGGTTCCATGGGCCGATCGAGAAGCTGAGCCTGACGTACCGCTCCGATCCGCCGCTGCCCAGCGGCGATATCATCGCGCTGCTGGCCTTCGGCCGCACCCGCCAGACCGACCTCTACAGCAATCAGCCGGCACAGTCTCTGGTCACCTCCGACGCCGCGCTCGGCCAGGCACTGAACTCGGCTTCCAGCAGCCGTGTGCAGAAGCTGTTCGGCGTGGGCAGCGTGAAGATCGATCCCCAGCAGATCGGCTCCTCGGAAAACAGCTTTGGTCCACGCGTCACCATCGAACAGCAGATCAAAGACAACGTGACCCTCACCTATATCACGAACCTCTCGCAATCCTCCTCCCAGCAGGTGATTCAGGCGGAAGTCAGCCTGACGAAGAGTATCTCCATCGTGGCGGTGCGCGACCAGAACGGCATCTTGGGATTCGACCTGCGCATCCGCAAACGGAAGAAATAATTCCATGAGTTCCGCCGGGCAGCTTCCGATGGCCGCTGAACGCCGGGCGATGGTGGAAGAACAACTTCGCCGGCGGGGCATACAGGATGAACGCGTACTGGCGGCCATGACGGAAATTCCCCGGCATGAATTCGTGGACCCACAATGGATTGCCCAAGCCTACTCCGACCATCCGATTGCGATTGGTGAACAGCAGACCACGTCCCAGCCATACATGATCGCCATCATGCTGCAGGTGGCGGAGATCAAGCCCACCGACCGCGTCCTCGAAATCGGCGCAGGTTCCGGATATCAGACCGCTGTGCTCTCCCGGCTGGCGGCGCAGGTCTTCGCCATGGAGCGTCACCCAGAGCTCACTGAAACGGCGCGGCTGCTGCTACAGCGGCTGGGGCACGAGAATGTCACGCTGGTGACCGGCGATGGCTCGCTGGGCCTTCCGCAAGCCGCGCCCTTTGACGCGATCATTGTGGCCGCGGCTGCGCCGCGCGTTCCTCCGGCCTTGATGGCGCAAATGGCCGTCGGTGGAAGGCTCGCCATTCCCGTCGGCAACTCCGAAGACCAGGTGTTGCACCTGGTTCGCAAACAGCCGCATGGAATCTCAGTCGAGTGCCTGGAAGGCTGCCGGTTCGTACCTCTGATCGGAGAGCAGGGGTTCAGGGAAGGCAAATAGCAAAAGCAATTGGCAATTAATTGGTCGTTTGCTGAAGAGGAATTTCCTTTGCTTTGGGTGGCTTCTCCACTTCCGCCTGCTTTGTGCGATTCGTCAAAACTCCGACATATCCTTGATAGCAAAGCACTTGATCCTTGTATTTATCTATGGCACGGTAGATGCACCTCAAGCGATCCTCTTGAGAGCTGCTGAAATCAGCGACGGAGAAAGGTCATCCCAGTGGGGTATTCACGGAGCAAAGAAACAGAGAAATACTGAAATGATCAAAGACCGTGGCACCTCATTTCGTGGGCAACAGCGTTCTATTCGAAAGGCTATGATACTTCACGATTTTGGCGCTGCTGGCCAAACTGGGCTCCGTGCTGGTGTTCTGCTCACTACCCGTTCCCAGCCTTACGATGGTGTACAAATTGTTGGGAGGGTTCCGTGTTCGATGTAATGATCAAGTATTTCGGCCACTGGATCTGGTACGACAGACATCTCAGTCTTGAAACCATTTGCGAATACGAGAAGCTTCTCTACTCGCTCTACTTTGCAAACATAGTCCTCATATTTGCGGTTATCATTGCCCTCATTTTTGTATTATGTCGAGGTCAGTTCCGTGCAGGACTTCATCGCATCGTGAAAACTCAAATCGTGCCTGCGCTCCTTGCCGGCTATGTTCTTTGGGTAGCACAATACATCGTGCAGTTAAGCCTCTTCGATTCCCAGAAATGCCGATTCCCCGACAACGACCCAGCACTTTTGACGATTTTGAGCGCTGCAGTTGCCTTTTGTTTCTTTCTTGCCGGATCATCTCTGCTAAAGCTTGGAGAGGAACGGTTTCACCATGGACTCCGACTCCCAACAGATGCTGGCATTGATATGTCGAGGCTAAGCCGCATTCTTGGAAACTGGGTGGCGCCAACTTGTTTCGCCATCGTATCGATCTTATTTGCATGGTCTGAGGTGACTTGGGCGAAAGGGCACACAGGCGACACACTCGGCGCGGCTGCCAATTGCGCGGGGACTCTCATGTTTGGTCTGGGGCTTCTGCGAGAAATGAACCGCGCGCAGCGTGATATTGTAGGCTTAGTCTCCGCAGGAAGCATGCTCCTTTACGCCGCAGTTCAGCTTGGCGGGATATGGGGACAGCTAGTTTTCCCTCAATATTTCCTGTCCGCTCTGCTTAAGATCGCACTTTTGCTCACCATGCTCACGTTTGGAGCTTTAGTCAAGCATGGTGTTGCGGTGCGGCGCGAAGAGCGCAGAGACTTAGTCGATCTGCTCATTGGCCTTAACTCTGTACTGAAGCACGATCTAAAACAACCACTAAAGCCACTGGACTTCCGTGTTGCGCTGTTAGTGGAAAAACTAGCGGCAGTCGACCGAGATCTAACGATTCCTGTGCGGAACGCCGTCACATCTGCTGAAGACTTCTTCAAGGACTGGCCTGAAGGCCTCAATCCGAAGCCTGTCGATTTGAAGGAATTTCTCACGGAACGAAGGTTCACACTGAACTCTAGTGAGGGCGACGATCGATACCTCGTTGTGGCGCCCCCCTTATTCTTACAGTGGGCGTTCGATCGGCTTCGTGAAAACGGCGAAAAAGCATCTGAGGAACGGAGAGTCACTGTTGAGTTGGAGCATGGTTTCAACGAGCGCAAGGAACCCATTATCCTGGCGCGCGTCGCGAACAGCGGCGCACCAATCCCGCAGGATACCAAGCTGTTTCAGAAACCCCACGGGACCTGGGTTGCAAGGCATCTATTGGAACTTATTGAAGGCAAACTCGAATTGGAATCCACTGGGCCGCGGAAAACCGTGTTCCGCATCGAACTGCCCACTGCTTATAGCCCGGTAAGGGGCGTGAACAGTGAATAGATGGTGCAGTCATTCGAACACAAATTCACGTCTGCTGCAACTCGAAATGGACAAATGATATCCATACTTAGCTGATTCTAGACGCAAACTTATTGACAATGAGATTGGACACAAGCGGCAAAGGTTGACCTGTGTATGGCAACTCACATTCTAATTACACCTGTGAATACAGAGACGCGAGGAGCAAAAGTGATCCGATATATAATAGCTGACGACAGGAAAGAGAACAGAGAGGCCATCCATGAATTCTTGCAATTCAAGATTGAAGCCAAATTTGGAGACGCGTGCGGAACGACCTTTGGGGAGGTGGACCAAGTCCTGGAAGAGATAAAGGAGGCCGGCGCCGATCTCCGCCTGATCGTAGTCGACCTGGATTTTTACGGAAACATTCCGAGCGGCGGCCTCAAGATACTGAGTGCCTTGACCCCACAGCAGCGGCGAGTGGTTGTTGTATACTCCTCGAAAGTCGATGAGGAACTTACAAAAGGCATGAGGCTCAGTGATGAGATCAATGCTTCTTACGAGATTCCGCTAGATCGAATCGTCAGTACCAACCAAGGGTCGGGGGGCCTTTGGTTGGCATGCGCGAGCGTGTTGAGTGAGAGCCAACCTAGAAGGTGAGGGAATTCTCCCAGTAGCAACTCAGGAGGCGTGGCATGGATCAGTCGCGAGAAGCTAAACCAAAGACATTTATTCCAATCCCGTTTTCTAAGTGCGATCCGGTAGAAAGCAACTTTCTCATGGACAGCCTCGCCGAACATCCCTCACACGTGGTCTTGTTGGGTTTGACAGGTACTGGTAAGTCAAGCCTGGCCGAAGAGCTTTACGTACGATGGAGAAAGCAGCTACCTCCTGAAGAAGTGAGAAGGAGAGAAGATGCTCGAGAACGAATGCTCGATGCTTCCTTGGATAAGCGAAATTTCGAAAGCAAAGACCACAAGACCATTGAAGAGTATCGGAGACGTATTCCGACGCTGAAGACCCTTCCGACGAAGCCGGTCCATACCAACCTAGTGGCAGCACGTGAAGATGTCGCAGCGATCGACCTATTCGGGACTCTGCCGGGCACGTTCACGGATGTACGTTTGAGGATTGGCCGGATCGTGGAAGCAAACCAAAGCATGCTCTTCATAGATGAGCTGGGATACGTTCCGAAGCCAGTGCAGGCGCAACTCTTGACGACAGTCCAGGAGCGTCGATTCATACCTGTGGGTGGTACAGAGAAGCATGAGATAAGGGACCTTGATGTCTGGTACGTTGCTGCGTTGACCCCGCCGTACCATTCCATCTTGCCGGAGCTCTTCTATCGACTCGGCTCGTTCGTGATTGAACTGCTCTCTCTCGACGAAATAAAGTGTGCGTTTCCCGGGTTGATGGAAAACCTCGTGGAGAGATGCCTCAGGGAGGAGCAAAAGGCGCGTCCCGGTGCTCCGCTCCGGACGTTATCACCAGACGCCATGAGCCGGCTACGGGAACAAAAGTGGCCCGGCAACCTCCGACAGTTGGAAAACGTCATTCACCGGACCGTTGCCGTTGCTGCCACGCGGACGGGGGATATTGATGGCAAAGATATCGATCGGGCCGTCAAATTTGATCCCGCAAACTACTTAGCAACGAATGATATCATTAGTCGGATCCGTGATCTATTCCGCGAAGGCGCCTTCGAGGGCACTCCGCTTACTAAGAAGACCGTGGACGCCATCCTCGTTGAGGCGTTCGAGTCCGAGGTGGGCCGAGAGAAAGCTATGGACCTGTTAAAAATCGGCGCACAGGCGTTTCGGACTGCGAAGGGCAAACCTAGGAATAGGTCAAAAGAACATCGCGAAGATTCCGCCAGTACTGCTGTCGGAGAGACGGAGTAGCAAGAATATTTCCCGCAGAGTGATCCTGCACCGCGGACTGACCGTTCCTGCTCGACGAATGAACCCGCAACCCTCAGACTGCCGCGGTGCTGCTATGGCCTTCGTTCGACCGCAACATCAGGCGCACAAAAAGCCAGCGCTAGATCGGGGTCGGTTCGACGCAACCATTGCCCAAGATCTTTCGCTGCTTTTGAGTTAGTACCAGGACGGCATGGTTCTTGCTGCTTGGCAGCGGTCGTTTACGTCAAGAAACACAGTATACAGCGATCTGGCTGCTGAACAGTTTATCAGGTTACGGTACTAACTAGAGAGCCTGCCAGCGCTTTCAGCGATGAATATATACAGGAGTCAGTTCCGGCTCGTAGCCTTCATCCCGTACGGTCTTCTTTGCCGTTACGTGAAGGGTTTCTTCATCGGCCTCCTTGCGGATGTCGCAATGGCGGCGAATCACTTGGTTGCCAGCTTCAATTCGTACTATCCATCTCGATTTTTCTAAATCCCAGGATAGGTCTACTCTATCTGCATGCATGGTTTCCCCTTTGTCGCAAAAAACATCGATTCCAGAGACCGTGAGTTCTTGCAAATGCTCTCGGACTCACGTAAAGGCTTGTTTCTCAAGAATGACGATCATAGGATGTGGCCCTCACTCGGCTTTAGTGCATTTGTCTGGCCAACAGAAGGTCCGCTAAGTATTTCTTGGCATTGGTACTTGCACATTGTTGGATTATGGGAGGATGCGAGAAGGGGGAAAAGCCGCGCGCGCGCGCGGAGGTTCCGCTCCCGCGTCGTTATCCTGCGATTGCGCGACCAGATGAAATTGGGGAGCACCTTCAGCGAAAACCCACAGCTTGCCTGTTGAGCATCGCGTTATCGAGGGCGGCGTTTGAGCTTTTTTGAAAATAAGGACCTGAATCAGATTGCTACCTTGAAAAAGATCGCTGCAGGGATTAGCGGGCTGAGTTTCGTGCTCTAGGTAGAGATTTAATATCTGAAAATTTTCTTGATGCGGTAAATCCTACAAGCCCTTCAAATCCACGGTGAGTTTGCACCCATGTCGTCCGGGTATCTTTAGTGAAATACTGCATCCCTAAATCAAAAGTCTCTGTGCTCAAATTCTGAGAGCAGATCGGTATCACCTGCACTCGCGGCAGCCTGCGCCAAGGCTACCAATGCTTGCAATTTGCCCATCGGCTCGGTCGAGTTTCCTGAGCTCGGAGAACTGCTGCTTATAAAGACTGCGTGCTTCCTCATGATTCTTCGCTCGAGCCCAAGCGCGACCGCCGAAAATCCTACGCTCCGTGAACCGGCACCGCTCGACCGCCTGGCCGACGTCCATATGGGTGCTGCTAATCCCCGAACCGCTGCCCGCGTGATTCCCGACGGGATCTTCCCTGGGGTGCATGGAAGGTTGCCGGTTCGTACCACTGATCGGAGAGCAGGGGTTCAGGGAGGGCAGCTAGGTATGACGGGCCAGCAGCCTGCCGAAGCTGGCGCAATGCCGTTCACCATCCACCCCGAAGTAATGATTGGGGATGATGTGCCGGGGAGACAACGCCTGCACCTTCTTCAGACTGGCCGGAAAGTGTTCCGGACAACTGTTGAGTATGGCGGGCGGCATATGGGCGATGCGCCCGTAGCTGGCGAAGAGGTCTCCGGTAAAGATCAGCTCAAAGCGGGCGCTGTAAAAACCGCAGTGTCCTCCGGTGTGTCCGGGCAGGTGGATGACGCGCAGGCCGCCCCAGTAAGGTAGTTCCATGCCGTCACTAAGAGGTTGATCAATGGGCGCCGGCCGATACCGCAACAGGCTGCGGCCCACGGCTTCAAGCGCTCCGCACACCCGGCTGATTCCGGTATAAGGAAACGTTCCATCGATATGCCGCTGCTCCACCGGATGGGCCAATACTGGAGCCGAAGTCAGTTGTTGTATCCGAAAAAGATTGCCGGAGTGGTCGAGGTGTCCATGGGTCATCAGGACCGCTGTGATATCGGTCCAGAGCAGGCCGAGTTCCCCCAGTAATCGCGTAAGCCGGGGCATTTCCCCAACCAGGCCCGTATCGATGAGTACGGCCTTACCGGCTGAGGCATCGTGCAGCAGATGGAAGCAACCGAAAAGCCCGCGCATGGGATAGATGCGGTGGGTTACATCCAGTGAAAAGTGCTTGGCCATGAGGCAAGGATACCGGAACAATTGCTATCGCTCGCCACAGATTTCCATATGCGGCCACGAACCAGATAGAATTTCTGGCATTTCAAAGACAGTATCATCCAGGATGATATGAACGACGACAACCCAAAAGCTGAAACCCGATACCAGAAATATCTGGCCCGCAAGCGGCAGAAGCAGGCCATGAAACCGCCCAAGTCTCAAGTAACTTTGTCGATGGCGCTGCAAATGGCACAGGCCGCCAGTGCTCCCATCCTTGAATGTCTGGTGCCGGTAAATCTGTTCGAGACCGGAATCGGCAACTTGGTTTTCGCGCGTTCGCTGCCGGATGGACGCATAGCCCTTGGGGTGTTCCTGCTGGACGTATTTTGCCTGGGCATCAAGAATGCCTTTTTCTCCATGGTAACCAGGGATGAGTATGACCGGCGCTTGCGCCAGCGGCTGGTGGATGAAGACTTGCAGCGGGTCGAACCGGCCTGTTTACGGAAGCTGGTCGAAGGCGGTGTGGTCTACGCGCGTGAGTTAGGGTTCACCCCCCATGCCGATTATGCGATGGCGCACCAGATCTTCGGCGATGTGGACTCCGCCATGTGTACTTCTTATTTCAATTATGGGCATGAGGGCAAGCCCCTCTATATTTCCGGCCCAAATGAGACCGCGGCCCAAGTAAAGGCCATCGTCGACCACCTCCACCGGCGCCTGGGTCCAGGAAACTTTGATTACATGGTGGCCGTACGGTAGAGTATTTCCAAATCACGCTTCACTTCTTCACAGCCATCCGTTGCCTTATCTGCGCCACCGCAAGAGCAATCTTGGCCTCGGTAAACATCTTGCCGATCTCGAGCGTCGCCTTGGTCTGATCGCCATTGACTCCGCTGCCGTCATTCCCTTTGGAGTTCACCAGCTTGTCCGGACGGATCCACCTGGGGGAGTTCCCGTTCACCATCTTATCGACATACAGGACCTCCGAAGTGTCGTCGGTTCCGGCATGTGAATCGAGAGGCAAGCCGTGTTTCGCCAGATAATCTTTCATCACATCCTTTTCTTTGTAATACACGTCCGGAATGTAGCAGACGTGAATTCCCTTCGGCCCCCACTCCTGATTCAGTTCTTCCGCCACCTTGGCCAATGTGGATTGGCCACCGCCATGGTCACCCATGAGCATGACGTTCTTGAAGCCCGCCGAAATGGCGCTCAGGGCGACGTCATGGGCGACGGCGGCAAACGTCTCTTCGGAGACATGCACACTGCCGCTATAGCGCATGTGGCCGCCCTTTTTGGCGGGGTCGATCACACCCGCTTCCGTTCGTCCCCAATTCCCTGTGGGCGCAAAGGGCATAACCGGATAGACCAGCGCGTTGCCAAGCTGTTCAGCGATTTTCGCCGCGAGATAATGGGCAATGAAGAGATGCTTGCCTAACGCCACTCCGGGGCCGTTTTGTTCGATGCTGCCGGCGTAATAAATTGCTGTCGTCTTACCGGACGCAATCGCGTCACGCACTTCCGTCCAGGTCATGTCTTCAATCAGCAGTGACTTGGTTTGCGCGCTAAGCGCGCCACTGAACAGCCGGAGGAGCAGCGTCAATAGAATCAAATACCTCATCGGACACCTCGCTTCAGATGGACTCATTTGCTTGGGCATAAATTCTCGAATTAGCGGACAGAATCTTCTAATGCGCGCCGGTTTTTTGCAAGCGCTGAAGCCGGCTTGGCTGGTGCAAGTGTGTATGATGATCCCGGCGCAAGAACGGTGCAAATCCATGGAATACATCGCGTATCTGCATAAAGAACGAAAGTCGGATTACGGCGTCAGCTTCCCCGATTTTCCAGGCTGCGTGACGGCTGGCAAGACGCTCGACCAAGCGCGCAGGATGGCGGTTGAAGCGTTGAGCCTCCATATCGAGGGGATGATGGAGGACGGAGAAGCGCTTCCGGACGCTTCGACTCTTGATGCTCTGGCGAACGACCCTGACATGAAGGGCGCGGTCGCATTTCTGGTAAACGTGGATGTCGCGAATCACCACTTCCGGTAAGGCAGGAATTTTCCACTCATGGTCACGACCACCCGGTCGCCCTTGGGGTCGGCCTTTTTTTGAACGTCCATTTCGAAGTCGATGGCGCTCATGATGCCGTCACCAAACATTTCATGAATGAGCGCCTTTAAGGTCGTGCCGTAGACCTGGGTGATTTCGTGGAAGCGATAGATCAGCGGATCGACGGGAACCGGGGTGTCGAGAGACCCCTTCATGGGACGGCTCTGCAGGCTCAACGCGACCTCTTCCGTCAAACCCAGGTAGGCAGTAAGCTTCCCAGCCTCATCGGCAGACATGCTCTGCTGGCCCATGATGGCGCTGGTCACCCAGACCGGATGCCGGCCGACGGCTTCGGAGATCTGGTTAAAAGTCTTGTTCTGCTTGAGTTTGGCTTCGAGGATGGCTTCCATGGCATGTTTTCGATCCACGACGATCACTTTCCTTTCCTATGCGGGTCCAAGGAAATCGTGAAGCAGAAGAGACTCCGGGGCCAACGATCGGACTTGAACTTTGATCTGGGTTGGGACGTGAGCACAGCGGGAGAGGTGATGTCCCGGGGGCGCATCGACAATAAACATGGAGCCGACGATCGGAATTGAACCGATGACCTGTCGATTACGAATCGACTGCTCTACCAACTGAGCTACGTCGGCCTGTATTGATTTTAGAAGAGGAATGATAGCGCGTAAAGCCCAGGCGCGACGCCCGGAGCGCCCCATCTCAATTCGCCGTAGTGGGTCAATCTGCGGAAAGCGTACCACATGGGGCCTTCGATTCAAGAGTACCTATGTTACTTGCTCAAGCCGGGGTCTGTTGTCTAAGGAACCTTGAAGACACCGCAGGCGGGGCAGAATGGGAACCGCAGGGGAAATTTACGGGTTTTCCACACAAAAATGGGCTTTCTCCCTTGCTTTCAGCAACTTTGCTCTTGCTAAGCAGGGTACTGGTTGCGCATAATGTTGATGGCTCAATACACAAGAAGCCACCCTACTGTGGAACGATACCAACGAGCGGACGTCCTGCGAATTCTTCGCATTACAGCGCGACAGTTGGCGGGCTGGGAGAAATCAGGCCTGATACCTGTCGCGGACTCCTATTCCTTTTTTGACCTCTTACAATTGAAAAAGCTGCGTGAACTGCGGGCCAAGCGAGTGCGTCCGGCGGTGATTCGCGATTCTCTGCGCGCCATGCAGCAGCAGGTGGCGGGCATGGAGAATCCCCTGCTCGAAGCCAGCGCCTTTGCCAGCAAGTCGCGGGTCGCATTCCGCCATCACGGGGCTTCCGTCGAACCACTGGATGGCCAGTTTGTCATGGATTTCACCGAAACCCGCCTGCTCGAACCGGTGAAGATCCACAGCATGCGCACCGCGGAAAGCGCTGCCGAGTTCTTTGCGCGGGGCGTGGCCATGGAAGAAGACCCGACGACCCAGCTTGATGCCATTGAGGCCTACGGAAAGTGTACGGAGCTCGATCCCGGCCATGCGGCGGCTTTCATCAATCTGGGCACGCTGTATTACAACCGGCAGGACTACGTGCAGGCTGAGCGCTTCTACCGCCAGGCCATCGCCGTGGATCCTCGTTACGCGCTTGCCTATTTCGATTTGGGCAACGTGCTCGATGAAACCGGGCGCCTGCAGGACGCCATTCACGCCTACTTTGCCGCCATCTCCCTGGCCCCGACCTACGCCGATGCTCATTACAATCTGGCCCTGGCCTACGAAAAAGCGCGCCAGCCACGCAAGGCCCTCAACCACTGGCAGGCCTATGCCAAACTCGACAGCACCGGCCCCTGGGCCCTTCATGCCCGCAACCAGATCAAGAAGATCCTGGCGGCGGACTCATTGAAGGTGGTGGCGAGAAGGAATGTCGAGTAGTAAATGGCAGTTAGCAATTAGCAATTAGCAATTAGCCGTTAGCACTCAGCATTCAGCCCTGATACAGATTGGTAGTTGCCAAAATCGGGTAATCGGGAAATTGTAAAGTGAATCGGCGCATCCAATTTCATTCAAGGAACCATCTGAGTTCATCAGCGGTAATCAGCGTTCATCTGCGGTACAGCGGCCAGAGTTCTTCAATTCCCCGATTACCAATTTTGGCAATTACCAATCTGTATCAGGGCTGAGAGCTTCCTCACGCTATCAATATCCTCAAGTCCCTGACATTCGTCCCTGTGGATCCAGTGTGAATCGCGGCGCCCATGAGTTCGAAGAATTCATAGCTGTTGAAGGCGTTGAAATAAACTTCCGGGTCGAGGCCGGCAGCGCGGGCGTGGGCCATCGTCGTTCCATCGGCCAACGCGCCGGCGGCCGGGCTGCTGCCGTCAATGCCGTCGGTGCCGGCGCTGAGGACCGTGATATCTTCCCCCGCGATCTTCCGGGCGCAATAGAGCGCGAAGTGCTGGTTGCGGCCTCCGCTGCCGGCCTGGGCGGGGACCTTCACCGTGATTTCACCGCCGGAAATCAGGCAGACGCGTCCGGAAGGATGGCGCAAGGCACGCACACGATCAAGCAGGTAATCAGCGGCGGGGGCGCAGTCCCAGTCGTCGCAGGTGTGGTCGATTTCCACAGTGAATCCATGGTTGCGGGCCGCGGCGGCTGCGGCCTGCTCCGCGGTTTCGCTCGACAACACCTTCCACCAGCGAGAGCGGTGGAAGGCAAGATCGTCTTTCTTAGGTGTTTCTTCCAGAGCGTGCCGTTCGAACAGCTCACGCACGCTGGGCGGAAGGCCTTCCAGCAGTTTGTAATCGGCGGCGATACGATGGCACTCATCGATGGTGGAAGAATCGGGCATGGTTGGGCCGGAAGCCAGAGAGTCGAGGGCCGTTGCCGGCACGTCAGACACCAGAATCGAAACCTGCTGCGCCGGATGCGCGGCCCTGGCCATGCGTCCACCTTTGACCGCCGAAAGGTGTTTGCGGATGGCGTTGATCTGGGCGATAGGCGCGCCTGACAACACCAACGTCTGGTACGTAGCAACCAGATCGGAAAGCATCATCTCTGTATCGATGGGGCACTCGACCGCGGCCGATCCGCCGCCGCTGATCATGAAGAGGGCCAGCCCGTTCTGGTCGAGCGCCGTCAGAGACTTGAGAATGGCTTCGGCGGCGCGCACGCTCTCGCTGTTGGGGTGCGGATGGCCCCCGGCAAAGTAACGGTATCCGGATACCTGGTGCGGCACCGGGCTGGGATCAACGACAATCCCCTGGGCCAGCGTGCCTGTCTGGCGCGCCAGAGCTTCGGCCATGCTGTGTCCGGCCTTGCCAAAAGAAACCACCATGACACGCGAGTACGATTTCAGGTCGTAGAGGTCTTCACAAATGCGCAGCACGCCGTGGTTGTAATCCAGATTGCGGGCGAAGGCCTTCTCGATGGAACACTCCGCCAACGCCGCGCGGAAAATCGCGCGGGCCGCCGATTGCATGGAGACGGAGAATGGTCCGGCAGGCATCTTACCCTGCTTCCGCACCTGCGGGCAGGCCGAGAGTGGATGGAATCCAATCGCGAATGGCTGTTTGTAATTCCGCCAGATGTCTTTCAAAAAAATGGTCGGCGTCCGGCACCAGAACGAGATGCCGGGGCGCGGCTGCTGATTCGACCACCTGGCGCAACTGGGCTTCCGGGCCGTACTGATCGAGCGCCCCGCTGATGAACAGTTTGGGCTTGGCGCAGTTGGCCAGAAACTTGAAGCTGTAGAATCGGCCCTCGGCCGCCACGGGTGTGCCTAGTGAAATCAAGGCAACAACGCGATCATCCGGGCAGGCGGCGCGCAGTCCGGTGGCCGCGCCAAACGAGAACCCGCAGAAGACGATGGGCCGGCGATATTCCGAATGCAGCCAGTCGAGCGCTGCACGGACGTCATCGACTTCGCCGCGTCCGTTATCATGCTGGCCTTCGCTCAACCCCGCGCCGCGAAAGTTGAAGCGCAGCACCGGAAAGCCGAAGCCGCTCAAGGCCTTCATGGCGTGGTAGACAACCTTGTTGTGTACCGTCCCGCCAAACAGAGGGTGTGGATGGCAGACCAGCGCCACATGGGTGGCCGACGCCTGGCCCTCGTTCAAAAGAGCTTCCAGTTTGCCGGCTGGTCCGTTGAGGAAGAACGTTTTGATTTCGTTGGCCACCTGTTTCTTTTATCAGAAAAATCAAGAACTCACCACGGAGGCATGGAGTCACGGAGAAAAACAAAAACTTAGCCACGAATTTACACGAATGAACACGAATCAAAAACAGAATCAAGAAACGAACCAAAAACAGAATCGCGCCGAACCTCAAGATAATTTCCACTCGTTTGATTTAATTCGTGTCATTCGTGTTCATTCGTGGCTGATTTTGTTTTTGTTCTTCTCCATGACTCCGTGGTGAATTCAGATTCTAGTTTTCCGGCATTACGTTTACCATAATTCCTGAAGCTGCGCCGGCCGAGCGATAGACTCGCTCGGTGGCCTTCTTGAAATCTGCAGGGCTGGCGTTGGGTATATCCACAAAGGTCTGGGGATTGAGATCGACCAGCGGGAACCAGGAACTCTGCACCTGCACCATGATGCGGTGGCCGCGCCGGAAGGTGTGGTTGATGTCCGGCATTTCGAAATTGATCCGGGCCATCTCTCCGGGCTTGAAGGGCTCGGGCCGCTCAAAGCTGTTGCGGAATTTGCCGCGGAAGGGCTCGCCCCGCACCAACTGCTGAAACTCACTCATGCTTTCCACCGGCAGGTTCACATCGGTACGCGGTTGCGGCGGGCGGTTGTCGGGCTCCGGATATTCCACCGGATACACGTCGATCAGCTTGACCACCCAGTCGGAATCCGTGCCGGAGGTAGAGACGTACAGGCGCGGCGACACCGGACCCGCGATGGTGACATCGTTCTCCAGCGGCCCGGTCTCATACACGAGAACGTCAGGACGCTTGGCCGCGAAGCGCTGATCACTGGCCATATATTCCTGCGGGACGGAAGTTGCGCCATAGCTTATATATGGTACCGGCCTGTGAGGATCGCTCACATACTCATCGAATGCCTGGTCTTTTTCCGCCGGCGGATCGAAAGACAGCCGCCCGTCGCTATGAAAGTAGAGCGTCTTGCTCTGGGCCTTGGCCGGCGGCCAGGCCGGATATTGCCGCCACACGTTGGAGCCCGTCTCAAACACTGAAACCTCGGGAAGCTTCGCTTCGCCGCTGCCTCTCAGATAATTCTCAAAGAACGGGAAGATGATGTGCTCGCGGTAGTACTCAGCGGTCTTCGGCCCGAATTCCACCCGGCCCAGGCGGGCGCCTTCGAGCCTTGCCCAGCCTCCGTGGGACCAGGGCCCGATCACCAGTCCACTAAATGTCCCCGGATTATTCTTGCTGATGGCATGGTAGGTCTTGAACGGCCCGGAAAGATCTTCCGCATCGAACCACCCGCCCACGGTCAGCACCGCGCACTTGATGTTCTTCATGTGGCGCGAGAGGTCGCGGGCATGCCAGTAGTTGTCATAAGTACTGTGATTGACCTGGTCGTTCCACAGAGGGTTCGTGCCTTTGAAGTAGCGTTTGTCGGCATTGGCCAGCGGTCCCATCTTCAAGAAGAAGTCATAGGCATCGGCGGCGCCCCAGTCGAAATTTTCCCGGGACTTTGCCGGCAGCATAGGCTCGGCCTGCGGTTTAAAGGAACCGTAGAAATCGAAGTTCGCCAGCATCATGAAGGCTCCACCATGGTAGGCATCGTCTCCCATGAACAGGTCGGTCATGGGCGCCTGGGGCGAGGCGGCCTTGATGGCCGGATGCGAATCGACAATGCTCGCGGACGTGAAGAACCCGGGATAGGAAATACCCCAGATGCCAACCCGGCCATTATTGTTGGGAATGTGTTTCAACAGCCATTCGACCGTGTCGAAGGTGTCGGTGCTTTCATCCACGTCGGCATTGGATTTCGGGCTGTCGATGTGGGGACGCATTTCTACGAACGCGCCTTCGGAGAGGAAGCGGCCACGCACGTCTTGAAATACGAAGATATAGCCGGCCCGGTCGAAGGCCTCGGAAGGCCCCAGGCGTTGGCGAAACTGGTCAACCCCGTAAGGCCCCACGCTGTAAGGTGTGCGGGTCATCAGAAAGGGGTAAGGATGGGCGTTATCCTTGGGGACATACACCGAGGTGAACAGTTTCTTTCCGTCGCGCATGGGAATGCGGTATTCGTACTTGGTGTAGTGTTCCTTGATGCTAAAGGATTCCGGCCGGGCTTGCGCGAAACTGCGGGGCAAAAACGACACGGCCATGAAGGCCACTACGATCATCAGCGATTTCAATCTCATGCGGACATCTCTCCTGGGGCGAAAAAAATCAAATGCCTCCGTGGTGCGCTCTTGATTTTGGCGGAATTTCGCGAAAAATGCCATGGGCGGTTATTCTTATACACTGAAGACCCGGCTATGGACCCCATCCTTCTGACCCGCCAACTTGTGGATATCGATTCGACGACCGGCAGCGAGGCCGCCGCCGCCGCTACGCTGTATGAAGAGCTGCGCAAGCTGGACTACTGCGTACACAAAATGCCCGTGGCCCATGAGCGCTTCAACGTAGTGGCTACGCTCGAAGAAGGCCATCGGCCCGATCTGGTCTTTTCCACCCATATCGATACCGTACCGCCGTTCATTCCCTCGTCGGAAGACCATGACAACATCTATGGACGGGGCACGTGCGACGCGAAGGGCATCGTGGCCGCACAGGTGGCCGCCTGCGAGCGGCTGCGGCGGGCCGGCGCATCGGTAGGAATGCTTTTTGTGGTGGGCGAAGAGCGTGACAGTCTGGGAGCGAAGAAGGCGAACGAGAATGCGTCCGGCAGCCGCTTTCTGATTAACGGCGAGCCCACAGAAAATAAAATCGCCGTGGCTTCCAAGGGCGCATTGCGTGTCGAGCTTACTGCTAAGGGAAAGATGGCGCACTCGGCGTATCCGGAGCTGGGTGAATCGGCCATCGAGAAACTGCTTCTGGCGCTCGCGCGGTTGAAAGAAATCCAACTGCCGGAAAATCCCGAGGTTGGCCCGACCACTGTGAATATCGGTCTGATTGAAGGCGGAAGAGCGCCCAATGTAATTCCCGATCACGCCCGGGCGCATTTGCTGTATCGACTGATCGGCCCATCGGAGGCCCTACGCCGCCAGATCACGGAGAGCATCCGCGGGCTGGCCGAGGCTGAGTTCGTCCTGGAGATCCCGTTCCTGAAGCTGCGGACCGTGCCGGGCATTGACACCATGGTGGCGGCCTTTACTACAGATATCCCAGCGCTGAGCCAATGGGGAGAGCCGGTGCTGCTGGGGCCGGGTTCGATCCACGTGGCCCACACCGACCGCGAGTTCATTTCCAAAAAGCAGCTCTTGCAGGCGGTGGATTTGTATTGTGACGTGGCGGGAAGGCTGCTTGCGGGGCAATAGAGCAAGAGCCTTTGGCCACGAATAGACACGAATGAACACGAATTGGCGCGGCGATCACAGGAAGAAACATCGATGAATCTGGAGCGGTCAAATCCCCCTAAAACCCGCCGCCTGCTAGTACAATTCGTGTGTCGATCAGGCAATCGAGTCTCTGTCGGTCTCACCTCATACAATTCCTGAAGGAGAATTGAAGCATATGCACAGCACACATCGCGCTTTCCGGACCATGCACCTCGCCGCCTTGGCGGCCATGCTCACTCTGGCCTGTTCCGCAGCCATGGCCAAAGGCGCCAAGGCCCCCAAGCCTCCGAAATCGGTGGTGGTGAAAATGCAGAATGCCCAGGGTAAGGACGCGGGCACGGCAACCCTTTCGAGCGCAACCGGAGGCGTAAAAATCAAACTGAACCTGCACGGACTCACGGCCGGTGAGCACGGGTTGCACGTACACCAGGCGGCCAAGTGCGAAGGCCCGGATTTCAAATCGGCCGGTCCGCACTTCAATCCGGACACCAAGAAGCATGGGTTGCAGAATGCGGAAGGCCCTCATGCCGGCGATGTCCCCAATTTTAAGGCGGACATCAAAGGCAACGCCAAAGCAACTCTGATTGCTCCCAACGTTACGCTTGCCGATGGCCCACACTCGGTCTTTACCGGAGGAGGCACGGCCCTGGTAGTCCACGCCAAGGCTGATGACGGCAAGACTGATCCCAGCGGCAATTCCGGCGATCGGATTGCCTGCGGCGTGGTGGCGAAGTAGTCTCACTACGGACCGCGATTTGCGGCGCGTTGCTTTATTGAGGCGCGGGCCGCAAATCGCGGTCTGCAACTTCCTATTTTCGTCCGGTCATAGCTTCCAGCAGTCCCGGCAGCCGCTGCGCGTCTTCCGCTGAGTCGCCGAAGCGGGCGCGTTCATAGTGCTCGGTAAACACCACCAGGTCTTTCTTTATTTTCGGATCGGCGATGCCTGAGACGAATTCCTCCGGAGTCTGGGCCGGAGTCTTTTTAATGCCATGGCCTTCCATCATCTTCAGCATGCGCATATACCAGAAGCTGGCGGCCTTGCCGGGCGCCCGCCCGGGATCACGAAGAATCTTCCGCAGTTGCCAGGCCCGCCAGGCGCGGGGCGAGAACGGCAGCGACCCGAGCGCCACGATCAGCACGATGAGCAGAGCATTGCCCACCGGAGAAAGAGATGTGAGCTGCGGCAGTTTTTGGGCGTGGCGCAGCAGCTTACTATAGATGCCGATGTACCAGAGGCGCACGCGGCCCTGTACGGAGTTGGTGCGGTTGCCCAGTTCGGTGCTGAGGCGCACCTGATGGTTGAAATCGTAATTGATAATCCATTCGCGCCAGATTTCACGCGCAACGTCCAGGTAAAGCGCCAAGCGCGCGAAGCCGCCGGCAGCCGGTGAATCGCCGGAACCCGGAGTGGGATCGAACGTGACCCAGCCGTACTCGGGGAAGTAGACCTCCACCCAGGCGTGGGCGTCGCGTCCGCGGACGATATAGGTCTGGTTCAGATCGTTGAACTCAGCGCCCCGGAAGCCGGTCACCAGCCGTGAGGGAATGCCCAGTGTGCGCATCATGATGGCCATGGCAGAAGCAAAGTATTCACAGTGGCCCTTCTTTCGCTCAAAGAGAAAATGGGCCAGCGGATCATTCTGCTCGGTGGCCGGCAATTCCAGCGTATAGCCGAAGCTCCCCTGCAGGTACGCTTCTACGTCCCGGGCACGGGCGTAATTCGTTTCGCTACGGGCGGTGATGCTCCGCGCCAGTTCAGGTATTCGCGGATCGAGATTGGGAAGTTGCAGGTATTTGGAGGCCACCGCCGGGGGATAGCCGTTTGAGGTTGGATTCGAAACCAGCGTCACCGGATTGGTGGTGTCGGCTTCCCCTTCGTACAGTCCGATGGCCCGGCCCTCTTCCGCGTTGTAGACCGCGCCGTCGGTGGCAATGGCTACATTGCGGTAAGGACCATTGACGCGCACCGGCGTTTCCGCGAGAAAGAACAGGTTGGTGCCCACCGGTTCCATGATCACCCGATAGGCGAGGTTGGGATGATGACGGCCGGGCTGGCTGGTGTTGAACAGCGGTTGTCCGTTGATGCGAACGCGGCGCAGGTCGAGGGCCACGTTGCCCATGGGTTCAAACGTTCCCGCTTCGGGCCGAGGATTCCACCAGCGCTGCCCGTCAAAGTTGGCCTGGGCCAGGCCGCGCCAATGGGTATCGGCGGGCAGCCTTCCTCGCGTTACCTGGATGTGCATGACCGCAGCATTGGATTGCTGTATCTTGCCGATGCCGCCGAGTTTCGTGACTCCGCTGAAGCCGCTTACCAGGTCGCTCTCCACGCCCAGATTACGCAGGTAGCCGCCCCCCATGCTCATGCGGGGCAGGGCAAAGAATATGCCGGCGCCCCCGGCCATGACTAAAGCGGCCAATATCAAAGCGGCCCCGGTAAGGGCCTTCTGAAACTTATTCTCACGCTGTGGCGGTACACCGGCCACGATCATCTCACGCTCTGAGCGCCGCATTTCCATGCTGATGAAGGTGGCCACCGCAGCCAGCATGAACATGCAGAAAGTCAGCAGGTAAACCGTATCCACGGTCAGTACGGCGGCGGCCAGAACCATGAGAAACGCCAGCACCGCCAGGTACATCAGGTCACGGTCACGCTGCACCGAGAAGATCTTGATGACCATGATGTACAGCACCATGTGGACGGTGGCATTGACGAACCCCTGAGAGATGAAGAAGTAGTCCAGCAGGTAGAAGAGAAAATAGAAGATGGTCAGATAGGTGGTCCAGCGCTCGGAGATCATCACGCTCCGGGCCTTCAGCAGATGGTAGCCGCGCAACACCAGAGCCGATCCGCCCAGCGCCAGCGAAAGAAAGTCGAGCTTGCCGGTGCCGGCCAACGCGGCAAAGCCCATCACCAGCAGCAGGTAAAGAGACGCCTGGAAAAACCTTTCGGCGCTGCCAGAGCTGAGGCTCACCGGGGTGGAAGCAGAGGACACAAGCCTATTTTGCTTGAATTCTCAAAGATAGAAAAGTGCCTTCGGTTACGGCCTTCCGTCACCGGGAGCGGGAGAAGCCAGCAAAACCTTTGAAACACAGCATTACGTAGCCACAACCAAAACCTTTGCAACACAGAGGAACAGAGGCAACAGAGGATACGCAGAGGAAGACTAAACAGGGTTGTGAGGTAGATCCGTGACTGTCTTTAATTCTTCGTGGCTTGTGACGGCTTCTTCCACCCTCACCCCGAAAAATCTTCACTGTATTGCTATCCGTCAGAATCTTCGCGGCTCGCGGCGATTTCGGAGCCGCCTCACAAACCCCCAAATCCTCTGCTTCCTCTGTTCCTCTGTGTTGCAAAGGTTTTCG
>DATMNZ010000077.1:0-16809 GCA_035568495.1 Saccharimonadales bacterium (SeqCode) | reverse complement strand
AGACGGCTGTGGCAGATTGAGCTCGAAATGCCGTGATACCTCTGCACGGCACCCATGCGCCAGGGCGAGCGAGAGCGTCCGAAGGCTTTGTTCACAGTCTTTATTCAGGCACTTGCCAAATGCGATCATTGCGCGTTCGACTTCGCCCTCTTCCACGATCCCGAGAGGCCCCCAGTATAATCGCCAAAAGTCTTCCTCAGCAGCCTTCCTCTTCTTCGCGTCCTTGGTTGTGGCAATCGTAGCCGCGTAGGTTACGGCTTCAGAACACAAGTTGAGGTGTCTTGAATAAGAAGGCATTCGCGCTTCAACCTGGGCGGTGGCCACCTGAAGCGCGTAGGTAGCGGCTTCCTTTTCTTTCGCTTCCCGGTCCTTGGCCCGCGAGTCAAGGAATTGAAACAGGGTGTAAGCGCCGCCAGCGATGAGGCCAACGGCAGTGATCCCGCCAAATACGACGCCCCAAAACCGGGCTGAGCCCTCGCTCATGGTAATTCTATGAATCATGAGTTCGCATCATACCCTTCAGGCGGCGGAAACTCTACTGCGAAGATTTCAGGCGAAGGCGTTTGGCCGCGAATTGACGCGATGGGAATCGGCTACCGTACTCCCAGCATTAAGCTTCGATGCCCGCCAGCCTGGCGCTCTCAACCCACAGGCGCTTTGCCGATTCCTGATCACGGGCCTCTTTTGTGGGCGTCGCCTCACGGCATTTATAGAAGTATTTCCCCGTCACTTTGTCCACGTCCTTGGATGAGGCCAGATAAACAATCGTCTCCGCGCCTTTTTCCGGGGAAATGGCAAATATCTTGGCGGCCTTCACCACATAGGAAAGGACTCCTCCACTTTCATCGCCGAAGCGTGTATCCACGAAGCCCGGATGCAGGCAGTTGACGGTAACGCCCGTGCCTTCCCAGCGCCGCGCCAGTTCGCTCGTATAAAGGATGTTGCAGAGTTTGGAGCGCCCATAGACGGGGAAGCCACGGTAGCGCTTCGCCGATTGCAGATCGTCGAAATCAAGCTTCGTTCCCTTGTGCGCGTCGGATGAAGTATTGACCACGCGCGCCGGGGCCGCGGCCCGCAGCCGGTCGCGCAATCCGTGGGTCATCACGAAATAAGACATGTGGTTCGTGGCGAAGGTAAGCTCCAAGCCATCCTCGGTCACCTGGCGGGAATTGAACAGGGCGCCGGCATTGTTGATCAGCACATCCACGCGCGATTCGGCTGCCGCGATATCGGCAGCCACACGCTTCATACCCGTCAGGGACGAGAGATCGCCATAATGAACACTGTGCGGGATGCCCGGCGAAATCTGGGCCAGGCGGTTCAGGGCCCGGTCTCCGCGCACCTTGTTACGCGCCACCAATACCAGACGCGCTCCCATACCGGCCAGTTTCTCGGCCGCCACCAGCCCGATGCCGGAAGTGGCGCCGGTAATCACAATCACTTTCCCTCGCATGAATGGTCTCTCCTTCGGAAATGATATCCCAATTGCCTTCAGCCCATGAGTCGTAAGAGAATCGCGCTCGATTCATCGCACACCGAAAGTGAAATTGAAGTGCTCCGGCTTTTTAGACGTAACAAGTTACGTCTACGCCGTGGTTTGTGGTGATCCATTGGCGGTCTCCGCCAGCGCTGCGCTGTATTCGCGCTTGAGCCGGTCGACGAACTCCGCGACGGAACATACGGCCTTGACCGCCCCAATTCCCTGCCCGGCGCCCCATATGTCTTTCCATGTCTTGGTCTTCTTTTCGGTGTCGCCAAAATTCATCTTCGACGGATCGGCCTGCGGCAGTTGGTCAGGGTCCATACCTGCGCGCGCGATCGAGGGCTTGAGGTAATTGCCATGCACGCCGCTGAAATAGTTGCTGTAGACAATATCGGAAGCCTTGGAATCGACGATCATCTGCTTGTAGGCATCGGCCGCGTGGGCCTCATGGGTGGCGATAAAGGCCGAGCCGATATATCCGACATCGGCGCCCATGGCCTGGGCGGCCAGCACGGAGCGTCCGTTGGCGATGGCGCCGGAGAGGGCCAGCGGTCCGCTAAACCACTCTCGGATTTCCTGCACCAGCGCAAAAGGCGACACTGTACCGGCGTGGCCACCCGCGCCGGCGGCCACGGCAATCAAGCCGTCAGCGCCTTTCTCGATGGCTTTATGGGCAAAGGTGTTGTTGATGACGTCATGCAACACGATACCCCCATAAGAATGGATGGCATGGTTCACGTCCTCACGCGCACCCAGAGAGGTAATCACAATGGGCACTTTGTGCTGTACGCACAGAGTGAGATCTTCCAGCAGCCGCTGGTTCGACTTATGGACGATCAGGTTGACGGCGTACGGTGCAGACCGCTGCGCGGGATTCTGCGCGTCATGCTGCGCCAGTTCTTCCTGAATCCTTTTCAGCCATTCGCCCAGCGCTTCCGCCGGACGGGCGTTCAAAGACGGAAAACTGCCAACCACGCCCGCCTTGCACTGGGCAATCACCAGATCAGGTGTGGAAACAATAAACATCGGCGCGCCAATCACCGGCAGCGCCAGGCGGCCTTTCAGGAAAGATGGAAGACTCACGCGGCTCCTTCTGTTAAGTTTCTGAGATCATCGTCACTCATGACACCTTGGTTACTCGCCGTACGGCACCCACACGTTCTTGACCTGGGTCGCGTGTTCCAGGAACCAACGGCCTTCGGCTTGTTGCGCATTGAACCAGTCGATGACGCGGCCTTCGTTGGTGAAAACCTGCTTCAGATTGCCCACCGACAGGGACTTGGCCTGGGCCGCCAGGGCCCCGCCGGCAAAGCACCAGATGGCATCCACATCGTCGTGCTCGGCCAGCGCTTTCAGCAGTTGCGCCGCATCTCCGGTGACGATGTTGACCGCGCCGCCGGGTAGATCGCTGGTATCGAAAAGCTGATAGAGATCGCCGGCGATGAGCGGGAAGACTTCCGAGGGCACGGCGACCACGGTGTTTCCGGTAGCCAGAGCCGGCAACACTACCGAGAAGAAACCCAACAATGGCATTTCCGTAGGACACACGATACCTACGGTTCCAATCGGCTCATTCATGGCGATGGCAATGTTGCGCACCGGAGGACTGTGGACCGCGCCATCAAACTTGTCGGCCCATGCGGCGTAGGCAAAGATACGCTCCAGGCTGGCATCGAGTTCGGCGGCCGCCTGTTTTTCTCCCACGGCTGCTTGCAGATGCCGCACGACCTCTTCACGGCGCTGCGCGAGATTTTCCGCCATGTAGTAGAGCACCTGGGCTCGGTTGTGCGCCGTTGCCCTGGCCCAGCCTTCGGCCTTGTGCGCCGCTTCGACGGCGTTGCGAATGTCTTTTCGGTTGCCCAGCGGGGCTTCACCCAGCAGTTGGCCATCGAGGCCGCGCACTTCCTGGCTGTATCCCGAATCCGGACGCGCCTGCTTACCGCCGATGTAAAGCTTCACGGTTCGGTCAATGGCCGGGACGCCAGATTCGACCGGAGACGACTCCGGTTCCGCCGGCGCGCGCCTGGCCGCAGGAAGCTGCGGCGCGTTCTTGAACCATGCCGGCTCCAGGTACTCGCGCAGCCCTTCTCTTCCCCCTTCGCGCCCGTAGCCGCTCTCGCGATATCCGCCGAAGCCGCAAGCCGCGTCGAGTTGGTTGGTGCTGTTGACCCACACCACCCCGGCTTTCAATTGCGCGGCCACATGCAGGGCAACGTTGATGCTCTCGCTCCAGACCGATGCCGCCAGACCGTAGACAGTGTTATTGGCCAGCTCCACGGCTTCGCGCGGCGTGCGGAACGTCATCGAGACCAGCACCGGGCCGAAGATTTCCTGTTGCGCAACCACCGACGTGGGATGCACATTGCTCAGCAGCGTAGGCGGGTAGTAATAACCCATGGAAGGCAGCGCCGTCTGCGGCTGCCAGCAGACCGCGCCTTCGGCAATGCCCTGGTCCACCAGGCCCCGTATGCGCTTCAACTGCTCCTCGGCGACGATGGCCCCAATGTCGATGGATTTATCGAGGGGCGCTCCGGAGCGCAAGCTCCCCATGCGATCGCGGACTTTTTGCAGCAGCTCTTCCGCCACGCTTTCCTGCACGAGCAACCGTGAGCCCGCGCAGCACACCTGGCCCTGGTTCAACCAGATACCATCCACCAAGCCTTCTACGGCGCTGTCGAGATCGGCATCTTCAAAAATGATGAAAGGCGATTTGCCGCCGAGTTCGAGTGAAAGCTTCTTGTGGCTGTGTGCGGTAGCGCTGCGGATACTCCTCCCAACTTCCGTCGAGCCCGTAAAAGCAATCTTGTCGACATCGGGATGCTTCACCAGCGCTTCACCCGTGGCGCCATGGCCGGTTACGATGTTGACCACGCCCGCAGGCAAACCGGCCTCCCGGCAGATCTCCGCGAAGACCAGCGCCGTGAGCGGAGTGTATTCCGCGGGCTTCAGCACCACGGTATTCCCGGCGGCCAGCGCTGGGGCAATTTTCCAGGCCAGCATCAGAAGCGGGAAGTTCCATGGAATCACCTGGCCCACGACACCACATGGAACGTAGCCGGGAAACTCTTGCGGCAGCAACTGCGCCCATCCGGCATGATGATAAAAATGACGCGCCACCAGCGGAATATCGATATCGCGGCTCTCCCGGATCGGTTTGCCGTTATCCATGGTTTCAAGCACGGCCAGAAGCCGCGCATGTTTCTGCACCATGCGCGCCAAAGCATATAGATGACGGGCGCGCGCATGAGGCGAGAGCGCCTGCCAGCCAGTCAGCGCCGCCCGCGCGGCGCGCACCGCCGCATCGATATCCTGGGACGATCCCTCGGCGATAGCGGCCAGTCTTTCACCGTTGGAAGGATCGGCGGTATCGAAATACCCACCAGCCGCCGGGGCCTGAAAACTGCCATTGATGAAGTGTCCGAAGCGGCGTCCGTGACGATCAAGCCACGCCCGCGCCTCTTTCGGATCTTCAGGCGCCGCGCCGTATTCCATGGATGCGAATTTTTCGACGATACTCATTCGTTCTCTACTCGATTCCCTGTACCCCGGCCACGGCCCGGAATCATGCGATGGGATGCCGATACTCCGCTGAGTAACGCCCGGTGGCATGATGTTCCAATTGCCGCTCGATGTCGCCCAGCATCCCGCTGGCCCCGAAGCGGAAGAGTTCGGCCCGCAGCCAGGAATCACCCAGCTCTTCTTTCATGAGCGCCAGCCATTCGATCGACTGCTTGGCCGTGCGGATGCCGCCCGCGGGCTTGAAGCCCACGGCCATGCCTGTCTCCTGGGCGTATTCACGAATCGCGCGCGCCATCACCAAGCCCACCGGCAGCGTGGCATTGGTAGCTTCTTTGCCCGTGGAAGTTTTGATGAAATCGGCGCCCGCCATCATGGCCACGACGCTGGCCCGTGCAACATTGCGCAGTGTGAGCAGGTCGCCCGTTCCGAGAATAGCCTTCATGTGTACCGCGCCGCAGGCCTGCTTGAAGGCCGCAATCTCGTCGTAGAGCGCCTGCCACGCGCCGCCAAAAACATGGGCGCGCGTAATCACGATATCAATTTCGTGCGCGCCGGCCTCCACCGACCGCCGGATTTCCGCCACCCGTTCCGCTAGCGGCGAAAGCCCCGCCGGGAACCCGGTGGAAACCGCAGCCACCTTGACCGTTGTGCCTTCCAGGGCGCGCACTGCCGTCTCGACAAACGAGTGGTAGACACAGATCGCAGCCACCTTCAGCTCGAGCTTTTCTATCTTCAGGGCCTTGACCAGTTCCTGCTGGAGAGGCTGCCGCGCCTTGGCGCACAACCGCTTTACGCGCTCTTCCGTATCGTCACCGGAAAGCGTGGTCAAATCCATGCAGGAAATGGCGCGCAGCAACCAGGCAGCTTGCCATTCTTTCTTGACCGTCCGGCGGGCGACATGGGTCGCGGCCCGGCGCTCGACCGCGCTGGTGTTCACGCGGACTTCCTTGACCCACTCAAGATTTAGAGGGACGCCGTGGTTGGCATGCAGGCCGCGCCCAGCGAGCGTGGCGATACCACCTCCGGGTGAAGGCCGCGCATCCAGCGCACCGTGAATTTTAGCGTCTTCCACTGACATCCACCATGACTCCGGGACGGCCAACGGCCCCAAATACTAACGACACTTAAGGTTAGAGGCGAAGTCAGTTTGATTCAAGAGTCATTTTGCCGGAGCAGGACGCTCCAATCGGAAAGCCAGCTTCTTTGAACGACGCCGCCTATTCTTCTTCTTCCTTGACCAGCCAGTCGAGGGCATCCTGTTGGCTTGAGAAGCGTGGAATACGGCGTTGGCTGAAGGTCTGCACGGCGTCATAGATCAGGAGTTGCAGGCCGCTGATCCCGATAATGGCTGCCCGCTTTACATAAGGCGCGTTAGCGGCAACCATGGATTTAAGCACCTTGACTGATTCCTGGTCGAACTGGGTCCCGGCGACGTCATTCAGGGTAAGCACGGAATTCGGCAGTTCGCGGGAAATCACGCGATGGCCCTCCATCACCACCTGCTTTAACAAGGCTACGTCGCAGTGCCGGTAGTCAATCGCAAGCACTCGCGTCCCTGCATGCTCGATGAAGCGCACCCGTGCAGCGATGGCTGAATTGCCGTCTGTGAGCGGTGAGACAATGTCTTTGGTAAACACGATACATAGCATTCTAGCCACCGGCATCTGTATGAAAAGATGACCGAAGTAAGGCCCTCATTTCTTTGCCACGAGCGGCCTTCGGCCTTTCAATGCAATGGTGAATGATTGCCATATCAAGAATCTTAAAAAACACTTTTCCTAATTACCTTTGTCATCTACGCGCACTGTCATTGTGCTCTAGAATGACAGCAAGTCGTTATGAGTTCAGGTATAACCGTTCGGCGCTGGATCATCTATGGATTTTTCTCTTTCTGTCTGGCCGCGAGCACCGCTGCGGCCAAGCAGGTGGCTGTCATTGTGAACAAGGAAAACAGCACCGCCAACATGAGCGCAGCCGAAGTCACCAAAATCTTCAAATGCAGCACGCGGAAGTGGACCGGGGGCCTCACCATTACGGTGGTGGTGCTCGATCCGGCAACCCCGGAGATGGAACTGCTGCTGTCGCATATCTATAAGACAACCCCAGAGAACTTGCGGAATTTCATTGCCGCGCACCATGATGCCATCATCATCGCCGATTCCAATGAGGCGATGCTCAAGGCGATCCGCACCACGCCGGGGGCGATCGGGCTGATCGATGTGTTCCGGATCAATCAGGAAGTGAAAGTCTTGAAAATTGACGGTAAGTTGCCAGTGGAGTACGGCTACATCCTCCGTGGAAATTAGTAAAATGACGAACAATACACATCCTCTTCGCTGGGTCATTCCTGTCATCATTCTCATCATCGTTTCCTCCGCCGGAAGAGCGCAGACGCCGGGTGCAGCACAGGCCAATGACCGGATGCCTGTCACCACCAGTTCCGCGGAAGCTCGCGCCCTTTTTGAACAGGGCTTGCACGAATGGCAGGACCTTCGCACTCCGCAGGCCCTGCAACAATGGCAGGCGGCCATCGGCAAAGATCCCAACTTCCTGCTGGCCCATTTGTATGTTTCGGAGCACATTTCCGATCCGGCCCAGCAGGCCGTGGAACGCAAGAAAGTATCGGCGCTCTTGGAGTCGGTCACTCCCGACGAACGCCTGATGTCCGACTGGCTCATCGGCTACAGCCGCAACGATATGCTTGGGTCTCTCGCCGCCATGAATGACCTGCTCACCCGCTATCCCCGTGACAAGCAACTTTACTGGTTTGCCGCCCTCTTCATGGGCAGCAACTATCACCAGTGGGAACGCTCGGCGGAACTGGCGGAACAAGCGGTGCGTATTGATCCTGATTTTCCCGGGGCCCTCAACACTCTTGGATACGATTACGCCTACCAGGGGAAATTCGACCAGGCCTTGGCCGTCATGCAGCACTGTATCAACGTGCTTCCGGGCGAACCCAACCCGCAGAGTGCGTATGCTGAGATTTTGAGAATGGCCGGCCGTTTCCCCGAAGCGGTTGAGCACTATCAAGCTGCGCTCAAGATCAAACCGGACTTCGCCGAATCATTGCTGGGGCTGGCCGATGCGCTGGCGCTCATGGGCAATGAAGAGCAGGCGCGCGCGCAATACGACATCGCCATCGCACATGCCTATACTGAAGCCTCCACGGTCATGTGGAAGCTGCGCAGGGCAGTAACGTATCTGCGCGAAAAACGCCTCGCAGATGCGGACGCCGCGTTTCTAGACGCCGCCACCATGGCCCATGACTTTTCTATGGGCATGCTGGAAGCGGAAGCCTATCGCACCATGGCGCTCTACCAGCCGAACGATGCCGTAGCTGCGCGCTGGCTGCGAAAGGCGGGGGAAGTACTTGGCCACGCGCATGACACCTCCCCCAGCGGGTACCAGCAGGAGCTCGCGTTGATCTATCGCACCGCCATTTATCGGGCGCTGCGGCAAGCACGGTCCGAGGCCGCCGCCAAGTCCCTGGTACAGCTCGCCCAACTGTCGAATGAATCCAGCAATCCCAGCATTGACGCCGCCTTCCATGCCTCGCTCGGCGCGATCCTGGTGTCCAAACACAAGTGGCCGGAAGCCATTTCTCATCTTGAGGAAGATTCCACCGATCCTTTTTCGATGGAGTTGCTGGTGACGGCCTACCGGAAAGCCGGACTCACCGCCAAATCGGAGCGCATGGCGCGCCAACTGGCCGAACTCAACGCTCCCAGCGTCGAGCAAGCAATCGTGGTGCCTGACTTCCGGGCCAAACAACTGCAAAGCCGCCAGTAGTTTTCCCTGCTGCCTGGCGGAAGATAGCTGAGAAATCAAGCGTTGAGTTAATACCCACCAGAATCTTCGCGGCTCGCGACGATTTCGGAGCCGCCTCATAAACCCCAAAATCCTCTGCTTCCTCTGTTCCTCTGTGTTTCAAAGGTTTTCGTTGCAACTCGTCACGCCGTGTTTCAGCGGTTCAGTCTTTTGATCTTCCTTTGCGTCCTTGGCGTCCTTGGCGTCCTTTGCGGTGGATGCTTTTTGGTTGTAGCTACGTCACGCCGTGTCTTGGCCTTTCACGCCAATTATGTAATAGTCTGGTACTCCCATGACGCAGCTCGCGCGCACGCTCCGCACCATTGACTATTTCACGCTCGGCTTTGGCACGATGGTGGGCGTCGGCTGGCTCATCCTGATGGATGACTGGCTGCAACGTGGCGGCCCCATGGGCGCCGTTCTCGGCTTTCTTCTGGGCGGCATCATCCTGCTGCCCATCGGATACGTATACGGGCAGTTGGTCATGGCCATTCCTGACGCCGGTGGCGAACTCGCCTTCACGGCCAAGGTCTTTCCTCCATTGGTCGGATACATCACCGCCTGGACAATGATGCTCGCCTATCTGATCGTCTGCCCATGGGAAGCCGTTGCGGTCGGCAGGATTCTGGCTTTCATTTTTCCGCAGCTTGATTCCATCGAACTTTATCGCGTTGCCGGCCAGCCGGTCTATCTTCCTCATCTGGCGCTGGGACTCGCGCTCACCGCGCTCATCACCTGGATCAACTATCGCGGCATCCAGCTCAGCGCCCGCTTCCAGAACTGGACCACCTTTGGCCTGGCAGGGCTGTTCGTGGTCTTCATTAGCGCCGGTCTGGCCAAAGGCACACCCACCAATCTCGCGCCCCCCTTTAGTCACAGCGTATTGGTCTCGGTATTCCTGGTTCTGCAGATCGTTCCCTATTTTATGACCGGCTTTGAGTCGGTGGCCAAGTGCGCCGAAGAGGCCAACCCCGAGTTTCGCTCCCGCGGATTCTTCCGCGCCATTCTGGCCGCGCTGCTGACCGGCACCGTCTTTTATTGCACCATCATCTTTGTCGCTGGCTACGCCCATCCCTGGCAACAATTGATCGGCAAGCCGTTCCCCACCGCCTACGCTCTGCAGCATCTGCTCGGCGGCCAATGGATCGTCAAGCTGATTCTGATCGCCGCCCTGCTGTCACTGCTCAAGGTTTTCAACGGCAACTTCGTGGCTGCCACCCGTCTGCTCTTTGCGCTGGGCCGGCGCGGCATGGTCGGGAATGCGGTGGCCTATATTCATCCAAGGAACCAGAGCCCGGCAATTGCCGCGGTCGCCATCGGACTGCTTACCGCCGCCGGCGTTTTCATGGGCCGCGCCATTCTTGTTCCCATCACCGAGGTCGGCTCCATGGCTTCCGCCTGCGGATGGCTGGCAGCCTGCGCCGCTTACTTCTTTCTCGCCACCTCCACCCGCGAGCGCATGATTGCCTTTGCCGGTGAGGGCGTGGCCCTGGGCCTGATCGCCATGAAGGTAATGCCTCTGGTCCCCGGACACTTCACCCAATTCGAGTGGCTGGCTTTTCTTCTGTGGCTGGCGCTGGGCTTCATCGTTAAACGGCGGAACGTCAATGTGATGAACACCTGACATGAGGTTACAATGTTCAGGTATTGAATTCTCCATGGCTCTGCCTCATCGCGAAACGTCCGGTCCGGCACACAACCGGGGCGGCCAGGGGTGGCGCTATGGCAAATGTGGCCTTCCGGGAAAACATTGGTTGTGTGGAAATTGATACTACGAAATGAAATCTCATCGCTCAGGAGCATTGGCGCATGGCTGACAAGCTCACGGAAAAGGTCCTTGATTTGATTGCCGCGGTGAAGCGGCTGCCCCGCGAAAAGATTTCCATGGAAAGCACTTTCGCGGAGCTGGGCATGGATTCGCTCGATGCCATCAATCTCATTTTTGAAATCGAGAGCGAGTTCGATATCTCCGTTCCCGACGATCAGGCCAAATCCATTACCAACGTCCAACAGCTCGTGGACAACCTGCAGAAGCTGCTGGCGGAGCCATCGGCCGGCAGCGCCACATCCTGACCGGCGGGCCTATGGGAAACCTCCGGGTCGCAATCACAGGGATGGGTATGATCAGCGCCGTAGGCGCGGATGTGGCTACATCATGGAACGCGCTACGCTCCGGCCAGAGCGGCATCCGCCCGATTGAATCTCTCGACATTACCCAGCTTCGTTTCCGCAACGGCGCGCAGGTCCGCGGCTTCGAGATTGACCAGCACTTTCCCGGCGGCAAGGCCGACGCCCTTGATCGCTTTGCGCAGTTCGCAGTGGTGGCCGCCCGCCAGGCGCTGGCCGATTCCCGCCTGCCAATCACACCCCGGCTTGCGGAAAAGACGGCCGTGATTACCGGCTCGTGTATCGGCGGCCAGTCGAGTACGGATGCCGGCTATCTCGCGCTCTACCAGAAGAACTCCAATCGCATGCATCCGCTGAGCATCCTGCGGGCCATGTCCAACGCCGGGGCCAGCCACATCTCCATGGAATTCGGTCTGCAAGGTCCGGCCTATACCGTCTCCAGCGCCTGCTCCTCTTCCAACCACGCCATCGGTCAGGCCTTCTGGATGGTCCGTAGCGGACAAGTCGATGCCGCCATCACCGGCGGAAGCGAAGCACCCTTTTGTTTTGGACTGCTGAAAGCCTGGGAAGCCATGCGCGTGGTGGCCCAGGATACCTGCCGCCCATTTTCCAAGGGCCGCCAGGGATTGATCCTCGGCGAAGGCAGCGCCATAATGGTGCTCGAGCCGCTTGAAGCCGCCCGAGCACGTGGAGCAACGATCTACGGAGAAATCGCGGGCTTCGGTATGTCGGCCGACGCCGGGCACATCACCGCGCCCACCGTCGAAGGCCCATCCCGCGCCATGCAGGCCGCCCTCACCGACGCCGGCCTCGCGCCGGAACAGATTGGCTATATCAACGCCCACGGCACGGGGACCGCCGGCAACGACGGCATGGAGACCCGCGCCATACGCGCTGTTTTCGGTACACATGCAGACAAGCTGCTGGTAAGCTCCACCAAATCCATGCACGGGCACGCGCTGGGGGCCGCAGGCGCTCTCGAAGCGGTAGCCACAGTCATGGCGCTGCGGGAGAAAACGATTCCACCCACCGCCAACTTCACCGAAGCCGACCCCGAGTGCGACCTGGATTATGTCCCCAACAACCCACGCTCGGCGGAAGTCGAGTGTGCCCTGTCGAACTCTTTTGCCTTCGGCGGGCTCAATGCGGTGCTGGCGATACGGCGGTCTTCCTGAACCATTAGGAGGGCAGTCAGTATTTCCGTCTCGTACTCGCTTTACCCTCTAGTCATTAATCATTAATCAGTGACGTGAATCTTAAGGTCACGCGGCGCCGGATGCCCATCCGCCTTCTCTATCGCATCCCGCAGGCTAAGCAGGAAGGTCGCCCACTTGGTGCTGCAATGATGCATAAATTCGACCGGCTCTTTCCAGTTCGCATGTTTGAACACAACGAACGTCTCGCCTTCCTTCCAATCTAACCGGAAGACGACCTCGGTATTCAGCCACTCATCGGGGCCGCGCGTGCAGCGCCAATGCACCAGCTTGCCGGGTTCGGTGGCGACCACCTGCATGTCGCAAAAACCGAAGTTGATCAGGCCGCCTTGGGCGGCACTGCCGGTCGCGGTGCTCACCCACCAGCCGCGCAACCCCTCAATCGTGGTGAGCGCGGTGAATACTTTTTCAGGTTTGGCATTAATGCCAACACGGTGAAGTATGTCAGGCATGGTCGTTCTCTCTTTCAGTAGGTCATACAGTATTCAACTACGGATCTTCGCCAAATACGCCCTTACACGCCGCGCGTTGGCGCCGACATCGCTTTGGCCGATGCGCGAAAGCGAGCGCACATCCACCCGGCTGCCGCTGGCAGAAGGGGCGATTCGGATGGCAACGTCATCCTTGAAGCCGTACAAGAGAGTCGTCGCGGTGGCTTCGATACGGCCTTGCGCCGGATCGCTGGCAACGATTTCCCATCCCATTGCACGGGCCGCAGCCAAGGCGCGGTCATAGGCCTGCGACGGAGAAACATTTAGGTCCAAAGGGGCGATATCGGGATAGACCTTGTGCTGTTCGCGGGCGGTTTTCTCGTCATACGTCACGGGATTGATCGCCGGACCGGTGCGCAATGGCAAGACCGCGGAAAACTGCGGAGGATTTACGGTGTCCGTGGTTACATCGTGGATCGGGTTTCGTACCGCGCCGAGAATATTCATTGTCGAGAGCCCGACCGCCACAAGCCCGGAAAGCAAGCCCACACGAGCAATCCCGCGTCCCGCGAGACCCTTAGTGGTCGAAGATCTGATCCCGATCAGAGCGAGTATGACCGCGACAATTCCGATCAGAAAAGCGATTGGGACTGTCAGCAACGCTGTCAGGCCCCAAAGGTGCAGGCGGTAACCTGGACCGGCGACAACCAGGAGCAGTGCCGCGACCAAGCCCAGCCAGCCCGCTACGATAGCAGCTTTGGATTTCTGTTTATTTGCAGGAACTCCAACCGCAGTATTTCCCAAGGTTTCCTCCAGGCAAATGAAAGTCAAACAACTTCGGGAGCGGCAACGTCCCCCCGGAAATTGCCGGGCCGCCGCGCCAGCTCAAAGATGATCGCCGTCACGCACGGAACGAATCCGCCCCGCAGGTGTGCGTAGCCAATCATGCACGGAGATGATTGTAGGCAGGAAGGGAAACGGAAGGCAAGCAGGTTTGGACCAGGGGGCGAGGAGTCGTGATTTCTAATCCCCAACACGGTGTCATCCTGAGCGTAGCGCATGTGGGATGCTTGCCCAACGATGCAATCGGAGCGCGGAGTCGAAGGACCCCGACATGCCTTCACTCTCCAGAATGATTCAGGGCGTTCTCCCCAACCGCTGTCCCCGGAAGAATATTTCCAGGTGTGGGTAGAATGCCTTGCGGTCGCGTCGCTGGGCTCGCCCGTTAGGGGTCCTTCGACTCCGCGCCCGTTCATTATTTGCCATACGCCTGGGCGATCTGGCCCACGAGCTTCGCCCAGGGCATGTCGATGGCGCCATAAATAGCGCCCGCGTCCGGCCGCGAGTTGTCCTTTAGTATCTCGACCATGAGGCTTGCGTAGTCGGTAGTGATCACGCCGGCCTGCATCATGCGCAGAAGGCCGACCTCGCGCTTGGTCTGGCTGAACGTTCCGCAGGCATCGACGGCCACATAGGCGTCCAGGCCCTTGCCGGCCGCGGTAATCGCGGGGAAAGCGGCGCAAATCTCGAGTGAGATCCCGGCAAAGATCAGCTTCTTCCGTCCGGTGGCCTCGATCGCGCGAGACACGCGCACATCGTCGAAGGCATTCACAGTGGCGCGGTCGATGATTTCGGTTCCGGGCAGCGCCTCGACCAGTTCCGGAAACGTTGGGCCCCACATGCTGTCGCGCGCCGTAGTCGTAACGATGATCGGCAGCTTGAGCAGCTTGGCGGCTTTGGCAAGGCCGACCACGTTGTGTTTGAGCTCGCCCGTCGAGATGTCCCGGACACCCGACATCAGGCCCACCTGGTGGTCGACCAGGACGAGCGCTGCATTTTCGGAAGTAAGGGGACCGTAGGGACGTACTGGATGATCCATTGCATTCTCCTTTTGAGTTCATGCCGGCTTCAGCCAGCCGCCGGATGACCATTTAATTTTCTTTACGTTCCGTTTTATAATAGAATGAGGCGTCGATGTCAATGGACTTTACGCCACGTTCCGTTAAAATTACTCTTGTGAAGAAAAACGTGCGTCCCACTGCGCGCAGAGGCCGGCCACCGAGTGAAATGGCGGCATCGCACACCGCCATCATGGATGCGGTCTATGCCCTGCTGCAGGAAAAATCGGTCCGTGACTTGACCATGGAAGAGATCGCCAAACGCGCCAGGGTTGGCAAACCGACCCTGTATAAATGGTGGTCGACCAAGGCGGCCTTGGTGTTGGCCATGCTCTGCGAGCGGATGGCCCCCAACCTCGCGATGCCGACAGTCCTGACCGCGGAAGAGTCTCTGCGCCTTCGGGTGCGTCGGTTGATCGACGCATACAACGGGCCCTTCGGCAAGATCGTGGCCGGGCTGATCGCCGAAGGCCAGAGCGACCCAGCCATCTGTCAGGAATTCTTTGACCAACTGGTGGGTCCCCGGCGGGCGGCTACGATCGTCGATCTGCAGCGAGGCAAGAAGGCGGGCGAGTTACTGCCGGATACAGAACCCGGCCTGCTGAACGACGCGATCTTTGGCGCGATCTATTATCGTTTCTTATTGCGCTCGGGCCCATTGACCAGACGGTTCGGCGAGGAATTGGTCGAGCAAGTCATCCGCGGGCATCGCTCGGAAAATGCCCGGAGTTGACGGAAACGAAAAACGAGATACGATGGCGCGACTGTGACAAGGTGAAGGCGCATTCCTGCACCTGGGCTAAATGAAAGAGTTGCTTGAAATGATGATTGCGAAACCAGAGATTGCGAACGGAGCCTTATCGGAGCCGCGAATTTCAGCGGTCTCCGTAAGTCATTTAGAAATATGGCGGGGACGACGAGACTCGAACTCGCGACCTCTGCCGTGACAGAGAAAAAACAGACGGTAACTGATTGAAAATACAAGGCACGGATGGATGCATTTGGAGCCTTGAGTTACCCTGTGGAACTCTTATTGGAGCCTTAACGGAACCTGGACAGAGCATAAAATAGCCATTGCTTTGACGCGGCAGTGAGTAGTGCTCTGCCGTGCGCCGCCTCTTGTTGCGTGTCATACGCGAGTTGGTGACAATGCCGGCTAATTATTGGAAGCCCGTCTTGCTTCATATTGCCAAATATTATTCCGCAGTGAGGCTTACGCATCCGGAGATTTTTTCTTAAATTCTCTTGACCCTATGTGAGCAATCTGTCACACTGATGCATCATGCTTTCAACAAGACAAGCAGCCGTAAAACTCGGACTGTCAGCTAAAAGTCTTAGTCGGTATGTCGCGTCGGGGAAAGTGCCAGCACCGAGGATTATGAAGGTCGGCAGCGCCAGCCTGCACGGCTGGACAGAGGAAGACATCGAACGAGTCCGGGCCTTGCTGCCGAAGATCGCCAACGGCAGAAAGACCCGGTACAGCAAGCCAAAGAAGCAAACAACACGAAAGCCCAAACGTTAACCAGCGGACGCGCCCGATGCGCAAACACCGAACGCGCCCTAACCGCATCGCCCCTTGGGAGGGCAATATGGCTACCAATAAAGCTAAACGTCTTGTCTCATTGGCGCAACCTCAGCGCCACAACCCTACCCCCCGACCCGTCGAACTCATGCCGGTGAAAGGCCACGTCTACCGGGCCATTGCTGAATTGAACGGCGGATTTGAAAAGATCATCCAAGACCTGCAAACCCTTCGGGGAATCAGTTTCTTCCGCTCCGACCGTATGACCGCCCTGCATGACCTGATTTGCCGCGTGCGCGCACAGGCAAGCCGGGATTGCATCATGATCCTGCACGATCGCGAGATGGAGAACGCTGCTTACTTCGACCGCCTGTGCATTCAATGGGAGAAGAAGACCGGGGAATAGCCTTTCCGAATCACTAGCAAGTCATCTATTGTTCTGAGGGCACCTGCAAAGGTGCCTTTATTGTTTCTTGCGCAGATGATCGATGTCATCAAAAAGTACATCATCGAACGCCCTGAAAAGAGGGACATGCCAGCCCCTGCCTTAATCACATGGCCGCTTCACGATGCGTTTCCCTGTTAGCGATGACAGGACAAGTTGGCCCAGTGCACACTTTGTATGAAGCGGGCGGCAGTGCGGACCTAACTTAGGGTGTACCAGTGATCCTCTTTTTCCGTCGTTTTGTGAATGCGCATCCTGTTTCCTTCCAAATAATAGGCGACTGACGCGTACACTCCACCTGTCACATGGGACGAAAAGCCCTTCCAATCGCTCAAACTCACGGTGGGAGCATTTGGGGCT
>DATMNZ010000076.1:0-5065 GCA_035568495.1 Saccharimonadales bacterium (SeqCode) | reverse complement strand
CGCTCGCCGCTGCCTGCTTTTCAGCCTTCACTTTTTTGGCGGTGAGGGCTTTGTCCGTCCACTCGTCGGCGGTTTTCAGATCGGCGGCGCGCGCAGCAAGGTCGTCGCACTCTACATCCGCCTTTTCGCGGTACATCAGGTTCATGTAGGCCATGGCATCGTCGTAATCTTCCCGCAGCTGAATGGCTTTTCCCAGGGTCTCGATGCCTTCCTGAATCGAAGGCATGTTCTTCACTCTCAGTTCGTCGCAGGCTTTTTTCTGCTCTTTGTCCTTGGGATTCAGATGCTCTTCTGGCTTCAATCCCAGCTTGGCGCGCTCTTCCATGCGGGGCTGGTAGCAGGCCGTCCAATCGATCACACCCACGGAGTAGTAGGGCTCGGCATCGTTCGGGTCCACGTCCGAGGCGATCCGGTAATACTTCTTGGCCTCGTCGAACTTTTTCATGTTCAAATCCAGATACGCAATGCCCTTGGCGCTGTTGGCTTTCTGCTCGCGCGCGGGATTGTGGTCGATTACAAACTGGTATTGCTCAATCGCCTGTTCCGCCGCGCGGATGTTGTCCGGAGAATCGACGCCCGGAATGTATTGCGAGACAAAAGCCGTGGCCAGATACATGCGCGCGTTAATCAGCGCGGGATCAAGCTGAACGCTCTGCTGAAAATGATCGATGGCCTGCTCGTAATGGCTGTTCTTGTAGGCTTCGACGCCCTTATTGAGCTGATCGCGGGCCTTCAATTTGTTGCAGCCCACGGAGGAGGTTAGTGCCAGCGCAGCCGCGGCCAGCGTAAGCAGTCTTAAGTTCTTATTCATTGCAGTATAGGTCTCCCTCGCCACAGCATCCTAGGCCTAGAGATGGCGCGTTGACAAGAGCTAAGCCGACGCGCGCCAAGCGCGGTTGAGAGATCCTGCGCGAGAGCGGCCGGCTCCCGCGCGGAACAAACTCTCTGCCAGGCACATTCAGGATTCGAGATGCTTACTGAAATCCTAGTTGCCCGCTTCGATCTTCGCAGTGATCAGGCCGACCTTGTCCACACCGGCGGCATGGGCAATGTCAATCACGCTGGCCACGTTGGCAAAGGGAATCGCATCATCCCCCTTCACGAACATCACCTTTTCCGCGCGCGTCTTGTAGATGTCGGTCAGGCGCCCTTGCAGGTTGTCCCAGGTCGCATCGTCCGTGTTGATTTTCAAGCCAGGGTCCTGCCCCGCCCCGCGGTCCAGCAGTTGCACCACGATGGTGCGGTCCGGCGTATTGTTCTTGGGCGCGTTCGGCGGAGGCGGCTGAGGCACCAGCGCATCCAGCCCTTTCGGGGTCACCGGCGAGATCACCATAAAGATGATCAGCAGCACCAGAAGCACGTCAATGAGCGGCGTGACGTTGATATTTGCGCTTTGGCCTCCGCTCGGGCCAACTGCCATACCCATAGTCGTTCTCCTCTTATTTCGCCAGCTACTGCCCTGGCGCAGCCGGAGCTGGCGGGGCGTTTGGAGCTGTTGTTTTTCTTTGATCGGTCAACAAACCAAGATCATCCACACCGGCCGCCCGCACCGCGTCCACCACCAGCACCACGCCGCCAAACCGGGCCCGCATATCGGCCTTGACATACACTCGCTTGTCCGGGCGGTTGGCGAGGCGATCCTTCACTTTGGTCGTGAGGTTGTCGATGGAAATCTCATCGGTGCCAAAGAAGACCTGCCCGTTATGCGTGATGGAAACCAGCAGCGCGTCTTCTTTATCCGCGTCCGGCATCTGTTCCGGATTGTTCACCTGGGCCATGTCCACGCTGACGCCCTTCTGCAACATCGGCGTGACCACCATGAAGATGATCAGCAGCACCAGCATCACATCCACCATGGGCGTGACGTTGATTTCGGAGCTGACCTTGGCGCCTTCGTTTCGTTTCGCTAATGCCATAGCTCGATTTCTCCCGTACTTCCGCTGCGGTGCGCGTTCCGCCGTGACTTGGGAAAGCCCGGCGTCCGGATTCCGGACGCCGGACAGCAACTCAATGCGGATCGGCTAACGTCCGGGCCAGTTAAGCCCGACTGCGGACGTCGCGCCGCTTCAGGAAGTAATCGATCAGTTCGCTCGAGGAATTGTCCATCTCCACGTCGAACGCTTCCACGCGGCCGGTCAGGTAGTTGAACATCATCACGGCCGGGATGGCGACGAGCAGCCCAATGGCTGTCGTGACCAGCGCTTCCGAAATACCGCCGGCCACTGCCGCCAGACCGGTGGCCTTCGTGTTGGCGATGCCCGTGAACGCGTTCAGAATGCCCATCACTGTGCCGAACAGTCCCACGAATGGAGCCGTCGATCCAATGGTGGCCAGGCCGCCCAGTCCGCGCTTCAGTTCCGCGTGGACAATGGCTTCTGTGCGCTCCAGCGCGCGCTTGGAGGCTTCAATGGTGTCGCCCGGAATCGCCCCGGGGCTATCCTGGTGAGCCTTGAACTCCATCAGGCCGGCAGTAACAACCTTAGCCAGATGGCTCTTCTTGTTGCGCTCGGCCACTTTGATGGCCTCGTCAATGCGCCCATCGCGAAGCGCTCCCGCTACTGCGGGGGCAAAGGCACGCGATTGTTTGCGGGCGGCGTTGTAGGCCATGAAGCGGTCGATCATCACGCCGATCGACCACCCCGACATGATGAATAGAATGACCACTACGGTTCTGGCGACCCAGCCCATAGCCTTCCATAGGCCGAGCGGATCGGTGGGCATGCCGCCGCCTTCCTGGATGATCCAGGTGGCAGCAGCCGGAATGTGACTGAGAATGCCTGCTGTGTGAGCTGCTAACATGAGTTGCTTTCCCTCCTCGGAACTTTCTGGACCAGTACTCTCTGAAACTCAAAACTGCCTGAACAGAATTGCCTGAACAAGAGCCGTCCGAACTTAGATGCACCGAACCTTAGATGCACCGAACTAGATGCGCTTTGTATCACAATCGCGAAGAGAGGTTGTTAATTAAATCCGCTCTCCCGCACTGGAACAGCCACCTCACCCGCGCGTCCGCATTAACATCTGTCGGTCGTAACTTTATTGCTAGCTGCGGCGTGCCAGATACGGCTTGCTAGGTACGGCGGCCTCGGCCGAGCGTTTTCCTTAAGCCCGCTCCCGGCCACCGATCACGGTGGGAAAAGGGGAGGGCCCAACCACAACCACGCTTCGCTTGCACACTCCGACTGCAACCACAAAACTCTCGCCACGCTGGGCTGGTTCAACTGCACCAGTTTAACCGTGCCAGTTTAACCCCCGGAGAGAGTGAAATTCACCTGAACCGTAGTTTCCACCTCGACCGGCTCGCCGTTGAGCAGATACGGCTTATACTTCCACTGCTTCACGGCTTCGATTGCGGCGGGCGCCAGCATGGGGTGTCCGCTGATCAGGTGCAGGTTCTGAATATCCCCGGTCTTGCTGATTTCCGCCTGCAAAACCACCGTTCCCGCGATGCGCGCCTGCCGAGCCAGTGGCGGATACGTCGGGTTCACTTTGCGCACCAGAAGTCCGGTGGACACGCCCTGCGAAACGCGTACGCGCTGCGGTGTGGCAATGTGCGGAACCGCAACCGGCGTGGAGTTGATGATGCCACCGATCACACCGCCCATCTGCCCGCCGGGCACTCCACCCGGTACTCCGCCCACGACGCCGGCCGCACTCATCTGCGGCGGGGCTTCGTCTTCCTTCAGATTTTCCAGGACTTTCTTAGGAATCTTGGTGGGCTGGCGCAGCTGGCCATTCACGATATCGGTCTGAATCTGTTTCACCACATGCACGGCCGCTGCCGGCGGAGGTGGCGGTGGCGGTGGTGGCGGGGGTGCCATCAGGTAGCCAACCAGTTGCGCCTTGGGCAAGGCGTCGGTAAAGATCAGCGGAATCAAGACCATCACAATAATAATCCCAATCTGAAACAGGAACGCGATGAAGCTAGTCGCTCCGCGCTTGGTTTTCAGCTTTCCGCCGGACTCGATGAGGCTGTCTTCAAACATAGAGGTTTCTCCCTACAACTAGAGCGTACAGAACGTTAGACACCGCCTGCTTCCTCTTTGCTCCCACTTCCGAACCCGCTCCCGTGAGCCACCCAAGCCCCAGGCGCTTTACTGCCGAACCACGCTAAACCGTTACAAACAAAGGTTTAACAACAAAACAACTCAACAAACCAGAGGCCACTTATGAGATGGCGTCCGGCCCAAGAACCCTTGGGGCCAAATGCGCCCAAAATCGCCCGCCAGCCGTCTACTTGGCCCTGCCTGGCATGGCCACCGGACGCTTACCCTTTTCAATCCGCCAATCCTGGTAAGCCACCAGAATCGGGGCGGCAATCGCGATCGACGAATACGTCCCGATTAAGATGCCAATTACCAGCGCGAGGCTGAATCCGTGCAGCACCTCGCCGCCAAATAAATACAGAGCGAGTACGGTAAGGAAGGTAAGCCCGGCTGTCAAGATAGTTCTGCTCAAAGTCTGGTTGATGCTGCGATTTACGATGTCAGCCAGCTTCTCGCGCCGCATCAGTTTAATGTTTTCCCGGATGCGGTCAAATACCACGATCGTGTCGTTATTAGAGTAACCAATCAGCGTCAGGATCGCGGCAATCACGGTCAGCGAGATATCCGTCTTGGTCAGCGAAAATGCCCCCACCGTGATCAGCGTGTCGTGAAACACCGTGACCACGGCCGCCACGCCGTAAATCCACTCGAAGCGGAATCCCAGGTAGACCAGCATGCCCGCCAGCGAATAAACCGTCGCCATCAGCGCCTGTCTCCGCAATTGCCCGCCCACTTGCGGCCCGACGATCTCCGTTTCATACACACCAAAATCTGAGAGGAAAAACCCATCCGACAAGGAGGCTACCACTGCCGGATCGACCACGCCTTTCAACTGATCCATGGAACTCAGCACGCCGTGTTGAGCCTTGCGGAAATCCGCGATGGCACGGGCCACAGCCGTGTATTTCTGGTCGGCATCGGACCCCAGGTGCAGAGGATCCTTGTCCATCAGAAAAGTCTTGATTTTCAAAAAGCTGGCGTTGTTGAGGTCCTCTTTGCCTGCTGGAGCATTGGTCTCC
>DATMNZ010000075.1:0-10172 GCA_035568495.1 Saccharimonadales bacterium (SeqCode) | reverse complement strand
CGGCTTGAGTGGCTTTCTCGCATTCCGGCACACGGCGTTACGCTGGGTCCGTCGGGCGCGGTGTGGTACGGCTGCGATCTGGATTTGTGCCGCATCAATTCCGGACACAGCGAGGAACATGTAAGAGAGATCGGCCTTCCCCCGGACCAATGGGAAAGCATTGTGTTCGATGTAGCCGGCAACCTCTGGCTGCGGGGACGGCAGAATCTGTACGAACTGGTCAAGGGCGCGAAGCTGGCGGACCGGCAGACCGTCTCACAGGACCAAGGGGTTTTCGTCAGCAATGCGGTCGCATCTCTCGTCCCTCTGCGGGGAAGCGGCGTGATGGTGCCCACGGAAAATGGGCTGGCCTTGCGCGATGGGCCCAATTGGAGAATCATCAATTCCGGTCATGGGTTGGGGGGCGATGCTGCATGCTGCGCCCTTCTCGATAAGGAAGGTTCTATTTGGGTAGGACTGCGGGGCGCAGGTTTGGAGCGCTGGCTGGGCTACAAGGAGTGGGAAAGCTGGAAAAAATCGGATGGTCTTTCCAACGATATGATCTGGGCCATCCGCCAGGATGCGCATGGCGGGCTTTGGGTGGGCACCAACGATGGATTGAATTTTCTCGACTCCCGTACAGGGCAATGGCGCCGGACCAGTCCTAAGAGTGATTCCCGGCAATGGGTGCGGGCCGTAGAGATTGATCGCAGGGGAAGCGTTTGGGCGGGCACCTCAACCAACGGCATCACCGAGTTCGATGCCCAGGGCAAGCTGATTGCAACCTACGGACGGGAAGCCGGACTTCTCAATACCAGAATCTGGGGACTGTTGGCCGATGCCGAAAATCGCCTTTGGGTATCGACCACCGGAGTGGTGTTTCGCAGCACGCCATTGCGGTTGTCTTCCGGCGACCTACGGCAGAGGCAACTCGATCTTCAGTTTGATAAAGTCGATGTTCCAGGAAGCGATGCTAACGAAATCTTCTACCAGCCCATCCAGGACCGGGATGGCCGGATATGGGTACCAGGATCGCGTGGCCTGTTGTGCTTCCACAACGGAGTCTGGCGCCGTTATCAAACTGCCGACGGCCTGAAGCAAAACGCGGTGCTCAGCGTGGCGGAAGCCGCCGATGGCGCAATCTGGATCGCCTATTCCAACCCCCAGGGCGTTACACGGATTGAGACGCGCGGCCAGACGCTGCTCACCCAGCACTTTGGACAAACTACGGAACAGGGCAATGGACTCCACTCCGATAAGGTATATTTCGTCGGCGGCGCTCCTGATGGATCTGTCTGGGTGGGAACGGATGCCGGTGCCGATACTCTGGTCCACGGGAAATGGCGCCACTATGGCCAGGGGCAGGGGCTCATCTGGGAAGATTGCGATACCAATGCGTTCCTGGCCTCGAACGATCATGAGGGGACAATATGGATCGGCACTGCCCGGGGACTCTCGCGTTTCGCCCCTAAGAACTCTTATGTTGCAGGCTTCGTGCCCCAAGCAATTGTCACGGGGGTGAAATTCGACAGTTGGACTCCACCTTCGGCGGGCGCCTCGACCTGGGGAAGCGCCAGCGGGTTGATCGTTCCTTACGCCCATAACTCTCTTCAAGTCAGCTTTTCCGCTCTCACTTTCCTCCATGAAGAAGAAGTCGAGTTTCGTTACCGCCTGGTGGGCTTAAAGGATGAATGGAGCGATACCACGCAAAGAATAGACATTCCCTTTCACAGCCTGACCGGCGGCCTCTACCGATTTGAAGTGGAGGCCCGGGTGCCAGACGGCGCCTGGAGCGCTCCGGCGGTGAAGGAGTTTCGGATTCAACCCGCATGGTGGGCGACTTGGTGGTTTCGTGGATGGGTCGTGCTACTGGCCGTGGCCATCGTCTATGTTCTGGTGAGATCGCACATGAGCGGAGTGTTGCGCCAGCGCGAGGACCTGGAACGTGAGGTGGGCCATCGCACCACGGAGTTGCAGGCCACGAATGCGAGCCTGGAAGAAGCAAGAAAAGCGGCGGAAGCCGCCGATCGCGCCAAGAGCTTTTTCCTGGCCAACATGAGCCACGAGATCCGGACGCCGATCAACGGGGTCCTGGGAATGACAGATCTGGCCCTGGAGACCGAGTTGACACCCGAGCAGCGCGAATTGCTGACCCTGGCGAAAAACTCGGGGGACGCTCTTCTGGGCATCATTAATGATGTATTGGACTACTCGAAGATCGAGGCCGGAAAACTGGATTTGGAAACCATCCCGTTTGATCCCATCGCTCTGGTGGCATCGGCGGTGAAGACAGTGGGTGTCCTGGCGCAGCAGAAAGGCCTGGAACTGGTCATGGATGTACGGGACCCCATTCCTACACCACTGCTGGGAGACCCCGGAAGACTCCGTCAGGTCATCACCAACCTTCTGGCGAATGCCGTGAAGTTTACGCGCGAGGGCGAAATCGCCATTACGGTCTTTCCGGTATCCGAGCCCAACTCCGAGATGATCGGGTTGCACTTCATCGTCCGGGACACCGGAATTGGCGTACACGAAGACAAATTGGCTGCCATCTTTGGCGCATTTGAACAGGCTGATGTTTCCAATGTCCGGCGCTTTGGCGGGACTGGGCTGGGGCTGGCGATATCCAAGCGCATTGTCGAAATGATGGAGGGCGTGATATGGGCGGAGAGCCAATTCGGACTGGGCGCCTCCTTCCACTTTGTCGTACAGTTGCGTCCGGGGCCCAACAGCCAATTGCTCCCGGCCAGTGTGCCTGAAATATCGAGAATGCGCGTCCTGCTCGTCGACACGGGCGCCACCTGCAGGGACGCGTTAAGCCACACCATCCGGCAGGCGGGTGGGAACTCGCTGGCCGCCGGGTCTGCTGAATCGGCCATGGAAATGATCGCCTCGGCGCGGGTTAAGGGCCAACCCATGGATGCCGTCATTCTGTCTGACTCGATCGTGGAGTCAGGCCGGCCAGAAACCGCGCACCGCCTGTTCGAAGCGATCGGCGCCATGAAAACTATCGTGATGCGATCTTCTGCGGTGCAAAGCGGCCAGGCGACGCAGTTCAGCGGCCTGGACGTAGCGTCACAACTGACGAAGCCAGTTGCGCCCTCGGAACTCCTACAGGCGCTTCTCAGCGCCTGTCAGGCAGGCGCTTTGCTGCCCACCCGCGAGTCTGTGCGGGATGAGATTAGGGCCGAATTGAAACTGCGCGTCCTGCTGGCCGAAGACAACCTGGTGAACCAGAAGCTGACCTTGCGAATGCTGGAACGCATGGGTTGCCACGCTGTTCTGGTGGAGAACGGCAAGGATACGGTGGCGGCGTTTGAGCGCGGCTACAACTTTGATGTGGTGTTAATGGATATCCAAATGCCCGACATGGATGGCTTCGAAGCCACGGCGGCCATCCGCGCCATCGAAAAACAGCGGGGCGGACACATCCCGATTATTGCCCTGACGGCGCACGCTTTGAAAAGCGACCAGGAACGCTGTCTTTCCGCAGGAATGGACGCTCACCTTTCGAAACCGATCTCTTTCACCCAGCTAAGACTGGTGCTGGAAAATTACCACCCTGCGCCCCTGCATTCGTAAAGCTGCGTCGCGCCGGGTATCATCCGCCCGAGATCAGAGGGTCAGAGGGGACGTTCCGTTCTCGCCGTAGATTCTGAACCTCGATCTTATTGTATGTCCGAAAGACGCGCTGCCGCGCGCTTGGGCCTTCGCTGCTGCGAAGACCCAGAGACGGCGCCGAGCACCGTCTCTACGGCCGCGCGACTCCCTTAAATGAACTTGTATTGACCGTAAGATAGAATGTTCCTTTCGGAGACAACCATGATTCGCCGCATCGCCATTTCTCTCCTGCTTGTAGCCGCCTGCGTTGCTCAACAGCCCAAGACTGGCCCGGCCATTTCCGGCAATCTTGATGACTTTGACGCATTCATGGCCAAGGCCATGCAAGATTTCAAAATTCCCGGCGCCGCCGTGGCCGTAGTCAAAGACGGCAAGGTGATTCTGGCGAAGGGTTACGGGTACCGGGACGCCGGACACAAGCTGCCGGTGACGGTGAAGACCGTGTTTCCCATCGCGTCGATCACGAAGTCGTTCACGGTCAGCTCGCTGGGAACGCTGGTCGATCAGGGCAAAGTCGATTGGGACACGCCGGTGCGCGAATATCTGCCAGACTTCCGCATGTACGACCCTGTGGCCACGGACCAGCTTACGCCGCGCGACCTGGTCACTCACCGTAGCGGACTGCCCCGCCACGACCTGCTGTGGTATTCCAGCAGCTTCACCCAGAAGCAACTCATCGACCGGCTGCGCTATCTCGAACCCAACCGCCCGCTGCGCTCGACCTTCCAGTACAACAATCTGATGTTTCTGACTGCCGGATATCTCGGTGGCCATGTGAATGGCGGTTCCTGGGAAGACCTGGTGCGGCAGCGCATTCTTGCTCCCCTGGGCATGACTGGCACCTACATGTCATCCATCGAGGCGCGCAAGGCCCCGGAATATGCGCTCCCCTATCGCAAGGTCCGCAAGAGCGGCGAAGTCCACGAGATCGATTTTGCGAAATGGGGCGACGTGGGACCGGCGGGCGCCATTAACTCCAATCTCGAAGACATGTCCCGCTATTTGCTGATGCACGTCAACAAGGGCAAAGTGGAAGGCAAGCAACTGCTGGCGGCCAACACCGCCACCCAGATGCAGACCCCGCAAATGGCGATTCAAGGCGCGTCCCCGTTCCCGGAACTCAGCGAGACCAGCTACGGCATGGGTTTCTTCATCAGCAGCTATCGTGGACACAAGTATGTGGACCACGGCGGCAATCTCGATGGGTTCAGCCTGCAACTCGGTTTCCTGCCTAACGAAGGTATCGGAGTTGTGGTCCTCTGCAATCTCGATGGAACGCCCTTCCGCGATCTTGTCCCTTATTATGTCTTCGACCGCCTGTTGGGCATGGAGCCCGTGGACTGGAGCCGCCGTTATCTCGATCTCGAGCGGAAAGGTAAGGACGCCGAAGCCGCCGCCGAGCAGCAGGGCATCACCGGACAGCGGGCCGGCACGCGTCCTTCTCACCAAGCTTCCGAATACGAAGGTGATTTCGAGCATCCTGGCTACGGCCGGATTACCGTACGCGCAAGAATCAAGGACGATTTCAAGGGGATGGAAATGACGCTCAACGACATCCATCGTCCGCTGGAACATTTTCATTACGATACATTCCAGGTGCCCGCCAACCCGCTCGATCCTTTTGAAAAACTGCGGCTGACGTTTCAGACCGACCCGCAGGGCGACTTGTCATCGCTGAGCGCGACGCTCGATTCGAATGTGAAGGACATCGTCTTCCAGCGCGTGGCTGAACAGCGGATGTTCGAAGCTTCGTTCCTGGGCCAGTTCACCGGGGTCTACGACATCGGCGCTGCGGGATGGACGATCTCTCTGGTAGGCGGCAATGCGCTCGAATTGAGCACTCCCGGCGCTCCCGCGCGCAAACTCATTCCCCGCCACGGCACACGCTTCGATGTTCAAGGGGCCACCGGTCTCAGCATTGAATTCAAACAGGATTCCGCCGGCAAAACCAATGAACTGGTGCTCTATGGCCCCAGAGACGCCTCCATCTTTAAAAAGAAATGAGAAAAAGAAATGAGCTTTACTCTGGCAGCATCATGAAGGAGCGGCGACCGCGTCCATCGTGTTCTTCCGGTGATGGTAGATTGCGGAGCTTTGCATCACTCCCGGAAAATTAAAGCATTATCACGCAGAGGTACTTGTCCTTTCGGAACCCCTTGAAAGCCGCAATTCTTAGAAGCCTCGTAGTTCCATTTTGGCACTCCGGATTTCCGTGGTTCGAGGAATTCTTGTGCCGGATCCCGGAGGGTTGAGTTACCATCGACTACCTTCGATAGTACATTCTGATGCGCTCAACAACAGTAGAGATCCATCTAACCACCAAACAGCAGAGGAGACTATGATGTTGCAACGAACACGCTTTGCCACGAGGATGTGTGTGACAGTCCTCGCGGTAGCCATATGCCTTGTCGTACCGTCATTCGGGCAGGCCCCGGCCGCCGGGCCGATTATGAAAGTGCGCCCGGAAGTCGGCCATGCCACGACGATTCCCGTCAGTGCAATGCCCACGATCAATAGCGGCGCAGGGTTGAACACCGCGAGCGCCCACATTAAGAAGGAAGCCCAACCGGCCCGGAGGATTCCCCTACCCGCGGGTCTGAATCCTGCCTCAGTCGCCGACCCTGTGCATCAGCAGACCGCACCGCTGGCGCCCGCTGCCCTTGCGCCGGCCACGGGCTTGGGCTTTGATGGCCTCGGCAATGGGTCTCTTGGCTTTACCGTTAACTCGGCGCCCCCGGACACCAACGGCGCCGTGGGCTCGACCCAATACGTGCAATGGGTCAACTCGTCATTCGCGGTCTTCAATAAGAGCAACGGAGCATTGGTTGCCGGGCCCACAGCCGGAAACACGCTGTTCTCTGCACTCGGCAATGGCTGCTCCACGAACAATGACGGCGATCCGATCGCCCAGTATGACAAGCTGGCCAACCGCTGGGTGCTGACCCAGTTTTCGGTTTCGACCACGCCCTTCCTGCAGTGCGTGGCGGTCTCGACCACCTCTGACGCCACCGGGACCTACAACGTCTACTCGTTTTCGTATTCGAATTTTGACGACTATCCCAAACTGAGCGTCTGGCCCGACGGCTACTACATCACTTTCAATATGTTCAACGGCAACACCTTCGTCGGCGCGGATGCCTGCGCTTACGACCGCGCCAGCATGCTGAACGGTGCGGCGGCCACCCAGATATGCTTTCAGCAGGGTTCCTCCGTCGGTGGCTTGTTGCCCTCCGATCTTGACGGCACTACCGCTCCTCCAGCGGGATCGCCGAACTTCCTGATGTTCTTCGGCACCAACAGCCTGAACCTGTTTAAGTTCCACGTGGACTTCGCCACGCCGGCAAACTCCACATTCACGGGGCCCACCGCGATTTCAGTGGCTTCTTTCAGTCCGCTCTGTGGCGGCGGCACCTGCGTTCCGCAATCGGGAACCACGCAGCAATTGGATTCACTGGCTGACCGTCTCATGTACCGCCTGGCTTACCGCAACTTCGGCAACAAGGAGTCGCTGGTCGTCAACCACTCGGTGGTGGCCGGCAACAGCGGCGGCATACGCTGGTACGAAATCAACAGCCCCAATGGAACACCGGTCGTGGCCCAGCAGAGCACCTTTGCGCCCGACGCGAAGTTCCGCTGGATGGGCAGCATAGCGATGGACAAATCCGGCGACATCGGTGTGGGTTACAGCGTTTCCAGCAGCAACACATTCCCCTCGGTTGCCTTCAGCGGCAGGGCCGCCAGCGACCCCACCAGCACCTTGCAGGCGGAGACCACGGTGGTCAACGGCGGCGGGGCGCAGAATGGCAACCTCTCGCGCTGGGGTGACTACAGCGCCATGACCGTCGATCCGGTGGATGATTGCACTTTCTGGTTTACCACCGAGTACATGAAAACAACCGGGTCTTTCAATTGGAACACCCGTATCGCCAACTTCAAGTTTTCCAACTGCGGCGCGGCCGCCACGGCTGACTACTCGCTCTCGGCCTCGCCCACGAGTCTCTCCGTCACGCAGGGATCCAATGGTTCCAGCACCATTACGGTGAACCCGACGAACGGATTTACTGGCAGCGTCAACTTGTCCGCTTCGGGTCTGCCCTCGGGTGTGACTGCGAGCTTTGGCACGAATCCGACAACCAGCAACAGCGTCCTGACCCTGACGGCCAGCAGCACGGCCACCACGGGAACGGCGACGGTAACCATCACCGGCACGTCGGGCTCCTTGAGCCACACCACCACTGTGTCCCTTACGGTGAACGCGGCTGCGACTCCTAACTTCTCGCTGTCAGCCTCGCCCACCAGTCTGTCGGTCACGCAGGGCTCCAGTGGTTCCAGCACCATTACCGAAACCCCAGTCAATGGCTTCACCGGCAGCGTAACCTTGTCCGCTTCGGGTCTGCCTTCGGGTGTGACTGCGAGCTTTGGCACGAATCCGACAACCTCCAACAGCGTTCTGACGTTTACGGCCAGCGGCACGGCCACAGTCGGAACCGCCACGGTGACGGTCACTGGGACCTCAGGTAGTCTGAGCCACACCACGACCATCAGCCTGGCCATCGCATCCGCGGCCAATCAGCAACTTCTGGGCAACCCAGGCTTTGAGAACGGCAGCGGCAACACTGCTCCCTGGACCCTGACTGCGGGAGTTATCAACAACACGTCCTCAGAGCCCCCGCACAGCGGCGCATGGGACGCCTGGCTGGATGGTTACGGTACGAACCACACCGATACCGCCACGCAGAAGGTCACCATTCCCTCTACGGCGACGAGCGCAACCTTGACGTTCTGGTTGCACATTGACACCGCGGAAACCACCACCACCACGGCCTTTGATACCCTCAAAGTCCAGGTGCTCAATAGCAGCGGTACTGTGCTTTCAACCCTCGGCACCTTCTCGAACCTGAATGCGGCCGCTGGCTACAGCCAGAAGTCGTTTGACATGACTTCCTTCAAGGGTCAGACGGTCCAAATACAATTCCTCGGCGTTGAGGATGCGAGTCTGCAGACCTCGTTCGTGATCGATGACACAGCGTTGAACGTTCACTAAACTGGGGCAGTCCCTAAAACCTGTCCGGGGCCGTGAGGCCCCGGATTTTTTGTGTGGTGCGCCGGGTGTGCTCGACAACCTGGCGGTGAATGTCAGAGCAGCCAGAGTCTGTAACGCCTACTGACCCATCCATTGGCAACTGATCACGCGCAAAAAAATCCGGGGCCGTTACGGCCCCGGAAAGTTTTTGACCCAAGCTTCAGATCGTTATTGGACGTTCAGAGCAATGTCGTCAATCACGAATGAAGTTTGCAGGCTGGCGTCTTCAGTGCCAATGAACTGGATCTGAACAGTCTGGCCCTTGAAGTTGAGCAAACTGAACGTGTGCTGCTGGTAGCCGGTAGCATGGTTGAGGTTTGAGAAAGTGCCTAACGTCGCCAACACGGTGTTGGAGCTGTTCAAGACCTGGATCTTGAACGTATCAAAGGCCGTGGTTGTGGTGGTCTCTGCAGTGTCAATGTGCAGCCAGAAGGTCAGGTTAGCGGAGGTCGCCGTAGACGGAATGCTGACCGTCTGGGTGGCGGTATCGGTATGGGTCGTACCGAAGCCATCCAGCCAGGCGTCGAATGAGCCTGAGTGCGGTGGCTCAGACGAGGAGTTGTTCAGGACCCCCGCCGTAAGCGTCCATGGGGTTGCCGTGCCGGTTTCGAATCCGCCGTTCACGATCAGGTTCTGTGCGTTGGCGGAAGAAGCCACTGTCAGGCTGATGGTGGTGGTGTGGGAAAGTGAGCCCGAAGTTCCGGTCACCGTTACTGTTGCCGTGCCTACGGTTGCGGTCGCACTGGCAGTGAACGTCAGCACGCTGTTTCCAGTAGTCGGGTTGGCGCCAAAGGCCGCGGTGACTCCGGAAGGCAGACCGGAAGCGGAAAGAGTGACGCTGCCGGTAAAGCCGCCGGAAGGCGTTTCCGTGATCGTGCTGGTTCCGCTCGTCCCTTGTTTAACGCTCAGGCTGGTGGGTGACGCGGAGAGCGCGAAGTTCGGAGTCGCAGCCGCATTCACGGTAAGCGAAACCGAGGTGGTATGGCTTAGAGAGCCGGAAGTACCGGTGATCGTCACCGTAGAAGTTCCGGTGGTGGCTGTCGCGCTGGCGGTCAACGTGAGCGTGCTGTTTCCAGTGGTTGGGTTGGCGCCGAAGGCCGCGGTAACGCCTGAAGGCAGACCGGAAGCGGAAAGAGTGACGCTGCCGGTAAAGCCGCCGGAGGGCGTCTCCGTTATCGTGCTGCTTCCATTGCTTCCCTGAGTCACAGTCAAGCTGGTTGGTGAAGCCGATAGCGCGAAGTTCGGAGTTGCCCCAGCCGGGAAATTGACGCAATTATTCGCGGAATTGGAGAACTCCAACTGGACTGTGTAGGTGGTGCCGTTGGCAACGAACGAAGCTTGTTGGCCGTTGCAGATGTCGCCAATTTCGCCGTTCGTCATGTCCATCCAGGCCAGGGGTGCGGCGAAGGTGGTGGCGATGCCAACATCCGCGTCCGTAACTGCTTCAATCAATTCATGACTGGCAACCGAGGTGTAGTTGTTGAACACC
>DATMNZ010000074.1:0-17717 GCA_035568495.1 Saccharimonadales bacterium (SeqCode) | reverse complement strand
CGGCCTCCGGACTGCTGATTTGCGGCGCGGCGCTGGCCGGGTTCTTTGCAGGCAGGCGACTGGAAAGCCAAGCGGCGCCGATACTGCATCGCGTAACGTTTCGCCGAGGCTCGGTGTGGAATGCGCGCTTTGCTCCCGATGGAAATTCCGTCATCTACGGCGCGGCCTGGGAGGGCAAGCCAATCGAGATCTTCGAGAGCCGCGTTGACATGGCCGAGGCGCGGGCCCTGGGTCTTACCGGCGCGGACGTACTCGCGATTTCCGGCAAGGGTGAGATGGCCGTGGTGCTGCAACGCAAACTTGGGCCCTCCGGATTCGGCTTCAACGGAACACTGGCGCGCGTATCGCTGACGGGCGGGTCCCCACGGGAAGTCATGGAACGCGTGGAGTCAGCCGACTGGGCGCCCGATGGCTCGCTTGCGGTCAGTTATCACGTCCAGGGAAGGGCCCGGCTGGAGTTTCCCATCGGCACTTTGCGGTATGAATCTGCGACATGGATCAGTCATGTGCGCGTAGCGCCCCAGGGCCGCATGGTCGCTTTCATTGAGCACTCTGACCCGATCGGCGATGGCGGCGTGGTACGCATCATAGGAACCAATCTCAACCGGCAGCTCACGCGCAGTTACGGATCTCTTCAGGGCCTGGCTTGGTCGCGCACCGGCACAGAGGTCTGGTATACCGCTGCCGATACCGGCACCTCCGCGCGTAGTCTACATGCGGTGGATTTGGAAGGCCATGATCGGACTGTGTATCGTGTTCCCGGCACGCTCAAGCTTCAGGATATCGCCAGAGACGGGCGGGTCTTGTTGGTACACGAAGTGAGCTGGGCGGGAATCCTGGCGCACGTGCCCGGCGAACAAGGCGAACGTGAGTTGGGGTGGCTCGATTGGTCGATTGGCCGCAAGCTCTCCGACGATGGAAAATGGCTGCTGTTCGACGAATCGGGCGCCGCCCCTGGAGATAACTCCTGGGTCTACCTCCGTAGCACCGACGGATCGCCGCCCGTGCTGTTGGGGGAAGGCGACTATTGCGATCTCTCCGCCGACGGAAAGTGGGTGGCGGCGGCCCCCAACGATTCCTCTGGCCAGATCAATTTGATGCCGACCGGCGCTGGAGAACCCCGAAGACTTCACTTGCCGGGATTGAAAATATATCGAGTGGCATGGCTGCCGGACCAGGAGCACATCGTCGCCCAGGCAAGCGATGGGGGCACGACCTTGCGCGGCTATGTTGTGGACCTGAAAACTGCCACAGCGCGGCCCTTCACACCCGAGGGCGTGAGACTGTATTCCGCCGTCTCGCCCGATGGCAAATTCGCCGCCGGCGTAGGCGCGGACCGCCTCACCTACTTGTTTCCGCTCGATGGCGGGCCGCCGCGCAGCGTGGAGGTCAACGCCGACGAACGCGTTGTGGGCTGGGCCTCAGATCGTCAGTCCCTGTTCGCGGCTGCCGCCACCGGAGGACCGGGGACCAGCATTTATCAGGTGGAAATCGAGACCGGACGCCGGAAACTTTCCCGCACCGTCGCGCCATTAGACAAAACCGGCGTGAGCTATATAGGGCCAGGATATGTAACTCCAGATGGCCGGTACTACGTATACAGTTACAACCGGCAGATCTCTGAAGTATTCGTGGTGGAAGGCCTTAAGTAGTGTAGCGGCTGGGAGATTCAGCAGCCTTCGTAGATCGGGTGATCGGGACATCGGGTAATCGGGACATCGGAAATGCCAGCCTGCTTTCTTGACGGCATTATCAATTCGGCCGTAAAGTTTCCCGGTTGTCTCTAACCGCCTTTTCGAAGGCTTCTTGGTCATCGAAATCATGGTTCAGCCCTGATTTGTGCCACGCTGTCACGATTTGCTCTACAAGATTCTTGCCGGTTTGAAACAAACCAATCAAAGCTTTTACATCAGTTTGCTTTTTTTTTGCCAAAGAAGATCGCCGGCTGAATAATCGAATTGCGCCCTGCTTTCGCCGTGGGCAAGACGATGTTTGGCGAAACGGCCCGTGGCTGTGGGCCTTGCGTGAATGGCTTCCCTGCGACAGGCCTGGTTTGCGACCCTAAATTGCTCGCGGGCTTCAACTGCGCGCTTGAAACATTGTCCTGATTGGGCCGGTACACCGGCGGTGCAGAACGCGTCTCTACTCCAAGATTATTGGCCGGTCTCAATTGCAGGCTGGGACCCACGCTCTGCTGCGGACGGTACACCGGCGGCGCAGCCAATCGCAGTGCAGTTGGCTTGCACACCGACGGCGGTTTTGGGGAGATATTCGGGCCCATACCGAGTCCTCTCGCTGAACAGCTAAAGTAAACTTACTCGTCCTCTGGCGGTTCCAGAGGTAGCTGTTTATCTGAATAACTAATGGTCCCTAGTTTAAATATTCGCCTAAGCTGAATGCAATCGATCAAAATGCAGCATTCAATCAACCGCCGGAACAGTTGATAGCGCCCACAACCCGACACGTGACAAAAGAACACAAGACATCCCGTCTCCCCCGTTTCCTGGACATCCCGGCGCCCAGAATTTATTAAGGCGCAGCAATAGCCCTTTGGCGGTAGATTGGAAGAAGCGGCGCACTCGCGCCCGGAGGTTCTACATGCGCTCTTCAGTCACTTCCCTATTTCTTCTTGCTGCTATGGTAGCGTTGCCGAACGCAGGCCGTGCGCAAGCTGCGCCGCAGACACCGGTTGCGACAACGGCGAAAATAATAACGCTTGGCGGCGATTGGCAGGGCACGCTGGATACGGGAGGCGGGCAGTTGCGCCTAGTGCTGCACATTGCCGAAACCAGCGACGGGGGCTTCCAAGCGACGCTCGACAGCGTCGATCAATCTGCGCCGGGCATTCCAGTTACATCGATGTCGTTGCAAGGCGGCAAGCTGACGTTTGCCGTCGGCGCTGTCGGTGGCTCCTACGACGGCATGGTCAGCGCCGACGGCGCGCTGATCGAAGGCACATGGACGCAAGGCCGCCCCCTGCCATTAATCTTTCGCCGCGCCTTCAAGCCTTCCGATATCGATGGCATATGGCAAGGTACCCTGGCTACGGGTGCGGCAAAGCTGCGGCTGCGGTTTCATATCGTCACCGGCCCCAATGGGACCAGCGCCGCCTTGGATAGCGTCGACCAGGGCGCCTTGGGCCTTCCACTTACGTTTGACCGCGACGGCAACAGCATCAAGATGGAAATGAAACAGATCGGCGGAAGGTATTCAGGCACTTTGAATAGAGACAAAGGAACGATCGACGGCACCTGGATCCAGGGTCGCGGCCCATGGCCCCTGGCGCTCAAAAAAGCAGATGACAAAGCCGATATGGCCCCGCCCCGCCGGCCGCAGAATCCCAGCAGGCCTTATCCTTACCGGGAAGAGGAAGTCTCCTATCGAAACAAATCGGCGGACATCACACTGGCGGCGACGCTAACGCTGCCCCAAGGCCAAGGGCCGTTTCCGGCGGTCGTGCTGATTACCGGGTCGGGCCCCCAGGACCGCGATGAGGCGCTGATGGGGCACCGCCCATTCCTGGTGCTCTCCGACTATCTCACCCGCCGGGGCATTGCCGTCTTGCGGGCCGATGACCGGGGCACAGCTAAATCCACCGGAAACTTTGCCACCGCCACGACCGCCGATTTCGCTACCGATACTGAAGCCGGTATCGCCTATCTCAAAGGCCGCCGGGAGATCGACCAGCGTAAGATCGGCCTTATCGGCCACAGCGAAGGCGGAATGATTGCCCCGATGGTGGCGGCCCGCAACTCCGATGTGGCGTTTATCGTACTGATGGCCGGGACCGGGGTGCCGGGAGATGAAGTGTTGGTTGCACAAGTCAAGGCGATTGCCGCAGCCAACGGCGGGGACCCAGCGATGTCGGAAAAGCTGGGCTCGGAGGAGCGGGAGGTCACGGCCATGGTGAGGCAGGAAAAGGATACTCCCAAGCTGGAGAACATGTTGCGGGGAAAAATCGCCGGCCATATGCCGGAAGCCCAGATGAATGCGGCCATCAAGCAAATGACCTCACCCTGGATGCGGTTCTTTATCGAGTATGATCCGGCTACGGCGTTGAGGAAGGTAAAGTGTGGAGTGCTGGCGATCAACGGCGGAAAGGACTTGCAGGTACTCCCGCAGCAGAACCTGCCTGCCATTCGCAAGGCGCTGGAAGCCGGCGGCAACCGGAACTTTGAAGTAGTCGAGTTACCCGGCCTGAACCACCTGTTTCAGACCGCCGCCACCGGCTCACCCACGGAATATGCGCGGATTGAGGAAACCATTGCGCCGGCAGCTCTTGAAAAGATTGCCGGCTGGATTGCGCGCCAGTAAATCAACGCAAATAAGAAGACTTGCAGAGCGGCCACCATAACCCTTTGAAATCAGATCGTGCAAGAAGACCCTCGGCCCACGTCGTTGATCTGCGCTTCAGGCGGCCCTACGGGCAGGCGTTCGCATCTCGGGACCGGCCAGCCGGGATTCCACCAGCTTCTTGCCGATGTCGATTGAGGGTTGCTCAATCGCGTTGTAGAGCACAACCGGCAACGCTACGGCCGTCACGATGAAGATAATCCATTGGCTTCCAAGGGTGAGGAAGCCAAGCCTGGTGAATGCCAGCCACAGACAGAAATAATGGCTAAGGTAAAGGCCATAGGAATACTTGGAAATTCGATAGCTGATCTGACATATCCATGGATTCTTGATGTCCTCAAAGCGAGACACCATCAGGCCCATAGGAAGGCAAATCAACCAAGCAATTCCGATTCCATAGTGAAGAGCGAGTAGAGCAGTCAGGCCCCAGAGAAACAACGGCCACCACCAACCAGGCCATCGGGGTACTACTTGCTTTGAAGAGTTGTAAGCGATGACCCCGGACAAGAAACATGGCACATACGTGAGAGGATGAGCATGCCCTAAACGGAGCGCTATCGAGATGACTCCGACCGCAAGCACCCACCCGGCAACCAGGCTCCAGACAGACATGGACTTCCTGACCAGCAAAAATATGACCGGCAAGACCAGATACATCTGGACTTCGAATGGCAGGCTCCAGAGAGGGCCTTCCACGGAATTGCTCCATGTGATGTTCTGCGCTAACAGGAAATTGGAGACGATGCCCCATCGGCTGGGCGAAGTCCAGGTCAACGCCCATGGATGTCCCCCCAAAGGCAATCGAAAAAGAAGGATGACGGCAACGATAAAGATGCTGAGCGGATAAATGCGAAAGCATCTTCGGGCCATGAATATCAAGAACAGTCTTCGGAAACCATATTTATGGACCTGCCGCTCCAGGGAACGCATGAGGACCAGGCTGGTATGCACAAAGAACGAGAGAACACCAAACATGCCCACCGCCTCAAGATCGAACGGGCCCATCCGCTTGATTCCAAAAAATGCGAGGACATGATACCCAAACACCACGAGAACGGCATTGGCGCGCAGAAAGTCCAAGTTCGACGACTCCGTTCCCCATGGCAGGCCCGATGTAGCTGAATCCGGCGACGCCCCAGGCATTGACCGCGCAAACGGATGCCGGACGCCTGCCAACCCGCTGGCCTTCGGGGAGTTCGCCGGCGTCCTTCCCGCGCCGAAGACGGACGTTAACCATCGGAGACTGTTTTTCAATAGCATCCCCTAAGCAAAGTTTCGTAAAGGACCGTTCTTTACGTCAACATACACTCTTCCATTTTCCGGGCAATCGAGCGACTTGCGTATTTCGCTGACGGAGAACTCTGTATCGGGAATACATGAAAGTCCGGAGGCCAGGCGGGGAGTAGCCGGTAGGGACCGATTTGGACGGCAATGGACTCGTGGCCGCCCAATAAAACGGTACTGGGCTAATCCTGCGTTGCCTTCCGCTTTGGCGGGTGACGGCGGGAGATCGCGGAATGTGGCGGGACAGCCGATGACTCTATTCTTCCAATTCTCTGACATGCTCAGCGGTGACAGGAAATTTCATGTAGCAAGCCTTGCATTCAAGGCGGTTTCCAATCTGGAACGATTCGCGGGGATGGTCACCGCTTGACTCACCGCAATTTGGGCAAGTTACAGAACAAGGCCGTTCCAGTCGCAAGACGGGAGGGTAGTATCCCCGGATTTCTCCTTCGTCTAAATAAACATCAATTTGTTGATTGGCTGTTGCAGCAATGGGATGGCGCTCGCAGGGCGAAACTCCATTCCATATTCCATCGCGTAACTTTTCGCGCAATTGAATTTCTGTTAGGCCAAGAATTTTGGAGTCCTTCAGTACGTGAAATTCTATTAGAGTTCCGCAGTTTTCTGGGGCGCATTCAAAGGCTACGAGAAACCAACGCTTCCCTTCTTGGCGACTTTGGTCCTGTATGGATAACTCTTTCCAGCGGACATCATCAGCGGTGCGAAGCAACACTTGCCCGCATCCTGGACACGCAAGATATGCGCGCCAATCACCCAGAGGCCACAATAATTGATGTGGATCGTTTTTTGGAGGGTTGGATAAAGGGAGCACGATGGGCTGTATGTGGTATTCGCAGTTCGGGAAATGGCACAGAACATACGGAGAATTTGGCATCGGAGAATGTTATCCAGCAGATAGAAGCTCTGCAAGCGCCAAAACATGGTGGAATTGCTCACTCTTCAGGGTCGTAAGGTTGCGCTTGCGGAGGTTCGGAGGGCATAGCCATTAACACGCTCGCCAAGAAATTCCCGTTGTTCTTTTTTGAACCCTCGAACCATATACAACTGGCAAGCTGTTCCTGAGAAGAGGCAATTCCAATGCTGGCAATAGTCATTAATGGGCCGCCAGACTTGAGCTGAACGACATCCCCAACCTTGAATTTATTATCCATGACAGAAAAGGGTAGCACAATGAAACAGCACCAGCGGGAAATAAACGTAGGCGATATGGTACGCCTTAATAGCGGTAGCCCTGATTTGTCAGTTATTTCTACAGGCAATGATGGGGGAGAAATTACCGTTGAGTGGCGCAACGAAAACGGGGAAATGCAGAACTCCACATTTCCCCGACAGTGTTTTACGCTCCAATCAATTCCGCAAGACTCCAAACATGGCCAGTAATTCCGCTTTCCATCGCGGGCGTAACCCGTAACGTCATATGCACACGGCAGAAGCAATACCACACGATGAACAGCGCAACGGCAGCCTTCAGGTTGTCCAGCTTCTTGCTGATGGCGTTCGTCTTGCGGCAAAACCTTTTGAGATGACAGCGAACACTCAGGTTGGCTCTTTCAATATGCGAAGTAGAGATGCGCGAAAAATCGGGGTTGCCGGTGCGCACCACGGGGACTGCTGCAATGACTCTGCCGCCTCCGTACCACTCTGGGCCTGCCTCAGTACGCCCGTAAATCTTCTGGAGCTGGGCAAAGTGAACATCGGCACCAAACCACTCTTCGATTGCGCCGACATAGCCGCGCAAGGCGTCCGTGGTGATTTGGTATTTCCCGGTGGTGCGCTGGCTGAGATCGCGGACGAAATGAAACGCGCTGACCGTGTTCCTTGCGCCGATGTGGTACGAAAGAATCATCTTGGTATCCGAGTCCAAGGCCAGCCAAGTCCATTGATCGCCCCAGCCAGCGGGAGAGTCGGGTCTTACCTTCTTGCCGTGGCAACCCACCATCGCCCAAAGCTCATCCATCTGAACAAACTTGGGGTGAACATTGCGCACCAGCCCGTCAAACACGCGCTGGGCATTCGTGGACGCGGTGACCATCAGGGAGAGAATGGTGTTCTTGTGCAGCCCGGTAATGCGGGAGATCGCCCGGACGCTCATGCCCTCAAGCATCATGGAGATGGCACGGAGGGCGGTTTCTTGGTCTGTGCTGTGGCCGGGAAGCAGTCCGGCAGGGGCGGCATCGGAAAAGGTCGTGGAACAGCTTGTGCAGCGATAACGGCGGGTTTTATTGCGGTTGAAGCCGAACTTCTTAACGGTTTCGTGATTGCATTTGCGGCATGTCATGGGCTTTTCCTCTGGATTTTTAAAGGGGAAAAGCCGTATACTCAATTTGGGTTTGGAGTGCGGCTCATCCCGTACTTTGAATTTGCCCCGGCAAAGGCTGGTACCGATGCCGGGGTGTTTGCTTATAGCGTCAATTCGTTATGGTGGGGATCGCGTCATGATCTTCTGCCTGCCTTTCTGAAACGCTCTGCGCTGGTATCGCGGGGCGTTTCGCATTTGCGTCCAAAGTCATTTATTCTTTTCTCCCTGCCAAAAGTAAGTGGCGGGATGCGCCTTCTCATTCTTCTCTACCAATTCCTGCTCTGCCAAGCGATTCAAAACCGTATTGATGACCGCAGAGACATTCGCGTAATTGCTGAGATCATATCCAACAACAAGAAGCATCTGTCTTACTTCGGCGGCTGTCTTAGGGCCTTTGGACTTTTGCAGAACAGCCTTTATGCCCGATGTAAGTCCGCGATGCTCATACAATGTCAAATCTGTAAGAAGAGATTCCGGCTGTTTGTCCGCAAGAGCCGCAAGACCGTGAAGGCCCTGTCGTACCCGATGGATTTTCTTGTCAAGTTCTCTGCGCTGCTCAATAAGACTCTTCAATTCCTGCTGAGCCTTTTTGATGGCGTCTGTGTAGGTGTCTGCCATGAATAAGAGTGTAATCAAAACTGAACACATTGTCAACAATAAAAAAGTAACACAAAAACTTGCCAGTTGGGATGATGCAATTGCGGCTGCCGATGCGGAACTCAAGGAAACAAGGCAAAGGGCACAGCGGTTAAAGGCCGCCAAGGCCGCTTTTGCTGATCTGCGAGACGCTGGCGACCTGTGGCCGGGAAGCATCGCCAATCTAGCGGCCCAATTGAACGGGCAAAATAAAGCGGGAACAGCCAAAGAGGCCATCCCCGCTTAACGGGTCACACGGGTCACGCAAAGCTCATTCCACTGGTTGCCGCGTTCGCCGTCCGTACTTGGCCCAATCGCGCTCTTCGCAGTCCTGAAGGGTTTCAAGCAGGTGATAGTTCGCGCTGGCCTGAAGCTCTTTGGACATCCGGTAAAGCCGGATCATTGTGCGCTTTTCAAAGATGCCGACTTGCTCCAGGGCGGATAGCTTGCCAGTGACGCGGGCGAAAGCACCGTTCAACTGGCCCAGCAGGTCGTACACGTAGGGTTTCCGGGCGGGTTTAAAATCGTGGTCAGCCATTGTTCCTCCAATGTAGGGATGGTGGTTAGGGCCGCGTCAGTGTTTACGCATTGGCGCGTCCCGTTGTCCCTTATAGGGTGAACATGAAATCAGAATCAAGTGTCAAATTGCAGCAACGCAACATTAGCCCAGTACCAATAAAACCACCGGCATGGCTTCGGACCCCAAAGGATATATACTGCCCACGTATGCCCGCCCATGACCTGCACGCATCCACGATGAAGGACTCGCTCACCTGGCTCTATCCTCCGATCGGGCCCTATGACACAGGCAAACTGCGGGTTTCACCGGTCCACGAGATCTACTTCGAGCAGAGCGGCAACCCATCCGGCAAGCCGGTGATTTTTCTGCACGGTGGCCCTGGCGGCGGCTCCGACCCCAAACAGCGCCGCTTCTTCCACCCCCGGAAATATCGCATCGTGAATTTCGACCAGCGCGGCTGCGGCAAGAGCACGCCCTATGCATCTCTCGAAGCAAATACCACATGGGACCTGGTCGCCGATATTGAGAAAATCCGCGAGCACCTGGGCATTGAGCGCTGGCAGGTATTCGGCGGGTCCTGGGGTTCCACTCTGGCCCTCGCCTATGGGCAAACACATCCCAATCGCGTCACCGAACTCGTGCTGCGCGGCATCTTCCTGCTGCGCAAGCAGGAAATCGACTGGTTCTACCAACGCGGCGCTTCGGTCCTTTATCCGGATGCCTGGGATGCCTACCTCAGCCACATCCCCGAGGCCGAGCGCCACGATTTGCTCTCTGCCTACTACAGCCGTCTGACCGGCGATGACCGGGCCGTTCAGCTCGCGGCCGCGAAGATCTGGAGCGGATGGGAAGGGGCCACCTCGAAACTGCTGCCCGATCCCGACTTCGTCAGCCACTACGAGGAAGATGAGTTCGCCCTCGCCTTTGCGCGCATTGAGGCCCACTACTTCGTCCACAAAGCCTTCTTCGAGAGCGATGACCAGTTGCTGCGCCACGCCTCGCGCATCCGCCACATACCGGGCGTTATCGTGCAGGGCCGTTACGATATCGTCTGCCCCATGGAGAGCGCGTGGGCGCTGCACCGCGCATGGCCCGAAGCCGACCTCATCATCACACCCGACAGCGGCCACAGCGCTTTCGACCCGCCGAACAGCCGCGCCCTGGTAGCGGCCACGGATAGATTTGCCGGGTAGTGCTGGCGGTCTTACACATCCGGGACGGCACACCCGCAGCGACGATCACCGCGAACCACAGCAGAGACGTAACTTGTTACGTCTCTGTATCAGATCCCTTCCTTGGAGGAGATGTTGGAGAGCGGTCTAATTAAGCAAACAGAAAATAAAGACTTTCAAGGGAACTCCAAAGCCATCATGCTGTTAGAGCGTCTCGCCCTCCGCTGAACAAAACGCGCGCCTAACGCGGTTCGGGATGACAACGTTGATTTTGATGACAACGTTGATTTTTATGAAGGGTGGAGCCCTTTTTAGCCGCGAATGAACGCGAATGACGCGAATCTATTACATGATGTCAGGAGACAAAAGCCATCTTCGCAGATCGGGACATCGGATTTCGTTCACGCGGTCAACGCCGGTGGTCCTTCACTCATGATTCAATGGCCAAACGTGCTCTAATCGTATGGCTACAACCCGACCACTGTTCAGTTTAGCGAATTTCCGAACCACCGTGATTAAGACCGCTCTGTACCGCCCCTCCGGGGCTGGTCCTATCCCCTTGCTATCCCAACGCTTGCGCGTTGGGCTAACCTGTCTTCGCGCCTCTGGCGCTGGTGTCTCGTGCGATCAGCTGACTCGATCACTTCCTGCTCTCACCGAAACCGTCGAAGCAACTCGTGGAGGTGTTTGCCACTGTATCGTATATTCTCTGCGCCCCTGCTCTCACCGAAGCCGTCGAAGCAACTCGTGGAGGGCGGTGACGACCGATGGGTGCGCTGAGAGGTAAACGCCAGCGACCATGCTCCAGTGTGGATTGTGCTCGATCTTTAGAGCGGTTGGATTATCCCACCCTTCGCGTTTCTGGCGAAGGGTGGGACGCGGTAGAAGTCCTTAATTGCGGTGCTTGATCTTTACATCAGCATTTGTGCTCGTTGAAGACGAGGCTCCGGCACGGGCCCCGCCGGCTTTGCGGCTACCCTGGAGATTCACGTCGCTGTTGGAGTTTGCCTGGACGCTGGAAGAGTGTCCAGTTCCCGCGCTGGCGCGATGCTCTGATTCGGCGCGCGCGCTGGTGCTAGTGGAAGACTGGCCCCTGCGCATGGCTCTGCCTTCCGTGCGGCTGTCGAGCGTGGATGAGATGGCGCCACGGCCTGATTGAGCCGCAGCCTGAGTGCTTGACTGGGCCTGGGCGGCAGCGTTCGCGGACGCGTTCTTCATCTTCCTTCTCTCCGCATTTGCGGAAGCCTGCGTGTTGGACTCGAGATCGCTGGTCAAGCCACGGTTATGTACGCCGCCACCGGTTTGACTACGGACGTCGAGGCCGCTATCCAGTGAGCCCGAGTGCCGGCCGAGGTTGGTGTCTGTGCTTCCAGTTGCTCTGGCCGATCCGTGGACCACACCTCCAAGCCCCAACTGAGCATTGGCCGCCAAAGACATGCCGAAAATGGTCGTCGCTACCACTAGAAATATCCTGGTTCGTTTCATGCTTTATCTCCTCTCTTGAAAAACAAGGTCTCGCTGTTTCATAGAGCAAGACACATGCCAAAGTAGACCGCCCCCGGTAAACATTTGAATTGAGGAGGGTTGCGATGATACGTATACCGGCCCAAGGGTGCAGAAATTACCATCTATGAAACAAAACTACGCGAGGGGAACCGGATGAAGAACCGCAGGTGATGCGGGACGGCAGGGAGCTCATCATCGCGTTTGACGAGGAACCGCTTGACGTAGATCGTGCGCGAGCTGTACGGCCTCGTCACGCAATGCCGGGACAACTGTCAAAGCGGGCGGCTTCAGCCGCCCGACTGAAGCGATAAACTTTCGGGCTTTAGCCCCGGCTTATCTCCTTTTCTCTTTGGTCCGCTTCAGTGATCGCGATTTCATTCAGATATAGATGTTTGCGTTCTCGTGTAAAGGTTGACAATCCAAAGGGTCAAACTGGGGCTGAAGCCCAATGAATCTTCCCGCTCACCGGGCGGCTGAAGCCGCCCTCTGCTACGGTCGTATCCGGCATTTTTTCGCAAACTCTGGAAGTTGTGCCCGATTGGTATACTTTGGCAATGTCCACCGAAACCGTCGCGGCCTTGCCCAATTGGTCAATTCGACTGATCACCGAACTCACTGCCTCTGATGAAAGCGCCAAAGAACTAGTTGCCGGGCTCAATCCAGAGCAGCTTAACTGGCATCCTGCGCCCGGTGCATGGAGTGTCGGGCAATGTCTGGAACATCTCTGTATCACCAATGAAGGCTATTTGCCGGTGATCTCAGCTTCGCTGGCCGGCAGACCGTCCGCTGCTGTACAGGAAATCACGCCGGGTTGGTTCGCCCGGTGGTTTATTCGCAGTTTTATCGAGCCTACCCCTCAGACCAAGCGTGCCTCTGCTCCCAAGAAAATTGCGCCGGGCGTGCGAGTCGAACTTTCCGTCCTCGATCGTTTCCTGCGCGGCAACCAGGCCGTGCGCGAACTCGTCCGTCATGCCGGTCAATATGATGTGAACCACATCCGGTTCAGCAGTCCCTTCATCCCCTTACTTCGGTTTACCGTGGGTTCAGCCTTGCAGATCATCGCCGGACACCAACGCCGTCACCTATTGCAGGCGGAGCGGGCAAGGCGGTCTTCGGGCTTTCCGCAGTAGCACAGCGTGACGTAGCCGCAACCAAAAGCAATTAGCCGCGAATTGACGCGAATCAACACGAATAAGAGTTGAGTCCGCAAGGACAACATCAATACGCCGTTCAACCCTTAACCAAGGGAATCAAGTCGGTCAGCTTGTTGAGTATCCGGTCGGGTTTTGCGCCGAGAATGTCCACGGGAGCATTGCCACGGTTGATCCAGAAAACCGTAAACCCAAAAGACTTTGCGCCGATGGCGTCCCAGCAGTTGGATGAGACGAAACCGATATTGCTGCGATCTGCGATCTTGAATTTATCGACGGCCAACTGGTAGACCTTCGGACTGGGCTTAAAAATACCCGCATCTTCAACACTGATAATGTGTTTGAGCAGGCCCTCGATGCCGGAACTCTTGGCGGCAGCTTGCAACATGGCGGGTGAACCGTTGGAAAGAATGGCCCGCGGCAGCGGCGCAAGGCCTTCCAGCGCAGGACGCACATCGGGGAATGCGGTCAGATGGTTGTAGGCTTGCATCAACTGGTCGCGCTGGGCCGTGGTGCATTCCAGATTGAGCTGCTTGCAGGTGAAATCCAGCCCGTCTTGGGTCACCTTCCAGAAGTCTTCATGTTTACCCATGAGACTGCGGAGCCATGTGTAGTCGATCTGCTTAAGTCGCCATAGCTGGCTTAGCTCTTTGCCTTTGCCGGGGAACAGTTGGTCCCCAAGCGCGGCTACGGAATAGACATCAAATAGAGTTCCATAAGCGTCAAAGACCATGGCCTTGATGGCGGGCAAAGACCCGGAAGTTGATTCTGCCTGGCTGTGCTCTGTGGCCGGGGCTGTCAATAATTCCTCGCTGAAGGATTGAGCGGTAAGTGTGGTTGCGGCGGCTCCTGCGGCTAGAAGTCCTAGAAAGTTGCGGCGGTCCAATGACATGCTCACCTCGTTCACGTTGCCAGCCTATTTCTTCTTCCAGCGGCAACGTAGCGGGGATTACTCTAAACCTGACCGGGATAGGGGTCAAGCGGCGGACGCGCACAAACCCTTACCGCGGATTTGTGCAGATGAGCGTGGATCGGCTACGCACAATTTTGCGCCGAACGGGGATATCCTACCGTTGATCCGGAGAATTATTCAAGTCCGCCGGCCTTTAGACGTAACAAAGTTACGTCTCTACGCGGAGGGTTTCGTGGTCCGCATGTGGAACGTTTCGTGGTACGCATGTGAAGGGTTTCGTGGTCCGTTATGCGAATCGGCGTTCTCGCGATTCGGCGTGCGCGGCGGTGATCCGCGCGCTGATTAAGAAGTGTTAACCCCTGCGAGATCAGCGCGTCTGCGCTGCTACAATAACTATTCTCATTCCCTTGCAGGGACATTTGGCAGATGTGGATTGTCGCACTGGCGCTACGGCGCCCTTACACTTTCGTTGTGATGGCGCTGCTGATTCTTATCCTCAGCCCTATCGTGATCTTCCGCACGTCGGTTGACATCCTTCCTGACATCGATATTCCGGTCATCAGCGTGATCTGGCAGTTCCAGGGATTCTCCGCGCAGGAAATGAACGACCGCATCATCAACAACACGGAGCGCGGGCTCACCACCATCGTCAACGACATCGAGCACACCGAAACCCAGTCCATGGATGGGCGGGCCATCACCAAGGTGTTCCTGCAGCCGGGCGCCAATCTGCAACTGGCCATGTCTCAAGTTACGGCCATCTCGCAATCGGGGCTGCGGCAGTTGCCGGCGGGCACCCAGCCACCTCTGATCATTGTTTATTCCGCGTCCAGCGTACCCATCATGCAGGTGGGCATCAGCAGTCATAGTCTGCCGGAGCAGGCGCTCAACGATCTTTCCGTGAACTTCATCCGCCCGCAGATGGTCACGGTGCAGGGCGCGGCGGTTCCCTTCCCGTACGGCGGCAAGCAGCGGGTCGTGGCCGTGGATATTGATTCCGCCCTGCTGCAAGGCCGGGGGCTGACCGCCGTGGACGTGGTCAATGCGCTCAGCGTGCAAAACCTGATCCTGCCTTCCGGGTCTTTGAAGATGGGCTCATTGCAGTACCAGGTGGATATGAACGGCAGCGCCGATTCCATCGCCGAACTGAGCAACCTGCCGATAAAAACACAGAACGGCGCCACCACCTACCTGAAAGACGTGGCCCACGTCCGCGATGGCTTTTCACCCCAGACCAACATGGTGCGCGCCGATGGCGTGCGTGGGACCCTGATTACAGTGCAGAAGAACGGCGGCGCTTCGACCCTCGAAATCATCGCGCGGATGAAACAGACTCTCGCGCGTGTGGCCACCACGCTGCCGGAAGACCTGGCCATGAAGCCGCTGTTTGACCAATCGCTGTTCGTGCGCGCTTCCATTCAAGGCGTGGTCCACGAGGCGATCACCGCCGCCTGCCTCACGGCGGCCATGATTCTGCTGTTTCTCGGAAACTGGCGCACGACGCTGGTCATCGCCATCTCCATTCCGCTTTCTATTCTGTGCTCCATCATCACGTTGAGCGCGCTGGGCCAGACCTTCAACCTGATGACCCTGGGAGGGATGGCGCTGGCGGTCGGCATCCTGGTGGATGACGCCACGGTGGAGATCGAAAACATCGAGCGCAACCTGGCCATGGGCAAAGAACTGAAAACCGCGATCCTCGACGGCGCGGCGCAGATTGCAGTGCCCGCTTTTGTCTCCACGCTGAGCATCTGCATCGTCTTTGTGCCCATGTTCTTTCTGACAGGGGTGGCCCGGTTCCTGTTCGTTCCGCTGGCGGAAGCCGTGGTCTTTGCCATGCTCGCTTCCTACCTGCTCTCACGCACGCTGGTGCCCACGCTGGTGATGTATCTGCTGCGTGGATATCGGCATGAGACCGGCGGCGAACCAGTTCAGCCGGAACGCGCGGGAATGTTTGCTTTCCTCAATCGCCTGCAGCGCGGCTTTGAAGCGGGCTTCGAACGCCTGCGCGGCGCTTACCATCAGGCGCTGGCCGCCTGCCTGGAACACCACCGCAGCTTCATCACATGCTTCCTGGCCTTCTGCGTGCTGTCGCTGGGGCTGGTGTTTTTTCTGGGGCAGGATTTCTTTCCCGATGTAGACGCCGGAATTTTTCGCATGCACGTCCGCGGGCGGGCCGGACTGCGGATTGAAGAAACTGCGCGGCTGTGCGACCAGATCGAAAACACCATGCGCCAGGAAATTCCGAGGGAGGAGCTGGCCACCATCCTCGACAATATCGGACTGGCCTACAGCTCGATCAACAATTCCTACAGCACCAGCGGCACGGTCGGCGCCTCGGACGCGGAGATACTGGTTTCACTCAACCAGCAGAAGCACGGTCCCACCGCCGAGTATGTCAAGCATCTGCGGGAAGAGCTGCCGCGGTTGTATCCGGGGGTTGAGTTCTTCTTCCAACCTGCGGATATCGTCAGCCAGATCTTGAACTTTGGGCTCCCATCGCCAATTGATATTCAGGTGATCGGCAAGGGCCAGGCGCAGAACTACCAGATCGCCCAGCAGATCGCCAACCGTTTGCGCCATGTGCCCGGCGCCGCCGACGTACATGTGCAGCAGTTGATGAGCTCTCCGGCGCTTACCCTCAACGTCGACCGCACCCGCGCCCAGCAAGTTGGCCTGGAGCAGCGCGACGTGGCCCAGAACTTGCTGGTGTCGCTGAGTGGAAGCTTCCAGACCACACCCACGTTCTTTCTGAACCGCGAAAACGGCGTGAGCTACAACATCGCGGTGCAGACCCCGGAATACCGCATGGACTCTCTGCAGGCGCTGATGAATACGCCGGTGGCCTCGCCCCGCGCTCCCGGTGAACAGGTGCTGGCCAATCTGGCGACCATCAAGCCCGGTGTAACGCCGACCGTGGTCTCGCATTACAACATTCAGCCGGTGATGGATGTTTACGCCAGTGTGCAGGGCCGCGATCTGGGTGGGGTGGCGCGCGATACACGGCGGATCGTGGACGAGTTTCGACGCAAGCTGCCACGCGGCGTCCAGATAGTCGTGCGTGGACAGGTGGAGACCATGGCGAGCTCGTTCCTCGGACTGGGCATCGGCCTGGTGCTCTCCATCGTGCTGGTTTACCTGTTGATTGTGATCAACTTCCAATCGTGGCTCGACCCGTTCATCATCATCAGCGCGTTGCCTGGAGCGCTCGCTGGAATTGTCTGGATGCTGCTGCTTACCCGCACCACGCTGAACGTGCCGTCACTCACGGGCGCCGTGATGTGCATGGGGGTGGCCACGGCCAACAGCATTCTGGTGATCTCTTTCGCGCGCGAGCGCATGGCCGAAGGCCTCTCCGCATGGGACGCGGTGCTGGAAGCGGGTTACACTCGTATGCGTCCGGTGATCATGACGGCGCTGGCCATGATCATCGGCATGACGCCCATGGCGCTGGGGCTCGGTGAAGGTGGCGAGCAAAATGCCCCGCTGGGCCGCGCGGTCATCGGCGGCCTCATGTTCGCCACCGTAGCCACGTTGTTCTTGGTCCCGGTGGTCTTCAGTGTTTTGCATGGCGGAAAGCGTAATGTGGTGAAACAGATAGCGAGCTAGAACAGATGGAAAAGGCGCGCCAGGCAGATCAAAACTAACCTGTCATCCCGAGTGCCGTTAGGAGCGCGCGTTTTCTTCAGCGCGCGAGTAGGCGCGAGGGACCTTGTGGGCTCGTCACGCTATGGGCCTTCACAAGGGCCAGTTTCGTTCAGCATGGTGCTGGGTAGTGCAGGAAGTACTCAGCGTGCAACGCAAGACGCAAGGTCCCTCAGCCCTACTCGCGCGCTGAAGAAAACGCGCGCTCCTAACGGGC